>NZ_JAUSTM010000004.1 GCF_030812835.1 Streptococcus moroccensis
AAAATTTTGATCGCTTTGAACGTGCAAAAAGAGAGAACCAACGTGATTCTCTCTCGTACATGATATAAGTCACCCACTACAGTTGACAATGAGCCAAAAAAGTCAGGAATGCGCATTCCTGACTTTTTCAATTATTCTGCAACTTCTGGACTAACTATTTCTTCTGTTAGCTCTTCAGCTTCAATCAATTCAACTTCATTGATGGCCAATGGCTCAATATTACGGTAACGAGCCATACCTGTACCTGCTGGAATAATCTTACCAATAATAACATTTTCCTTAAGGCCAAGAAGATGATCGCGTTTCCCACGAATCGCTGCATCGGTAAGGACACGTGTTGTTTCCTGGAAGGATGCAGCTGACAAGAAGGAGTTGGTTTCAAGGGAGGCTTTGGTAATCCCCATAAGGACAGGACGGGCTGTCGCTGGAATCCCACCAGAGATAACCATTTCGCGGTTAGCATCGGTAAAGTCTGTAATATCCATCAAGGTACCCATGAGAAGCTCGGTATCACCTGGATCCATGACACGTACTTTACGAAGCATTTGACGTACCATAACCTCAATGTGTTTGTCACCGATTTCTACCCCTTGGCTACGGTAAACTTTTTGAACCTCAGAAAGGAGGTAAGTTTCCACAGACAAGACATCACGAACTTCAAGCAAACGTTTTGGTTGGATTGAACCTTCTGTCAAGGCTTGACCACGGTTAACCGTATCACCAACCTCAACGCGCATACGGGCAGTATAAGGAACAACATATTCCCCTTCACCTGTTTGTCCTGAAACGAAGACTTTCTTAGTACGTGTTGACGCATCTTCTTCGATAGCTGTCACCGTACCCTTGACTTCAGTAATAACCGCTTCACCTTTAGGGTTACGAGCTTCAAAGATTTCTTGAACACGAGGGAGACCCTGAGTGATATCGGTATTTGAGGCTACACCACCCGTGTGGAAGGTACGCATGGTCAACTGGGTACCAGGTTCCCCGATAGATTGGGCTGCAACTGTACCAACAGCTTCACCAACTTCAACGGCATCACCAGTCGCCAAGTTGATACCGTAACAATGGCGGCAAACTCCATGACGGGTGTTACATGTGAAGACAGAACGAATAGTCACTTGTTCAACACCAGCTTGAACGATTTGACGGGCGATATCTTCAGTGATGAGTTTATCAGCACCGATAATCACATCGCCTGTTTCTGGATGACGTACCGTTTTCTTAGTGTAACGTCCTTGTAGACGTTCTTCCAATGGCTCGATCATTTCCTTGCCATCAGTAATAGAGGTGATATCAAGACCACGATCCGTACCACAATCGTCTTCACGGATGATAACATCTTGGGCCACGTCAACCAAACGACGGGTCAAGTAACCAGAATCGGCTGTCTTAAGGGCCGTATCGGTCATACCCTTACGGGCACCGTGAGTTGAGAAGAACATCTCGAGTACGGAGAGACCTTCACGGAAGTTAGATAGGATTGGCAATTCCATGATACGACCATTCGGCGCTGACATCAAACCACGCATACCCGCAAGCTGCGAGAAGTTAGAGATGTTACCACGGGCACCAGAATCCATCATCATAACGATTGGGTTCTTCGGATCTTGTTTTTCAATCAAGCGTTTTTCAAGGATTTCCTTGGTTTCACGCCAAGTGTTGGTTACCGCATTGTAGCGTTCTTCATCGTTGATCAAACCACGACGGAACTGCTTGGTAATCATATCAACCTTGTCGTGGGCCTCTTCAATAACACTTTCCTTGTCATCAATAACTGGAATATCCGCAATACCTACTGTTAAACCAGCCAGAGTAGAGTGGTAGTAACCCAAGTCTTTCAGACGGTCAAGAAGGGCTGAGGTCTCAGTCGTGCGGAAACGTTTAAAGATTTCTGCGATGATGTTCCCCAAGTTTTTCTTCTTAAATGGTGGGTTGATTTCTAATTTGGCAATTTCAGCCTTGATGTCTTGACCTGGAGTCAAGAAGTATTTAGCTGGAACACCTTCTGTTAAGTTAGCGTTATTTGGCTCTTGCAAGTATGGTAACTCTGCAGGCATGATGGCATTGAAGAGAACCTTACCAACAGTGGTCATCAAAATCTTGTGTTGTTGCTCCTCTGACCACGGTTTATCAAGACTATCTGTTGCAATACCTACACGGCTGTGTAAGTGAACATAGCCATTGCGGTAAGCCATAACAGCCTCATTAGCATCCTTGAAGACCATCCCTTCGCCTTCGCGACCTTCATCTTCCATGGTCAAGTAGTAGTTACCCAAGACCATATCCTGAGATGGCGTTACAACTGGCTTACCATCTTTAGGGTTAAGGATGTGTTCTGCCGCAAGCATCAAGATACGTGCTTCTGCTTGTGCCTCTTCTGAAAGGGGCACGTGAATCGCCATCTGGTCACCGTCAAAGTCGGCGTTATAGGCCTCACACACCAGTGGGTGCAAGCGAAGAGCTTTACCGTCGATGAGGACAGGTTCAAAGGCCTGGATCCCCAAACGGTGAAGGGTGGGTGCGCGGTTAAGAAGTACTGGGTGTTCCTTAATCACTTCTTCCAAGATATCCCAGATACGCTCATCGCCACGTTCAACCATCCGTTTGGCTGCTTTGACGTTTTGCGCGTATTCACGGGCAACAATTTCACGCATCACAAACGGCTTGAAGAGTTCAATCGCCATTTCGCGTGGAACACCACATTGGTACATTTTAAGGGTAGGACCTACCGCGATAACTGAACGCCCTGAGAAGTCGACCCGTTTTCCAAGCAAGTTTTGACGGAAACGCCCTTGTTTACCTTTGAGCATGTGGCTCAACGATTTCAATGGACGACTACCTGGACCTGTAATCGGACGGCCGCGACGGCCGTTGTCAATTAAGGCATCAACCGCTTCTTGGAGCATCCGTTTTTCGTTTTGTACGATAATCCCTGGTGCGTTAAGCTCTAAAAGACGGGCCAAACGGTTGTTCCGGTTAATCACACGGCGGTAAAGGTCATTCAGGTCAGAGGCTGCAAAGCGGCCACCATCCAATTGAACCATCGGACGTAAATCCGGTGGAATAACTGGTAAGATATTGAGGATCATCCATTCTGGCTTGTTACCAGACTTATAGAAGGCATCCAAAACATCTAAACGGCGAACAGCCTTAATGCGTTTTTGACCAGTTGCTGTTTTTAATTCTTCTTTGAGGGTTGCAATCTCAGCTGGAAGATCCACCTGACGAAGGAGGTCTTGAATAGCTTCAGCACCCATCTTCGCCACGAATGAACCTGCACCGTATTCACGTACGCGTTCACGGTATTCACGCTCAGTCATGATAGATTTGTGCTCAAGCGGTGTATCTTTAGGATCAATGACCACATAAGCCGCAAAGTAGATGACTTCTTCAAGAGCTCGAGGAGTCATATCAAGGGTCAAGCCCATACGAGACGGAATGCCCTTAAAGTACCAGATGTGAGAAATTGGAGCTTTTAATTCAATGTGCCCCATGCGCTCACGGCGTACTTTGGCACGGGTTACTTCAACACCACAGCGGTCACAAACAATTCCTTTATAACGGATTCGTTTGTATTTTCCACAAGCACACTCCCAGTCTTTCGTTGGACCAAAGATAACTTCGTCAAAAAGTCCTTCACGTTCTGGTTTAAGTGTACGGTAGTTGATAGTTTCAGGTTTTTTAACCTCACCATAGGACCATGAACGGACCTTGTTTGGTGAAGCTAGGGTGATTTGCATACTTTTAAATCGATTTACGTCAACCACTAGTTATACCTTTCTTTATCTTATCTTTGAAGGAGGTGTAGAAAAACAGATTACCTCTACGGTCATAGCGCTCTCTATCTTAATCCTTTTCCTTCATAGTCATATTGTCTTACGGTAGCGCATTAGTGACTCTACTAAAATCCAAATGATCCGGTAGAGTCCTAACAAGCTTAAGACAGTTTTAATTATCAGCATCCTCTGCTTCAAAGGCGGCTGCTGCTTCAGCCGCAGCACGTTGTCGAGCTCTTTCTAAATCATCCACGTGAATGATATCGTCATCTTCTCCTTCATCGAGATCACGAAGTTCTACTTCATTGTCATCTTCATCAAGGACACGCATGTCAAGACCGAGCGATTGCAATTCTTTTACAAGGACACGGAAGGATTCTGGCACACCTGGTTTTGGAATTGGATTCCCTTTGGTAATGGCTTCATAAGCCTTCAAACGTCCTGTTACATCATCTGATTTGTAAGTCAGGATTTCTTGAAGGACATTTGACGCACCATACGCTTCAAGGGCCCAAACCTCCATCTCACCAAAACGTTGTCCACCAAACTGAGCTTTACCTCCGAGTGGTTGTTGGGTAACGAGTGAGTAAGGACCGGTTGAGCGAGCATGGAGTTTATCATCAACCATGTGGTGAAGTTTGATCATGTACATGACCCCAACAGACACACGGTTATCAAATGGTTCACCTGTACGACCGTCATAAAGAACAGTCTTAGCATCTGAATCCATACCAGCTTCACGAACCGTGTCCCAAAGGTCTTCTGAAGAAGCCCCATCAAAGACAGGTGTCGCAATATGAATACCTAAGTTGCGGGCTGCCATACCAAGGTGGAGTTCCATAACCTGACCAATGTTCATACGAGATGGTACCCCAAGTGGGTTGAGCATGATATCAACCGGTGTCCCGTCAGGAAGATAAGGCATGTCTTCGACAGGTACAATACGGGATACAACACCCTTGTTACCGTGACGACCGGCCATTTTATCACCGACTTTAATCTTACGTTTTTGAGCGATGTAAACACGCACCAGCATATTGACACCAGATTGTAACTCATCACCATTAGCACGCGTAAAGATTTTCACATCACGGACGACACCATCGGCACCGTGAGGGACACGAAGAGAGGTGTCTCGCACTTCACGGGATTTATCCCCAAAGATGGCGTGAAGGAGGCGTTCTTCAGCAGAAAGATCTTTTTCACCCTTAGGTGTTACCTTACCAACAAGGATATCCCCTTCTTTCACCTCAGCACCGATACGGATAATCCCCATTTCATCTAGGTCTTTAAGGGCATCTTCACCCACGTTAGGGATTTCACGCGTAATTTCTTCAGGGCCTAACTTGGTATCACGTGTTTCTGATTCGTATTCTTCCAAGTGAACAGAAGTATAAACATCTTCTTTCACGAGGCGCTCACTCATGATAACCGCGTCCTCAAAGTTATACCCTTCCCAAGTCATGTAGGCAACGATAGGGTTTTGACCAAGAGCCATTTCACCGCGTTCCATAGAAGGTCCGTCAGCAATAAAGTCCCCTTTTTCAACCTTGTCACCAACTTTGACAAGCGTCCGTTGGTTGTAAGCTGTACCTGAGTTAGAACGGCGGAATTTAGTGATAGAGTAAATATCTAGAGATCCATCTTCACGACGCACTTCTACCTTATCGGCATCAGCATAACTTACGGTTCCGTTGTGCTGAGCAATGACAGCAGCACCTGAATCATGGGCGGCTTGATATTCCATACCAGTACCCACATATGGAGCCTTTGGATCAATCAACGGCACAGCCTGACGTTGCATGTTAGCTCCCATAAGGGCACGGTTGGAGTCATCATTTTCTAGGAAAGGAATACAGGCTGTCGCAACGGCAACTACCTGCTTCGGTGACACATCCATGAAATCCGCTGAATCAGCTGGAAATTCTTGGTTGTTCCCTTGATGACGTCCCATGACGATATCGTTGGCAAAGGTACGGTCTTCGTTGAGTGGTGAGTTAGCCTGAGCAACGATAAACTCATCTTCTTCATCGGCAGTCAACCAAACGATTTCGTCCGTTACCTGACGTGTTTCCGGATCAATCTTACGGTATGGTGTTTGAATAAAGCCGTATTTGTTGAGGTGCCCGTAAGAGGACAAGTTGTTGATCAAACCGATGTTTGGTCCTTCGGGCGTCTCGATGGGACACATCCGACCATAGTGGGTGTAGTGAACGTCTCGAACTTCATAACCCGCACGGTCACGCGTCAAACCACCAGGCCCTAAGGCTGATAAACGACGTTTGTGCGACAACTCAGACAGTGGGTTGTGTTGGTCCATGAACTGAGACAACTGAGAAGAACCAAAGAATTCTTTCACAGCTGCTGTTACAGGACGGATATTGATGATACTTTGTGGCGTTAAGACTTCATTATCTTGCGACGACATCCGCTCACGCAAGTTACGCTCCATACGCGTCAATCCGATACGCACTTGGTTCCCCAAGAGCTCCCCAACAGCACGGATACGGCGGTTCCCTAAGTGGTCAATATCATCTACACGGCCAAGCCCTTCAAAAAGGTTGAGGAAGTAGTTCATAGATGCCAAGATATCAGCTGGAGTAATCGTACGCAAGCGTTCATCAGGGTTGGCATTGCCAATGACATGAATCACACGGTCAGGATCTGTTGGAGACACCACCTTAAAGCGCTGTAATTCAACAGGTTCTGTCAAAACAGCAGAATCGTTTGGAATATAGGTAATCTTATTCAAATCACCATCCAACTGATCCGCAATAGAATCAATGACTTGACGGGTCATGACGGTTCCTGATTCAACCAAGATTTCACCTGTTTCAGGATCGACCAAAGGCTCAGCAATCGTTTGGTTCAAAAGGCGAGTCTTGATGTTAAGTTTTTTGTTAATTTTGTAGCGACCCACTGCTGCCAAATCGTAACGGCGTGAATCAAAGAAGCGCGCTGTTAAAAGGCTACGAGAGGAATCCGCTGTTTTAGGTTCCCCTGGACGAAGGCGCTCATAGATTTCTTTGAGGGCTTCATCTGTCCGTGAATCAGACAGGTTTTTATGCAAATCTTTTTCAATGGTATTGCGGATAATCTCGCTATCGCCAAAAATATCAAAGATTTCATCATCCCCAGAAAAACCAAGAGCACGAACAAGGGTTGTAAACGGAATCTTACGCGTACGGTCGATACGGGCATAACCAATATCTTTAGAGTCACTTTCAAGCTCTAGCCATGCACCACGGTTAGGAATAACGGTTGTACCATAACCGACTTTACCGTTTTTGTCCACCTTATCGTTGAAATAAACACCTGGTGAACGCACGAGCTGAGAAACGATAATCCGCTCACCACCATTGATGATGAAAGTTCCCATTTCAGTCATCAGTGGGAAATCTCCAAAGAAGACTTCCTGCGTTTTAATCTCACCAGTTTCCTTGTTAATCAAACGAAAAGTAACAAAGATTGGAGCAGAGTAAGACGCGTCGTGGAGACGAGCTTCTTCTAGAGTGTATTTAGGTTCCCGCATTTCATAGCCCACAAATTCTAATTCCATGGTGTCTGTGAAATTGGATACAGGAAGAACGTCTTCAAAGACCTCCTTCAGTTCGCGATCCAGAAATTCCTTATAAGAATCGGTCTGGATTTCAATCAAGTTTGGTAAATCAAGAACTTCTTTAATTCTTGAAAAGCTACGACGGGTACGGTGTTTACCGTACTGAACTTCATGTCCTGCCAAGTTGTTAGCTCCTTTTCTAAGATAAGACCGGTTCAACCAGTCAATCGCAACAGAGACTGCAACGCGCCCTGTTTTATTATCATTTGTCCTTTTTGCATAATAATTTTTAGAATCTTTAAGTTTAGGTTACAAACATAAATTTCCCAAAATTTAGGCGCAAAAAGAGCAGCTAAATCTTCCTGTATAAGTTGGATTTAACTGCTGTTAGTCTTATTTGGACAATATTTCAAACAAAACCACGACAAATCTTTCATATCATTATACCGTGATTTGGTTTATTATGCAAGTATTTTGAACGGAAATACCCTCTACTCATAACGTCCACAAAGAATAGACTACTCTTCAGACGCTTCATCTGCTTCCTCAGCCGACTCAGAGGAACTGCTACTAGATTCAGAAGACTCGGACTCAGATGAGGTCTCAGAGGTTTCCTCTTTTTCCTTTTCAGAGTCGCTTTCTTCCTCTTCTTCATCAGAGGAACTGTCTCCTACGATACTCCCCCAAGCCTTGGCGTAATCAGTATCTGTTCCACCGATTCCGAAGCGATACCCCGTCACCGGCGCGCCATTCACAGCCCAATAACTTGTTGTTGTCGCACCATTCACATTAATGGTTCTGCCATTAATGGTAACCTGACCAGGCCTTTGCCCAGTAGATGTTAGAACTTGTGAAGAAATCACACTTGAGTCTAATTCAAAGCGTTCGCCAATATTTCCAAAAATAGTAGGATCTGCTGCGTAAATCGCAGCCACTAAACGAGCCATGTACTGGGCGTTTCTGTTGTACCCCGTATCGTCAGGCATAGCTGTGTTGTCGTCATGTCCAGCCCAACCACTCAAGGTAACTGATGGCGTCGCTAGACTCAGCCAAACATCCTTGTAGTAATCTGTAGATCCTGTTTTACCAATCCAATCTGCTCCAGCCAAGGTGCCATTTACACCTCGCAAATTGTTGAGAAAATAAGTTGTAGCCCCAGACGTAATCGGTCCTCTCAACAGATTTTGCATAATGGTTGCAGTCGCTTTTGAAAAGACCTGCACCGGTTCTGCTTGATGCTGATGAATCGCTTCCCCATTCTCATCTGTAATGCTTTCGACCATATAGTGTTTTTGGTAAACCCCATCATTTGCCAACGTCTGGTAAGCATTAGCCATTTGGGCAACGGTCACCTCAACACCAGACCCTAATGGTAAACTTTCAATCCCATATTCGGCAATCGAAATGTTCATCTTCTCCATATAGGACTGGACGTCGACACCGGTATTCCTAAGGAGGCTATAGGTCCAATAAGCTGGAATGTTTTGCGATTGGTTCAATGCTGTTTGGAGCGTCTCCATATGGGTACCAGAACTAACGCCATGCATAATTTTCTGCCCACTAGCGTAAGTCGCTGGATAATTGGAAACCATAGAAGCTGACCCCATCACTCCTTGATCGATGGCAATAGCATAAGGCAAAATAGGTTTAATATTGGAACCTGGAGAGCGGTAGGTATTGAGGGCATGGTTGACTTGATTACTAGCATAGTTGTACCCCCCAACAAAAGAAATGATTGCGCCTGTCTTATTATCTAGCAAAACATTACCAACCTCCACAGTAGAGGTGCCGTCTTGCAGGACACCGGAGTGAGCAACAGCGGCCTCTTGCATGGCTTGATAGACCACTGGATTGATGGTCGTTTTAACCGTATAACCACCTAAACTGAGTTCTTGGTTGGCCATCTCCTTGTAGGTTTGAACGGTTTCTGCCTTTTGCAAGTCTTCTTCAGAAACCTGATCACGTTTAATCAACAAGTCATAAATAATCGCTTCAGCTTCTTCAACGGCTGCATAATAAAGGTAATCACCCGTATCACTTACAATTGGTTCTCCTGGGAGAAAATCCTGAGAAATGTCGTAGGCTTTGTAAATTTCATACTCTTCTTTAGAGAGAGCACCTGTCCGATACATGCTATAAAGCACATCTTTAGAACGTTCAATACCGTATACCATCGCTTCAGCTGTTTTCAAAGTTCCATCCGAAGCATAGGGGGAGTAGACAATAGGGCTCTGTGGCAATCCTGCAATAAAAGCAGCCTGTGGAATAGAGAGCTCAGCCGCAGAAACACCAAAGATTCCTTGAGCGGCTTCTTCAACACCAGCAATATTTTGCCCGTGGTTATTTCGTCCAAAAGACGAAACATTGAGATAAAGGGTTAAAATCTCATCCTTGCTCAGAAGTCTTTCCAATTCCATGGCGTAGACAATTTCAGATGCCTTACGAGAATAGGTCAGTTCATTTCCGACAACTTGTTGCTTGATCAGCTGCTGGGTTAACGTCGAGCCACCACTTGATGACCCTAAACCAAGAGACCCCAAGGCTGCCCGGAAAATAGCCTTAGGCACAACACCTTCATGTGTTTCAAAGTTTTCATCTTCAATTGAGGTGACAGCTTGTTTGATGTAGGACGAAATTCCTTCGCTAGAAACTTCTGTCCTTAAAAGATCAGACTTCACCTCCGAAATTAAACTGCCATCCGCGTATGTTAATTTAGAAATCCCCGTCACTTCACTAGCCCGACTAACCAGAGTTGTCTGATCTATAGCGTCAACGTCTTCAAAAAGGCTACCTAAATAACCAAGCCCTGTACCAGCGACAAGAGCTCCCCCAAGCACAGCAAGGATAAACAAAGTATTGAGCCCGATCTTAATACCACTTAAAACCTTCCTAAAATAAGGGGCTACTTTGACTAGTCCAGATTTTTCCCATAAGCTGACGACTCCTGTTTTAACCGTCTTTATTTTTTCGTTGTTTTGTATGTTTTTCAATTTCTCAAAATCAAATTTTGCCATTAAAAACTCCTTATCCAGCCCATTATAACATATTTTTTTAATTCTTCGCCATCTCAAGATAATTTGTGATATAATGGAAACATTACTGAAATCGAGACCTTCAGTCTATCAGTAGTTCTGTTTAATCAAACAGAAATCAAAATCTAAAAAGGAGAATAGCCTATGAACATCTTTGAAGAACTCAAAGCGCGCGGCCTTGTCTTTCAAACGACAGACGAAGAAGCCCTCGAAAAAGCCTTGACAGAAGGGAGCGTCGCTTATTATTCAGGCTATGACCCAACAGCTGATAGTCTGCATTTAGGTCATCTAGTGCCTATCTTGGTCTGCCGTCACCTGCAACTGGCAGGACACAAACCCTTCCCGCTGGTCGGAGGAGCGACTGGTTTGATCGGGGACCCTTCTTTTAAGGATGCTGAGCGCAGCCTACAGACCAAGGAAACTGTTGATGGCTGGGTTGAAAAAATCCAAGGCCAACTCTCTCGCTTCCTTGATTTCGAGAACGGTGAAAACAAGGCCGTCATGACCAACAACTACGACTGGTTTGGATCTATCAGCTTCATCGATTTCTTGCGCGATGTTGGGAAATACTTCACTGTCAACTACATGATGAGTAAGGAATCTGTTAAAAAACGGATTGAAACAGGTATTTCCTACACCGAGTTTGCCTACCAAATCATGCAAGGGTACGATTTCTATGAACTCAATCGTACCCACAACGTTACCCTTCAAATCGGAGGATCCGATCAGTGGGGCAACATGACAGCGGGTACTGAATTGCTTCGCCGTAAGGCTGACAAGACTGGCCATGTCATCACTGTCCCCCTCATTACCGATTCAACTGGTAAAAAATTCGGTAAATCTGAAGGTAATGCTGTATGGTTGGACGCTTCTAAAACCAGTCCTTATGAAATGTACCAATTCTGGCTTAACGTCATGGACGAAGACGCAGTTCGTTTCCTGAAAATTTTTACGTTCTTAAGCTTAGAAGAAATCGAAGACATTCGTGTCCAATTTGAAGCAGCACCGCATGAACGTCTGGCTCAAAAAATCTTAGCCAAAGAAGTGGTAAGCCTCGTTCATGGAGAAGACGCTTATAACCAAGCCCTGAACATTACCGAGCAACTCTTTGCAGGAAACATTAAGGGACTCTCAGCCGACGAACTCAAAGCCGGACTCAGCAACGTTCCTAACTATGCCGTTCAAGCCGAGGACGATTTGAACATCGTCGAACTCTTGGTTACAGCTGGTGTTGTCACTTCTAAACGCCAGGCCCGAGAAGATGTCCAAAACGGAGCCATCTACATCAACGGTGACCGTGTTCAAGACCTTGACTACACCTTGTCAGACAAGGATAAGATTGACGGCGAACTTACCGTCATCCGTCGCGGGAAGAAAAAATACTTTGTTTTAACGTTTTAAGAAGCTTAAAAGCACTGGTCTACCAGTGCTTTTTGCTTTATTCAATCTCAAACTTAATATCTTGTTGCTTGACGCCAATTTTAAGAAGATGGCCAGGGCTTAACTCTCCTGATAAGAGTTTCTCTGCCAACGGGTCTTCCAATACCGTTTGAATCGCACGGCGGAGTGGTCTTGCTCCCATCTCTGGGTCATAACCGAGTTCTGCTAAGCGTTTAAGGGCAGAAGGCTGTATTTTCACCTTGATATCCTTCTCGGCTAAACTATCAATGAGCGGTTGTACCATAATTTTAACCACTTCTTGCATATGCGCTTGGTCAAGGCTATGAAAAACAATTTTTTCATCAACACGGTTGAGAAATTCTGGTCTGTAATGCCGTTTTAACTCTTCAAAAATCCGTTTTTCCATGTTAGCATGGTCAAATCGTAAATCCTTGCTCCCAAACCCAACTGTTTTATCGTCTCTGAGAGCTGTCGCTCCGAGGTTAGAGGTCATGATGATTAAGGTATTTGAAAAATCGACCTTGCGTCCACGACTATCCGTCAACTGACCATCATCCAGAACCTGAAGGAGGACATTAAAAATATCTGGGTGTGCCTTTTCGACCTCATCAAAAAGAAGAACGGAATAAGGTTTATTACGCACCTTTTCTGTTAACTCGCCACCTTCTTCATAACCGACATAACCGGGAGGCGCACCATTGAGACGACTGGCTGCAAATTTTTCCATATACTCAGACATGTCAAATCGCAACAAAGCCGATTCATCATCAAAAAGAACTTCTGCTAAGGCCTTGGCAAGTTCCGTTTTCCCGACACCAGTTGGACCTAGGAACATGAAGGAGCCAATCGGTCGCTTGGTTTGACGAATTCCCGACTGATTGCGCCGGATGGCACGGCTGACAGCCGAAACAGCTGCATCCTGCGCAATCACACGCTTGTGCAATCCCGCCTCTAAATTAAGGTATTTCTTGGCTTCCGTCTTAGTTAATTTAGTGACTGGAATACCAGACAATCGGCTAAGCGTCGTCAAGATATCGTGTTCAGTGACGACAATGTCCGAGTAACGTTCTTCACCATCTAGCAACCCTTCAACTCTTTTTAACTCTCCTGCCATCAAAGCACGGTCCAGTTCATTTAATTCCGGCTGAATCCCTGCATGACCAGCCTTATTTTGGGCAGTAGCGGCAGCCTCATCTAAAAGGTCAATTGCAGAATCCGGTAAGTTTTTTCCTGTTAAATATCGCTTGGCGTAGGTCACAGCTGTTTCCACCGCTTTGTCCGAAATCGAGACACGATGGTGTTGCTCATACGTTTCCTTTAGGCCTTGCAAAATAACAACAGCCTCTGCTTCTGATGGGGATTCTACGACAACTTTGGCAAAGCGACGAGATAAGGCAGAATCTTTTTCAATGTGTTTTTGGTATTCATCTTGGGTCGTGGCTCCGACCATATGAAGGGTCCCACGCGACAGGGCAGGCTTTAGAATATTGGCCGCATCCATCGTGCTGTCAATTCCGCTCCCGCTGCCCATAATGGTGTGGAGTTCATCTACAAAGAGAATCACCTGACCATCCGCCTCAATATCATCAATGATATTGTTCATCCGTTCTTCAAAGTCACCACGAAAACGGGTTCCAGCAATAACGGACATCAATTCCAGTTCCAAAACACGCATCTGAGCCAATTTTTCAGGAACTTCGCCTGCTGCAATGCGTTGCGCAAGACCTAGTGCTAGGGCCGTTTTACCCACACCCGCATCACCAACTAAAACAGGATTGTTCTTCGTTTTTCGACTGAGAATCTGGACCATGCGTGAAATTTCAGCATCACGACCAATAACCGGCTCCATCTCCCCTTGACGAGCAGCTTCAGTCAAGTCGCGGGTATAATCGTCTAAACCGCCACTAGGTGAACTCGGCATGCCCATCATATTAGCCATATTGCCCTTAGAGGCTCCTGAATTGCCCTTAATCATCGCTCGAATGGCTTTTATATCTGCTTTAGTCATTCCAGCTTTGTGCTCCAAGTTTTTTCGCAACTCGACCATGGTTACATCATGCTCTCCCTGCTCAGTCGCAAAACCAACTTCCTCGAGAACACGACAAGCTAGCGAAGCACCGTCTAATATCATAGCTAGCAATAAATGCTCTGTCCCGAGTTCTTTTGCCTTAAGCGTTTGCGCAATGGCCTTGGCAAACTCAGTAAGATTGCGCAACCGTTTAGAATGTGGTAAAACAGTAAAGCTTCCCACCTCTTCGAGCATTTCCTTTTCAGTTGCAGCATAGATGGCACGATCATAATCGTCAAAATCGAAATCAAAATCCTGTAAAGCTGCACCCGCTATCGATTCGACATTGCCAATAAAACTTAGAAGAACATGCCACGACTCAACCGATTGGCTCCCATAACGTTGGGCAAGTATCTGACCATCTTCCCAAGCTGTTCTCATACCGTGTGATAATTTCATACGTCCCTTTTACTCTTTTCTATCTAATTGCTGAATAATCCGTCGCAACGAATTCGCTCGAATCTTATCAGCTTCTGCTCCTAAAACCTCATTGGTGCTCATGGCTAAAATAAGATTTCCTTCTCTTTCTGTCATCAACTTTTGTTCAAACAACATTTGAATAATATCTGTAAAAACAGTTTGGCTGACTTGATTTCCTAGACTAAGCCTCAGCCCTTCTAATTGGTGATGATGATCTGAAAAATCAATTTTATCAATGCGGATATAACCACCACCACCACGCTTACTTTCAACCACATACCCACGGCTCTCGGTAAACCTCGTTTTAATCACATAGTTAATCTGGCTTGGAACAACTTCAAAAGACGCCGCAACTTCGCTACGCTTAAGCTCTACAAATCCTGCTTGAGCTAACCGTTTTTTAATATAAGCTTCAATGCTATCAGATGTATTTTTCGGCTCCATCAGACCACCTCCTCTGACTATCTTTGACTATTATATCAAAAATTCAACCATTTAGGAACTAAAGAGGCATCTGACTAGAAAATAAGTCCCCTCCAGCTCCGCTAGTTGAGTCTCCCTTGTCACAGTATGTACTGCTCTTCATTTCTTTTTGGGCCAATAGTTTTTAGTTGACCTTTCAGACAGAAGTCTATACAATAAGACTATTATCATTAAGGATGGTTTTATGCATTATCTTATTTTATTGTTGATTTCAATGGTTCCATTGATTGAACTTCGTGGCGCAGTGCCTTACGGCATTGCAAACGGTATTCCCTTTTGGCAAGCACTTTCTCTGGGTGTCCTTGGAAACATGCTGCCAGTGCCCATCATTTTCTTTTTTGCCCACAAAGTCTTGGTATGGGGAGCAGATAAACCTGTTATTGGCCCTTTCTTTAGCTGGTGCCTTCGTAAAGGCCAAAAAGGTGGGAAAGTCTTGGAAGAAAAGGCTGGTAAGAACGGGATTTTCCTAGCCCTTCTTCTCTTTGTCGGTATTCCTATCCCAGGCACAGGCGCTTGGACAGGAACCTTGGCAGCCAGTATTTTAGGTTGGGACTTCAAAAAAAGTGTTGTGGTCATTATGCTAGGAGTGATTTTAGCAGGTGTCATCATGGGTTTTTTGACCGTATTTGGCCTCAACGTTTTTAGCCATTAAAAGAATTCAACCTCACTAAATGACTAGTAAGGTTGAATTCTTTTTTTGACGACTGATTACTATAAATTAGCAGTGAAACGTTCTTCCTACTAAGCTTGAATCCCTTACTTATCTAGGGCCGCAACGTACTGATCTACAGCTAAGAGAGCAGAGGCCACATCATCTGCTGTAATAGCAAACGGCATTTGATGAATGGTTTCTCCTTCAATCGTTGCTTGTTTTCCGACTTTAAGCAAGGTATCGTAATCCGCATCAGCCAAGTGTAATTCCGATAACCGTGTTGGTAAGTTCAAAGCTTGGTAGAAGCGAATGTATTTGTTTAATTCTTCTTTAGGACGATTTTCCAAGAACAATTGGGTTAAGGTCCCATAGGCTACTTTTTCACCATGGGTCAAATGGTGAATATCACCTTCTAATGCTGTAAAACCATTATGAATAGCATGAGCAGCCGCAAGCCCAGCACTTTCAAAGCCAAGACCACTCAGCAAAGTATTGGCCTCCACAATATTTTCTAAAGCTGTTGTCACGACTTTAGCTTCACAGCTAGCCATGGCTTGAAGGCCATCTGCAAAAAGTGTCTTTTCACAGGCCTGTGCAATGGCAACTCCTGCAATGGTCTGGTGCCCACCAGCCATGGTTGTTCCATTATTTTGGACAACAGCTCTAGCTTCTACCCAAGTCGCAAGACCATCTGCAATCCCTGAAGCTAGTAAACGCGGTGGTGCTTGACAGATGACCTGGGTATCTACTAAAACTAATTCTGGGTTTTTAGAGTAGAAGATATATTTTTCAAATGCCCCTTGGTCGGTATAAATAACAGATAAAGCTGAGGTCGGGGCATCGGTCGACGCGATAGTTGGGGCGATAATGACAGGAATCACTAACAAATCCGCAATCGCCTTAGCACTATCAATCGTTTTACCACCACCAAGTCCAATAATGATATCGACCTGATTTTCCTTGCCTAAGTCAACGACGCGATTAATCTCATTATCAGACGCTTCTCCGTTAAAGGCTACCCGTGTTACCTCAAAAGATTTAGAGTTTAAATAGTCAATAAACCGCTGGCCAACAATATCAAATACGACATCGTCACAGAGAACTAAGGGACGTTTACCTAGTGCATTAATTTGGTCAGCACTTGAAAACAAAACATTTTTCCCTTGAACATAACGGGAAGGACTCGCAAAAACTTTCATTAGTTTACCTCATTCAATCTAGAGAAAAGGATATTCTCTTAGTTATTAGTCGTCATACAGATACACCCAACCTCCCTTCTTTTTATGACGACTTCGCATTTTCAGTATAACTTTTTCCAAAAGATTGTGCAAACGTTAACAATATAGCGCTATAACTTTTTTTCCAGTATACTATCCATTGGCTAAGATTTTTAAGAAAAGTCACTCGCATCCACCTTTACTACTTCATTGACTTTAAAAAGCTGAACCTTTAGCCCAGCTTTTTTTGATTCAAAAACGACTACTATAGCTAGCCTAATAAAAGTTATCGACTAACCGCAACTGCTCTTTCTGCCATTTGTTGAATTTTTACCGTGGAATTATTTTGGTAAATGACACCATTAATCAATTCTCCATGAGCAAACAGATTCAGCATGGTACCATAACGCGGAGAAATGATTTGAGCAGTTTCAGCTAGGACACTAAGACCTCCCTCGTCATCGATTTGTACGAGGTGCTGGTCTAATAATTGTTGCAATAGAAGTGTAGCCTTCTTCTGATTTGCTTTTGTGAGGTGATAGCCCGTTGCATTAATCACATACGAAACCTTGCAAACTTCTCCTTCTTTTTGGATAATATCAAACTCCTCATCGTTTGCTACAACATCGGTTACCTGATTTAAAACAACTAAGCGTCCTGACTTATCAGCTCCTATCAGGACATCGGCTGATTCTTCTGGCATAGGGTTTCGAAGATTGATGATAGCTTTTTCATAAATCTCCTTGTACTCTTGACGGTCAGAATGCGTCATCCGAGGCCAAAGGTCACTGAACCAATCTGCCACACGAGAAGCAAGCGCTTGTAGTCGATAAAGTTCCTCAGGGTAAGTTTCAGCTAAGCGAAGACCCTCTATCCCTGATGCTAGATAGGTTTCACAGGCATTTTCCCAATTCTGAAACCCAAGCGCCTGCAGCTCTTTTTCTAATAGTTCTTCAAATTCTTCTATAGAAAAATAATCTTCTAATCTCAAGCTTTCAAATTTGTCATCTGTCATCGCCACCCATTCGAACGGTTCTCCATCAAGGATACGAACGGTCGGAAAATAACCGGATCTTGAAAAAGCAAAAACACGAGCTACAGGCTGGTTTAATAGCCATTTGAGCACATCAACTGCTGCCAAACCTGTCCCAATCAAAGAGACCGAACTATCCTTCCAAATAATGTCTTTTAGCTTCTTAATAGGATACGGGTCTCTGATATAATCTGAGTTGCCCTCCAACTGATACGGATCAATCGTTGGTAGATCTCCACAAGCCAGATGCAGCTCATCAAAGGCTTGACCAAAGATTTCTCCATCGATGTGTACCTGCCATTGGTGCTGCTCTGAAAGGTAAGTTAAGTGGTCAACACGTTTTCTAACAACCGTTGCAGGTAGCTGGTCTAGTAATTCTTGACCACGCTCCTGCATATACTGACCATAAAGTGCGCGACTCACATAAGGTCGATCCACCGCATATCCTTTCGCGATCAACCAAGCTTTAAAATCTCCCATATCCCGATAATCAAAGGAAATAGTATCAATAGGCGAGTTGATTAAAGCTTCATCGACATCCTCTTGGAAGGGAATCCCACGTCCAAAATGGTCTTTATCATCAAAACATACAATAGTTACCCCTGCTAGCTGTTTTTTTGATAATTGAGATAACCCCAATAAAACTGCCAGACCACTGACTCCCATACCTACAATTGCGATTGATTTTGTCATTTCTGTATTCTCCTAATCTTATGATATCATAAGATAGAAATCCTGTCTGTAAAACATTGGATTAGATGACCGTCTTTTCTTCATTAACATAAAAAGGCCCAACTCCTCAACCATTACCAGAGGAATTGGGTCTTATCTGTGGTTTCATTTTTGATAACTGAAAGGAACAATCATCCTCTCACTGTCACTCTTATTTACCGAGTGCTGCAGCCATTGTTGCTGCAACTTCATTTTCAAAATCATTGGCAGCTTTTTCAATACCGTCACCAACTTCAAAACGGGCAAAGCTAATCACTTTAGCACCTACAGATTCAAAGTAAGCTTCAACAGTTTTGCTGTCATCCATGATGTAGACTTGTGAAAGAAGTGTGTACGCTTGGTCTACTTGAGTATTGTCAAGCATGAAGCGGTCCATCTTACCTGGTACAATTTTATCCCAGATTTTTTCTGGTTTGCCTTCAGCAGCCAATTCAGCTTTGATATCAGCTTCAGCTTGTGCCAAAACATCATCAGTCAACTGAGCTTTTGAACCATATTTCAAAAGTGGCAAGGCTGGCTTGTCAACCATAGCACGGCTTTCGTTGTCTTGCTCGATCTTGTGGTTGAGTTGTGCCAATTCGTCTTTGACAAATTGCTCATCCAATTCAGTGTATGAAAGAACAGTCGGTTTCATAGCAGCGATATGCATTGAAACTTGCTTAGCAAGGGCTTCATCGCCACCCTCAATCACTGAGATAACCCCGATACGACCACCGTTATGTTGGTAAGCACCAAACACTTGCTCATCAGTCTTTTCAACCAAGGCAAAACGACGGAATGAGATTTTCTCACCGATAGTTGCTGTTGCTGATACAAAAGCTGCTTCTAAAGTTTCACCTGAAGCTGTTGTCAAGGCAAGAGCTTCTTCGTTGTTAGCTGGTTTACCTTTAGCAATCACTTCAGCTGCTTCTTTAACAAGCGCTACGAATTGATCGTTTTTCGCAACAAAGTCTGTTTCAGAGTTCACTTCAACAACTGCAGCAACATTGCCTTCTACAAAGACACCAGTCAAGCCTTCAGCTGCAACACGGTCAGCTTTCTTAGCAGCTTTTGCCATTCCTTTTTCACGGAGCAATTCTACCGCTTTATCGATATCACCATCTGTTTCAACCAATGCTTTTTTAGCGTCCATGACACCAGCACCAGATTTTTCACGCAATTCTTTTACAAGCTTAGCTGTAATTTCTGCCATTTATAGTCTCCTTTTTAAACGAAATAAGGGAACAGGGCTCCGCCCCGCCCCCTTAGGTTTTAGATTTACAATTATTAAGCGTTATCGCCTTCTACAACTTCAACCAATTCTTCGATTGATTCAGTAGATGCTGGCTCTGAAGCTAATTCTGCTTCAACGGCTTCGACGCTGTCTTCACCTTGGTGACCTTCAATGATCGCATCAGCCATTTTAGCAGTGATGAGTTTAACCGCACGAATCGCATCGTCGTTTGATGGAATAATCACATCAATGTCATCTGGATCAGTGTTTGTATCAACCATAGCTACAACTGGAATACCCAATTTTTTAGCTTCTTTAACAGCGATTTGTTCTTTATGTGGGTCAACAACGTACATCACATCTGGGATGCGAGGCATGTCTTCGATACCACCCAAGAATTTTTCAAGACGAGCCATTTGTTTGTTAAGAAGGGCAACTTCTTTCTTAGGCAAGACTTCAAAAGTACCGTTTGCTTCCATCTCTTTGATTTCTTTAAAGCGACGGATACGTTTTTGAATAGTGTCCCAGTTAGTCAATGTGCCACCCAACCAACGGTGGTTGATGTAGTATTGACCAGCACGTTCAGCTTCTTCTTTGATGGCTTCAGAAGCTTGTTTCTTAGTTCCAACAAACAAGACAACCGCATCGTTAGCTGCTGCATCACGAACAAAGTCGTAAGCTTGATCAGCCAATTTTACAGTTTGTTGCAAGTCGATAACGTGGATGCCGTTACGTTCTGTAAAGATGTACTTCGCCATCTTAGGGTTCCAACGACGCGTTTGGTGACCGAAGTGCACACCCGCTTCGAGGAGTTGTTTCATTGAAATTACTGCCATGAGTATTTCTCCTTTTTTGTTTTTTCCTCTCTAAGATTTCAACTCGCAAAACCACCACAAGGGCAACAGCTCCACGATTCATCTTAGATGAGTATTTGTTGTTGTCACAACTTTATCATGATAACAAAAAAATTCTCTTTTTGCAAGCAATGTCTCTATTTAAAATCAAATCTTCAATCTTTTAGTGATATCTTCCACACCATGTCACCCCCATTGACTGCTTGCTTGAAGATTTCTATCCTCGAATACAATCATGCCTTACTCACAATCGAAGAAGTTTCGCAATTTCCGATTAAGACCTTGACGGAAGTTCATTTTTAGGGTAGAATATTATCTGTTATAGGTTCTGGCGGTATAGCCAAGTGGTAAGGCACGGCTCTGCAAAAGCTTGATCGTCGGTTCAAATCCGTCTACCGCCTTAAAGAAGAAAATCTTTCTTGCTTTTACATAAAGAAAAGCCCTTGTTTTAGGGCTTTTCTTTGTTTTTTATCAGGTTAAATCAGGCTAATTATGGAGAAGTTGGTGGGCAAATGGTGGGCAAAAAAATAAAAAAAGTTTATTAAACTACTTGACTACTATTATAAATAATAGTATAATATAGACATAAGGTAAAGGGAGGTTACCTTAGACAAGGAAACTAACAGAAAGGAGTAAAAATGTTTAGGTACTTAAAAAAGCCACTCAAGGTTCGAACAGATAAGTTGGTCGTCAAACTAAATCTTATCATCCTAACCATTGAATGGCACATCACGATTGGATAGTGAGCAATCACTATCCACCCCTTCGGGGGTGTACTTAAATATTATCAAAAAATGCTATGAAAGTAAAATACAAAGTAAGTAAACATAAATTTGACTGGAAAGCCTTCTTGGTGTGGTCACTGCTTATTGCATTGATACTCTGGTTGGTTTTCAAATAAGGAGTATCATCTATGATAAAAGTGTTATCCAAGGAAGAGATGATGAATTTCATCAAGAGTCATTCACGCTATCAAATAGCACAGGCCACAGGTATATCGGAGCAAACTTTAGCAAACTATGTCAAAGGTCGGACTGATATTGGTGGCATGTCTTTTGATAAAGTCATCAAAATAACTCAGTACTATAACAGTTTAAATCGCTAATGTCTATTATATTGGATATTCCTTGAAATTTCCGTTTTAATGGAAAGTATAAAAAAGACCGCCCAGTGTTAACTGAGCGGTTTTTTGGACTTATTTAAGGAGACTTCCCTCCTTTCTTTTCTAAACTGGTTTTTTTGTCAATTCGTAGGCCACGCCGTTTATAGTGACTGCGATTCCTTCGATATCAATGCTTATTTTATCTGGGTTGGTTGATGTTACATTATTTGATGTTGCATCAAAACGAGTTAGAGAAAAGTTTTCTGACTCAATCGCCTTGAGACGGCTGGAAGCTCCGATGATGTAGCTATCAAATCCACTAGCAGCATAATCATAGACAGCACCGCCAACCTTAAACATCCCTTTGACAGCCTCTGAAAAGGTCTTGGCTCCAGATACCTTGTAAGAACCTCCTGACCGTAGCAAGTAGAACCAGTCTGTTAGGAAGTCGTCTACACTGGCATAGTGCATATAGTGACCACCTTCGTTGCTAGGACGTGCTGATCCTTTTGTTACTGTCACACCACTTGGACGGTTGCCTTGCCCAGTCCATGTCATACCGCCCCAATTATTATCTACTTTACCAACAGCTGAAGTACCCCAGAGGCCTTCATAGTGAAGAATCGTCAGGACATAACTTGGAAGGATGTCATGCTTCTTACAGTTAGCAAGAATCTTATCTAGAAATGCTTTTTTGAGGACAGCCCCATTGAAAGAGAGGTCGCCCTCTTCTTTGCTTACTGTCGCATTCCCAGTTGCCTCAGATTGGCTTGTTTTGGTTTGCTTGGTCTGTTTTACCTCTTGAGTCTTAGACGGCTCAGAGGTCTGTTTTTTGAGCAATTCGGTGACACGTTTTTGGACAGAATCATATTGGCTACCGAGTGACTTCTTACGATCATCACCGTTGCCATGTTTGCCAGCGATTACTTCCTGAGCCAGCTGGTCAACTGTCTTTTGATTAGTCTTAGCTTTGCCATTGATGACTGCCATGACAGCCTCATATTGATTGCCAAGTGCCGCTTTACGTTGGTCACCATTCCCATAAACACCAGCCAAAGTTTCTTTAACTAGAGTATCAAGGTTCTTTCCTAAGCTTGAGGTGGTTTTAGCAGAGTTTGTTAAGCGATAGACGTAAACATACATCCAACCGCTTGCAGCCGCCGTCTGATTGTAGTTGTCAATCGTGATACCATTACGGGCATAGTTGCAGTGTACAATGTTGTTGGCATCCACAAAAATTCCTGTATGGCCACCAGCACCGCTTGACTGACCACGACGCCCCCAAATAAAGATATCTCCTCGCTTAGAATCCCAATCCTGATTTTCTGAGATGAGCTTATACCCATTCTTTACTAGCCAATCATGCATGTATTCCGTGTTCAGCAACCATCCTGGGTTACTTGCTCCAGCTGTAATCAAAGCTGAGCAAACCGAACTGGAGCAATCGTAAGAGCTTGGACCATTTCGATAGTCCATCGAATAAGTGACCTTACCAACTCTAGATGTCATCCAGCCTACAGCTGTTTCAATATTGATCGCCATCAAGTTCCTCCTTTTTTAATATTTCCAAAAATGGCCCCACAAGGAGCGCTAAGGCTCCAAGGGGGAATAAGAGTGCCATTAAGATTAACCGTCTCATTTTGGTTCAGTATAACCCAATGCACGCTCTGAGTCTGATAGCCCAGCAGTGGTAGGGTCATTGACCACTCCAAGAATAGCCAAGACTGCAAAGACCGTGTTTACCACTACCAGTAGATTGTTGACCGTTTCCCCAAAGTCAAAGTCCATACCAAAGACTTTTAAGATGGCCTGCAAAGCCAAAGCCAAGGCTGGCACGATAGTCAGCCAAAAGTTTTTGTTTTTCAGACGTACAGTCCAATTGATATTCATGTTATTTTCCTCCAATGTGTTTTTGTAAATCCTTTAAATCCGTTCTGAGCTCTCCAATGTCTTGTGATAAACTACGGATTTGTTCGATAAGACCTATCATGACCTTCTGCTCTTCTTCATGCTTAACAAGTCGAGCTTCATGATTGTCTAGTAGCTTGTTCTGGTTATCGCTAAAGATTTCCAGCTTTGTCAAACGGCGCTCCAAGGTTTCAGTGCGGATTTTATTAACGTTAAAGACTGTAAAGAGCGATACCAATAGCGGTATAGCTACAGTCATCATCCAGTGCATGAGTTCTTTTTCAGGCATACTCACCTCGCTATTCGTTGTCCAGACCTTGATTAGCCTCAATAAGCTTGGCAACATCATCACGGTAGCGTTTTGGTACACGCTCTAATGTAATCCACCCCAATTCAATCTGGGTTGCGTAATAGGTTAATCGTGTTGCTTTTGCTGTTTCGCTATTCATGTTCAAGACCTCCTCGATCAGTTTCTTCAGCGTTTCCAATAATATCATTGTTTTGTTCCTCCATCAATTCCATAAGCTCATCAATTTGAGCAAGCGCATCATTAAGTGTAAGTGTAGAGAGCTTGATAATGTCTCTGTTTTTATCCGTCTCTGCCTTGATTTCAGCCATCACCTCATCTTTGAGCGCTGTAATTTGCGAAACGGCATCTGCAATTTGCTTAGCAAAATCCTTGGTTTTAGCATCCAGTTCGTCAATCTTGACGACCGACTCAGCCATGGCCTTGTCAGCAAAGTTGCGTTTGTAAAAATTATCCAAAACTGCCGTAATGGCCTCGGACGTCCCGACTGTACGATAGTCCCCCAAGACATTCGCCGATAAATTATCGCCCGTGTCAGGGTCTGAGATACCGATAAAAGCACCCGTTACTTTGCCGAAATCATCGTATTTTGGATAATTAAAATTTACTTTAAATGCCATTATTAGCCTCCTCTAATTTAGCTTTGACTTCTTCGTATAACTCTGCAAGTGCTGTGTCTGACGCTAAAACTGCTTTAAAATCTGCAATTTCTTTTTGCGCCTCCTCGAGTTGCACCTCATACGAGAGTTTCGTGTGGTTAGCTGACATCAGCTCAACCATGTATTTGTTTGTCAGTTGCAATTGTAAGTCCATAATTTAAAATCCTTTTTAATGTATGTTCCATTTATCTAATTCGCTTTGAAGCCAAGCGTGGTTAAACGTTTTAATGACATCTCCACGGCCAACGATGTTTATTAGGTGTTTAAAATTCTGATTAAACTGAGATAACCATTGCCCCAAATTCATGGCTCCAGACATAGTTGCTGTGTCTATAACCATACCCCGGTTAAGGTTAAAAGCATCTTTCATGATTATGGTATCGCCATACATCTCAATTCTATCGATTTTGGCACCATGTTCTAACGACCAAGTTCCTCCATTTGCTGTTCGAAATATGCGAAGTCCTGCAAATCGGCCAGAAGAAGATGAATTAATACCGTCGTTGGTAGACGTTACGCCAAGACCAGCATATACGCCACCATTACTTTCGTCGTTAAAATGCAGAAATGCCGTATTGTATCCACGTTTGCGATACATAGCATTATTGCTTGAATTAAATTCAAAAGTTGCATTTTGGTTGAATGATATTTTGGCTTGGTTAAGGTCAATTCCCATTGCTCCATTTAGAGCAGTTACTATACCTCCGTTAATCTGCTCAGCTGTAATCTTAACCGATTGTAATTTAGTAATAAAAGCCTGTTTAGCTAATAGATTATTAATCAGCGCATCATCCGCTGTCAACTTATTAAACAAAGCTTGGTCAACCTTGAGCTTGTCTGCTGTAATGGCGTTGGTGTCTATTAGTCCTGCGACGTTTAGTTTACCTGTAGTAATAGCACCAGCATCTAACTTGATGATTTTAGCCACTTTAGCTACAAAGTCACCGTTAACTGCAACATTTCCATCTAAGACGATGTCTGTCCCTCGGACATTTACACCGCTAGGACTGAGATTGATTGCAGAAATGACTTGACCGATATTTGATGTTACAGAAGCCATAATGCTATCACCAGAGTTGCGGATAATCCCTGTGACATCATCACGAGTCACTTTTAGGTCAATCAATCCCTTGAGTTGCGTGTAATTAGATGATACTGTCCCGCCCAGATCACTGACCGTCGCTTGGATGCCGTTGGCTTTTTGCAACAGCGTGCTGTAATTGCCCTCTGCATTAGTCACTCGTGTGCCGATGCCATCTAATCGTTGGGTCAATTGACTGACAGCACCAGTGCGGTCTCTAATCTCTTGCGAGAGTGCATTATTGACTTGACTGACTGATGAGCTAATACCAGATACCTGATTAGATATTTCTTTTCGCAATACGTCTGCGCTCTCTACAATTTCGGCGCTAATCGTCTCATTGTGGTACTGTCGTATTATGCCGTTAGCGTTTGCCTTGATTTTAGACCACAAGCTCGAGTTAGCCTCATCAGTCATCTCAAGGTTAATCTCGCGCAAATCTTTAAAGATACCTGAGAGATTGCCCTCGTAAACTTCTGGGGGTACAAAATCGGTGGCCTCTGTGTTGAGCTCGACCTGTAAGCGATTGATGTCTAACTGGCCAAGACAGTCACTCTCAAACTCTAAGGCATCCATGTCTTGCTCTGGCGTAAACGTGTAGACATATCTACCATTGACCTGTTGGAGGTCGTCAATGTTGATAATCATAGATACCTCCTGTTATGTGTAATAGACTTTAAACAATCGATCTCCGTCGCCGTATTTTTGAGCAAAAATACCATCTAATCGCTCGTTTAATGCCAAAAATCCATATTTGAAGTAATAATCAGACGATGTCAACTCGTACACGTCACTATCTACGTCGATTCGGTACGGTATACCTTTCGTTTCCTCGAAAAACAATGGCATACCTTTAAAGTACCAAAAACTCAATGCCATGACTTTTTCGTTTGTGCTTTCGGCTTGTTTAGTCCCTCGATAAATCTTATCGTTGACTGGATTTGACAAAACGGTACGTTGTTCGTTACGTACTCGACCAGTCGGGTTGCCGTTGAGGTACTCAGCCTCCCACGTTATCTGAGCCTGTCCATCTTGCCCAGTCTCTGTATACGACTGCTCAGCTGTCAAGTCCCCACGAGTAATGGTCTCACTACTACGTTTGATAACCTCAGTCCGTGACATTGGTCGCCATTCGACAACGTTTTCAATCGGCTCTGGGACAGCTACGTCTGTCAGTAAGTAAATATCTGTTGTGACTATTTCGACGTTGTGATTTAAGTAATATCCGTGCTTGTTTAGAAATGCAAATAAAGGGACTGTTTTGGCAAACCAAAGTTGGTTATATCCGTCAGGAGCAGTAACTCTGACTTGCCTAACATCACTGATATCAAATGTCTCATCATTGATTCGGATTGCTTTTATTTTACCGACAACATCGTTCGACGCAGGGTCACCCAGCCATCTAACATAGATGTTGTATGCGTTAAACGTAAAATGCGTTGAGCGGATACCGTTCAGCTCGTCAGTCATTTGTTGCCAGATAATTACACCATCAGACACCACACGGACAATCTTGTCGTCGTCAAAATGTATGCTATGGTACATATCAAGCCTCCCTTTCAAACACTATCATGCCCGATGTGTCGCTAGGCACTTGACCATTATCAACGATAGAGACTGATAGGTATTTGCCGTTAACATAAATCTTGCCGATGTTGTTAATATGATTTTGCAAGCCCTCGACCTGATTAATTGTGTGCGTGTGATTAAATGGTGCGTAGTTCCCCTCAAGGTCTGATTGCGTTAATAACCCCTCTGGCAACTCTGGCATCGGGCCTACTGGACCCTGTGGACCAGTCAAACCTATTGGTCCCCTTTCACCTGATGGACCTGTTGGACCTATTTCACCTTTAGGGCCTGGCTCTCCCTTTGGACCTACGGGACCTGCATCGCCTTTGGGACCTCGTAAGGTCTCACGTTGCTCCTCGCTTAGGTCCGCAAAAGTCATCGTCCCATCGGCACCTTTAGGACCTACTGGACCCTCTGGTCCTATCGGACCTGTCGGACCTGTCTCGCCTCGGTCACCTTTAGGGCCTTTAAGGTCGGCCAGTTGCTCCTCTGTAAAATCGCTGTACGTAAATGCTCGACCAATCGGGCCCTGCGGTCCTGTTAATCCGATGGGCCCTGTCTCTCCTATTGGACCAGTTGGCCCCTGAGGACCAATCGGCCCTACTGGCCCCGTCAGGTATTTTAAGTCTAAATATCGACTGACACCATCGCCAAATTTAGCATAACCAGTGTCAGTCTCAAACCCAATCTCACCTGCAAGTAAAATCACGTCACTGGTTTCCCACTGTGATTTCGTCATGCGCTGAAACTGGACTTTAATCGGTATAGTTTCTGTCATCCACTACCTCCATCAAATATTATTTCAGGCTCTTCTGCCCATGTGCCGATAATCTCGGCCTCCAGATTACCATCTGCAATCTCTCTGTAGTCTAGTGCTAAATCCAGTGTCGTTGTCTCTGATGGATTAACAGACAGTGTTTTGGATTTATACCACGGACCAGTCAGGTTTACCGTGTACGGATAAGGATAGAGCTCAACACTAGACGGGCTTGATGTCATCTCATGAGTGACCGTCGGAAATTTACCGTTAGGGTCTGTAAACGTCGCTTGGATTAGCTTAGCGTGTGACTGCGTTAAGCTGACGGCTACCTTAGCCATCATCTGACATAACGCCTCAAAGCTAATTGTGTATGTTTTTCCTCTTTTAAATCCACCATCATTTGCTCGGACAGTAGCCCGACCATCAAATGGTATTTTGCGCGATGTCCCGTCCATGACCAAATTTTTGTTATAGCGAGTAACCCCATCATTACCAATCATCTCAGCATTGACACGACTGGTCTCAGAGACTGCCATAATCTGTGATTTGACGTCCGCAAAGGTCTTGTCAATCTCAGCCTTGACGTCTTCAAACGCCTTCGTGACATCAATGCTCTTGATTAGCTCGTTAATCCTGTCCTCGTCAAAATTAAAATTGGCCAGCTCGTCCCTAAACGCATCCAGCTTAGCTTGATTGCGTTTTTCTAACTCGGCTTGTTCATCTGTCAGCTGACGAGTGACTTCCTCAATTTTCGATTCGACATCGTTTCGGACGTTTTCTGCGTATTCTTCGGATTTCACCTTAGCTAACTCAATGCCATCATTAATTTCTTCGACACGTTTGTCAAACTCGGCATCAAAGGCTTGGTTAGCGTTTCTGATAGCTCGCTCGATAGCAACTTCTTGAGCACTAGCTCCAGCTCCAAGGATAGCGTCAGCAGCATTAGACAGCCCACTGGATACCCCAGAGCCTCCAACCCCTGGCTTATCATCGAAAGTGATGGAGATATACTCCCCTTTTCCATCATTGGCCAAGCAGTTAAACTCATAAGCCACTGCCTTCTTATAGACATCAACATTGTGCTTTCTGCTCTTTAGGTTGACTGTATCCCCAAGATGGACAATCTGACCGTCAAGCTCATAGGCTTCAATCTCGATAGCATCGGATGCTTTGTCAATGCCCTCATTGGTAAACTTAGCCTCAGCCCACTTTCTAAGGTCTTCAACGGTTTCAGCGTTGTTGTTCTCATACTCTTTCTCATTGATATATGGATAAGAGTTGATTAGTGGACTGTCAACAGTCACTCTGAGCGTCACTTCATCTTCAGCACCATCTGGCTTAAAAGTTGACCGTGCATGAATCCTAGTGACAACTCCGTGAGAGTTCTTGGTTCGCTGGTAGGACTTGAGGTTCTTGTGTGTCGTGATGACAACCCCACGATCAGCCCCACGGCTCCGCTTGATAGACAGTGCAAAGTTGTCACGGACAAGCTCACCCTCCCAAGTACCAACGATACTGTGCTTGCCGTCCATCAAAACTGAGTAGAGCGTTTCTGTCTCAGTCGTGTTAAAGGTTCGGCTGTCCATGATATCACTTGTGAAGGAGTAATCCCCTAAATCAGTCTTAGCATTTTGAACCATCTGAGACAGTGCTATAGCACAACCTTGATCAACTACACTTACAGGAGTGATAGACCGCTTCATGATGTCATCAGAAACATGATAAGCAGTGATATCCAAGCTATCATCATTCTCAATAGGTTTCTTGATTCTAAACAGCTGAGCACCCAGCACAGGCGTAGGCGCCTTAATCAACATATCCTCTTTGATAAGTTGATAGATACCTGAATCCGTGATAGGATAGCGAACAGTCAGGTAGAAATCACTGTTGGTTTCTTCTTTGACAATGGCAGAGCTGGCCTCATGAAGTGGAATTCCATTCCATTTGACCGTTCTTACATTTGCATCAAGTAAAAAGAGCAACTATGCCCACCCCCAAACTGTTTCAAATTTCAAGGACGTTATGCCAGCACCTAAAACAACACCAACATTCTGCCCCTTAGCAGTATCAACTGTGATAAAATCACCAGCCCATTTAATGAGCCTACCCCTAGCTGTTTTAAAGCTAGGATTGTCAGGATCATTGACCATCACAAGCGATTCTGAGAGCTTTTCAAGCTTGATGACCTGATCACCGATTGTAAACGATGTCTCAGAGGCGCTCTGACCAACCACTGTAATCTTTGGAAAAGCAAGAGCTGACCCTTGCACCCTCAAAACACCGTTACCAGTAAGTGTTTGGGTGTCTATAGTCTTGAAAAATTTGGTAGGGTGGCAGATGAAGGTAACATCAACCACCCAGGCACCAAATTCATCTTTTCCAATCTCAAAGCTATCAACCTTATAACACCAAAGCCTAATAGTTGGTTCCTGTTCGTTTTCCAACCAGAACTTTTCACGATTCAAAAGAGCAGAAAAGCGATAAATTTCTTCATCGCTTGGCTCAATTAAAGTGATATGATAAGGCTTCTCAATTAGTCCACGGTGTCGGTTCGATTGCACAACTGCACCACTAATACCGTCATGCTCTAGTAGAGCTGTCTTGGAGCTGGAGACAATGACATTGGGTCTAGTTTCAACCAATACATCACACTTAAACGATGATGTCTTCAAACCGTCAATGGTAAGTTCATTGATTTCTGTCACGCCATTCCTCCTCTCAAATTAGTTTTACGTTGTAATTCTTCAGCAATACGATTTCCAACCACGTTGGCCAGTCTGTTTAGGTCAGCTTCTTCCCTGACAGTGACACCAGAGAAGTTGATGTTGATATTGTTTGATGTGTTCATCGTGTTAGCAATACTTTGACCAATTGCCCCCAGAGTTGACTTATTCAAAGGCAAGATAGCTTCAGCACCAGCCTCACCGCCAACCATGGCACGGTTTCCATTCATACCAAATAGGGTTGGTTTGGTCATGATCCCGCCCTTGGCATACCAGTCAATGCCGATACTTGGTAAGCCACCTTTTAGCCAATCCAGAGGGTTAGCAGAACCACTCACACGGAAGTGAGGTAGTGGAATATGAGGCCATTTAATCTGGAAGTTAAACAGATTCTTGATGGCACTGACCCCGTTGGAGACCGCATTTTTCGCCCCATCTATTGCATTGGAAATCGTGGATTTTATGGAATTCCAAATATTGCTTGCTGTTGAAAGTATGCCATTAAAAATTCCTGAAATCGTGCTACTTAAATTATTAAACAAATTTGAACCAGTTGAGACCAGTCCAGACCACAAATTGGAAAGGGTGGAAGTGAAACTTGACCACAGAGACTGAGCACCTGAAATTAAACTTGAGAAAATATTGGACAAGGCACTAGTAAAGCTAGACCACAAAGACTGTCCAGTTGAGACTACTGAAGACCAAAGGCTAGAAAGCCAAGCAGTAAAACTTGACCACGCTGACTGTGCTGTTGAAGTGATGGAAGACCACAGTTCAGAAAGCCATGCAGTAAAACTTGACCACGCTAACTGTGCCGTAGAAGTGATAGAAGTCCACAGTTCAGAAAGCCAAGTAGTAAAATTCGACCACGCTGTGGTCGCAGTGGAGACAATATTCGTCCACAATTCAGACAACCAAGCAGCACAAACGTTCCACGTCGTCTGAAGCCACTCAGTAATAGCGCCCCAGTTCATAATGGCTTGAATAATGAGCGTTATAGCGGCGATAGCGCCAGCTATCGCCGCTATAACAATTCCAATAGGCGCCCCTATAGCACCTATAGCGATGATTAGCGGTGCAATAGCCCCAAGTAAAATCATTACAGCAGTTGTAACTAAACCAAAAATAATAATGGTCTGCTGTGTCCCCTCCCCTAAGTTAGAAAACCAATCCGCAACACTTTGAATAACCTTTGACAATTCCTGAAAAATTGGAGTCAGCTCTTTCAAAATGGGTGCACCAAGTGCGGCCATGGCATTATCTGTGCTAGCTTTTAGATTTCCCAGCGTATTTTCTAAGCCGTCCGATTCTCTAGCGGCCTGACCAAGAGCGCCAGCAGCAGCTTGACCATCCTCCACCATCTTAAGCAATGTCAATTGTTTTTGAGACTCGCTCAATTCATTGAACGACTTGCTATATAATGCGTTTGCAGCAGCGTTTCTAGTGGTTTCAGTTGCAGAAATACCAAGCGCAGCATCGTTCTCATAATTTCCTTTAAGGAATGACTGTAAGTTTTCCGTCACTTCTTCTATAGATTTATCATAGAATGCTGCACCGTCCGCAGCTGCCCTAGTAGCTCTTTCTGTCAACTCTAGAGCGCTAGCTGTATCCATACCAGTTGTTTTTGCAAATGCCGCCATCTGTGTGAATGAGCCTTGTAATCGTTCAGGAACAATATTCAATTCCTTACCGATTGATTCAAGTGCTGTTCTAGCTTGGTTTTCTAGTTCTCCGAATACTGTTGAAAATTGGGCATTACTTGCTTGCATTTTTGCAGCTGTCTGCATTGCCTCTTCACCAACATCATATAATGCTCTGCCAGCTTCACCAGCTTTTTCCGCAACATCCATCATCATATCCGCTTTAAGATAACTTGCAGCACCTTTGATGTCTTCGGTTGCATTTTTACTAGAGTCCCCTAGTTCGTCCATTGCTTTGTCGATCTTCATGACCTCAACTTCAGCCTGGCCGATTTCGTGTTGAAGTTGACGCCATTCATCTGTCCCAATGTTTTCATCACCAAGATCGGATTGTTTTTTCTTAAGAGCTTGAACCTTATCACCAGCCAGTTCGGATTGTTTGGCTAGCAGTTTCATTTTTTGCTCAACAAGTTCAACATTTCCAGAATCTAATTCCAATTTCTGATTCACGATGTCTAGCTCACTTGCCACATCGTCTAACTGCTTATTGAGATTGTAGATTGACTTAGAATCTCCTACATCGTTAAGCTGTTCTTTAGTTGATTGAATCGCCTTATCAACAGACTTCATCTGAGTCTCAACTTGTTCAATTTGAACTTGTAGTTTTACCCATTCGGAGGACCCAATTTCACTTTCGCCAAGCTCGTCTTGTTTTTTCTTTAGTTCAGCTATTTTCATAGCTCCCAGGCGAGCTTGCTCTTGAAAATTTTCAAGTTTACGATTTAGTAAATCAACGTTGCCAGGATCAAATTTCAGTTCCCTATTTAGGTTTCCGATATCTTTCCTTAAAACAGCCAATGCCCCATTGATACCTTTAACGGACTTGTCAAACTCAACTGTATTCGCACCGAATTTGACGAATAATCCTTCAAATGTCTCAGACATAGAGAAATACCTCCTTTCGTTTTAATCTGTCATGACACTGAGTAAGTCAGTATTCGACAAAGTTTTCTTCTCATCCTGATTGATACTCATCTGATGGAGTGCTCCCATTAAATAATTAAAATGCTGAGATTCTGCCCAAAAGACATCAACTCTGTTTTCAAAGACAACCTTATAAATTTTTTCAGAAGTTATGACTTCTGTTGAGGCTTTTTTCTATCTTGAGGAACTTTCAATCGGCTTCTGTTTAGTTCTAAAATCAATTCAGTGTAGAACTGAATACTAATAAGTTCACCTATCCACAGTGAGAAATCTGCGGTTTCCATTGTGATTTCATTCTGTTCGAATTTTCCATTGCTCACCTCTCCATACAAGCAAGGGATGGCATCCATCAAGAAAGTTAGAAAGTCAGAATTCATGAGCAGTGGAAGGAGTTGTAGTTGTTCTTCTTCAGTGAGTTCTTTTTTGTTACCAAAACCAGCTTGAGCAACTGCAATAGTATAGGATTGTATTGCTTTCTGATTATCATCAAAGAAGTTTCTTCCAGTTCGTTGTTCGTATAGTTTGATAGCACGAAGGGAATAAAGAAAACGCACAGTAATTGTGCGTTCAATTTCCTCCCCATAACTATCAAAGTCAACAAATGATAGTTCTTTTTTTATCATTGATTACCCCCCAGGTACAACTTCTGGAGTTTTTCCGAGTGCCTCATTGATGAAGTCAATTAGTTTAGTCGGTGATTTAGCAGCAAAAAGTTTGTCAAATTTTGCACGAACAGTACCTTGCGCATCGTCACGCCATACGATTTCAGATACAGGTTTATTTTCAGAGTCCAAAATAAAATTATTCGGAGAGGCAGTACAAGGGATTTCGATTTCTTTAGGTGTTACTGATGATTCATCAGTTGTTGCACTACCTTTGGGTGCAGAGGCTTTTACATTCGTCCAGATGTGGAACTCTTCAACTTCGGCACCAAATTCATCTGTAACAGTTTCAGCATACCCCCAGATGAAGTTAGCGTTGACACCAGTGTCAATTAAGGCTGGTGGTGTGGAGGTAGTTAGCTTCTTACCTAAGTGGTCGATCATGAACTGCTTAGGGATTTGATAAGTCGTGATAGACCCTTCCGTGGATTTTTTACCTTGCAAACGGACATGCTCCACGTTGTCAGCATAGTAGGCATTTGATTCCTGAGAAGTTTCAAAGGATGTGCTTCGCATCCCTGTGAATGGATAAGGTTTCTGCAAGTCCAAGACACCAGAATCAGTTTTGGCAATTTTGGCATAGAAACCATTCGCATTACCGTGAGTAACTTCCCTTGTATCGTATTGATAAGTCATGTAAGACTCCTTTCTTATTTGGGTGTGATTTTAATGGATTTCATATCATTAAGGAATTTCTCCTTATTTTTGAGATAGGCTGGTCTGATATGCTCTCTAGGAGCCACAAAGCCACCGTTTTTAGTGGCATGACCATTCTCTAATAAGTGGGATAGAGATTTTTCTTTGCCATTGTTATGAACAATAGCGGCGTCATCTATGATGTCGTGTGTCCAACCTTTTTCGTAAACACCGTTTCGTCTAGGGCTTCCAGTTCTAATGTCACTTTCTGTATTTTGAGCAGCCTTCTTAATGTTCTCTAAAACTTGATTCTTGATATCCACCTTTAGTGGGGTCATCTTCACGCTACCACTGCCCATTTGTAAACACCTCAAGTCTATAAGTTGTCAGTAGATAGTCAGTGTCAGGTTGTTTTAGATTCAACTGATTTGGCTCACACATAAAATGAGACAGTATCAAATCTTCAATACTGTCTAGTTTCTTCTTGTGGTAGTGACTAACTTGAACAGTCACTTTTCTCATGTGCACTCTATCATCAGCAGTAATGCTCCTGCCTGGTGTTAACCGATAATACAAGATGACATTGTCAGGAGAAGATTTCTCCTCACGTTCCATGTAGAAGACCTTAGCCTTCAAAGAGTTTGTTTCAAGGATAGATTGAATATCTTGTCTAGTGAAGAATTTCTTGGCCATTACTTCAGTTCTCCAAGTTCGATGATAGTGTAATGATCATCATCTGATTCTGTCCCAATATTAACTTTGTACTCTCTACCATTGTATTTAACATAGTCTAGAGTGTCAGTCACATAGTTGGAACGAACACTAAACCTAGCAGTCAGAACTTGACCGTCTGCCATAGCTTTATCAAGCCTTCGCTGATAGATTTTCTCTTTCTCAGCTTTGACTTTCTTTTCTACGGTCTTTTTCTCCCAGACACCTTTTTCAACCTCAACACGCTCATCATAGCAAAGAATGATAGCTACTCTTGAAGATTTCATGTCTTCACTTCATAGATTGCCTTGAGTTGATACAAAAGATTTGTCATCTCTCCGTCAATCCATTCCATAGTAGCAGCACTGCCTGTCATCAAAGATTTGTCAAAACGTTGAACACATCTCAGATGTAACCAGTCAAGCACTGTTTCCCTATCTTCTTCATTAATATCAGGCCATCCTGTTAAATCCGTATCTTTATCGATTACAGAAACAGGTATAGCGTTTCTTTGTAAATATGAAATCCCACTGTTGATATAACGTAGCAGTTGGACGTCAAAGATGTCTTCTTCAACGTCAACCTCTACCATTTCCTTTATTTTATTCAGGATTGTCATTGAGACACCCCTTTCCTGTTTTAACCAGCTTGGTTGGTAAATTTAACTGCTGATTTGTACTGACCTAGGCGACCACCCATCACGCTAGCAAGCTCGATGTGACGGCGGTTAACTGTTACGTCATAATCTTCAAATCGGTCAGCGGAAACATCATCGCCAATCATCTTGTAAGCTTGGTCAGCAAATGCAATAATTGGGTTAGTTGCACCATCCATCCAATCATAGATATAAACTTGGAAGCCAGCAATAATATTTCCGTTTGTAGCGATTGGAGCAAATGGCTGAGGATCAATGTAGCGGCCTTCTGCATCTTTAACCAATTTCAACTTACGCGCAATAGCTTTGGAAGTGACCAGGATCGGTGTCGTATTAGGTACCATCTTGTCAATTCCTTCAACAAGGGATTCAAGGACAGCGTTATTGAATGCACCTGTAACATTGATTTCTTGTGTTTCGAAGAGGTTTGTTTCAGTTTCTTCTGCAATAGATTTAATTTCAGTGATTTTATCATCAGCGTTAGATGTCTTGCCGTCACCGATAACAACAGCACGTTCAATAGTACGGATAAAACCTTGAGCAAGTTCTTTCATAACATAATTGAAGTAAGCGCCTGTTGTGTCTTTCTTCAAGTCAGCATATTCAAACGCATATTTGATATAGATCGTTGCAGAGTTGATGGTGAAGTCCAAGAATGTGAATTCTTCATCTTTCTTAACTTTACCAGCTTTTTGTCCTTTGGCTTGAGATGCCTGAGTTTGAAGAGCGACACGCACTGCATAACGAGGATCTTTTGAAACATGGTTCAAGATACCGTTGTAATTAGCGAAGGCATCCTGAATAGCGATGAGGACTGGCTCTGGAAGAATTTTAGTGAGGTTAGTCACCCCTTTTTCAACAAGGTTATCTTCCCAGGCTTTACGAGCACTATTAGCACTGCCTTCGTTGTCCATAAGAATCCGTACAAAATCAAGAGCAGCAGCTTTTGTTTTCAAATAATCCATTGGTGTATTACCTTTCTGTTTTTCTTTAATGACTTTAGCAGCTTTGCTGAGTTCTTCTTCAGTTTCTTCAATGTCAGAATCCAGCCCAGCAATTGTTTCTTTAATAGCTGTTGCTTGAGCAACCAAACTTTCTGCATCAGTTTTCAACTGTTCCAAGACATCGTCTTCAATGGTTGAAGATTTCATCTTGGCTTCAATAGTGGCTTTTTTAAGCTTTACCTCAGCCAGTTCATCAGTTGCTTTTTGACGAGCTTCCAAAAGCTCAACGAGTGATTTTTTCATCATGTCTCCTTTAAATTTTTGCAAGTTTACTCATGATTTCTTGCCTCATGTTCGCCTGGGCGATTCGCTTATCAACCGCTGACATATCAAATTCCTTAATATTGTCAACAGTTGCTTGAGGGTTAGCTGGCACGGTCACAACAGAAATTTCAAAGATTTCAACTTCCTTGAAAATCCATCCGCCGTAAGGCTGCTTAGCGTCAACAGGCTCATAATCTTTGATAAAGAACCCAATACTCAGGCTATCCAATGCCCCCATTTTCATGAGGTCATAAGTTTTCTTAGCCTCTGGATCACTAAGATTAAATGTTGAACGTGTTCGCAAGCCTTTTTCATCCACAGACAATTCATGCTTACCAATAACACAGTTACGGTTATGGTTGAGACACATCGGGACAACAGCCTTGGTTTTCAGTGACTTATCGAAGCATCCTTTAGCCATGATGTCGCCATCTCTATCAGCATTGCCGTAGGTAGAAGCGTAAGCCTCAAAATGAAAGTCAGCTGATTCATCCTCAACTGACTTTACGATAAAGGTTTTTAGTTTTTCCATTGCTTACCTCCTTTCGTAAAAGATATGCCAACCGCCCACCCTTTAGATTCCTACTCAGATTCTTCTGCACCGATACGCACAGCATTCAGGTTGGTTTCAAATACTTCACCGCCCTCATAGCCAGGTAAACCAAGATAGGTTTCACGGAACTCATTTGAGTTCATCAATCCAGCATATTTGGACTTGAAGCCACCTTCAACCAAATCCTTAAATGAAATCATGTCAGCCATATCAAAGAAGACCAGTAATTTATTGCCCTGAGTCCGTGCTGTCTTCGTGAAGTATTTTCTGTTTATTTCTTCAGAATAGACACGCTGATACAACTTCATGACGCTAGAATAGTAGGCTCTATATTGTTCCTCAGTGTAATCACAGGTAAATAATTTCTCATTGATACCATGAGCATTATAAAGCTGTGATTTCAAGAACTCTAATTCTTCCTTGGAAGCAGTAGAATAGTCTTTGCTAAGTTCCTGAAACTCTTCGCCTTGCTCAAGATAAGCAATGCCACCGTTCTTGGCCAAGTCAAGCATACTATCAACACGGTTCCTGGCTTGTTGCTTCAAAAGTTCATCAGCTGCCTTAGTTGGTAGCTTTAAGAAGCCTCTCAAGCTAGAATTGCCATCGCTAAGCTTTTCTGTCAAAGCATTCAAGTTAATGTCAATAAGCTCAGTAATCTGATTGAGTTGAGCCGTGACATTCAACTTAGGGTTTTCAAATACCCATACATCAGTAAGAGGAAGCTCAACAGCAACATCATCAAGCATAAGCTCCACGCTCTCGGCTGTCCAAGTCACTGTCTTCTTAGCAAGCCATATTTCAATCAGTCGGCCATTCTCCCAACGTGGTACAACAACCGCCACACCGTCACGCAACATAGCCCTTGTTACATTTGACCAAAAGACAACAGGCACTTCTAGTGGATTTGGTGAAACTGTTAGCACATCAGCCAAATCGCTATGCTCATACCAAACCATCGAATCGACACCGCCTGGGTTACGAGTAATCTTGACATGCTTAAACCTTAACTGAGCTGTGTCAGTTGAAATCTTATTGTAGATGTTATCCAAATAGATGGAGTTCCTACGCCAGTAGGAGATACTTCTTTGAAGATAGGTTCTTGTAGATTTCCGATTGTTTGGACGGAAAATCCTAGCAAAAACCTTCTTCAAATTATTCAAATAGTTGTTCATTATTCACCTCAATCAAAGTAGTAGCTCAAGTCTTCCTTGAAATTTTCATAACAAATAAAGGCATCTAGCTGACTAGCAAAGACGTCAATCTTTTCTTTTGCCTTTTCTTTATTTGGAAATACGTTGTTATTCGCATCTATCTTGACACGTACATTGGCATGGTTCCAAGTTGCCACAGGATCGTCAAAGATGATTTTACCCATCTTGGCCTTTTCCTTGTAAACCTTTAAAGGATTTGACAAGCTCTTGACCGTCTGTGGTATATCGTGGCAGATATCCCCATAATAGTCATTGAATAAGCGGATAAGCTCCTTAGCGTTCCAACGGTCATAACCAACTGCAACAGGAAGAATCCTATTCTCACTCATGAACTGTCTTAATTCTTCAAAGATATAAGCTTGGTCATTGTAGTCCAACTCATGAACATGAAGTTGACCACTAAGCTCCCACTCAGCGTATTTGTCCCTTAATTCTTTTGGAAGGCCTTCAATCGTATGACGTGGCATGAATTTCTTGTTCAAATACTGACGCTCTTCACCACGCACCACCATGAATGAGACAGAACATATATCATTGACATCTGACAAGTCCACACCTAGCACACAACGAGAACTCCGCTCATCATTTCCGACAAATAAGCTCTTATCAAACTTATCTGTCCAACCCCTACATTCTTCATTGCTGAAGTAAGCAAGATAGTTGTTAACAGGAAGATTGAAAGTCTTAGCCATAAGCTCAGCTTGTTGGGCTGGATCATTCTTGCTCATTTCAATATCACGAGCAATGGTTTCTTTCTCCGTCGTGATACCAAGTAAAGGCATAGCTTTCTGCCACATATCAGGGTCATGAATCTCTGACACATCGTCCAACTGATAAATCCAAGGCATGACAGAATCATTGATAATCTTGTCATCAAGAATATCTACCCAGATGTTGTAATACTTATCAAAGAGCTTGTCACGCTTCGTTCCATTTGTGGAAATGTACCAGGTTATCCAATTCTTACGCTTACGACTAGAACCATCATTCACAACCTTGATGAAGTCATCATCATAAGTATGAACCTCATCAAAGATATTGTAGTGAGCATTAGTACCGTCAAGGCTTTCATAGTCAGAAGTCTTGATTGACATAAGACTGTTAGTCGTTTCATACAAGATGCCTTGCTTGGTTGACCGTAGGATGTCAGCCTCACGCATATAGTGCAACAAGCTTTCTTCATTCGACAACATCGCCCTTGAGGCATTGAACAAATAGCCAGCCTGTTCACGACTGTAAGCAAGAAGCTGAATATCAGCACCCCACTCACCGTCAATGATTTGACCAACCTCACCAATAGCAGAACCAAGAGTAGTCTTACCTGTACCACGAGGCACAATAATAGGCACCTCATGAATGAGACGCCTTTCTTCGTAGTCAGTATATTCTTCCAAGGTATCAGGATTGGTCTTAGTAACCTCAACCGTGTGATAAAAGCCCCACGTTGTTTCTAACCAAACCTTTTGAGGTAATGCTAAGCGTAACTTACCAGCAAGGCCTTTAGTATTGCTGCACTCTTCCTCAATGAACTCAATCCGTTTGTCAGCTTCCTCCTGTTTGAAAATGTATTGCTCTTTATATCTCTCAACACGTCTGATTGATTTCATTGTGAGCTTACAAACACGAATTTTACCAGTATGGATGAGTTGAGCGTACTTATCAAAATATCTCATTTCAACCATAACGTGCCAACTTCTCCTGAATCATTTCTTTGAGACTGTCACCCTGTGGACTTTGCTTTTCGATTGTTGACATAATCTGCATGTTAAGCTTTTGATACTTTTCCATTCCATCAAGTAGATACTTATCAGGTAGCTCACCGTCATTAATAACTTTATTAATTTCAAGCTGGAAGTTTTCAATCAGTTTTTGGTTATGATTGTATTGGTTTTTGAGGTTTTTCAAACCAACTGGATCATTATCAGTAATTTCAAGTGTTTTTTCTTTTGGAATCAACTTGAAGGACTTGCGAGATAGCTCAACACGTTCCTGTCTGGTGTACTTTTGCCGTTGATTTGCAAGCTTTTCCAACTCTTTGAACTGACTTTTGGTGATATTTGACCTAGTTTCTTCAAATATGCCCAGCTTTTTTCGATACCTGGTAAGGGTAGCACGACTTATTCCTAGCTTTTCTAAAACTTCATTGATTTTCAAAATCATGCTCCTTTCTTGTATCAATTTTCGTCATTTTTGGGGGAGAGGTACACAAGAGGATTGACACCGTTATTATTTTGGCGCTGTCAAAATTCAAAATGGGGGGAGTCCACAAAAATTCAAAAATAAAAAAATCAAAAATAAATTTATATTTCTATTGTCTAAATTCAAATTGATCTTACTCTGAAAAGTTTTTGTGTTGTGACATTCAAGACAGAGCAACTGTAAATTATCTTCGTTAAGAGTAATAGACTCATCTTGATAATTAGTTTCGTCAATCTCTATGATGTGGTCAACAATACTCTTACCATGAATCAAACGGCCACACATATCACAACGCATACGTCTGTCACGCCTAATCTTATTTCTAAGTGGATGCCAAACTTTCCTGTCATTGTAAAACTTAATCTGCCAGGCTCTGAACCAGTCAGAGTGTTTAGAATTTTTATAGAGCATAGACAGGAACTAACTTGATATCGCCAGTAATTTTATTTCTATATTTTTTGGCATGAAGATATAAGTTACTGCCATTGTATATCTTTACTTCATCTACTAACTCAAACGGGCTAGGTCTATATGGGTAATGATTAGGTCTCATGTTTGCCTCCATCAAAAAAGAGAACTAGCACAAAGCTGTTCTCTATTTTTTCTCATGATACAAATATATCAGGTTCGTTTTGTCAATTCTATATGTTTTTTTGACAAGGTTTATATCTATGGGGAAATTATGTAAAATAGCCATGCTGAACTATCTATATCTTATATTTTATCCAATTTTGTTTCACAATCAAAAACCAATACAGGCAAGGTTTCAAGCCCTATCCAAAATATAAACTAGAAACTTCCTCGTTATGGATAGTTGAAAAAATCAAAAAAATATTAGAGGCTAAAATTACTCATCTTAGTATCAAGCTCATCTTGCCTTACACAGATGTAGATTAGTGTGACTGCTGGGCTTGAATGATTGAATAATGACATCAAGTCAGCAACGTTCTTGTACTTTTTGTAGTAATGATAGCCAAATGTTTTTCGCATGGTGTGAGTACCGACATTGTCAATACCAAGGTCTTCAGCAGCTCTTTTAAGAAACCAGTAAACTGTCTTATAGCTGAGTGCCTTGTTCTTCCCAACACGACTCTGAAATAGATACTCATGAAGTTCCTTGTCTTTGACAAATTCCCTCAATTCGTTTTTGAGTGGCCTTGTCATCTTAATACTTTTATACTTACCAGTCTTTTGTTCCCTAACTTTGATATGCCAGCCCTGGACATCTTTGACCTTTAGCTTGAGGATATCACCAACACGGAATCCAGTGTTGATTCCCAAAAGAAATAGCATGTAATACTTTTCGTTCCAAGATGATAGATAGTCCTTCATAGCTTGGATGTCGTCCTTATCTCGTAGCGGTTCGACAATGTTCATCGCTTTTCTCCTTTCACAAAAAAATAAAGCACCAAGGATTTCTCGGTGCTTAGCGACACTATCAATCTATCAGATTGTTTCTGTCAATTCTACATGTTTTTTTGACAAGTTACATGAATAATATTTTTGCAAGTGTGTCAAGGATGACTTCACGCCTTCTGTAAATCTGTTTGCTATGCTTATACAGATAGCCAGTTTCTCCGTTCTCCATAATGTGCCAAACTTGAATCCAGTCATACCTGGTATGTTCTCCCCATCTCAGATGGAAGATTTTCTTATCATCTGGTTCAAGAACATCAAGCAGTCTTGAGATTGCTGATTGAAACTCTTCTAGTTTTAAAATCATTGGATCACTGGCATATGCGACGGCTAAGTTTTCAGAAGTATTGGTTGAAGTACCGCTACGACTAGCCCCTGAATCGTCTATTCCTGGCATAGTTAGATTTTTTACCGCATAAGCTCTTTCTAACTCGTGGCGACGCTGTCCAATTAGTTTATCAATTTTAAGATACTTGGCCTCAAGCTCAAACTCAAGGAAATCACGTCTTGTCTTACTCGCTGTTTTCTTTGTCAAATTGTTCTCCCCATCGTTTACAATGTTCAGATATATTATTAAAGGCTACTGATAAATTGGCGAATATATTACTAAAAGTAGTACCTACCGACTTAAAAGCTTGGCGAATCTGCTCAGGATCCAGTTTCAACTCTTCTAGTTCCTGTTGCCTCTTTAACTCAGCCTGCTTAGCTTTCTTCTTCTTGATTCTTTTGTTCATCTGGTTCTCTCCAAATCTTAGTAATAGACTCAATGATGCTGATGGCTGTTGCGCCAATGACAACAGCTAGGAAGCTTGTCAAAAGGGGATGCTGTGCCATAAATTCATATCCGTTCATAGTTGTCTCCTCTCTTATCTACTTTTTACCCACCTGATCACCTTTTTCTCACAATTACAATGCGGTTCATGTACAGTAGGTGGTTGGGGATTATTGATTTCTACTGAGTAAGTCTCCATTTGAATTGCCCATATCATCACTCCAGCCTACTAACCATGCTGGACTGACATTATAGGCTTTAGCTATTTTCTCAATTGGAGGGAGCGATGGCATCCCTCCTTTTTCATAGTGAGCCAATGAGGTCTGGGAAATCCCTGTCGCCCTGTAGACATCGACGATTGTAAGGTCTAGTTTCTTTCTGAGTTCTTTTAATCGAAATTTCATCTTGAAAACATCCTCCGATTGTATTTTTTAATCATAGCAGCACGGTTCATGCGTTCCCACTCATAGTCCATGATGAGTTCTTGCTGGCTCATACAGATGCTCTTGAGACGTTCAATCTGGACTTCTTGCTCTTCGATTTCCTTGTATGCTCTGTTGTAGAGCTCGTCTTCAAGGAAACGAATGCGCTCAGCCATGGTTTCCTGAATAATTACAGTAGTCTTTTTCTGCTGTCTTGTCATAGGGCCTCCTAAAATGGCAACCCGTCAGGGCTCATCTGTGGCGCATCATCCCGAGCGAAGTTAGGCGGTGCCATTTGGTCCAAGGAATTTGTGTTTTGTTCTCGACCGCCACGACTCTCAAGAGTTTGGAAGCTCTCTGCCACAACCTCAGTGACATAGACCCGCTGACCTTGTTGGTTCTCATAATTGCGAGTCTGGATGCGTCCTTCAATGCCGATCAGTGCACCTTTTTTGCACCAGTTGGCCAAGTTCTCAGCTGACTTATTCCACATGACGCAGTTGATAAAGTCTGCTTCACGTTCACCAGCTTGATTCTTGAAATTACGATTGACTGCAAGTGTGAAAGTGGCGACTGCTTGATTAGATGGTGTATATCTTAATTCTGGGGCCTTTGTAAGACGTCCCACTAAAACGACATTATTAATCATTGTTGCCTCACTCCCATCTGAAAACTATCCCTAACTATATCCTTAATAGCTAAATCTCGCCTACTAATTAATGTTTTGTCACGTCTAACTATTGGACTTGCAACATCATTGACCAATGATGGACTGATTGTTATCTTCTCACAAATGAATGGTTGCGAAATATCAAGAGTAACCGTTCCACCATTTGCAATGTGCTCTAACTGGTCATCAGATAACCTGATTTCCAGTGTTGTTTTTCCAATGGGCTTTATACCAGTAAAAGTCATTCAACCACCTCCAGTAGTTCATCTGTGCTTTCAAGTAAGCTTAGCAATCTCACTACATCATCAGGTTGATGACCATCCCATTCAGGAGCACTGGGCAACACCTTTATTTCAGAGAAATAGTGCCATTCATCTAGATGGTAGTGGTATGAATATTGACCTTCCGGTGTATTTATTCCGACAATGAAATAATTTTCGTACATAGTACCGTCTGAATGTTTTAGTGACTTCCAAGCTTTGTCGGGGAATTCCCTGAGAATAACAGAAAACAAAATCATTCTGTGCTAAGTCTATACAATTCATCAAACGTATGATACCCATCAGAAATACTGCCTTTATAATCTAACCTTGCTATTTCATTGTTAATATCTTTTATTTCCATCACTCCACCTCCTTAGCAAACTCCTGCTCCCAAGCCCAAGCATAGCCTGCTTTTTCAAATTCTTCTTTCGTCTTTTTGGCATAAAGTCTGCTACTGGTTATATGATTACCAAAAAACAGCGCACCTGACTCACCTTCACACAACCCTTGGCCGTTTGGTAGTTCAATTGTATAAAGCTTTTCCCGCTCTATTTCATAACCATCGAGCCATGCACGGGCGAAAATCTCTTGCGGTGTGTTTGTGCTACCAATTTTTTGTACCCAATCTATCCAAGGCGAATTATTCCAATCTGCATCACGCAAAGCAGCGAACAATGTTTTATGTTTGTTTTGGGAAAGATACTCCGCCACGAATTTAGGTATGGTGACTTTCTGTGGTTCGACAGGTCGTTCAAGTCGGTAGATGTACGGAACTACTAAATCCTTATCACCCGAATTTGTCAAGATTTTTACATGACACGCTCCGTCAGAATAGCCAATGAGCTCTACTGGTATGAAATGATCTTGGTCGTCTATCTCATGAAATCTCTTTCTGCTCATTTCAAATACATCTTCAATCATCCTCTCTCCTTTCTGCCAGATAGGCCATTGCAGCAAGCACCTTGCTTGCCTCGTCTAGTGCATGTTGATCAACTTGGATGAAGCGGTGGCTGTTAGATAACTCTTTAAGTCCGAGGCCGAGCGCTTCGCCTGTTGATGTTGTGATTCTTAGCGATGGCACGCCCAATTTGTTGATCGTTATGGTTGCGGTGTAGACAGTCTTTGTTTTGTATGTTTCAAAGTCTCTGGTTAATACCGTTTCCTCTGAGTTTTCTTCAACTGCTTGGAAGCCAAGGGCTTTCAAGTCACGCTTGAAGTAGCGAGTAAGTATTCCCATGTCTAACTCCCTCTCTTTTTTAAGTAATCTGGCGCTTCATCGCCAATTTCTAGTGAGTCAAATTGCTCTCTAGTCACAAGGAACTTGCCGTAGGCTCCAATCGTGACAGTGTAATGGCCATTGACAACATCCTTTTCGGTGATGGTGCCGACTAACTTCCCCCCAGCATTGTCCACCTGGTAAATAATAATCTGGTTTTCTTGCAGCAGCTCGTATCTCACTGCAAGTTCACGGTAGTTTAAAACAAGGCTAACGCTAGACATGATGTAAATAAGCGTTGTTATTAAAAACCATGCTAAATAAGTTTTTTTACTCAATCTTTTATTCTCCTGTTCTTTCAATCAAGTAATAGCAATCTCTAGCGCCGTAGTCAATACGGATGCTGTCACCGCTCAGTGTTTTGGCAAATCTCGGCTTTGTGATTGCAGAGTAAGTGGCTTGGTGGCCCTTCAGTGCACTAATAGCGCCATGAGGATGTGGAAATGTGCCAATATACTCTTTTCGATGCCCGTTATATACAAAATAAAGTTCAATCATCAATACCCCCTATCCATCGGATGAAAGCTGCCATAACTTTGCAAGCAATTTGCTATATGATTAGCAACTGCATAGGATGAGAATGTCATGGCAAACTTGACATCACTGCAATACGAAATATCAAAGCCGTTGATGCCAACTGTGATGTTTCGTATAAAGGTACTTTGCATTCGGGATCCATTGGTTAAAATAATCATGTTCTTCCTCGCTAATTCCATAATTTTTTGGCAATCCTCAACATTTCAGCTCCCATTTCAGCATTACCGACAGGGTTCATTTCATGTTGACGTTTCTGTTCATGGTATCGGACCTGCTCAACTGTCATGATGTTGCGGGATTTCCAGTTTTTTAAAATTTTGACGAGGTACGGCATGAAAGGTTTTTGTTGCAAAACCGATAATCTTAGAGCTTCATTAACTACTTCTGGCTCAAAGTTGTCTTGATTCATCAAAACCGTGATTTCTTCGATTTCAAAAGGAGATAACAATCGACCCCAATTTTTTTCAAAATTACCGAATAATTCCTTCTTAGTCATGTAACCTCTCTTTATTTATTTTTGTAGTAGTTGTGATTGTTGTTAATTAGTATTTATTGTTATTTAGTACTTGTTGTAAGTTAGTATTTATTAGTGGGCAAATTTGTACCGGTACTATTTGTACTGGTACTATTTGTACTGGTACTATTTGTACTGGTACTATTTTGCACCTGCAAATTCACCCCCAAAAAGCTCCTCTTCCAACTGCTTTTTTAAATAACTAATGTGCTCTTGGTTAAAAGGAAGGTCCGAAAAAAATCGTCTAACTAGTTTTCCTTCTCTTCCTCCCAGTACATATGTAAATTTACACATATAGCCTGAATCCTCAAGTATTTTAAAGTGCTTATCGACGGATCTTTTGCTAATATTCAAGCGTTTAGCTATTTCCTCTGGATATACAACCCAGTCAGGCTTATTAGTCAATATCACTGTCAAAATACCAATAGTAGCAAGCTCAAGTCGTTTATCTTGGGTAAAAGCGTTATTGATTGATGTAAAGTTGTCGTTTGTGTTTCTGAAAGATATAGTTCACTTTAAACCTCCTATCTAACGGGTACGACTTTGCGAGTCTCAGGATCAATGTCTTCACGACGGCCAGTTTTTGCATCTAAAAAGCCTTTTTCCTCTGCTCCTGATCGTGTTGCTGGTGCCATAGGCTTGGGCTTTTTTTGTGCCTTAAGCAACTTAACGTTTAGTAATAGTGACTCAATCAATACGACTGATAAAATAGTTCCTGTAATAATAATTTGTAAATTGTTCATGTGATAGCTCCTTTGTTTATGGTAATTGTGTTCTCTTCCAGTTTTTGTGATACCAGTCAATGACTTCATCACGAGGGTATTTTTCTCGAGCGTTTTTAATCCGTGGGAAATCAGCGTGGCAGTTGAAGCGTTCGTCAAATGTGCCAGTGTCCCTTGTTCCTAGCAACATTTCAGAGCATTGCGACTTATTGAGTTCCATAGGAAAACGTCTTTTTTCATCCATAACAATGTGCATGACTTTCAACGCTCTATCCATCAGACCAGCCTCAAACTGGTCCAACATTTGATTCATTAGATCGTTCATTATGCGTACCTCCATCTATATCCGTGAGTCTGTTTCTGATGCCCCATTGCTGTTGCTGATATCTTCTGTGATGAGATACCCGTTGTCATTGATGCTGATTTTATTGAGTCGAATGTATTTATAAGTTCACCATCAAGAGATAATTGTTCTACAGGTTTGTAACGACCTAAAGATGATTTTTCTGTTCTATCCCCGTGATTGGCATTTTCCTTATCTGTCGCCCATTCTAAATTCTCAATTCTATTATTAATTTTGTTCTCGTCAATATGATTTATCGTTCGCTTATTGGTTGGATTTGGTAGGAATGCTTCAGCTACTAATCTATGGACTCTTACAGACTTCCTTAAGCCATTGAATGAAAGTGTCACTATTGGATATCCTGAAGATAAATTTTGTTTCAAGAATTGTCCTTTTGTTTTTCTTGTACTCTGTTTTGAATTGACCGTTCTGCTAATAGACCGAACACGACCAAGATTTGAAACTTGGTAATAACCTTTAGCAAATGGTATATCTTTCCAAATTTCTTTCATTGTGATATAATCCTCTTGAAAATATTTATTTTTGAGCCTGATTGCCGTCAGGCTTTTTCTGCGCCATTGAGAGCATAGATGCGCATCTTAGTATTAGTGCTTGGCTCCCAGTTCATCCAGTAAGCAAAGGCTTGGCCCTCAGCTTTCTTTGGTAACATGTCATAGCGACTAATGTTAAAATGGTCCTTGAAGTCAATCTCGGCTTCTCGAAAGACCGATTGAGCAAAAGGTTTATCTGCATAAGCAGGACTCTCCATGCCACCAAGCCACATGACAACACGGGATTTCCGCTTCTTAAGCAAAGCTTGAGCGGTGCTAGGGTGGATAGGTTGCTCGCTCTTGAGATAATCCACATCCTCTTTCAATTGCTTTTGCTGCTCTTTGAGTGCCTTCTGGCCAGAGAATAGGCTGATAAAAGCTTCCTCATTCAGATTTTCTGGCACATAAGCGCCCTGTCTGCGAATAGCTGGCAAGACCTCTCTTATTACCCAGCGTTTAAATTCCTTGGCCTGTGGCAACTTGCTGGATAAGATCAGCGAGTACAGGCCAGATTCATTGATGATGATTGGATTTTGATTTCTGCCGATGGCGTCACGAATCGTTACCCCATCCGTTTTGTCTTCGTCATCTACGTGATCAAAAATTGCTTTTCTAGAATTTGAGTAACCCAGAATATCAGCCACATCTTTTCCGACAAACCAAGGTTCATCATCAATGGTTAACGTACGGACTTCCTGTCCGTGAAAATGATAAATTTCGTTCATAAAATGCCTTTCTATCGAAATTCCTCCGTACTGACGCCTAGAGCATCAGCGAGCTTGCAAACATTGGCAAATTTCAAGTCTTTCTTCTTTCCAGATTTCAATTCAGCCAACATCTGATAATTGACGTCTGCTTTTTTAGCTAAAGCATAGGCGGTTATTTTTTGGTCTTTTAATAGACGTTCAATAGATTCCCACATAATACTCCTTCATACTATATTTAGTTGTAGCAATAGGACCTAAGACCTATTTTTACACAACATATAGTTTTTTCTATATTTCTTTGTTATACTATTTTTGTGAGTAAAACCTTTACACTCTTTATTCACTAAAAACTACAGAAAGGAGGGTGAATCAATGGATAAAAAATATTATGGTACATTCTTAAAATACCGCACTCAAACAGTTGGAAAAACTAGTGTCGAACCAGAATCTGAAGTTGAATACACTATTATTGCTGGTGAAGATGAACAAAGTATGGTTCAAGCTGTAACTGTTCATAAGAACGGCTTGATTCTATTATCTAACTCAGAGACTGCTGAGTTTTGGTCAAACAGGAAGCCTGTATTTTCAGAACAAGATGGCATTACTGTTATCACTTTTGAAAACGAATAGTGCCTCTTGCTAAATCAAAATTAAGTCTCTTATTTTGGGAATGAAATGAACCGCAGATTTTACTAGAGTGTATTCTGATAGGATTTGTTTTATTTATTCGATACGGGTAGTGTTTTGGTCTCATATTGTCTCCTTTATAATTTGATGTACCTTTTCTGCTTCAAGATAGCTAGAAAAGAGGTACCTAATGAGTTTTAAAGTAATTGATTTTAGCCATTGTTTCAGCTACTGCAGTTTAACAGTGGCTTTTTTGTTTATACTTCCTCAAACTCTTCCCACGGCTCACGTATGCCCAATTTCTTAGACACAGCAAGTTTGAGGTTATCACTGCCGTGGCCGTCATTTAAAAGCCTTGTAATCATTGGTGCTGAAACACCGATGACTTGAGCTAAGTCGCTTTTGGTCCAGCGTCGTTCATTCATTTTCTGAATGACTAAATCAATCCATTTTTGATGTTGTTGGCTCATGTTATTCCTTTCTAATCTGATATAATAAAAATAAAAAACAGGGATCAATCATGAAATTACAAGATAGAATCAAAGATTTGTTGTCATCATTTAGAGAAAAATTACTTCTCCTCTTTTTCTTTACTATCCTGCTTATAATAAATTTCAGTATTATAACAGTAAGCAATGAATCTGCTTTCTCAATATTACAAGCGGTGAATTATACTACTATGTATTGGTCAATTTTACTACCACTATTCTGTGGAATGTGTTTTCTTTTGATTGTTCATGAGTTGTTCAAATTATTCAATTTCGAATCAAAAGGTGATATGGCTTTGAGCAGCATCATAACAATTCTTCTTACAGTAATATTGATTGGTAGAAATCTATTAGTTACACTAACAGAAAGTCAATTTAATTTAATGATCACTCTTTTTGGTTTTCCTGGGTTCGTATTTCTTCCTAAACTCTTTAGCTATATTTTGAAGTTCAGATATCGTCAATCGACAGATAATAATCGTGACTGCAAGGACGATTGCTTGGATAAAGAGTCCCAGTAAGACTGTATCTTCAATGATTTTCGTCAAATAGCTTTTCTCCTTTCTAAAATAAATAGTTAAAAAGTTAGTAAAATCCTTGACATTCTTTTGCGTATAAGCTAAAATTAATGCATAAAGAAAACACTTGAAAAAACAATAGTTCATTCAATTAAGTCGCTCGCCAAAGCTTTTATTTTTTTGAATTAGTTTTTACTTGTGTTTTAACTAACTCTTTAACTTTACAAAAACTATTTTAGCGTAAACGCAAATATAAGTCAAGAGATTTTTGCGTATTTGTTAAAATATTTTTTGTCATGTCTTAGAAAGGCTGATAAATCAATGTCTTCAACGTTTGATATCGTAAAAGACTTATGCAAAAAACAAGGAATTTCACTAAATTTCCTAGAAGAAAAATTAGGATTAGGTAAGAATTCACTATATGGTTTAAAAAGAAATCAACCATCTGCAGAACGTCTTCAAGAAATTGCAGATTATTTCCACGTCTCAACTGATTACTTGCTGGGCCGTACAGACAACCCACGGATTGCAAAAGAGTCCGACGCCCCCTCAGAGGTTGACCTTAAGGAATTAGCTAAAGACTCATTCTTTTACGATGGTCACCACCTCAATGATGAGGATATAGACTTGATAGCGTCATTGCTTGAGACAAGAATTAAAAACAGACAGGACTGATGCCATATGACTCAAATTGCCTACTTCGATGGCAGAGACACTGGAGTCAACGGTGTCTATAATAAACCTTTTGACACAGTCTTTGTTAACAGTTACCTGGATGACATTGACAAAAAGAAGGTCACCTATCACGAACTGGGTCATAAGCATCACACAAAAGCGGATTATGAGTTCAACCGTGAGCGCTGCGAACTTCAGGCGGATAGAAACATGATCCACCATCTGCTGAAAGAAGAGCTGGATCTCATGGACGACCATAAAGAATTTAACTATGTCAGCTTTATGGAAAAATACAGATTAAAAACCATAGCCGATGAGACCATGGTCAAAGAAGAATTTAATAACTTAGCTAATATAATTTAAAGGAGGAATAATAATGGCATTATTTGGTGGCAAAAACAAAGAACCTGAAGTAGAAATTTTTACAGCTGAGCCAAACGAGCGAGTTTTTGAGTTTAAGAAATCAAAGACGATAGTAAGAATAGATGACTACTTTATCAGAATTGCAAGAAAAAGCAACATGTCAAATATGCTTCTACATGGACTTGATGGCGAAAAATCAATTTTGTTATCAGAAATAACTGCATATCAATTAAAAGAGCCAGGGGCAACGGTTGGATATTTACAATTGGTATATCCTGGATCAGCAGATACTAAAGGTGGTGTCTTTGATGCTGTTAAGGATGAGAATACAGTCACTTTTCTCAAAGAAGATAAACAAGCTATCTTAGAATTGAAGATAGCAATAGAAACTGCCTTGAAAAATAAGGTTCAGAAATAAACAAAAAGCCCTACGCTCAAATTTTGGTCGAGGAGAGCGTAAGGCGAATCGTATAAGAAAAATTGCCAATCTGGCAAGTGTTTTCTTGTACTCATTTTATCAGAAATGAGGTTAAAAAACAATATGGCATCAGTCAGAAAAAGGGGAAAATACTTCGAATACCGTGTTGTCTATCGTGACAGTCTAGGAGAGAGGCATGAGACAACTGGTGGTGGATTTAAGACTAAGGCTCAGGCTAGGGCGGCAGGTCAACTGAGAGAGGTTGAATTGAGGCAATCGCCGATGAAAAATGATGATGTAACCTTGCTTGATTATTACCAAGAATGGGCCAATCTTTATAAAAAGCCGTACGTTGTAAAAAAGACATGGCAATCCTATAAACAGACCAAGACCCACATCACAAACTACTTTGGCAAAATCAAACTCAAGGAAATAACGCCAATTCGGTATCAAACGTTTCTAAATGAATTTGGCGCTAAGTATGCACAAGATACAATAGAGCGAACGCACTATCACATCAAATCGGCTGTCAAAATTGCTGTACGTGACCGCCTGATGCTCTCTAATTTCACGGAAGGCGCTATTGTCAAATCGCAGAAGGAAAAGAAGCCTGAAGCAGAGAGTTACCTTGAAGAGGATGAATATTTCTACGTGATTTCTCAAGCACAACAAAACCCTCAATACATCTCACACATGACGATCTATGTTCTCGCTGTCAGTGGGATGCGGTTTGCTGAGGCGATGGGGCTGACATGGGAAGATATTGATTTTAAGAAGCAAGTCTTTAGAATTGAAAATACCTGGGATTATTCTGACACAGAAGACTTCGCTGATACCAAAAACAAGCAATCTATCAGAGAAGTGCCATTTAATGACAATGTTGCCGAAGTTTTGAAGAATTATAAGGAAAACCACTGGAAAGACAATGATCAGGGTCGTGTCCTGTTTGGTGTGTCTAACAGCGCCACAAACAAGTCCTTAAAGCGAATGGTTAAGCGAGAGGTGCATCCTCATACCCTAAGACACACATACGCTTCATATCTCATTTTCAAAGGTGTTCCTGTGGCTAGTATTTCAAAACTACTAGGTCATAAATCTATTTTGATTACCTTGAAGGTATATGCCCACCAGTTCGAGAGAATGAAGGAGCAGCACCATTCAGAGGTCAGAGGGATTTTATCAGAGATTCATTAGTTGGTGGGCAAATGGTGGGCAAACAGCCCCAAACCCTTGATATATTAACGGTGTCAAATCCGTCTACCGCCTTTTTTATAGCCTTACAGGAGAAATCTGTTCCCTTTGGGAGCAGGTTTTTTCTGTTCTAAATGAAAAGGTCTCCTCTTGCTCGCTTTTCTCACTTCTGCTATAATGGTTAAAATTTCTGGGAGGATTGCCATGAAAAAATTAAGGCTAAATAGCCATATAAGAGTTTTAAGTCCGTCATCTTCGATTGCCCGACTAGGAGGACTTTCAGCCAATCTTTCAGCTAAAGCAAAACTGGAAGAGCTTGGTTTTCGTATTTCTTTTTCAGAGCATTATGAAGAGTCTGACTTGGTACAATCTGCATCGATTGCCAGTCGTGTGGCCGATCTTCATCAAGCCTTTGCTGATCCATCTGTCGATGCTATCTTAGCGACCATCGGCGGCTTTAATTCAAATGAACTCCTGCCTTATTTAGATTATGAGCTCATCGCTCAAACTCAAAAAATCATTTGTGGCTATTCTGATTCAACCGCCTTTCTCAATGCTATTTTCGCTCAAACAGGCATGAAAACCTATATGGGCCCATCCTTTTCCAGCTTTAAGATGGTCGAAGGGCAGGACTACCAGTCCAGCATGTGGTTACAGGCCATGACTCAAACTCACTACGAATTAGTGCCGAGCAAGGAATGGTCCAGTGACCCTTGGTATGATCCTTCTCAACCGCGGCAGTTCTTTCCAACAGAATGGAAAACCTATACTCCTGGTCAGGCTACTGGGACTATTATAGGAGGCAACTTGTCTACCTTTGTTCTCCTTCAGGGAACACCCTATGCACCAAAGGTTAAGGATTATATCCTCTTTGTCGAGGAGGCCGAAGTAGATGATTATATCGAATTTATGAGGCATTTAGCCTCCTTACTCCAAGCCTATCCCGAGCCCCAAGCCTTGGTCATCGGTCGTTTTCCAAAGGAATGCCAAATGACTGAGGAGCTTCTACACTTTATTTTGGACAAACATCCCATCCTTCAAACCATTCCAGTCCTCTATGATCTGGATTTTGCCCATACCCAACCGCTCTTTACCATTACCATAGGTGCTCAGGCAACACTTGACACCAGTGACGGTGAGATTCTTGTTAAGGAATAGCCAAGCAGAGGTTTATAGCCCTCTGCTTGCACCCTTTGAACACTGAAAAAGCAAGCTGAGTCTTTCCCAGCTTGCTTCTTGTTTAGTCGTATCAACGGTTGGTTATAATTCAGCGATTTGGCTCATGTTGACTTCAGCCACAGTATCATTGCCAAACATAGAGATAATCATCTTGACCTTGTTGTTGTCGATCTCAGAAACCTTGCCTTCATAGCCAGAAAAGGCGCCATCAATGATGCGAACGGTATCCCCAACACGGACATCAAGTGAAAATTCTTGGACACTCTGCCCCATAGAAGCAAGGATGGCCCGAATTTCTTCTTCCAAAAGTGGAGTTGGTTTGGAGCGGTTACCATGGGACCCCACAAAACCAGTAACGTTTGGCGTATTACGAACCACAAACCAAGCATCATCGGTCATAACCATTTCAACCAAAACATAACCAGGGAAGCGGTTTTCTTCAATCTCTTTCATTTCCCCTTTTTTCTCAACCTGAACCGTCTGAGTGGGGATTTCCACGCGCAAGATATTTTCTAGCATATCATATGTCTGTGCCCGTTGTAGAAGGTTTTCTTTGACCTTGTTTTCATAGCCTGAGTAGGTTTGCAGGACAAACCAGCCTTTATCAAAACTATCCATTCTTTATTTTCCTTTCAAAAAAGAGCCTGTCGGCTCTCTTAGTTAGTTTTATTATACCTTAAATGCTTGGGCTTGACAACTTTTTAGAAAAAGTTAATTAAGCTCATGATTCCGCGAGAAATCGCCAAGTCAAAGAGGTAAATCACAGCTACAAAGAAGGCTGTGTACTCCATGACAGAAAGAAAATCTGCCCAACGTTGTTTGCTGTCTGGCCAGGTTGTATCTGCCAGAATTTGAATCGTATCGCTAATGAATTTCATGTTAACTCCTCTTGTTACCGCGTTTCCTTATGGGAGGTGTAGCCTCCACAATGTTTGCAAAACTTATTGACTTCTAGTCGTGTTGGTTTTTGATTACTGCTCAGTTTAATGGAATAATTACGTGACCCACAAACTGTACAGGCTAAGCTCCCTTTTTTTAGTGCCATCTATAGCCTCCATAAATATCCCTACTATTTTAGCATTTTATCTGACGCTTGACAAGCTATTGGAACAGACTCTTCACGGTTTCCCATAAATTTTGCGCTTTTTCAGGGATATTAGCCTCCTCTATCGCTTTTTGTGCTTGATCTAAAATCTGTCCTGCTTGTTCTCTAACCGTATCTAATATCTCACCAGCAGGATTTGAGGTCTGGCCTGTTTCATTAACTGGCGCAATACCATTTTCAGCATAGGTATTTTCCTGTGTAAAGGCAGTACCCGCTGTATAAGGTAGTATGCTGTTGGCAACTGTTTGGAAAATCGCTGATGCTTGGTTAGAAGATGTCCCTTCCAGATAATGGGTTTCATCGGTTTTGGAAAAGCCTAACCAGTGACTAATAACAACATCTGGCGTGTAGCCAATCACCCATTGATCACTAGCTACATTAGGATCAAAACTGGTTTCTGTTGTCCCTGTTTTTCCTGCCATATCATAACCATAAGGTGCCGCATAGACCCCTGTTCCATTCGAAAACGTTCCTAGCATCATACTAGTCATTTTATTGGCTACAGTGCTATCCATAACCCTTGTTTTCTTTGACTGATGGGTTTTTAAAACCTTACCATTAGCTGTTTCGATGCGTGTGATCAAATGAGCGTCCGGCATGACCCCACCATTGGCGAAGGCCGAATAGGCTTGTGCCATTTGGAGTGGATTAGTGACGACACCCCCTCCAAGAGCAACTCCTAATTCTTGGGGAACCTTAGTCATGTTAAGGCCAAATTTTTTCCCATAGCTAAAGGCTGTCTCAATGCCTAACTCATTAACTGTTGCGACAGCTGGTAGATTGAGGGACTGAGCCAGGGCTTGATACATGGGAACTGTACCCGTTTCTGTTCTGGACCCCATGTAATTGTCCAAGGTATAGGTGCCATAGGTGGTTGTGGTGTTGTCCAACTCCCGGTCTGTTTCCCAGCCTGCAGCAATAGCTGGCGTATAGGCAACTAAGGGTTTGATGGTTGATCCTGGGCTTCGTTCCGATTGAGTGGCATAGTTAAAACTACGGTAGCTATAATTCTCACTGGAATTAACGCGACCGACAAGGGCACGCACCCCTCCTGTTGAGGGGTCCAAGGCAACTGAAGCAGACTGAGCCATCTCACCGTCACTATAGGCAACCGGAAAGAGACTATCTTCATTATAGACCGCTTGAACATTGGCCTGATAATTTTGGTCTAGCTCCGTGTAGATGCGAAGCCCATTGTTAACAATCTCATTTTCAGACAAGCCGTATTTGCTAATGGCTTCTTCAATGACGGCGTCAAAGTAAGACGGATACGCATACTTACTGCTCCGGCCCGTATAGGTATCAGAAAGTTGGGCTGCCATATCCACGGCAGAAGACTCATCGGCTGTGGTTTGATCAATGTAGCCCGCGTCCACCATCACTTGGATAACCGTATTGCGGCGGTTGGTTGCATTTTCGAGCGAATAATAGGGATTATAAATCTCAGGACCCTTTAACATTCCAGCCAAGGTCGCTGCTTGTGAGAGACTCAGTTGACTGGCCCAAATTCCAAAGTACTTTTGACTAGCATCCTCTACCCCCCAGACCCCGTTGCCAAAATAAGCATTGTTGAGGTACATGGCTAAGATCTCTTCTTTTTCGTAAGTCTTGGTTAATTCTAAAGCTAAAAAGAACTCCTTCGCCTTTCGGGTTACGGTTTGTTCTTGGGTCAAATAAGCATTTTTAGCCAACTGCTGGGTAATGGTCGAGCCACCTCCAGAACGCCCAAGGGTTAGTATTGCTAAGGCAAAGCGTCCATAGTTAATCCCTGAATTTTCATAAAAGGTACGGTCCTCTGTTGCAACAACTGCCTGCTCCATATAATCTGAAATGACATCCAGCTGAACATAGGTCCCTTTCTGACCAGAAAGGCTACCCGCTTCAACAGCATCCTTATCGTAGATAATGGTCTCTGCTTGGAGAGCAGCTTGCAAATCTTCGACATTAGCTGTTTTGGCTAAAAAGAAGAGCCAACCACCGACAGCTACCCCAGCAGTTGCCATCAGGATTAAGAGAATTTTGGTGAGATGGTATCTTCTCCAGAAACGTCGAAAAGTCGATTGCCCTTTTTTAGAGCCTGAGGCTTGACCAGAATGCCGTCTTCGACGCTGATGGTCAGTTGTTTCCACAGCATCCGCGTCTTGAGCTAATGACGACTCCTCAGTGACTTGGTCTTGGTCTAGTGATTGGCCTCTTTCTGACTCGTTTATCTCGTCTGATAAGAAATATTTTTTCATAACGTCTTCAAAAAATTGTTTAGGTTTCATCACTGTCTCCTTTCTTGAAAACTGCTTCTATTATACTACATCGCGACCTATTCGTCTCAATTGGGCCGTTCCGCCAGCTTCTAGACCTGTCTTATCAAGCTTTTTATGATAGAATAAAAAGAGATTGTCATTATTAGAAAAGGAACAACCATGTCAGAAATTTATGATATCACCATTATTGGAGGCGGTCCCGTTGGGCTATTTGCCGCCTTCTATGCTCATTTACGCCATGCCAAAGTCAAGCTCATTGACTCTCTCCCTCAACTCGGTGGCCAGCCAGCTATTCTCTACCCTGAAAAAACGATTTTAGATGTCGCTGGCTTTCCGAACATCACTGGTGAGGGCCTGACCGACAGTCTCCTCAAACAATTAGCGCTCTTTGATACGACCATTTGCCTCAATGAGACTGTTCTGGACATCGAAAAAACTGAAGACATCTTTACCCTTAGGACTAATCAAGCAGAGCACCTGACGAAAGCAGTTCTCATTGCCATGGGTGGTGGTGCCTTTAAACCACGTGGCTTAGAGTTAGAAGGGGCTGATGATTTTGATAATATCCACTACCATGTAGCTAACATTAACCAATACAAAGGACAAAACGTGACTGTTTTAGGTGGTGGCGACTCCGCTGTTGACTGGTCTCTAGCCTTTGAAAAAGTTGGCGCCAAAACGACCATTATCCACCGCAGAGACAATTTCCGTGCCTTGGAACACAGTGTTGAGGACCTGAAAAACTCGAGTGTGACCATCAAGACTCCTTATGTTCCAACTGGTCTCATTACAAAAGATGGCAAAGTGGAGTCGCTTGAAATCACCAAGGTCAAATCAGACGAAATGGAAGTCTTGCCTCTTGACCACCTCTTCGTCAATTATGGCTTTAAGTCTTCTGTCGGTAATCTCAAAAAGTGGGGACTGGAACTTAATCGCCACAAAATCATGGTTGATAGCAAGCAAGCCACCTCTATCCCAGGTATATACGCGGCGGGTGATTGTTGCTATTACGATGGAAAAATCGATCTGATCGCCACTGGTTTTGGTGAAGCTCCAACAGCTATCAATAATGCTATCAACTACATCAATCCGGCTGAAAAAGTACAGCCCAAGCATTCAACCAGCCTTTAAAGGAAGAAAGGATTTTTATGAAAACAAGACACGAACTTAAAGACCGCGCTCTCGAGCTTTTAGCAGAACGCGGCGTGACCATGGATGATTTGGCCGAGTTGGTCATGTATCTCCAAAACAAATACATTCCTGACCTCAGTAAAGAAGTGTGTTTGGAGCACATCACATCTGTCTTAGAAAAAAGAGAAGTTCACAATACGATTATCACTGGTATCGAAATTGACAAGTTGGCTGAAGAGGGCAAACTGTCACAACCCCTTAGCGACATTTTGATGAGCGACGAAGGGCTTTACGGTATCGATGAAATCATGGCACTCTCCATCGTCAATGTATACGGTTCTATTGGGTTTACCAACTATGGCTATATTGACAAGGTCAAGCCTGGCATTATTCAGAAACTAGACACCAAAGAAGGCGGCAAATGCCATACCTTCTTAGATGATATTGTTGGGGCGATTGCAGCAGCTGCAGCCAGCCGATTAGCACACTCAGACCCAAGTAAGAGTGCCATCACCAATAAAAACTAACTGCTTTTTAAAGCCAGACCCGTCAATCACTTTTGCTTGGTCTGGCTTTTATCTTGTGTTACAATAATCAGTATGGATAAAATCATCAAAACCATATCTAGCAATGGTGCTTTTCGCGCTTATGTGCTAGATAGTACAGAAACCGTTAAGCAGGCTCAAGCTTTTCATAAAACCCAAAGTTCATCAACTGTTGCCCTCGGACGAACCTTGATTGCCAACCAGATTTTAGCAGGCAATGAAAAAGGGGATACTAAGGTCACTGTCAAAGTGCTTGGAAACAGTTCTCTTGGCGCTATTATCTCGGTCGCAGACACCTCTGGTAAGGTTAAAGGCTATGTTCAAAACACTGGCGTAGACATCAAAAAGACCGCAACGGGGGAAGTTGTTGTTGGTCCCTTCGTCGGACAAGGCCAATTTTTGGTCATCGTTGACTACGGTACAGGGCAACCTTACACTTCTATGACACCTATCGTGACCGGGGAAATCGGGGAAGACCTTGCTTATTTCTTAACCGATAGCCAACAAACACCGTCTGCTGTCGGGCTCAATGTCCTTTTAGATAATGAGGATCAGGTACAGGTCGCAGGCGGCTTTTTGGTGCAGGTCTTGCCAGATGCTAAGGAAGCTGATATTGCCCGCTTTGAAAAACGCCTCCAAAATATGCCTGCTATCTCGACCCTACTGGCCTCTGAAGACCATATCGAAGCGCTCCTCTCTGCTATTTATGGCGAAGACGACTACAAGCGTCTGGAAGAGAGCCCCCTCAGCTTTAGTTGTGATTGCAGTCGCGAGCGGTTCTTAGGAGCCTTGGCAAGCCTGCCTAAAGCAGACCTTGAAAGCATGCGAGACGAGGATCAGGGTGCCGAAATCATTTGCCAATTCTGCCAGACGGCTTACCAGTTTAATTCAGAAGATTTGGAGGGACTCATCCTTGAAAAACCTTAATACGCCTTTTATGATTGGCGATGTTGAAATCCCCAATCGTACTGTCCTAGCTCCCATGGCTGGGGTCACTAATTCTGCCTTTCGAACCATCGCTAAGGAGATGGGAGCTGGTCTTGTGGTCATGGAAATGATCTCAGAAAAAGGGATTCTTTACAACAATGAAAAGACTCTTCACATGCTCCATATCGACGAAAACGAAGCCCCTATGTCGATCCAACTGTTTGGAGGCGACGCTGATTCGCTCGCACGCGCAGCGGTCTTCATCCAGGAAAATACCCGCGCTAATATCCTTGATATCAATATGGGTTGTCCTGTCAACAAGGTCGTTAAAAACGAAGCTGGTGCCAAATGGCTCCGCGATCCAGATAAAATCTACCACATTGTAAAAACGGTCACGTCTCACCTCGACATTCCCCTAACCGTTAAAATGCGGACCGGTTGGTCAGATAGCAACCTAGCTGTCGAAAACGCCCTAGCCGCTGAATCAGCAGGCGTCTCAGCGCTTGCCATGCACGGGCGGACCCGTGAGCAGATGTATACGGGGCACTGTGACCACGAAACAATTGCTCGCGTTGCCAAAGCTATCACTAAGATTCCTTTCATCGGAAACGGTGATATCAAAACCGTCCAAGATGCCCGTTCCATGATCGAAGAACTCGGTACAGATGCGGTGATGATTGGACGGACTGCCATGGCTAATCCTTATATCTTTACGCAGATTAACCATTACCTAGAAACTGGGGAAGAGTTACCTGATTTGGCCTTTGAAGATAAGATGAAGATTGCTTATGAGCATTTAAACCGTCTTATCGCCCTCAAGGGCGAACATGTAGCGGTGCGGGAATTCCGTGGCCTTGCCCCTCATTATCTTCGTGGCACATCTGGCGCCGCCAAGCTCCGCGGTAAAATAGCCAAAGCAGAAACCTTGGCAGAAGTTGATGACATTCTCGGGTACACTCCCAAAACAATCGAATTTTCTTAATCTCAACTTTTCTTAACTTTTTTAAGGAAACTTTAAGCAAGCTCCGTTATACTTTATGTATCCTAAAATTTTTCATATTCTCCCTAATACAAGAGCTGATTTGTTTCAGCTACCTATTAACCACAAAACCCTCGGAACTACTTCCGAGGGTTTTGTGGTTCTTTTAGATTTAGACAAAGAGCAACAAGCTAATCGCCATCACTCCCATACCAGCAATGAGGCCATAGATAGCCAAATGGTGCTCACCGTACTTTTCAGCTGCCGGTAAGAGCTCGTCGAGCGAAATGAAAACCATAATCCCAGCAATTCCCGCAAATACAACACCATAAACAACTGGAGTCATAAAGGGCATCAGAATTAACCAACCGACCAAAGCACCTACCGGCTCTGCTAAACCAGATAAAAAGGAATAGGCAAATGCTTTTTTTCGAGATCCAGTGGCCTGATATATAGGGACAGAAACAGCGATTCCCTCTGGGATATTGTGAATCGCAATGGCAACGACGATTGGGATAGCAACCTCCGGAGATTGCAGAGCTGACACAAAGGTGGCTAAACCCTCTGGAAAATTATGGAGGGCTAAGGCTAAGGCTGTCATCAACCCCATACGCATCAAATCTCCTTTTTTAGCAACCGGTGCCGCCTCTGCTTCAACCCGTCTGACTTCATGCGGGTTTTCGGTTGACGGAATCAAACGATCGATAATCGCAATCAAACCTATTCCACCAAAAAAAGCCAGAACGGTCACCCAAGTACCAGAGCGTTCTCCCAGTTCCTCTCCTAAAAACTCCAATCCTTTAGGTAAAATTTCCATAAAGGACACATAAATCATGACGCCTGCTGAAAAACCAAGACTAACCGCTAAGAACCTTGTATTCGTCGCCTTAGCCACAAAGGCAATCAAACTTCCTATTCCCGTACTAAGTCCAGCTATTAAGGTCATTAAAAAAGCTATTACTATGTTATTCATGATTCTATTTTACCATGTTTATCAAAAGTTAGAAATATTTTTGATAGTCTTTGCATGCTTTTAGTAGAATATGATATAATAACTTGAAAGGAGACGTTCTCATGTCACAACAGCGTGTGCTACCCTATATTATTTTGGGAATGTTGGCCAATGAAGATAACCTGACAGGCCGACAAATCACTGAGTTATTTGAAACAGAAATCGGCAATTTTTGGAAAGCTGCTCACAGTCAAGTCTACCCGGAGCTTAAGCGAATGGTCAAAGAACAGTGGGTTACTGTCCACGATCGTCCTACCAATGCCAAAGAGCGCTACTACAAAATCACGTCTCTAGGCCAAGATCACTTAAATCAGTGGATCAGTGAACCCAATGACACCCCCCAACAAAAGGATCTCTTCTCTCTGAAAATGTTCTTTATCAAAGACAGTCGTGATCCTAGGATCCCACTCCTTATTGAAGCCCAAATCGACATCTTAAAAGAACAATTAGCTGGCTTTTTGGCCCGCAAAAGTCTGCTCTTTGATGACCGAGAAAAAATTCAAGAAAACTACGGGCATTATTTAATTTTAACCAGAGCTATTGCCCGCTGTCAGGGGCAAATACAGTGGTTAGAACAATCTCTTATCTATATAGAACACTAGAAGGAAGCGTATTCTTTCAGATTTCCCTAGCATTTTTATCAGATTGTGCTATAATCATCTATGTATTCTAAACAAGGAGAAAATCATGCCAAGCATACACGCTCATTCCCATTCAACCACCAACTCTGAATTGATTAGCAATCTCGCGAAATCCATTGAAAAAAAAGAAGACCTATCGCGACACAGTTTTGCTAAATATGCTGTCCGCTCAATGCTAGCGACACTTTTCTTAACATTAGGAAGCGGGATTGCTTTTTACATTTCAAGTCACGCTGACAGTATTGTTCCTCATTCCGGAAAATTCTTTTATGCCTTTATGTTTAGTTGGTCCTTGGTCATGATTGTCTATATGAACGCTGAACTTGGAACCTCTAACATGATGTACATGACCAGTGCCGTGTACAGTAAGAAGCTACGCGTCATGACAGCCCTTAAAATTCTAGGAACCTGTATCCTCTTTAACTTTATCGGCGCCATTATCTTCTCTTACTTACTCTCTTTGACAACTCCCTTTAGCCATCTGGAGCCTGACAACTATCTCTTTGAAGCTGTTTCTCTCAAGTTAGCTAAGTCACCAATGACTCAATTTATCGAAGGGATTTTTGCCAACATTGTTGTTAACACCGCCGTCTTTGTCACTTTACGTATGAAAGATGATTCAGCCAAAGTATGGGCCATGATTTTTATCATCTATATTTTCGCCTTTCTCGGATTCGAACACGTTATCGCTAACTTCGTCTCCTTCCCACTAGCCTTTTTTGCTAACGGTGGGCCTGTTGAAAACATGACAATCCTAAGTGTCTTATCCAACTTCTTCTTTGCAGCCTTAGGGAACTATGTTGGAGGCGGTCTCCTAATCGGTCTGACCTACTCTTGGCTCAATAAAAAATCTGACGTCTACGTCGACTAATCGTAAAAATCCTCTGAAAATCTTCAGAGGATTTTTGGTTACACATAAATAATTTCCAGACTGCTAAAGACCAAATCACCAGTCACTTGTAAGTTTTTTTCAGGCTGAATATCACTCGGTTGATTGTTGACCGTGCTAAAGACCCTATCTCCCGTTAAAACAACGCGCCAAGTCGATGGGACGTAGAGTTTTACACTGGAGAAAACCGTATCCCCTGCATAGATGGCTTGATCCCCTTTCATTGTCGCCTGATCAAAAAAGAGGGTTGCACTGGAGAAGACCACGTCGCCTTTTATGGACACAAAGTCTGTATCATGGATATAGCGTATCGCTGAACTAAACACAGTGTCTTTGTCACCATGCGAGTTGCCTTTTTCCCAGTGCGACCCCTTTGCATGGTCAATAATGTCTCCATTAATGATTTTAAAAGATGACGATTGGCGATTGACCAGTATCCTTAACCCCAAGTATGCCATAAGCCCGGCAATGAGCAACAAACCTGTGCCAACCTTAAGCCAAGTATAATGCCCATTTAAAATAAGAAAGATAATAAAACTACCTATGAAAAAAGATTTAAAATCCTTGCGAAACACGTTTTGCAGGGCATCAATACCTAGAAAGGTAACAATCACCAGCTTCCACATGGGTATATCCAATTGGGGAATAGTGAGCGCATCCTTGAACACAAGGACAATCGCTAGAACAATCAATCCAATGCCTAATAGTTTTTGTTTCATCAATCTTACCTCAATTCGCGTAATGTTTCTTTTAAGAGTTGGTAATAGTGCCGTGACACATGTACCTGCTTGTGGGTTTTGTAAAAACGGATGGTGCTGGTGCCTGAAAATGATCGATCCAGCGAATAAATACTTTTCACATTGACTATGGTTGATTTGGCCACGCGGCTAAAATAGCCAGGCAAATAGTCTTCCAATTCATAGAGCTTGAGCCTGACCTCATAGGCATTGTCTCGACTATGGGCAAAAATCTTAGATCCTTCCGTTTCGAAAAAAAGTATCTCTGCGACATTTAAGAAAAACTTACTCGTTCCTTTGTAGAAGACCAAAGGAGGCTTAGTAAGTTGCGAAAGTGCCCGTTGAATGTCTTCTACCTGATCAGATAGCTCTGGTGTTCGTATCACAATTTCGATCTCATCGCATTGACTGTCTAGTTCAATCTTAACCTTCATCAGCGCCTCCTTTCTTTGTTATTTATTGTATCAGACTTTTCCAAAGATACAAGGCCTTTTCAGTAAGTGGTTGAAAAACAGAACTAAGTGGTTGTTTGGGGATATCAAAAAACGCTAGTCTATAAGCTAGCGTTTTAGTTTACCCAAATACTTTTTTCAGGACTTCTCCCAGGGTCATGACCCCGACTACTTCAATCCCTTTTGGAACTTTGAGGCCTGTCAGAGAGTTTTTCGGGGCATAGATCTTAGTAAAGCCCAGTTTTGCGGCTTCGTTAATCCGTTGCTCGATGCGGTTGACCCGGCGGATTTCACCGGTCAGGCCGATTTCACCGACAAAACAATCTTGCGGATTAGTCGGCTTGTCCTTGTAGCTGGACGCAATGGCTACCGCAACAGCCAAGTCAATGGCGGGCTCATCCAGCTTGACCCCGCCAGCTGACTTGAGGTAGGCGTCTTGATTCTGCAGGAGTAGGCCCGCCCGTTTTTCCAAGACCGCCATAATCAGGCTGGCCCGGTTAAAATCAAGACCGGTTGTGGTCCGTTTGGCATTGCCAAAGACGGTCGGTGTCACTAAAGCCTGGACTTCCGCCAGAATCGGCCTGGTCCCTTCCATGGTCACCACGATGGCAGAGCCTGTCGCCCCGTCTAAACGCCCCTCCAAGAAGACTTGACTCGGGTTGAGTACTTCGACTAGTCCTTGGGACTGCATTTCAAAAATCCCGATTTCATTGGTCGAGCCAAAGCGGTTCTTGACCGCCCGCAAGATACGGAAAGTATGCTGGCGCTCTCCCTCAAAGTAGAGCACCGTGTCCACCATGTGTTCCAGCATGCGAGGGCCAGCCAGGGTACCTTCCTTGGTCACATGGCCAACGATAAAGGTAGCCATGTTGTTGGTCTTAGCTAGCTGCATGAGCTCGCCCGTCACCTCGCGGACCTGGCTGACAGAGCCTTGAACACTGGTGATATCTGGCGACATAACGGTCTGAATGGAGTCGACAATCAGGAAATCCGGCTGTAATTTTTCAATCTCTGCCCGAATCCGCTGCATGTTGGTCTCGGCAAAGAGGTAAAATTCATTGTTGATGTCACCCAGGCGTTCTGCCCGTAGCTTGATTTGCTCGGCAGATTCCTCCCCGCTGACATAAAGGACCGTACCGATATTGGCCAGTTGGGTCGACACCTGAAGGAGCAAGGTCGATTTCCCAATCCCTGGGTCTCCCCCGATGAGGATCAGGCTACCTGGCACCACACCTCCACCAAGCACACGGTTGAACTCGTCCATATCGGTCTGGGTTCTTGCCACAGAGCTGGATTGGACTTCGTTGAGTTTGACGGGTTTGGCCTGCTCGCCTGTTAGGCTGACGCGGGCATTTTTGATTTCTGCCACTTCGACTTCTTCGACAAAGGAAGACCAGGCCCCACAGTTGGGACAGCGTCCCAAATATTTGGGCGAATGGTAGTCGCAATTTTGGCAGACAAAGGTTGTTTTTTTCTTAGCGATAGCTCTCGTCCTCGATTTCTATGGTTTCTAGGTCAATGCTATAGGGAATCATTTGGCAATAATCGATGGTTTCCATTGGGACAAACTGGCGAATCAACATGCCGTGGGCCACGATGGCGACCTTGTCATAGGCCTTGTATTTTTGCAGAGCCTTTAGAGTACGGGTCTTGATTGCCTGACCTGTTTCGTATCGGACAGGGCTATTTTCGACCAAAGCGCCGTCATTTTCCATAAACAGCCGATAGGCTAATCCTAGCTCAACTTCCGTGTAATTGAGTCCATCTAGGTCTGGGCGCCATTCATGAAAGAAGGGCTCTACCAAGAGGTCCAGCTGTCGATTGCAAATCAGATAGGTCGCTGTCTGAAGAGCCCGCGTAATGGAAGACGAAATCACGGTATCGACATCATCTAGCAAGGGGCTTTGGGCCGCCTGCTGTGCCAAGGTGCGGCCTCTTGCCGTTAAAGGGACTAAATCCCGTCCAAAACCAGTGTAGGCTTCCGGATGAGTCGCCTTGTCCAACATGCTGTAATCTGGCTCGCTGTGGCGGATAAATAAAATCTCCATGAGAGTGTTAATCCCCAGTGCTACCAAAGCCACCGGTCCGCTCACCAGTCGCATCATCGCCATCGACCACTAAAAAGGGCATAAAGACGCCTTGGACAATGCGCTCGCCTGCTTCAACTGTCACGGTCTCGTCCGAAATGTTTTTCATCTGGGCAAAGATATGGCCTTCATTGTTGGGATTATTGTAGTAATCCCCGTCAATGACGCCTACTGAGTTAATCAGGACCAAACCTTTTTTACGAGGGTTGGACGAGCGATCAAAAAGGTAGAGCACCTCGCGGTCTTGCATGTAGGCTTTGACCCCTGTTGGTACAAGCTTGATTTCTCCAGGCGCTAAAACAGTAGTCTCTGCAGCGCTCAAATCGTAACCTGCCGCATGGGCAGTTTCCCGTTTTGGCAATAGGTTTTCGTCGGTATAGGTCGATACGAGTTCAAATCCTCTGATTTTCATGATGGCTCTCCTTGATTTTTTCTTGTTCTATTATACTATATTATTCGGAAATATCGGCTAATCATCGAAGCTAAATGTGATTGATGAGATAGATTTTTCCATCCATTTGGCATAATCCCGAAACCGTCGCCTAATGGTCGCTTGATGCTTCTGGGATATCTTTTGCTTGCCTTGGACCTTAAAGGCAATAGTGTTTCCTCTCATTTGAAACGTCCATGTCGCTCTAAGGCGGCCTTTGATGAGAATCAGTGCTGAAATCTGCCCAGCCTTTTTCCAGATACTCGAGTAATCTACGGGGTCAATCAACAAATCCTTATGTTTATAGGAAACTAAGAGGGGGTCAAATTTTCCTAAGGCCAAAACGTCAGGAATGGTAACATCTTCTTTCCATGTTTTAAAATAGTAGCACCGTCCTTCAAAAGTTAGCCGGTTCAGGTGAGATAAATCAGTTTCAGCAATTTTAGACTGTTTAACCCCAAAGAAATGAGCAGCATCTGCCAAAGTCGCAGGACCATAGAAGGAAAAATAAGCCGTTACCAGCTCTCTAGAAACCAATTGGGAGGTAGGAAGACCATTGTCCTCCCAAATCACGAGACGGTCATCTGTCAACCACCTCTGGTAGAGACGCCCTCGTTTGGAATTGTAGATAAAAAGAGCAGACCAACGAAATAAGTCTGACCAAGCATCCCCATAAGAATCTGGGAGTTGCTTACGTGAAGGATTTTCAGCAATCAGCTGGCATAACCGCTGACTTTCCTTTTCTCCATCAATTCCTTTCTCAGCAAAGTAAGCATCCGGCCACCGAGGAGTGTCCGCAAGATAAGCTGTCATGGTAAACCAAGCATCGTGGTCATAAAAATGGTAGGTCTGCCGTTGTCCCCACGCTAAAATAGCATCGTCCATAGTCTCTACTACCGGCTTTTCAACTGCCAACCGTGTCAAAATATTAAAGAGACCATGATTCACATATTGGGACTGAATACCCAAGGAATCCCTGAGAAGTTGGTTGATATCCCTATAAGGTTCAATAAGGCCCTGGTTCCAAAATCGCTGGGCTAAGAGTTGTTCTTTACTAATCATACCTTCATTATACCATAGTCCTTGGGACAAGAAGCCTTAATCAAAGCATGCAAAAACCACCCGAAGGTGGTTGGAAACTTCAATAGACTTGATATGATTTAGCTCTATTTCGCAATCTTAGCTGAAGCAGTTATCCGCTTTACATTTGGATAAATACTTCGGAATTGGTCATAAGCTTGTTGGTAAATAGAGACATTTTCATCGACGGGAAATACAACATCTGTATATGCAACAAAGGTGTCCGCACATTCTTGAATGGTCTTAAACCAACCTGATCCTAAAGCAGCTAACATGGCTGCACCTAACCCTGGCCCCTGTTCTGCCGTAAGAGAGACAATCTCAACATTAAAGATGTCCGCTTGCATTTGGAGCCAGTCTTTATTTTTGGCACCACCACCAACAGAGACAATCCGCTTAAAGGACTTCCCAGCAACGTCAGTCATTAACTGTTGGGAATCTTTTAAGGAAAAAGTGATCCCCTCTAGTACTGCTCTCGTAAAATGTGCTAAGGTATGATTGGTATCAATGCCGATAAAGCTCCCGCGAATTTGACTATCAACGTGTGGGGTGCGTTCTCCCACGATGTAAGGGGTAAAGAGCAAACCATCACTCCCCGGAGCAATTTCTGAAATAGGAGCTAATAAGTCATTAAAGGACATTTCTTTAGCAAAGGTATCTCGGAACCAGTTTAAACTATGACCAGCTGCTAGGGTAACTCCCATCGAATAGTAATCCCCTGCAAGAGCATGGTTAAAGAAGTGGAGCTTGCCTTGATAATCTGGCGTTTCCTGACCTTCATAAGACAAGAAGACACCAGAAGTTCCAATACTTGCCATGCCAATATCGTGACTTAAAATCCCAGCTCCAACTGCAGCACAGGCATTATCGGCACCACCAGCAAAAACTGTAACCGTTTTTTCAAAACCATACTGGTTAGCGATGTCTTTACGCAGTGTCCCTATACAATCAGATGAAGCCACAACTCCTGGCAAATAGGCTAATGGAATATCAAATGCTTCTGCAATTTCGACAGACCAGTCCCCTTTTTCAATATCCAACAATAAGGTCCCAGCCGCATCCGAAAAATCTGTAAAGTAATTTCCTGTTAAATAGTACCCCAGATAATCCTTTGGCATCATGAGTTGACGAACGTCACGCCAAATATCAGGCTCATGCTCTTGGACCCACAAAATTTTCGGTAAGGTAAATCCTTCTAAAGCTAAATTGCGTGTAATGCCTAACAGTTTATCTCCAAGAACCTCTTCAATACGACGACACTGGGCAGTTGTCCGTGTATCATTCCACAAAATTGCTGGTCGTAAAACATGACTGTTCTCATCTAATAAGACTAAACTATGCATCTGTCCTGAAAAGCTGATGCCTTCTAGTTCTTTGGTAAAATCAGAGACGTCCTTCCTTAGTGCATTGAACACCTTATCACAGGCATTCAACCATTCCTGAGGGTCCTGTTCGCTATAGCCCGGCTTTTCGTGGATTAAACCGTAATCTGCTGAAGCTTGGGCAACCACTTGGCCTGCTTGGTCCACTAACAAACCTTTAAGAGAACTCGTCCCCAAATCAATTCCTAATACATATGCCATTTCTTTCCTCCATAACTAAAGACGTGCAGCACCTCTACACGTCTTTGTTTGTGATTAAACGAGGTAATCATTCAATTTTGATTTGACTAATTCGATATGACTTGATTCCAATTGTGGATTATCATTTTTAAGCGCATACTCTGTCAAACTTTCAAAGTCCTCTTTATCTGCGATAATATTTGCACCGATGCCTTCTTTGTAGCTTGCATAGCGTTTTTCTTTAAGATCTTCAAAGAATCGGTCCTCTCTTAATTTAGCCGCCGCTTTAAGGCCACGCGCAAAAGTATCCATACCGGCAATATGAGCAAGCAAGAGGTCCTCCATTGCGAATGATGAACGGCGAACCTTGGCATCAAAGTTAATACCACCTGGTGCCAAACCATCATTAGCTAAGATTTCAAGCATAGTAAAGGTTGTGTCATAGATGTTTGTAGGAAACTCATCCGTATCCCAGCCTAACAACATATCCCCTTGGTTGGCATCAATAGATCCGAGAGAATCAAAATTACGGGCAACGTTCAATTCATGTTCAAAGGTATGGCCCGCAAGAGTTGCGTGGTTTGCTTCCAAGTTCAACTTGAAGTCCCCTTCAAGACCGTGTTTCAAAATGAAGGACATTGTGGTTGCTGCATCAAAATCATATTGGTGTTTTGAAGGTTCTTTTGGTTTTGGTTCAATTAGAAATTGAGGTTTGTGGCCAATTTTTTCACCGTAAGCAATAGCCATTTTAAAGAGACGAGCGATGTTATCTTGCTCAAATTTCATATCCGTATTGAGCAATGTTTCATAACCTTCACGTCCTCCCCAAAAAACATAGTTTTCACCACCAAGTTTTTTAGAAAGATCCAAGCCTTTTTTAACCTGAGCTGCTGCATAAGCGAAAACCTCAGCATTATTGGATGACGCGGCACCATTGTTAAATCGAGGATGAGAGAACATATTAGCTGTGTTCCAAAGGAGTTTTTTACCTGTTTCATCCATTTTTTCTTTAATATGGTCTGTGATTTCATCTAAGTTAGCAAAGAATTCTTCTAATGACTCTCCAGCTGGAGCGATGTCCACATCATGGAAACAGAAATAATCCACATCTAATTTTTCAAGGATTTCAAAGAAAGCATCGACGCGGTTATGTGCCGTTTCCATCTCTGTTTCACCAAACCAAGACCGCTGGTTAACTGGAGCTCCAAATGGATCTGAGCCGTCTTGGGTCATGGTGTGCCAATAAGCAAGCGCAAAGCGAAAGTGCTCCCGCATCGTTTTGCCTTCAACGACTTCTTCAGGATTATAGTGACGGAAGGCAAAGTCATTCGTCGTATCTTTTCCTTCAAATTTGATTTTAGTGACATTTGGAAAGTAAGTCATGGTTTTCTCCTTTAAAATAATTGATTTTAGTTTGTTAGTGTGTTAAACTAACTTACATAGATAGTATAAATCTATCTTAATATTTTGTCAAGCGTTTTCACGAATAAATTTTTGATTTTTTGTAAATTTAAGGTAAACTAGAACTAAGATATGTTGGGAGGCACAAATGATAACAGATAAATACCTGATTCGAGAACAAAATGAATCCCTTGTTTTAAAAACCATTATTGAAAACCAACCTATTTCACGAGCAGACATTTCGACATGTTCACACCTCAACAAGGCCACCGTTTCATCCATCACCACAAGTCTTATGGATCAAGAATTGGTGATTGAATCTGGTATTGGACCCTCAGGAGCCACTGGTGGTCGTAAGCCTATTTTTCTGACCTTTAATGCTCAAGCCGGATTAGCCATAGCTATTGATATTGGATATAATTACATTAGTTCCATGTTATCTTATCTGGATGGAACGTCTATTTACTCACAAAAAAAGCGATTATCCATTTCTTCCGAAAACTTGCTGGATGAAATTATAGAAAGTGCCAAAAGTATTCAACGGGATTTGCCCCATACACCACATGGTATCGTTGGGATGAGTGTCGCCATCCACGGAATTGTTGTTGATAATAATATTCGCTTTTCTCCTTTCTATGATGTTACTGGAACGAGCATACATGATGCCTTGACTAGAGCCTTCTCGTTTCCGATACTTATCGAAAACGAAGCCAATCTGACTGCATTAGGGGAGTACACATTTGCTTTTGACCAAAAAAATCTCATTAGTGTTAGTATCCATAGTGGCATTGGTGTAGGTATTATCCAAGATAATAAATTACAAACTGGTGCTCATGGTCATTCTGGCGAGATAGGTCATACTATTCTCTATAAAAATGGATTAGCTTGTGCTTGTGGCAATCGCGGATGTCTCGAAAAATATGCTTCTAATAAAGCGATTTATGAAAAATATAGTGAGCATTATTCTGTCACATCTGTTAACTCTGATACTATCACTAAAGCTTTGCAAGAAAAAGACTCTTTTACAGAGGAACTTTTGGACGAAAAAATAGCTGAGTTAGCAATCGGTATCAATTCACTTGTTATGCTCTATGATCCTGAAATTATCATCATCAATAGCTCTCTATATAATAAGAATCCTAAATATATTGGAGAGATAAAAAAACAGCTAAATAGTGTCTTTGCTAGAAACGTTACTCTTTCTGCCAGCTCTTTAGATGAAGAAGCGACTCTATATGGGGGTATTTCTGCCGTAGTAACTCAATTTTTAAAAATACCATTTTTAAAATTCAAAGCCTAATATCTTAACAAAAAATCACATTATCATTTCCTACCATGAGCAATTTCAGGTAAGAATCATAATGTGACTTTTTTTAAAACTTTCTTATTCAAAGACAAATTGGTTGTGGTAGAGTTCGGCATAAAAGCCATTTTGTCTGAGGAGCTCATGATGATCTCCCTTCTCCAAGACCTTCCCATCTTTGAGGACAATGATTTCGTCCGCATTCAAAATCGTTTTGAGGCGGTGAGCAATAACAAAGCTGGTGCGACCCGCTACGATAGCTTCCATGGCTTTTTGAATCTTGCTCTCAGTGACTGTATCCACGTTTGACGTCGCTTCATCCAGAATGAGGACTTGAGGGTCTGTTAAAAGCGTTCTAGCGATTGAGATAAGTTGTTTTTGTCCTGTTGAAAAGACATTCTCATCATCCGTTACGTAAGTCTCATAGCCTTCTGGTAAACTCATGATAAAGTCATGAATATGAGTGGCACGCGCTGCAGTTTCAATCATGTGCTGATCGACATTTTCAAGGCCAAAACGAATATTTTCCGCAATAGTTCCTGAAAAGAGAACCGATTCCTGCAAAACAATTCCGACTCCTTGGCGCAAACTATCTAAATCATACTCTCGGATATCTCTCCCATCAAAGGTAATAGACCCTGCATCCACATCGTAAAAGCGATTAATCAGGTTCATGATGGTGGTTTTCCCTGAGCCCGTTGGGCCAACTACAGCAATCATTTTGCCTTTAGGGGCTGAAATGCTGACATTATCTAAAACCTTCTGACCAGGCAAATAGCCAAAGTCGATATTCTTGATGTCAACACCTTCTTTTAGTTCGGTAAAGAGTGTTGCATTGGCAGGCCGTACCTCTTCGGGTTCATCAAACATTTCTTGAATCCGATGAGCACCAGTAAAGGCTAATTGCAACTCTGCCCAGCTGGAGGCTATGTTCATCAAGGGTTGGTAATACTGCTGAGAATACTGCACAAAGGTTACAACGAGACCCAGAGCTACCGCTGTCGGCATGGTCGTATCATTGAGAAGAATAGTGGAGCCAATAAAAATCACAATAGCGGTGTTGAGCAAGCTCATCCCATTCATGACTGGAAAAAGGAGGCCCCCAAAGAGTCGTCCCTTAAAAGTCGCAATCCGGACTTCCTCATTAAGAGATAAGAAGCCATCGATTGTTTCTTCTTGAATCCCTTGGACAATGATGGCCTTTTGACCAGATATTTTTTCATCCATATAGGCGTTCAAGCGGCCGACAGCGGCCTGTTGGAGGTTGCTGTATTTACGCGCCAAGCGCACGATCACCACCAAAAAGATTAGGGCAACTGGTGTCGAAGCTATAGTCAACCAAGCAAGACGGGTATCCTGACGAAACATCATCCAAATCATCCCGATATAAAGGGCTATATTAGAAACCACCTGGGTCAAGGATTGGTTAAAAGCATTTTGAATATTATCCAGGTCACTGGTAAAGCGAGAGAGAATATCCCCGTCTTTGTGACGATCAAAAAAGCTAACTGTTAACCGCTCAAGCTTTCCAAAGAGGCCTTTACGCATCCGGTTTGTTGAGTGCCCAACGATTCGTGTAAAGAGTAAACTGTAAATCAGATTGGACACGACTGTACAAAGATAGGCCATAAAGAGCTTGAACATGACAGCGTTAAACGCAGACAAATCTGGCTTGGGATTGTTATCTCCTGCTTGCATGGCCATCATGATTTGTTGGCCCACCTTCCCCATTTCTGTCAGGGACTGACCGATTAGGACTGGCGTCTTAACTTGAAGATAGGTCGCTGCTACAACGGCAATAAAGATAACAACAAAGGATAACTTGTACCGTTTAAAATAAAACCAAAAGAAACGTGCTGTCTTCATCCTAATCCTCCTTCCCTTTTTGGGTTTCATAAATTTCGCGGTAAACCGCATTATTGGCGACCAGTTCCTCATGGGTTCCTTCACCAATTAAACGCCCTTGGTCCAACACTAAAATCTTATCAGCCTTGACAACAGATGAAATTTTTTGAGCAATAATAACTGTTGTCGTCCCTTTCAGGTCATGGTTAAGAGCTTCTTGCACTAACTTTTCAGATTTGGCATCGAGGGCTGACGTTGAGTCATCCAAAACCAAGACTTTGGGGTTGCCAATCACCCCGCGCGCAATAGACATCCGTTGTTTCTGACCACCAGAGAAGTTATTCCCCCGCTCTTCGACTTCACTCTCATAGGTTTTCTCCATACGGTCAATAAATTCCTTGGCTTGGGCAATACCTGCTGCGCGCTCTAAGGTTTCCAGACTAGCATCCGACTGCCCTTGGCGCAGATTGTCTGCAATGGTTCCGGAAAAGAGAATAGCCTTTTGGAGCACGATGGACACTGTCCGACGTAATGTTTTTTGATTGATTGTTTTTAAGTCACGTCCACCAATTGAAATGGTCCCTTCTTGAGGATCAAAGAGCCTTGGAATCAACTGAGCCAAGGTTGACTTCCCTGAACCAGTTGCTCCTACCACACCGACCATTTGTCCTGGAGCAACTGCAAAGGAAATCTCCTTGAGCGTCGGTTCAGTATCATTAGGATAAGTGAAGCTGACCTTGTCAAAAACGATGCTGGCTGAAAGTTCCTCATCCGGCACATCAGCAAAAACCATTGCAGGCTCTGTGTCCAGAATTTCCTGAATCCGTTTCAAAGAAACAGCTGCACGAGTTGCCTGCATGGCCATGAAACTGACCATGATGATGGAAAACATAATCTGCATGAGATAACTCATGAAAGAAGCAATGCCACCGACGACTTCTGGATTGGTTTTCACCATGGTTGAAGCTAGATAAATCGAAGCAAACACCGCCATAAAAGAGATAAACATCAAGACAGGTTGCATAATTGAAAACCCATAACCAACAAAGAGGTTGAGGTTTAAGAAGTCATTGGATGCTTCCTTAAATTTAAGGTATTGGTTCTTCTCCTGAACAAAGGATTTGACCACACGAACACCTCGTAAATTTTCCTTAGCAATCCCATTAATCTTATCCATCAAGATCTGAAACTTGCCAAAACGAGGTCCCATTTTACTCATGACAACCGCCATGATACTAGCGACAACAATGACCATGGCAATAATAATCCACCAGAGTTGTGGGAGGGTTTTAATGGCCATGAAAAAAGCTCCGATAAAAAGAAGCGGCACGCGCATCAAGACTGTGAAACTCATCATCACTAAGTTTTGAATTTGAGTGATATCATTGGTCATTCTAACCACGAGATTTCCAGCATTAAATTGTTCAATATTGGCATAGGAAAAACTTTGAATCTTTCGAAATGTTTTTTCCCGAATATCTGCCGATACTCCTTGAGCAATCTTTGAGGCCAGAGCAGTGTTAATCGCACCTGCTATCATCCCCACTGTTGCTATCACTAAGAGCCAGACACCTACATCTGAAATGGCCTCCTTGTCATTCGTCATGACAGCTTGTAGGACTTCTTGCAGATAACTCGGTTGCAATAGGCTACTAATCACAACGGTAGATACCATTAGAATCGATCCTAAGGCATACCATTTATAGCGTAAAATCGCTTGTTTAAGCATGTTCCCCTCCTGTATAGTTTGTAATATTTTCTTGTAGGCGTTTGACTACCTGATGGACCAGCTTCATATCATCCCAAGAAATCCCTTGAAAAAGTTGCTCAACAACTTCTTCATGAAATTCTTTTAACAGCTGGATTTTAGCAGTTCCTTTAGTCGTTAAAACAACTTGTTTACACCGTTTATCAACTTCAGAAGGAATAATGGTGATAAAGTCATTCTTCACCATGCGCTTAACCAAATTGCTGGCAACTGATTTGGAAATCTTTAGTTCTTGCTCTATATCTTTGACAAAAATAGCTTCCTCCTTGTGATGACTCAGATAAATTAAGACCCGACCTTGAGGTCCTGACAGGTGTTGTACATCTTTTTTTATAGCCAGTTCCTCACAAATACTTTCTAACTGTGTTAAAATGGCTCGCATATCTGACAAAGGATTGTCCATGATTTTACCTCTCCACAAATTCTATACGTTTACACTTACTATCTATTTTAGTTCTTATGAGAACCACTGTCAAGAGACAACACCACTTTATTTGTCTTTTTTAGAAAAATCACACAATGCAAAAAAGAATACGATAGGTCCAAAAAAGGAAAAAAAGAGGGCTTATGATATAATAGAAAAAATAGCTTTTAAGGAGTTAACATGGAAAAACAAAGGATTGCCATTTTGGGCCCAGGTTCTTGGGGAACGGCCCTTTCGCAGGTCCTCAATGATAATGGTCACGAGGTCTGTCTTTGGGGAAATATTCCTGAGCAGATCGAGGAAATCAACCATCGCCATACCAATACCCGTTATTTCAAGGATATTGTTTTAGATGATGCGATCAAGGCCACAACTGATTTAGAAGAAGCCCTCGATGGTGTTGATGCGGTCCTCTTTGTTGTCCCAACTAAGGTAACACGCTTAGTGGCAAAACAGGTCGCTCAAACCCTGAAACACAAGGTCATTGTCATGCATGCTTCAAAAGGACTAGAGCCTGGCACACATGAACGCCTCTCGACCATTCTTGAAGAGGAAATCCCAGAAAACCTCAGAAGTGAGATTGTCGTTGTTTCTGGACCTAGTCACGCAGAGGAAACGATTGTTCGAGATTTGACCCTCATCACTGCCGCTTCTAAAGACGAAGCTGCCGCTAAATACGTTCAAGGGCTTTTCAGTAACCGCTACTTCCGTCTTTATACCAATACGGATGTAATTGGAGTGGAGACAGCTGGTGCCCTTAAAAACATTATTGCGGTTGGAGCTGGTGCCCTTCATGGCATGGGCTATGGCGATAACGCTAAGGCTGCTATCATTGCCCGTGGGTTAGCAGAAATTACTCGGTTGGGTGTTAAGATGGGCGCAAATCCCTTAACCTACAGTGGCCTGTCAGGAGTCGGTGACCTGATTGTAACAGGAACATCGGTTCACTCCCGTAACTGGCGGGCTGGTGATGCGCTTGGACGCGGTGAAAAGTTAGAAGATATCGAAGCGAATATGGGCATGGTCATTGAAGGGATTTCAACAACCAAGGTTGCCTACGAACTAGCCCAGGAATTAGACGTCTACATGCCGATCACTCAAGCTATCTACAGCGTCATTTATGAAGGCAAAGACACCAAAGAAGCCATTCTCTCTACCATGACTGGAGAGCTTCGTCACGAGAATGAATGGGAAAAGGATTAGATAGATATGGAAAAGAAAGTTAGAAAAGCCGTTATTCCTGCAGCTGGCCTAGGAACCCGTTTCCTTCCTGCCACTAAGGCACTGGCTAAGGAAATGTTGCCTATCGTTGATAAACCAACGATTCAATTTATCGTCGAAGAAGCCCTGAAATCTGGAATTGAAGATATTTTAGTTGTCACTGGTAAATCCAAACGCTCTATCGAGGACCATTTTGACTCCAATTTTGAATTAGAATACAATTTGGAACAAAAGGGGAAAACGGAACTGCTCAAACTCGTTGATGAGACCACTGCCATTAATCTCCACTTTATCCGGCAAAGCCATCCGCGTGGATTAGGAGATGCAGTGCTTCAGGCTAAAGCCTTTGTTGGGAATGAGCCCTTTGTCGTCATGCTAGGTGATGATTTAATGAATATCAATGGTGAAGGGGAACTCTTAACCAAGCAGTTGATCGAAGATTTTGAGGCCACTCATGCTTCAACCATTGCTGTCATGGAAGTTCCTCATGAGGAAGTATCTGCCTACGGTGTCATCGCTCCAATCGGTGAAGGGCATAACGGCCTTTATTCTGTGGAAACATTTGTCGAAAAACCCGCTCCAGAAAAGGCACCTTCTGATTTGGCTATCATTGGCCGTTACCTCTTAACCCCTGAAATTTTTACTATTTTAGAAACTCAAGAACCCGGAGCTGGCAATGAAATCCAATTAACAGATGCCATTGACACCCTTAACAAGACACAACGTGTGTTTGCCCGTGAGTTCAAAGGAAATCGCTATGACGTTGGTGACAAATATGGTTACATGAAAACCTCCATCGAATATGGACTTAACCATCCCCAAGTCAAAGATGACCTCCGTGATTACATTATTCAGCTAGGGAAGGCCTTAGAAAACAGCTCAGGTGATCATCTAGCTGAAGATTAAGACGACTTATAGCTTTGAAAAAAACCTAGACATGCTTAAACGTGATTTGATAGTCATCCGTTCTATCTGAGTCGCCTCGTCTCAATTTCATTTTTCATAAAGTTACATTTACTGTATCTAAAAACCTCTTAGAAATGGTCTCACCTTTAGACCTTTCTAAGAGGTTTTGTTTTCGTCAAATTATAGTAAAGAAACTAACCGATTAGCTTTTTCTTTAGATTGTCCCGTTCTCCTTACAGGATTCTGATGGCAACCATCCCAATAACCAGAATCACATAGGTTACTAAGGCTAGATGGCGCTTTCCTGAGGAGAAAATTCCTTCTTCCCCCCTAATCGGAATAAACACAGCGCAAAGAGCTCCACCAATTGCTCCACCAATGTGGCCGGCATTTCCGACACCAGGCGTTAACAAACCAAAAACAAGGTTGATAAGGAGGAGCCCCATATAATTTTGACCTAGAACTCTAATATAGGGACTACGAGCTACATAGCGGAGCATGGCAAGCGAAGCAAAAAGGCCGAATATAGAGGTAGACGCTCCTGCTGAGACCGTATCAGGTGTCAGGAATAGACCTAAAGCATTGCCCATAATACCAGACAAGAGGTAAAATAGAGAAAACTTGAGAGACCCAAATAACCCTTCTAACTGTTGCCCTAAAAAATAAATAGACAGGCTGTTAAGGAGGATATGCTGCCACCCGATATGGACAAAAATAGGTGTTATCAAGCGCCATAGTTGACTAGGGTCTTGCTCGATCGCCCGTCCGTACATGCCACCAAATTCAAAAATCGTTTGGGCAGTCGTAGCCGACCCGAATCGTAACAGTTGCATGGTCAGAAAAATAATCCAAGTTAGCCCCAATATCGCTGTCGTCACCGGGTACCGTTTAGCAAATGTCCAATTCATAAATAACCTCCTGTACTGGCAGGTCGTGGGACTCTGCCTCAAATGCCTGTAATTGAAAGGCATAGCATAGACTGACTGTTTGCCCTTTAAAATCAGCTAGATAACGGTCATAATAGCCTCCCCCAAAACCAATCCGATAGCCTTCCTCATTCCAAACAAGACCAGGCACTAGAATCAAATCAATGGCATGCTTTGGAAATGCTGTCTCACTCAGTGGCTCGCGCACCCCAAAAGAGGAGAGGGTTAGCTGATTAGGATTGTAAACCACAAAAATCATTTTTCCCTGGCCAAAGGTTTTAGGCACTAGCACTTGTTTCCCATCTTTTAGGGCTTGCTCGATGATTTTATCCGTATCAATCTCAAAAGGCATGGCTAAAAAGAGAGCCAGATTTTGGCTCTGTTGATAGACTGAACTAGCCAAAAAAGCTTTTGCTAGTTGTTGATCCTTAATCACTTTTTCGTCAGGGGATAAGGCTTTTAGTTTGGTTAAAGCTTCCTGACGGAGTCGACTTTTCATGCATACTCCTTAATTCAGACGGCTGTTTAAGAACTGGCTAACCTTCTCAACTCCAAAGGGAATTGCTTCCTCTTTGGGACTCATCATAGGATGGTGAAGGGGGTAAGGCGTATCAACACCTAGCCAGAACATCACACCAGGAACTTTACTCAGTAAGTAACCGAAATCTTCCCCAGTCATGGCTGGAGCGATGTCAATTAGATTAACCTCCTTGTCAGCTTCATAGAAAGCCATCAAATTGGTAGCTAAGTCTGGCTGGTTTTCCACCGGTAAATAACCAGCTTCAATTAACTCAACATTAACAGACATGTCAAAACTTGCTGCGACGCCTTCAGCCACTGCCCGCACTCGCTCCTGGACATGGCGACTCATGTCTAAGGTCAAACTTCGAATGGTGCCATGGAGGTGTGCTGTTTCAGCAATAACATTGTTGGTCGTTCCAGCATGAAAGCTGCCAAAGGTCACAACAGCCCCTTCGATAGGATCAACGCTGCGACTGACGACCGATTGCACTTGAGTAATAAAATAACTCGCTGCCACTAAGGCGTCCTTAGCTGTATGTGGAAAGGCTGCATGTCCTCCCTGGCCTGTGAAGGTCATTTTGACTTCACAGGTTCCTGCAAACAAGGTACTGGTGTTGGTTGCGATATCCCCCACCTTCAAATCTGGTCTGACATGCAGAGCGTAGAACTCGTCAGGCATGCAATCATCAAGAGCTCCTGCTTCAAACATCAGCTTGCCACCTGCTAAATTTTCTTCAGCAGGTTGAAAGAGAACGACAAGGTTATGTTTTGGCTGTCGCTTGATTATTTCATGAATCAATCCCAGAGCAATGGTCATGTGAACATCGTGGCCACAGGCATGCATCCGTCCTTGATGTTGACTCGGAAAATCGAGGCCTGTCGCTTCATTAACAGGAAGACCATCAATATCGGTTCGCCAGCCAATTGTTTTTTCCGGAGCATAGCCAGCTAAATGGACGATAATACCCGTCTGCCAAGTTGTTACCGTCGAAAAGTCGCACCCAGCCAAAAGGTCTTCCAGTTTAGCCAGAAGATAGGCCTGCGTCTTATATTCTTCAAGGCCTATTTCAGGAATTTGGTGCAGGTCGCGTCGGGTTTGAATGAGATTAAATACCATATTAGAGATTCCGAAGCGCTTCTTCTAACGCTGTTTTTTGTTGGGTTTGAGCATCGATTTCTTTAATCACTCGCGCAGGAACACCGGCTACTACTACATTTTCAGGAACATCCTGTGTGACAATAGCTCCTGCTGCAACAACAGAGCCATTCCCGATTTGGACACCTTCGATCACCACCGCATTAGCACCGACAAGAACATTGTCTCCGACACGAACAGGCTGAGCTGAAGCAGGTTCGATAACACCTGCCAAGACTGCCCCAGCACCGATATGACTATTCTGACCCACAGTGGCACGTCCACCTAAGATAGCCCCCATATCAATCATGGTCCCTGCTCCGATCTCTGCACCGATATTAATAACAGCACCCATCATAATCACAGCATTGTCCCCGATAGCCACCTGATCACGGATAATGGCACCAGGTTCGATTCGAGCATTAATTTCCCGTTTATCTAACAGCGGTACAGCAGAGTTGCGACCATCTTGTTCAACGATATAATCCACATTTTCTGTCATTGTTGATAATAAAGGCGCGATAGCACTCCAATCTCCAAATAGGACATTTCCAAGTTTTACCACATTATCTGGCACCTGCCCAGAAAGGTCTCCTTCAAAAGTAACTTTAACAGTGGTTTTTTTTACGGCATTACCAATAAATGCGATAATTTCTTGCGCTGACATTTTCGTTGCTGACATAGGATAAGATTCCCCTTAATTTTCTAAATTTTCATATCATTATATCAGAAAATTGCCTATCTTTCAAAAAAGACAGCATGTTATATAGGTAAGTGATGGTCCAGATAACCAGATAAGAGAAAAATAGTCAAGAAGTCGTCATGCACCTGTCCTTTTGGTAGCGTTGGAGCTAAAACTATCCTAATTACTTCGAATTTAACCATCGAGGAATAGCCTTTTGAGCATACAAAAAACGAGAACCAAAAGCGTCTCCTTTGGAGCGATTCGTTCTCGTCCTTTTTAATGAACTGACTTCTACTATCCTGCTTCAGGTCCGTCATGAAGCTTATCCCAGATAACAACTGTCCCACTTGCTAGGCTTTTAGGAACATCAATAATGCGTTGATTAGAGGAGCCCCGAAATTGGAGCATGAGGTTTTTCTTAGTCCGGTCAAAGCGACCATCAACAAGAATGTCAATCAGCCCCAGCAATTCCAACTTGTCCTCTGTTTCCAGCATCAGCTCTTCCCAGGTATAGCCTGTCCAAGACCAGATGTCCTTGTCTGGCAATTCTCTTCGAATCCGTTTAACCAAGGGTAGCAAAATCCCTGTGTTCAAAAAGGGTTCTCCCCCCAAGAGAGTTAAGCCTTGGACATAGGGCTGAGCCAAGTCAGCCATGATTTGCTCCTCCAGCTCTGCTGTGTAAGGGATACCTGCCTTGAAGCTCCAAGTCGCCACATTGTAGCAACCCTCGCAGTGAAAGAGACAACCGCTGACATAGAGGCTGCAACGGACACCCTCACCATCCACAAAGTTAAAGGCCTTGTAATCGATAATCCTTCCCTGACTGAGTTCCTCAGCCTTCCATTCCTGAGGTTCTGGATTGTTCATACAAGCCTCCTTTTCATTATATCGTCGCTAGGTCTATCCAATAAAACTCATAGGGACCTTGCGTTTTCTCGTACTGACCACCATTAGCAATAATGGTCCGTCTGCTGGCTTCATTCTCTTTGAGACATGTCATTAAGACACGCTCAAAACCTTCTTCTTTGGCTTTTAAAAGTCCTAAATAGAGTTGTTTCTTAGCCAAGCCCTGACGGCGCTTAGCTGGTCGGATAGAGTAGCCAATATGCCCATGCTCTGTTAGTACAGCTTCCGTTTCTGTTGTTCTAAGTGCTAAAATACCGATTAACTCTTGCTTTTCCCAGGAGAAAAAAACCTTAAAGGGACCCATGCCACATTGGATGGCATCTTCAGATTCCTGACTGTTAAGTAAAGCGATAAACTGGTCATAGTTGTTTTCTGCCGCTCCCCAAATCGTTGAGGCTCCGCTGATCCGGGTCCCATCAGCCTGAAACTTCAAGAGCATTCCCAAAAAAGCTGACTTGTCTTCTAGTCTTGGCTGACGTAATTCCATGTTAATCCTCCAAAAGCTCAGTGCTTACCCAATACCGCTCTGTTCCTTCTCGGACATCTTCTAGCACACCGCCGTTGGCCACTATGGTGGCCCGGCTGGCTGGATTGGTCTCCGAGCAGGTAATCAGGGCTTTTTGAATATTCTTCTTGGGGCATTCTAAGAGCCCTAAGCGCAGCTGTTCCTTAGCGTATCCCTTGCCCCGCTCGCTCGGTCTGATGGAATAGCCGATATGCCCACCTTTTTGGAGCAGAGAGTCATTGAGCCGCAGGCGGAGGTGAAGAAAGCCTAGAGCCCGTCCAGAATCCTCAAAGGAGACAAATTGGATTGCAGGCACAAACGTCTCAGGAACATTAATGCCCATTTCCGCGTCCGCATTATGTTGGAGCCAGTCATCGTAGTGAAAGTTCTCAGGATTCCAGAAACCACCGTCCGCGGCAGAGCCTGTCTCGATAAATTCAGCCATCATCTCCTCGATAGCGGCTTGGTCTTCTTTTCCTGGTCGACGTAATTGCATCGCATTCTCCTTACTACGGTAGGGTGACATCGAGCGTTCCACTTGTCGTTTCGGAACAGTTGATTTGGTCACAAATCCAGTGGCTCAAAAGACTTGAGGTTGGCGAGACAGGATTGTCACCTGTTTTGATAGCTGCCAAAAAGGCGTCGACAATGCCTTCAAAGCCACGTTTTTCAAGAGTTCTTGCCCATGAGCCAAATCCTTTGAGGAATTGGTCACTTTCTTGATGAACCGTTAAATCTGTCAGGTCTTGAAGGTGGTAGCTCCCTTCTGGAGACTGCACTTCCATGACTTCCTTGCGCGAGCCCGATTGTAGGTTCATTCCAACCATGACCGTCGTTGAAGCGCTATGAAGCACGATGCTGATTTGACTCAGAAAATCCCCATCCTTGTGGTAATGAAACTGTCCAGAGACCGGTTCATCATCTAAAAGATAAAGTGCCGTATCCAGCGGATGGATAAAGAAATCAAAGAGCTTAAACTGCAGATCGCCTGGGCGGTTAACATCGTTTTTCTCGACAAAAATCTTGGTCTTGTTTGAAACAGTTTTGAGCTCCGTCACTCTAGGCGCAAAGCGACGGTTAAAGCCTGTCATCAAGAAGGTTTCGTGTTCCTCCGCCAAGTCATAGAGATGCTTAGCATCTGCATAACTCTCAGCCAAGGGTTTATCCATATAGACAGGGATGCCAGCCGTCAAAAATTGGCTGGCAATTTCCACATGGATGTGAGTCGCAGCATGGATCATGACCCCATCAAGATCAGCTGCTACAAGATCTTTGATGGTAGCATAGGATTTAACCTGAGCAAACAGACTGACCACCTGATCTTTAATCTCTGCATTTCGCGTACAGATATGCCACTCGACGTCAGTGAGCTGACGGAGGTAGGGCAAATATGCTTTTTGGGCAATACTGCCCAGACCGACTAATCCTATTTTGAGCATAGAGGCCTCATTTCTTCTTGGCTAATTTTTGAGCGAACTGAGCCTTGAGGTCTTGGGCTTTTGAAGCCTCTCCCTTAACACCTTTTGAGTGTTTCTCGTGGAAACGCTCGACCTGTTTCATGCCTTTATAATCTAATTGGTATTTTCCCATGTTATCTATCCTTTTGAGCCTTTATGCTCCCTTTCATGCTGTTTTAAGGCTCTATTTTACCATATTAGTACCCTGGTGTCTTAATGGTTGAGCCGTTCATGTGTTTGACACGCGCTGAAATCTCTTTGTGTCGGCCATTGACCATCGGTCTGGCCTGCGGGTTGCCTAAATAGCCACAAGTTCGTTTGACAACATCAACTGTTCTAGGGTCGTGATTGCCACAGTTAGGGCAGGTAAAGCCTCGCTCGGTTGGTGTAAAGTCACCCTCAAACTGACACGCGTAGCATTTGTCAATCGGGGTATTGGTCCCTAGATAGCCTACCCGATCGTAAGCATAATCCCAAACTGCCTCAAGGGCTTTAGGGTTCTGCTGAAGAACAGGGTACTCGCAGTAGTGGATAAAGCCTCCACTAGCGCCGACTTCTGGGTAAATCTTTTCGAAATCCAATTTTTCAAAAGGTGTCGGGTTCTTGCGCACATCGTAATGGAAGGAATTGGTGTAGTATTCCTTGTCCGTGATGTTTTCGACAATGCCAAATTTTTCCGTGTCGAGACGGCAAAAACGGTCGGTCAAACTTTCAGACGGTGTCGAATAAACCGAGAAATGATAGCCATAGCGATCTGACCACTCTTCTGCCAGACGCTTCATTTCACGGATAATATCAATGGTAAATTCTTTCGCTTCCGGATTGGTTTCCCAGTCGCCACCATAAAAGACGGAAGCAACTTCATAGAGGCCGATATAGCCCATTGAAACAGTAGCTCGGCGGTTTTTAAAGACCTCATCCACAGCCTCATCCTTATTGAGGCGTTGACCAAAGGCGCCATACTGATAAAGGATAGGTGCATTAGCAGGCGTCGCTTCCTTAACGCGCTCAACGCGATAAACCAAAGCATCATGAAGGATATCCATCCGCTCTGCAAAGAGTTGCCAAAATTTATCTTTGTCCCCAGTAGACTCCATAGCAATCCGTGGTAGGTTAACCGTCACCACACCGAGGTTCATCCGACCTGAATTGACCTCCACACCATTCTCATCCTTCCAACCCTGCAAGAAGGACCGACACCCCATTGGTACCTTGAAAGAACCTGTTAATTCCACAATCTTATCATAGCTGAGCATGTCAGGGTACATGCGCTTGGTTGCACAGGCAATGGCTAGCTGTTTGATGTCATAGTTAGGGGAATCAGGCTCCAAATTGAGTCCGCGCTTAACGGTAAAGATTAGCTTCGGAAAAATAGCTGTCCGCTCTTCCGCACCAAGTCCCTTGATGCGAATGTTGAGGATGGCTTTTTGGATTTCTCTGGCCAACCAAGATTCCCCTAGACCAAAGCCCAGAGACGTAAAGGGGGTTTGTCCATTAGAAGTAAAAAGGGTATTGATTTCATACTCCAAGGACTGCATGGCATCATAGATATCCTTAATGGTTTTTTCCTTGGCATAGGCTTCTCGCTTGTCAGGTAGAACCCAGTTCTCCGCATCCTTGAGGTACTTTTCATAGTTTTTTGCCGCGTAAGGTGCTAGTGTTTCATCAATACGGTCTGCCGAACAACCTCCGTACTGGCTAGAGGCCACATTGGCAATGATTTGAGAAATCTGAGCTGTCGCTGTTTGAATGGATTTAGGGGATTCTACATCCGCATTGCCAATCTTGAAGCCATCTCTCAGCATGCCTTCAAAGTCAATCAAACAGCAGTTGGTCATCGGGGTATAGGGGCTATAATCCAAATCATGGTAGTGAATATCCCCTTTTTGGTGGGCATTGGCCACATGCTGAGGTAGCATCTTGAGACCGATGGATTTGCCAACAATCCCTGCGGTTAAATCCCGCTGGGTATTAAAGACGTTACTGTCCTTGTTGGCATTTTCATTGACGACCGATTGGTCTTTTTGAATGAGCTTGTCAATGGAAAAATTAATGTCTGTTGCCTGAGCGCGCGCAAAATCACGTTCTTTACGATAAGTAATATAGGCATCGGCTAATTGATATGCCTTGTTTTCCAAGAGCTCATGTTCTACAATAGCCTGAATCTCATAAATCTTAACATCTGTCTGAAAACGACTAAAAATCTCTGCCACTACTTGATCTGTAATTTGGCCGATTTCTTGCTCCAAAAGAGGGCTCATCTCACCAATAGCCAAAGCAGCTTTAACGAGCGCCTGATAAATCTTATCTTTGTCAAAAGGAACCCTTCTACCGTCCCGTTTCAAAACAAAAAGACTTCTTACTTCACTCATTTTACGTGCCTCTTTCCTACCCTTTTTAGTCCTGAAAAAAATTAGATGTGTTTCTTCCATGTTCAAAAAGGTTTTGATAATATCTGCCATCTATTGTAGCACTAAACCAACAAAAAAACAATATCTTGTGTAAAGAAAAAAATTTTTTTCTAATAAAACACAAGATATTGATATTTTTATTTTAGCTGATAAAGCTTGAAATGATCCAGATTTAAGTCAATCTCTTCGTAAGAAGCAGCCAAGTGTGAAGCAAAGGAATCTAGCATGGGCTGGTTTTGATTAATAACAACAAAGTGCGCCTTATCGTAACCAAGGGCGAGATTAAGATCAGCCCATTTATCCTCATTCACCAAATAAGTATCTGGTGTAATGTAACTTGCGGATGACCAGCGATCACTCTCCACATAAACCATGGCGCTATTATCCCAGGCATAAATACTATCAGTCACTTCGCTTTCTTGAGAAATGTATTCTGCTACAACAGTTCGCTCTGCTTGGATACTTTCTTGACTAAACCACATCCAAATGGGATAAGCTATGATATAAGCAACTGCTATTATAGGAAGAAAGCCATTTAAGACAAGGTAAGATTTAGGTTCTGTTACGGCTAACGGTTCACCATCATCCGAAAGCTGTGTCTGAATGGTTTCCGCCATATATAGTCCTGTTAGCAATACCCCAAAAGGCACCAAAGGGATCAAATTCGATACCGAAAAAGGAGACTCTAAAATAGCTATTGCCAATGTTGCAAGAAATGAACTATACAACAGCAATGGTAATTCCTTTTTACGAGAACTGATACAAGCCATTAGGCCATAGACCAAACTGGTGAGAAGGCCTGTCACCAAAAGCAGGCCTGCTCCTATCATCAATGGCATCGTGTTCGTGCCCAGGCTCAGTCCCAAAGTTGTCAATGGGTAAAGAAAGGTCTGCTCTATGGCTGCTCCAACATTTTGATACAAAATCGTGTAATAACCAATCGTATAGACAATGAGAAGAAAGCCAAGGATCGTTGCAAGGAATTGGTATACCCCTCTGGCTTTTCGGTTCCAACGCCAATTAACAATCGTTAAAAAGACGAGACTGACTAACCAAAAGAGGCTGCTCTTAGGGTCGATTAAGAACACAAGTGCTCCATTAATGCCGTACAGAATGAAGCCTTCATCACGTGTGTCATCAGCTAGGTATCGTAAGACAAAGAACAGGCCATTTAAAAGAAATGGGAGGGCAAACAAGGAAGCATAGATTCCTCCCCAACCGAGGCAGGCCACGCCTAAATAAAAGGCTAAGAGCAACTGACGACTAATCTTCTCATGATAGGTTACTTGCCAAATGATACGGTAAAAAGTGGCCCCTGACCAAACTGTTAGGCCGAATTGAATGGCCATTAAGATCCACGGTGTCCCTAATAAGCTTCCAGCCATTGCTAACAGATAATAAACAAGACCACTTGTCCCATAAAAATCCATATATGGAACATGGCCTGCCATCATAGCAGAACCGATATATAAGGTTTGAGATTGCAAGCTATCTGCAAAGCGCATAAGGAGAGGATTGGCAACACTAAAAACAGCCAACAAGCCACTCAACCCTATAATCAATCCCCAAGGAAGGTGCGCCCGTCTTTCTCTTAAGGATAAACGAGGTGCTGACGTGTCATGCTCTTGCCATTCTCCTTGGCTGCCCCCACTTCTAATCCGACTTCTCTTAGTATGTTTTCCTCTCGGGTAGAGGTTTTCCATACGACTATACTCACTCATAGTTAACTCCTTTTCAGAACCTAACTCATAGTATATCAGAAAGTCTGTTTACTGTCATGCACTTCCTGACCTTGAAATAGATCTGTCAGAGATAGTGATTTAGCATATTGCTCTATCTCTCGAAAGCTATGAAAGCTTCCTTTCCAAAACTCCTGATCATACTTTTTCTCTTCCATCATCTCTCTTTTTTAATCTCTCTCACTGATGACCCTCAACGGCTTTATAGATTTCTGACTATGAGCCATGTTATACGGGTATACGACTGTTGACATCCCTTCATACTCTATATTGAAATTGAACAAGCCATAAAGATTGAAAAAGAGCGAAACTACTGGACGCTTCAGACGAGTCGTCTCTTTTATCCTGTTTCAGCATTTTTGACGGGACTTGGCTTCCTATTTATCTATTCGTAAAGGCTTTTAAATCTTATTAAATTCTGCTATAATCATGCTATGGAAAAACTCTATACATTTTTATCGCGTTTTGGTTTTTATTTATTTTGTGCCTTGGCCATTATTATTGAAATCTTGGCTCTCATTTTATTCTTTGTCTTTCTAGCAGACAAGGCGCCTTTCTTATGGATTCTTCTCATGCTAGTCTACCTAGGCTCTATCTTATCGATTATCAATCGAAAAACGGCGCCTGAAAATAAGGTGGCTTGGTTGATTATTGTCTTTATGTTGCCCGGTGTAGGCAGCATCTTCTATGTCATGTTCTTTGAGCGCCGCATCTCAAAAGTGGAGCGCAAGCATTACCAAAAAATTGAAAAACGGGCCCTCAGGCACGTCCTCCTCCCAGGAGAACACCCTCTGATGCAAAACATGCACCTCTCAGATCCGACCACCTATAATCATTTGCATGGCTTGATGATGGTTGATCCTACTGCCCAGCCCTATACGGATACTCAGTCTCGCTACTATGCTCTAGGGGAAGAGATGTGGGTTGATATGCTTGATGATTTGCGTCAAGCCAAGCATTTTATCTTTATGGAGTATTATATCGTTGAACTTGGGGAAATGTGGGACAGTATTCTTGACATCCTAGTTCAAAAAGCCAAAGAGGGCGTTGAGGTTCGCTTCATGTATGACGACATTGGCTGTATGGTTACCCTTCCTAATGACTACGACATACAGTTAAAAGAGCTTGGGATTAATGCAACGCCTTTTAACCGTCTAACACCTAAGGCTTCCGTGGTTTATAATAACCGCAGCCACCGTAAAATCACAGTCATCGATGGCCAAATTGGCTATACTGGTGGTATCAATCTGGCTGATGAGTATGTCAATATTAAGGAACGCTTTGGCCACTGGAAAGATGGGGGCATGCGGCTTGAAGGCATGGCTGTTCAAGCCTTAACCAAACTCTTCCTGCTCAATTGGGATATCAATAGCATTGAAGTGTCAGATTTTAACCACTATCAGAGCTTTACCCAGCCCGTGGTGGCTGACGGTGGCCTCTATGTGCCATACGGGTCTGGACCTAAGCCTATTTATCAGCGCTATGTTGGTAAGATTGTCTACTTAAATCTTCTCAAGCAAGCCCAACATTATGTCTACATCACCACCCCTTACTTGATTATCGATTACGATTTGACAGAGGATTTGAAAAATGCTGCGCTCCGTGGGGTAGAAGTCATTATTCTCATGCCTTTCATCGCAGATAAGGCACTGATTCAAATCATCAACCGCTCTGCTTATCAGGAACTACGCGATGCTGGTGTTCGTATTTTTGAATACACGCCCGGTTTTATCCACAGCAAGAACTTTGTCGTTGACGACATCTATGCCGTTATCGGCACCATTAACTTGGATTACCGTAGTCTGGTTCATCACTATGAAAATGCTGTGTTTATCCATAATTCTCCGATTATTGCGGATAGCAAACAGGACTTCCTTGAAAGCCTCGCTTTGTCACAAGAAATTCACGATGACACCCTGAAAATTAGCCTAAGACACAAGCTCATTAAAGCCCTGGTCGAAGTCTTTGCCCCAATGCTCTAAAACACAATCACTCCTAAAAATGTCATAAAAAAACAGTAGCTAAATCTCTACAGAGAAAAAGTTTAGCTACTGTTTTGCCTTCAAAACTTGTTTTTTTTCTTTAATTCGTGTATGATAGGAATAGATTTTGCGGAGGTGGTGGAACGGCAGACACGCATGCTTCAGGCGCATGTGCCCGCACGGGTGTGAGGGTTCAAATCCCTTCCTCCGCATTTAAAAAAACTCGCCCTTAGCCGAGCTGACACAAAGCAGTTTAGTTATTAGGGGTTAATAGTAGCGAGTCAGTCCGCCTGACTCGCTTTTTCAATGTTTAGTTTTCCAATGAAATTGTAATAAATGTCTATCTGAATAATTCGGTTGCGTTTCGTGCCAGTTGGCTTGTGAATTACAATCTTGTCAATCAGTTCATTTACCATTTCAACGGTTAACTCTGGAAGTTCTGTATATTTTGAAATTCTTGCCATAAACTTGGAGATGTTAAGGCTGTCTTCTTGTTGTTTGGCAAGTTTTTCGGTTAAGTTAGAAATGGAAGTTTGAAGTTGCTTCTGTTCCTCTTCATAAGTCTGGCTTAACTTCACAAAGCGTTCATCTGAAATTTTTCCAAGTAGATTGTCTTCGTAGAGTTTCTGAATAATTCGGTCAATTTCTACTGAACGGTGCTCTTCTTTTTGGAGTTGTTGGTGCTGGCGTTTGTTATCTTTTGAAAATTGCGCGTGGCTTTGCTTTTCTAGACTCTTTAGAAAATCTTCCTTATTCAAGTTAATCTCTCGAATAGTTTGGCGCAATTTATCACTTACAATCTCAATCAAGGCAGATTTTTGAATATAATGGGGATTCTCACACCCATCAATCGGCTTGCGGTAGCCAGAACATTTGTAATGGTCGTGATTTAATCCATTTTTCTCTTGCGGACAAAAGTAGTGTTTCCGCCCACAAGTTCCACAAAAGACCAGTCCCGCAAATAGATTTTCATGACCAACTCGATTTTTATACCGCTGGTTCGAACGCTTGTGGCTTCGCATTTTCTGGACAATATCGAAAGTTTCTTGGTCTATAATCGCTTCATGCGTATTCTCGAAAATCAACCAGTTTTCTTTTGGATTTTCCAACTTGCGCTTGTCTTTATAAGACTTTGAGCGTTTCCGAAGATTGACCGTATGTCCGAGATATTCTTCGCGTCCTAATAGCCTTGTGATTGTTTCACGACTCCAGTAATAAGGCGAATAGTTAGAATTTTTCACTCCAGAAAGTGGCTTCCTGCCATTCTTGATTCTATAAACATCTGGTTTTTCGATATGTTCAGTTTCAAGCAACTTACCAATTTCATTGGCTGATTTACCGCTTTTCGCCTCTTGAAAAATCCGTTTCACAACTTCGCTGGCGACTGGGTCAATTATCCAGTTTTTTGGGTTGTCTGGGTCTTTCAAGTAACCGTAAGGCGGATTAACCGTTACACGTTCGCCAGCTCGTGCTTTAGCTTGAATAACCGCTCGAATTTTCTTGCTAGTGTCCGCTGCATACATCTCGTCCATGAGGCTCTTGATTGGCAAGAAAATGGAGTTGGTTTCATTTGGCTTGTTTGAATCTATGCCGTCATTAAGGGCGATAAAGCGGACATCAAAACTTGGAAAAGTAATTTCCGTTAGTTGCCCAACCTTGATATAAGACCGCCCTAAACGGCTTAAATCCTTAACAATGAAGTTTGAAACTTGTCCATTTTCTACAAGCCGTAACGCTTCTGAAATAGCTGGTCGGTCAAAATTCGTTCCGCTAAAACCATCATCAACGAAAAGGACGGGATTTGGCAGTTTTTCTCTGATTACCACTTCAAAAAGAATATTCTTCTGATTGATAATAGAATTACTGTCTCCGTCCAGTCCGTCATCTTGACTCAAACGACAATAAACAACCGTAATATCCGACAGTTTGGAAGTATCTACTTGTTGGTAATATGGAATTGTCAAAGTTCTATTCATGTGTTTTTTCTCCTTTTGGAGTTCACACACCTTATACTTCTATTATACCATTTTTACTACTGTTAAAGTAGTGATTTATCGCTTAAAATCAGCCTTTCTAAGACATTTTCAAGCGGACGATTTCCAGTAAAATAGTGGCAGATAAAGTAAGTAGTTCGACCGATTTGCTTCTTTTCGTACTTGGTGTGCGAGCTGGTTATGGAGTCTTTATCTTGATTTTTCAAGTTCATCAATCCCTCCTTTGATATAGTTTTGGTAGTCATCCAGAGTAATCACGGTGAACAACTCCCAAAAGTTATAAAGCTCTTTTTGAATAGCTTTAGAAATAGCTAATTTGCGTTTGTCATCTGGCACAATCCAAAGCACGTAAGGAAAGACTTCTTTTTGGCGTTGCTCAATTCCAGAGCGGTAATATTCGATATACTTTTTACAAGTGTTCACGATTCGAGACAGGCTTTCCGTGCTACGGTCTATTTCTAAAAAATAGTGGTCTTCGTATTCGTGGTTAATGAGTTCTAGATAAGCATCTGGCTTTAGAGTCATACCTACACCAGAAAGTTTTTGGTAGCTTCGCCATGAATTGGGTTCAAAGGAAAAGGTTTCGAGTGTTAATTTGTTAGAACTGCGGACAGTTTCCAGCGTTTCCACGAAAATCTCCGTAATCGCCAAGGTATGTTCGACATGACCTTGACTTGGCTCATATTGGTTTTTATAGCGCAAACTAATACTGTCATCTTGGCTTTTTAACAGTTTCAAACCTTGAAAGGTAATTTGCCAAACATAGGAAGCTGAGCCTTTACGCACACCCCCGATTCGACGTTTGAGGTGCGAAACCAGACCAGCCTTTAATAGTCTTTGTGTTGTAAAGTTGGCACGGCGAACGGCTGTTTCTGGTTTGTCACTATCTGAGTAAAAGAGTCTGGCGAGTTGGCTGGTGGTGGCATATCTAGCTTGATTGAGAAAGTATAGGATTTGAATATCTTTATCTGTGAATTGATTCCATTTCATCTGTTTCGTTCTCCTTGAATAGTTAGTGGTGGTTTGTCTTGTAATATGGGGTTAGTTACGGAGTAAGTCATGTGACGGTTAACCCCTAAAAACGTTATTTACCAGTGTTAGGTAGATTTTCTTCATCTCCCCGACTAGAAGACCGATTGGAACGCTTTTTTCGTCCCAAATCTTCTAAATTGAGACTGTCTTGACTCGTTTCAAGTGTTGGTTTCTCGTAGGTATAGCTTTGAAAGTCTGCTTCAATATCTGCTATATTCTGCCCATATCTGGTAAGGCTAGAAAGATACGGCGCACGACTATCTCGCAATTTTGGACTAGGCGGATAGGTCTTGCTGATAATCCAGCGGTAGGTGTTGGGTGAAATCTCTGTGCGGATATATGCCCAAAATGGAGGTAGACTGTAAAAATCTTCTTTACTAACTTCTAGTGTGTATTTTGCCATGCTTCTTGCTTCATCTAAGTTCAAGCCAAAGACAATTTTGTTGGCAACGTTGGATTCAATACCTGCTTTTAGACTTGGCGACATCTGGGCTAAATGTTGGAAACCTATATTCCAGCCGACATTAAACTGGCGAGATTGTGACAGTGCTTCGTCCAAGTTGGCGTTAGGGATTCCAAGAAAACTTGGTGTTTCATCTATGTAGACGAAAGCAGACTGTCTTTTACTAGGTTCAACTGAGGATTGGCGCAAAATTAACATCCACAACATAGAAGTAATAAGACTACCGATGAGTTTAGCGGATTCTGAACCAATAACAGCCTTGTTTAATGGCACTAGCACAATTTTTCGGCTTTGAAAGATTTCTGCTAAGCTAAAACTAGGGGTAGTCCGCCCAAGCATTGAGCGAAGTTGTGGGCGAAGCAAGAGCTGGCGAAACTTGTTCAAGATGGGGTTTAAGATCTGGTGGCGTTGGGCTTCGCTTAACAGTTCAAACCAATTCCAGAAGCTTTCCAGACCGATTGGGTCTTTGAGATTCTTTAAGAGCTTGTTCCTAAACTGCTTATTGGTTAATAAATGCGGAAGCATAACCAAAGAGGTATGGGGAATCCGTGCTAAGGTCAAGAAAGCGTGTGATAGAATATCTAGTGAATAAATCCCGAAATGGTCTGGATACAAGCCTTTAAAGAGTTCCAGTAGATAATCTGCAATAACTTCTGGCTCAACGCCATGTTTTGTTAGCTCAAAAGGATTGATTCCAACAATTCTCTTAGCAGTCGGCGAAATAACTACGATGTCATCATCGTGTTCTTTTGGTGTCCGTTCCAAAATCTCATGAGTTAATTGACCTTTAGCGTCAATCACCACCACGCTATGATTTCTTGACTTAATATCTGACAAAATCAAGTGACTCATAGCGGTAGTTTTACCTGTGCCTGTGCTTCCGAGAAAGAAGACGTGTTTCTTGGCGGATTGGCTCGAAATCTGAATCGGTCTAGCTTCACTCTCAATAGTTGAAGCAAAACTTCTTGCCTTGTTGTGATGTAGATTATAACCAAGTGGTGGTGCGATAAGTTTTGGGTGAACATTTGGCACGCCGTCTATATTTTCTTCACCGCTAGGCAGAAGTAGAAAACACGCAAGGTCTGACGTAGCTAGACTATATGGGTAGGACCAAGACGGTATCGCTGAATTGAACTTGTGGGCAGACATTGGCTTGAAGTTAATCGTGGCACTGGTTTCGAGTAGTCTAAAACTACTAAGCAGACTTGAGAAAAACTCCTTTGTCCGCAAGATACTGCGAGAATGAACCCCAACACGAATCTCACACTTAAACGTTGATTGATTCAATTTTTGGCGCATCAGCTTCTTGGAATTTTCCGAGAGTTCAGGAATATTATTGGTAATCACTTGATACCAGCGAGCAGATAGATTGGGTAACTCTTTGGGTTGGGGTCTCGGTGGTGAACCTGCGCCGACAATCACTTGAATCGCTATTTCTTCATCTGGTTGAAGCACTTTAGAGATTGCCAGACTAGAACGAAGCATAGTTTCTAAGGAATCTGTTTTAAGGGCATAGTGGGATTGCTTGATTTGAACTAAGCGAGCAACTGCCAACTTATTCCGTTTAGGAGCTTTGGAAAACTGAATCTGTCTATGCGATTGAATTAACTGGTGAATGTGGCGTTTGTCTTGGTCTTCTGTCCCTAAGAGATACCGCACTTGATTTCTTTTCATTCGCACTTCAAAGACTAGGCTTTTTCTACGAGTCAAGCCAACTAGCTGACCAAGCAAACCCTTAACATCATCTTCAGAGAATGGGCGTTGCCAAGTCCATTCATTCCAGGATAATTCTTCGAATGAACGTTTCATCTTTACCTCCAATCTTTACGGTTAATAACTTGAAAGGCTAACCAGCCGATAAAGAGTAGTCCTCCACCTAGCGCTAGAATATGCCAGACTTCCATGATGAGCTTGACCGCTTGATTCACTGCCCAAGCACAAACTAGAAAGCCTAGAATATATGGAATGAGTTTCTTCATCTGGCTGGTCTCCTTTCTGATTTCAGTTATACAAGAAAGACGGCGAAAAGTTAAATTTCGTCTATATCAACTTTTAGAGCGATTGGAATAGATTTGAAGCAGATTAACAGTAGTTTATTTCATCATATTTTGTCCTTTTGTCTAGTCCAAGTGAGCTGTTATCTTCTTAAATGTTGTAACAATTCCTTATGGACTTGTAGGTAAAGGTCATTGATAGCTTGCTTCTTTTCCAGAAATTCTGCCAGAGCGATTTCTTCATCGGTATAGCCTGACGCTTGCTCTTTCTCTGTTTTATTGGTCTTTTTAAGTAGATAATGAATACACCAGGCAATTCCAAAGATACTGAAAAGCAATAGCAATCCGCTCATTTCTTGATTATCCATAACCTACCTCCTAGCGTAAGTGTTCGGAAGCATAGTGAGTAAAGGCACGCAAGATATAGTCTGTATAAACTTGAGCTTCAGGATTGTTTTTCAAGATTTCTTCTTGAATAAGCGACAGATTGCCCACTTTATACATCAAGTCTGTCGCCAGAAGTTCGCGAGCTTGGTTAGTAGACATCGCTTTGGCGAGTTCACGCGCCACTCGCAACTGATGAGGGCTTGCGATTTGCGCTAAAGTGGTATTGGTGTTGAGTTGTGGCAGTTGAGTCATGAGGATTCTCCTTTGTTTTTGGTATAATTGAGGTATAAGGTAGCTAACTTATGGCTCTATTATAGAAAATCAATAAAGCCAAAAGTTGCCAAAACCAGTGCCAAAATCTTGCCAGTTCGAAAGGTGTTCCTATGTTTACCATTCCAACCTTATTCTCTATCGTCCTGAAGCATTCCAATAAAGCCGTCTGGTCTGACCGCAAGAAAGCTAGTGTAGGCTTGACAAGTATCCTTAATGAAGACGCTCGAGCCTACATATCCGAAACGGATTTTAATAAATACTTTAGCGGACAAAATAAAGGACGAACACTTTATGCGGTCGTCCAAGATGAGATAACAGAAAAAGGCTTTTCAAGATATATTTTTGAAGCTGAAAAGCGCCTTATAAATACCAATTATAGAGAAAATAAGTTTTGTCTGGCTGGAACGCTGGAAGATTTTTTCGAAGCCCTCGAAGAATCTCAGAACATACCCAAGACAGTCTTACTTGGCTTGAAGCGGTCTTTTCAGCTCAATCATGCAGATAGACCGTATCTGTTTTTAGCCGAGTGCTTATATTATGCTTTAGCTTGCCAGCATAACAAAGACCAAGATTATATTTTTCCAGATTTCAGTCAAGAAACAGATATTCTTTCTTCTCCGCTAGAAGAGTTGATTTCGAAAGCTGATGGTTATTCGAAGCGGGTTAAGCAAAATCTCAATCGATTATCTAAAGATGAAATTAAACTGTTTCAGAAAGTTGCGCCGTTTCTGTTTTATGATGAATCCTATGATGAATTATCTGGGGGTTATGTTTTAGATTATTACTTGATTTCTCACGCCGATTTTGTGGATTTGTTCGAAAAATATGGCGTTTCTGGAATGGATATTTCAAGATTGAAAGAATATGGCTTAATTGATGGCGGTGGCAGACATGAGATAGTTGTCAAAAAAGGCGTATTGTCTGGCTTTCAGAATGACAATCTTGTTCTGACTTTCACAACTGAATTGGACAAACGAATAACTTTCGAATATAGCGCTTTTCATTTTACAGAAACCGCCAAGGCTCTGATTGAGATATTGGAGATTGAAACAAACGACGAATTCTTCCAGCATTTAGCAGAATATTTCAAGCAAGAACTGGATGGGTCTGGGGTTATAGCTGGTGTTTATGTAATGGAAGAGTTAGAATAGATTTTGGCTATTTCAGTTAAATATGGTTATGTGGTATAATTGTAAATAGAATAACCATAGTATTAACATTTTCAATTTTTTCAATATCTAGTTCTATGCAACCCTTAATACGTTTGATGATATGTGTAAAACTATGAGTTGTAAAAGAAAAAATTACTTGATAAAACCATGCAAAAATGTTATAGTACTAAGTAGAAATTTAAAAAAAGATAGGAGATGATAGAATGGGACTGTTTGGTTTATTTGGAGGCAAGAAAACGATTGAGTTAGATAAAGCAAAAAGCGATGAAAACAAAAATCGCATGAGAGAAATTTTTGATAATAAAGTAGATAATGGTTCGGAATATAAAATAGTTTACGCTTATTCAGAAGATATAGGCGGAGCAAATTTTGCAGTACTTCGTACTGTTTCCTATAAGTACAGAAGTTTTATACTGGGCTATAAGGAAAATGATTTAAGTTTAGTCTTTCTTGAAGTGAGCCCTGATTTAAATCAGGTTGGAGAAGCACTTTTGTATAAACCACAAGATGTAAAGAAAACCAATTTTACAAAGATGGTAGGTGCATATTATCTACAGTATGGAAGTTCATTCAAGAAAGAATTTTTCAACTTTTTTGTTCCTGAGACTATTGAGGATATAGTTAACCATGATTGGTATGACGAAGATACTTTTACCTACATTGACCAAAGAGAAGTACATGGTAGCTGGGTGGATTTTTGGAATAAATTTTGTAAATAAACGGTAATTTATTATGAATATGTTACCAAATTATATTTTGGCTTTTATACTTACAGTATTCCTAATATATAGTTTTATAAATATAAAAGTTAAGAAAGCTAAGGTTAGCAACGGCTGTCTTTATGGCATAGGTGTTTTTATTGCAATATTATTACTTGGAATGTCTATTTATGGAATAATATTTAATATTCCATTAGGACAAGTGCAACTAATGATAGAAAATAGCTTCAAATAAGGAAATATAGATTTGAGAAACAGTAGATCGAAAGGTTTACTGTTTTTTTGTTGCTTAGAATTTGAAAGGGAGGAAAACAGAAAATGAAAAATATAGATGAAAAAATTTTAATGGCAGAAGAAGAAATTAAGCAGTTACAAAACAAAAGAAAAAAAGCTCATCAGTCAGCAGAAACAGGAAGAACGAAAGAAAAGAGATAGACGGCTTTATGAAAAAGGAGCAGTCTTTGAAAGTATCTTTACCGAAAGCAAAGACTTTCCATTTATATCTGAATCGTTTATTTTAGTATCAGCAGTTTCGTTTTTTATCTATATAGTTAGAGTTATTATAAAAATTGTTATGTCTAACCATCATATAGCAGCAGAATATAGACAAAAAGCAGCCTTAACTCGCTTCTATCAAGCTTTAACCTATTCTGAGGATAGTATTGATAAGGAAGAGCGTCTAATTATTATAAATGCCTTATTCGGTAGAGTTGAGACAGGGTTAGTTAAAACAGACACATCTAATGATTCTGACGCTATAAAAGCCCTACTATCTAAGAGTATAAAATAAAAGGATAGTCATTCAACAACTATCCTTTTTATGTGTTTGAATAAGGTGTATGAACTCAGATTTTTTAGACTGCTGAGTGTCATACTTCCTTTAACGGTGAGTTTTTTGTGTTTCACGTAGAATAGTATCTCGCTCCAAACCTTACAAGCTAGTTGGTAAAAGATGAGCATAGTGTACTTCTTTGATGCCCTTAGATAATAAGATGTCTCAACTTTTGATAATCGTCGCATCTTTGAACAATGGGACTTGATCCAGAGGATATAAGTCCCCCACAAAGGCGTGTCCACTATCTAAGACCAAGGAGATACTGTCTTTTGTATGACCAGGTGTCCAGAGAATCTCTCCATCTATCCCTAAACCAGCCAAAAAGTCTCTACTATTTCTGATCGAAATAACTAAGGTAAGCTCATCAACAATGGGCTTAAAAGTCTGATTCTTCTCTTTTTCAAAGATAGCGTCAGATTGATGCAAATAATCCTTTTGTTTATCTAGCACTACTAGCCTAATCCCCAGGTCAACTAAATCTTGAGCAATCCCCATGTGGTCAGGATGATAGTGGCTAATGATAAGATGGGAAATATCAGAAACTGTCACACCCAAAGCTTTTATACCTTTGAAAAAGGCTGGCAAAGTGCCTGCCCAATCGGTATCAAAAAGCAGATACTTCGCTTTTCCTTTGATGAGTTAGGTTCTCGTATTGCCATAAAGCAACTCTTGGTAGTCCATTTTTTAGAGCCCTGCTTCCTGAAGTGCATCTGCTAGCCGGGCAAAATCTTCAAGACCGAGCGCTTCGCCTCGAACAGACGGTGCTAGGCCTGCCTGACTTAAGGCTTTTTCCAACTGGCTTTTAATCTCTTCTGATTTACCAAAATGATTGGTCAAGTTATTCCACAGGGTCTTTCTGCGGTGGACAAAACTGGCCTTGGATACGCGGAACAAAAAATCCTCATCTTTGACCTCAACCAAGGGTTGTTCCCGACGAACCATCTTCAAAATAGCCGAGTCCACATTGGGAGCAGGCACAAAAACGGTCCGTGGCACGATAAAGGCCACCTTGGCCGTCATGTAGTACTGGACTGCGATGGACAAGGAACCATAGGCCTTGGTGTTTGGCTCAGCTGAAATCCGGTCTGCCACCTCTTTTTGCATCATGACCACAAATTCTGAAAAAGGAATCTTGCTCTCAATCAGGTGCATAAGGATCGGCGTGGTAATGTAGTAGGGCAGGTTAGCCACAATCTTGATGGGCAAGTCTGGATTCTTAAAAGCCTTGATTTGGGTCTGCAAATCCGCCTTCAAAATATCCTGATTGACCACTTGGACATTGTCAAAATCGCGCAAGGTATCCGCCAAAATCGGAATCAAGCGGTCATCAATCTCAAAGGCCATGACCTCGGCTGCATTTTCAGCCAAAAATTCTGTCAAAGCCCCAATACCAGGGCCAATCTCAATGACGTTGACCGACTTGTCAATCTCAGCCGTATCCACGATTTTTTGTAAAATATTGGTATCGGTCAAAAAGTTCTGACCGAAGGATTTCTTAAAGGTGAAGCCGTGACGGTCCAAAACCGCCTTGGTCACACTGTAATCTGCAATTCTCATCTGTTTTCTTTCTATTTCGATATCTTAAAATATCATATCACATTATGTCAATAAGAACTATCCTCATACTTTCTCATCGCTTGCTCAATGTCTTCCAAGGTCAGCCCAAAGAGTTCCAAGCGTTTGAGGAGTTGTTTGCCGTTGGTATAACCTATTCGGAGCTGTTCTCCAAGGAATTCCCGGCGTTTGCGGCTATCGCTCCCCATGAGAAAACCTAATGCTATTAGATCGGAGGTCGCGATATCAAAATGATTCTCATCATCATAAGAGCCCAGTACACGAGACAGGGCTTTTTCTAAATCCTCAAAACAAGCATGCTCAACTCCTAGTGAGCGCCCCTTAGACTTGGAACCCGGTGCAGCTTCTTCACGATTTAAAAAAGCATGTTTTGCCGTTGGAGCTGCCTCCATGATTAATTTTCGGATACGTTCGCCATTGAAGTCTGGATCTGTAAAGACGATCACGCCACGCAACTCATTTAAACGGTCAATTCGCTCCAAATCCTCATCGGTGATCGCAGATCCTCTAGTTTCATAGGTGTCTACATCATAGAATCTTTTCAAGTTAGCAGTATCATCTTTTCCTTCGACCACAATCACTTCTTGGATGATCTTTTTCTCAGTCAAGTTTGAAAAACCTCTTTGCATTTTCTGTTGTGGCTTTAGCGACTTCTTCAACAGATAGACCTTTTAGGTCTGCAATTTTCTCAACCACATAGCGGGTATAGGCCGTCTTGTTTTCCCTGCCACGTTTTGGTACTGGAGCTAAGTAGGGAGCGTCTGTCTCCACCAAGAGTTTATCCAGTGGGATTTTTGTCGCGACTTCATGCAAGTCCTCAGACTTCTTAAAGGTCACCACACCAGATAGAGAAATCATCATGCCCAAGTCCATAAATCGCTCTGCCATTCCCCAAGAGCCCGAGTAAGAGTGCATAATCCCACCACGGGGCCCAACGCCCTCACTGGCAATCACGGCATAAGTATCGTCTAAAGCATCTCTTGTGTGGACCACAAAGGGCAAGTCCAGCTCTTTGGACAGCTGGATTTGACGGCGAAATACGGCTTCCTGCACATCCTGTGGATCCTCCATCCAGTAATAATCTAGACCGATTTCTCCAAGTGCAAGGACTTTTTGGTGTTGAAGTTTCTTGCGTAGATAGATCTCCGTCTCTTTTGTATAACTTCCGGCCTCCGTTGGATGCCAACCGATGGTAGCATAAACCTGTGGAAACCGCTCAGCTAGCTCAATCGCCTTCTCGATGGTTGTGTGGTCAAATCCAACCACATTGTGAAGCATCACGCCCATTTCTTGGGCTAAAGCCAACTCGTCTGCTTCTCGGCCACAAAATGTTTCTATATTTAAATGTGTGTGCGTATCAAAAATTTCCATGGTTCTATTGTAACACAAAAAAGAGAGCCGAAGCTCTCTCATTTGTTATTATTTAGCAATTTTTGCGAAGTACTCAAGCGTACGAACCAATTGCGCAGTGTATGACATTTCGTTGTCATACCAAGATACAGTTTTAACCAATTGTTTACCGTCTACAGTCAACACTTTAGTTTGAGTAGCATCAAACAATGAACCAAATGAGCTACCTACGATATCTGAAGAAACGATTTCGTCTTCAGTGTAACCGTATGAATCGTTAGCTGCTTCTTTCATCACTTTGTTGATTTCATCAACAGTAACATCTTTGTCCAAAACAGTTACCAATTCAGTTACAGAACCTGTTGGAACTGGAACACGTTGAGCAGCACCGTCAAGTTTACCGTTCAAGTCAGGAATAACAAGACCGATTGCTTTAGCAGCACCAGTTGAGTTAGGAACGATGTTAGCTGCAGCAGCACGTGCACGACGGAAGTCGCCTTTACGGTGTGGAGCATCCAAAGTCATTTGGTCACCAGTGTAACCGTGGATAGTTGTCATCAAACCTTGTTGGATACCAAATGCATCGTGAAGAGCTTTAGCCATTGGTGCCAAACAGTTAGTTGTACATGATGCACCAGAGATAACTGTTTCAGAACCATCGAGGATATCATGGTTAGTGTTAAATACAACAGTCTTAACATCGTTACCACCAGGTGCTGTGATAACAACTTTTTTAGCACCATTTTCGTGCAAGTGTTTTTCAGCGCCTTCTTTAGAAGCAAAGAAACCAGTTGCTTCCAATACGATATCTACTTCTTGAGAAGCCCAGTCAATTTTTGTTGGGTCTGGTTCAGCTGAAACAGCGATGAAGTCACCATTCACATTGAAACCACCGTCAACAACTTCAACAGTACCGTCGAAACGACCTTGAGTTGTATCATATTTCAAAAGATGTGCAAGCATTGCTGGGTCAGTCAAGTCGTTAATACGAACAACTTCAACACCTTCAACATTTTGGATACGACGGAGAGCAAGACGACCGATACGTCCGAAACCGTTAATACCAACTTTAACTACCATGTGTGATTCCCTCCTTATGAAAATCAAAAATATTTGTTCAGAGGCAAGCCTCTACGTTATTGTGAAATAAGTCACTTAGAAGTATTCCAGTAAACCTTTCAACATTTCTATTATATAACTTTTCAAGACCTTTTGCAAGATTTTTTCATATACTAGCCAATTGTTTATCACGACATAATGTTTTACGATCAGTCATCGGACTAAAAAAAGGAGACCTTACGGTCCCCCTAACAAAGCTCTTATGCTTCGCCTTTGTTTTTCTTGATAATGTCTTCTTGAACAGACTTAGGCACATCTTCGTAGTGGTCAAAGACCATCATGAAGGTACCACGACCTTGAGTCGCTGAACGAAGAACTGTTGCGTAACCAAACATTTCAGCAAGTGGTACATAGGCACGAACGACTTGAGTGTTACCACGTGCTTCCATACCATCCACACGACCACGACGAGCAGTCACGTGACCCATAACGTCACCAAGGTTATCTTCTGGTGCAGTGATGGTTACGAGCATCATTGGTTCAAGGATAGATGGTTGTGCAGTTTTCGCAGCTTCTTTAAGGGCAAGTGATGCCGCAACCTTAAAGGCAGTCTCAGATGAATCGACATCATGGTATGAACCATCGTAAAGTTTCGCTTTCACGTCAACCATTGGGTAACCAGCAAGGACACCGTTTGCCATAGATTCAATCAACCCTTTTTCAACGGCTGGTACGAATTCACGAGGAACCACACCACCGACAATAGCGTTCTCGAATTCAAATCCTTTACCTTCTTCGTTTGGAGTGAACTCAATCCAAACATCACCGAATTGACCTTTACCACCAGATTGGCGTTTGAAGAATCCACGGGCTTGCGTAGAAGCACGGAAGGTTTCACGGTAAGATACTTGAGGCGCACCAACGTTTGCTTCAACCTTGAATTCACGTTTCATACGGTCAACAAGGACATCCAAGTGCAACTCACCCATACCAGAGATAACTGTTTCACCAGTTTCTGGGTTAGTTTCAACACGGAAAGTTGGATCTTCTTCAGCCAATTTTTGAAGGGCAACACCCATCTTATCTTGGTCTGCTTTAGACTTAGGCTCAACCATCAATTGGATAACCGGTTCTGGAACATCGATTGACTCAAGGATGATTTTTGCTTTTTCATCAGTCAATGAATCACCAGTAGTGGTATCTTTCAAACCAACAGCAGCAGCAATATCACCAGCGTATACCACTTCAATTTCTTGACGGCTGTTCGCGTGCATTTGAAGGATACGTCCGATACGCTCACGTTTGCCTTTAGAAGTGTTCAAGACATATGAACCTGAGTTAAGGACACCTGAGTAGACACGGAAGAACGTCAGACGACCTACGAATGGGTCAGTCATGATCTTGAAGGCAAGGGCCGCAAATGGCTCTTCATCAGATGCAGGACGAGTTTCTTCAGCTTCTGTATCTGGGTTGATACCTTTGATTGCTGGGATATCAAGTGGGCTCGGCAAGTAGTCAATAACCGCATCAAGCATCAATTGAACACCCTTGTTTTTGAAGGCAGAACCACAAAGTACTGGGAAGAATTCAACGTTGATTGTCGCTTTACGGATACCAGCTTTCAATTCTTCGTTAGTGATTTCTTCACCTTCGAGGTATTTCATCATCAAGTCTTCATCTGTTTCAGCAACAGCTTCAACCAATTTTTCACGGTATTCTTCAGCCATTTCAAGCATATCAGCTGGAATATCTTCTTCAAGAATATCTGTACCAAGGTCGTTCGTATAGATTTCAGCTTTCATCTTGATCAAGTCGATGATACCACGGAAATCATCCTCAGAACCGATTGGCAATTGAATTGGATGAGCATTCGCTTGAAGACGGTCATGAAGGGTAGATACTGAGTAAAGGAAGTCAGCACCGATTTTGTCCATTTTGTTGGCAAATACGATACGTGGTACTTTATACTCAGTTGCTTGGCGCCAAACAGTTTCTGTTTGAGGCTCAACACCTGATTGTGAGTCAAGAACGGTCACAGCACCATCCAATACACGGAGAGAACGTTGTACTTCGATTGTGAAGTCCACGTGTCCTGGGGTATCGATGATGTTTACGCGGTGGCCATCCCATTGCGCTGTTGTCGCAGCGGATGTGATTGTAATCCCACGCTCTTGTTCTTGTTCCATCCAGTCCATTTGTGACGCACCTTCGTGTGTTTCACCGATTTTGTGGATTTTACCTGTGTAGTACAAGATACGCTCAGTAGTGGTTGTTTTACCGGCATCGACGTGGGCCATGATACCGATGTTACGAGTTTTTGCAAGTGAAAATTCGCGTGCCATGAGGTTTGTTTCTCCTATATTTTTTGTTTACAGTGTTAGTATACCATAATTGGTATAAAAACGGATAGGCAGGACCTACCCGTTCTTAAAAGATTATGGTTTTAATTGAACTCGAGCTACAAGTCACTAATAAAAAGATAAAATCTCCTAGAAGCTTATGCTTAGTCGTCGCTTTTCCTATTTTGCCTAGAACTTGTTTAACGCTCTCGTATCTTAGAATTGAGCTAGGGCTATACGCTGTGTGAAAATGATGAAGTTCCTTGTGTCTTTCAGACACTGTGTCACTTCCCTATTTTCACTTGGCGTTTTTAACACCCTCATCTTAATCTTACCAACGGAAGTGTGCGAAGGCACGGTTGGCTTCTGCCATACGGTGGGTGTCTTCACGTTTCTTAACTGCTGCACCTGTGTTATTAGATGCGTCAAGAATTTCTTTCGCCAAACGCTCAACCATAGTGTGCTCACCACGGTTACGAGCGATCGTTACCAACCAACGAAGACCTAAAGTTGTACGACGCTCTGGACGAACTTCAACCGGTACTTGGTAGTTAGAACCACCGACACGGCGGGCACGGACTTCCAAGAGTGGCATGATGTTTTCCATAGCTGTTTCAAAAACTTCAAGTGGCTCGTTGCCAGTTGCTTCTTTGATGTAGTCAAAGGCACCGTAAACGATGCTTGCTGCCGTACCACGTTTACCATCAAGCATAAGACGGTTGATCAAACGGGTAACAATTTGTGAATGATACAATGGATCTGCCAATACTTCACGTTTTGGCGCTCTATTTTTACGACTCATTAGTTACTCTCCCTTCTTAGCCTTTTGGACGTTTAGTACCGTATTTAGAACGGCCTTGTTTACGATCGTTTACACCTGCAGTATCAAGTGCACCACGAACGATATGGTAACGTACCCCTGGAAGGTCTTTTACACGTCCACCACGGATAAGAACAACACTGTGCTCTTGCAAGTTGTGGCCGATACCTGGGATGTAAGCTGTTACTTCGATCAAGTTGCTCAAACGGACACGGGCAAATTTACGAAGGGCTGAGTTAGGTTTTTTAGGTGTCATTGTCCCAACACGTGTTGCTACACCACGTTTTTGTGGTGATGAAACATTTGTTGTCACTTTGCGGTGGCTGTTATAGCCAACGTTCAAAGCTGGTGATTTAGATTTTTCTACTTTTGATTTACGCGGTTTGCGAACCAATTGGTTAATTGTAGGCATCTACATACTCCTGTGTTTTTTTAATTTTGGTTGATAGAGCGCTTGGTGACAGCCTCTATCGCGGTGTACTTTTGCAACATTTGTCAGCACGTCTCTGTACACTTTTGAGAGACCAAAAGTAAAAAGTACCGTCTTATATAGTACCACAATAGGAGATGACTGTCAAACACTTCTGCTCTCTTTTTGAGAAACTGTCATTGATTTGTTATCTGGGTTCCTCATCTTTGAAAAGGGCACTTTTTAAAATTTATGTCAGGGACAAAACAGTGGATCAGGTTACTTATTCTGAAAAATGATAGCGCGGCAATAGTTGTTACTAACGGTCTGATTAGTTCCTTCATTCAATGACCGTTAGCAGAAGATCCCCTGCCCTGACATCGCCTTCTATAGTTGGAAGAACATCAAAGTAATCGTTGGCATTGGTTACAATGATAGCGGTTGTTAAATCATAGCCTTGGACCTGGATGCGCTCACGGTCAAAATGGATAAGAGGCTGTCCAACCTCTACTTCATCACCGACAGCTACTAATCGTTCAAATCCTTCCCCATTAAGCTGAACCGTGTCAGTACCTAAATGGATGAGTAGCTCAAGACCCTTATCAGATAGAAGGGACAAGGCATGATTGGTTGGAAATATTGAGGTGACTTTCCCTTTGACAGGAGAACTCACGAAATCGTTAGTGGGCTGAATAGCTATTCCTTGCCCCATGGCACCACTAGCAAAGACTGGATCTGCAATCTCCTCGAGAAGCACAACATCACCGTCTACTGGACTTTTGAGGAGGTATTGCCCTTTTGTAACTTCATTTTTCTCAGAAGTCTTTGTCTCAAAGTCCGCAGCCAGAGTTACTGTTTCAGGAAATTTGAGTAGGGAAGTCAAGAGGAAACCTGAGACCGTTGCTAATAGAAGAGCTGTGACCGCTTTAAGCAGATTGGCCACACCTGACCCATCGGGCACGACAAATGTGGTCAAGGCAAATAGTCCTAAGCCCCCCATCTGATAAGTATGGGCTCCCGCCCAACCAATAAATGCTCCTTGGATGGCGCCACCCAAGCTGCTTAAGACGAACGGCCAGCGCATAGGGAGACTAATCCCATATATAGCAGGCTCGGTGATTCCAAAGAAAGCCGATACAGCAGACGGTAGAACCAAGCGTTTCGTTTTGGCCTCCTTGCTTTTCAAATAAATCGACAAGATAGACCCTAGTTGCGAAAAATTCACAAAGGCAACCATAGCTAGGATGGTCGAAAACCCATTGGTTTGAAGCTGAATGGTCATCAGTGGAATCAAGCCCCAATGCAATCCTAAAATAACCAAAAATTGCCATAATCCGCCTAAAACAAAGCCCATTAAGGTAGGACTAAAATCGTAAATCCATTGAAACACCTGCCCAATCATTTGAGAAAGAGTCACCATGGAGGGCCCTACAAGAAGGATGGTCAACGGAGCAACAACCAATAAGGTCACAAAAGGGACCATGAAATATTTGACAACATCTGGAATCCTTGGCTTTAGCCATTTCTCAACCTGCGCCGCTAAAGATACAGCAACAATAATAGGCAAGACGGTCTGGTAGTACCCTCCCATAGGGACAGATAAGGAAAGACCTATGGCACTTGGTAGAGCGCGGCCAGTGTTCAATGACGGGTACAAAAGGGCTGCCGCTAGCGCAAGACCTGTAAACTGGTTAAGATTGAAGTATTTTGATGCATTAACGGCCAGTATCATGGGTAAGAACTGGAAAAAACCGTCACCAGTAGCTTCTAAAAGAAGGTAAAGCCCACTATTTTCAGCATTAAAACCATAAAAAGCCATCATAGCCACGATTCCCTTAAGCATCCCAGTCGCCGCTAATACGCCCATGGTTGGCTGAAAAATGCCAGATACCATATTGATGAAGCGATCCAATACCTTAGTTGACTCTTCCCCTCCCGTACGATTTTGAAGATCTGAGATCCTAAGTAAGGTATCGTAGACATCGGCCACATGGTTACCGATAACAATCTGATACTGACCACCCGCCTCAACAATTGCCATGACATCTGGATGATTTTGAAGGCTTTCGGTGTTGACTAATGCGCGGTCTTTAAGAGTGAAGCGCAGGCGCGTCAAACAATGGGTCACACCTTTGACATTCGTTTCTCCACCGACATCATTTAATAATTGGCGTGCTAAACTTTCATAGTTTTTCATAAGAATTCCTTACTTTAAAAATTCCCCAGTCAGCTCAGCTGAAACTAGGGAATGTAGATATAATGTTTTGGTTAATCCATCTTAGTCGTTGTCCGCTGGATATGGATGGTCAGGTAGACCAATTCTTCCTGGGAGATATCAAAATGGTATTGTTTAGAAACATAGGCTCCAATCAGCTCAGCACAAGCAAACGCCTTGGGATAGTTTTGTTTCACTTGATCATAAAGGAGACTATCTCCCTCAGCATAGGCTTGACCGTCTAAAACACGCTGGGCAAAGTACTGCAGATGGGTGACAAAACGGGCGTATGAAACACTTTCCTCATCAAACTCAACGCGATAATAGCGACGGACAAGGTTGATAAGTTCCTGAATCAACTTCGTCACTTTAACCGTCTGATCCATTTCGTGGTCATTTTTCTTGGCATTAACAAAATGCAAAGCGATAGAGGCTGCTTCATCATCAGGAATCTCCAGATTGAAACTTTCATTGAGCAGTTTGACTGCCTCTAGTCCAACTTGGTATTCTTCTTGATAGAATTTTTTGATTTCAAAAGAAAGAGGATTTTTAATGAACAGTCCCTGCTGCGCTCGGTCAATGACAAAATGCAAGTGATCCGCCAAAGCTAAATAAAGGCTCTCATTGTACTGCGTCTTTAAAACTTTAGCAGCCTTAGAAATAATGGCTTGGAAGATATCAACTTCCTTGGGGGTGAGTTGCACGTAAAGCTCAGAAACAGCCTGACTAAATTGTTGATCAGATAGTTTAAAGACCTTTTCAACCAATTCTTGGTCCAGTTGATCACCAGTCTTCTTTTGAAAGCCTAGGCCACGTCCCATGACAATAGCTTCTTGGCCATCCGCATCTTGGATCATCACCACATTGTTGTTAAAAACTTTGATGACTTCCATGCTAGACCTCCCTTATTTCTCAGTTAGACTGCCTATGTGCTATCAACAACTTGGCTTTTTGTCTGTTATTACTCTTTTTATGATAGCACTTCCAGCGTAAAAATGCAATAAGCTTTCTCCTGCTATCAAAAAGGCTGGATAGCGACCCAACCTTTTCTCAGATTTCCTTTAAACCTACGATTCCGTGATTTTTCTACGGTTAATTGTAATTGTTAGTGACCGATTAAATCACTCTTCAAAGATATTGCCCAACTGCACAGCAATAGAAGCATCCTTTATATTGATATTGGTCACTGTCAGGAGTGACTTATAGCTCATTTCATCACGAACTCCTTGGACATTGTCTGCAAAGACAGCTACCCCTGCCAGGGTACTATCAAATTCCGTCAAAAGGCTAACCATCCCATTGATTGTTCCGCCGCCCTTCAAGAAGTCATCCACAATAAGGACACGGCTACCTGGTTTAAGGCTACGTTTGGAAAGAAACATTTTCTCAATACGGCCACTTGATCCTGATGCATAATTGACTGATACAGTAGATCCTTCGGTGATCTTGAGGTCACGGCGCACAATGACAAAGGGAACATTTAAGACATCGGCGACAGCATTTGCCAAAGGAACCCCTTTTGTAGCAACGGTCATAACGGCGTCAATCCGCTGTCCCTTAAAAGCTTTGGTTATAATACGGCCTATTTGTTTCAAAATTTTAGGCGTGGACAATAAATCCGATAAATAAATATAGCCTCCAGGCAAAATCCGATCGCTCTCAGACAAACGCCCACAGAGGTCCATGGCAACCTTTCGAGCTTCCTGATCTGAAATTGAAGGGGTGAAGATGACCCCACCGCTAGCTCCAGTAATCGTCTCGATATCCCCAATTTCACTGGTTTCAAAGGCGCGTTTAATGATGGAAATATCCTCAGAAATCGACGATTTGGCAGATTCATAACGTTCTGCAAAAGTGCTCAAGCTGGTCAATTCATAAGGATGGTTAATCAAGTAATTTGAAATCAGCACCATCCGTTCACTACGTCTAATCTTCATCTGTTTTCCTCGTTTTTGGTTCTTTTTTCTATTATACCACAAGAGGCAAAAAAACGAACGTTTTTTTTATTTAAAAGTTCGTTTTTCGTTTTTTAGAGATTTGGTTTATAGAAGGAACGATTATCCATAGCAAAAAGACGGTTGGTCATTTCACCTGGAGCCACTTTGTCCAAAGCTGTAATCATCATCATCATTTCAGCATCGATGTTGTCAATCATATGAAGGATTTCAGCTTCCATGATCTGCGGGCGCACGGGACTTCCATATTCTAGAAGACCATGATGGCTAAGGATGACGTGACGCAAGACCGTCACTTCTTCCTTGGTGTCATCAATGCCTAATTCGATCAAGACCTTAGTGATTTCCTCATCAATGAGTGAAATGTGACCAATCAGATTGCCCCGAACGGTATAGCTCGTATCGTCTGGCCCAGAAAGTTCAATGACCTTGGCCAGGTCATGGAGCATGATTCCCGCAAAGAGCAAACTTTTGTTGAGTTGGGGGTAAATGTCGCCAATGGCATCCGCAAGGCGGACCATGGTTGCCGTATGGTAGGACAAGCCAGCATAAAAGGCGTGATGATTGGTCTTAGCAGCCGGATAGCTGTAAAACTCTTTTTCATACTTGCCATAAAGCGCCCTAACGATACGCTGCCAGGTAGCATTCTCAATCCGGAAAATCATCTGCTGCAGGTAGTCCTTTGTATCAGAGATGTCCACTGGTGGCTTTTCCTGAAAATCTGCAGGGTTGCTTGGCTCATCGAGCTTTGGTAAGCGCAGGCTGATTTGATTGACCTGGGGTGTGTTATTATAGACCTCACGCATGCCGCGCATAAAGACAACCTTGCCAGAGGTAAATTCAGCGACATTGTAGGGCTGAGCATCCCAGAGTTTTCCTTCAATGGTACCCGTATCGTCCTGGAAGGTAAAGGCCATGTAGTCTTTCCCAGCTCTGGTCTGACGGACCTCTGCCGACTTAATCAAGTAGAAACCTTCAAAGGGCTCGTCTTTTTTCATTTGATTGATTTTCATAGTGTCCTCATTTTTTCTAATCTGACAAGGGATCGATGCGTTTAAACTCCATCTGTGCTGTCAGCGTGCTCATCTATCTCGTTTAAGGCTTCCTGATCAAAGGATAACAAGCCTGGCAGGTCACCTTCTCCACCATATTCTTCAATGGTGCGGAGAGCTCGCTCAATCGCCTGGGTTCTGGTGGTCAAAAGGCTATCGATGTTCTTAGACGCTCGGTCCAACTGTACTTGAGTCTTTTGCAATAGGCCACCAAATTTCCCGAACTCGGTCTTGACATTGCCTAAAATCTTGCTGATATCATCGGCTGACTGCTGGATGTTTAAGGTTCTAAAGCCAACTGAGAGGGAATTGAGTAGCGCAGACAGGGTCGATGGGCCAGCGATGACCACATTTTCTGTCCGTCTCAAGTCATCAAAAAAGGCCGGTTGTCTGACAATCTCCGCATAGAGCCCTTCTGTCGGCAAGAAGAGAATGCCAAACTGGGTGGTCTCCGGGGGATTGATGTACTTTTTATTGATGTCTTTGGCAAAGCCTTTAACGCTTGCTAATAAGGCTTTTCTAGCCGCCTCAACCTGAGCCTTGTCGCCAGCCTCGTAGGCATCTTCCAGACGGTAATAGGCCTCTAACGGAAACTTGGCATCAATGGGCAGATAGACTTGCTCGTCCTTGGCTTGGCCAGGGAGTTTGATAGCAAATTCCACACGGTCCGTAGACCCTGATAAGGTTGGGATTTCTCGCTCATACTGACTCGGGCTCATGATGTCCTCGATAATCTGGGCCAGTTGAATCTCGCCTAGAATTCCCCGTGTCTTAGTTCCAGACAGGACCTTGCTGAGGCTTCCGACATCCCGTGCCACTGTCTGCATCTCTCCAAGCCCCTTATTCACGGATTCCAACTGCTTGGAAACTGTCTCAAAGGAACTTTGTAACCGTGTTTGAAGGGTGCGTTCCAGCTTTTCCTCAACTGTCTGCCGCATGGCTTCCAGTTTAGTCTCGTTTGAGGCCTGCATCTGCTGAAGGCCCTGACTGAGCACCGTGCGGTTTTGGTCCAAGTTTTGGGTGATGTCTTGCCGCATCTCGGTTAGGTTTTGGTAAAGGTCCTTGCGGACATCTGTCAAGCGGTCAGAGGTTTGACTGGTCGCCTGGTGCAGGTCTCTTAGTTGGTCCTGGCCTGCGCGCTCTAATAAATAACTCATCTGGTCAGCCATACGGTCCGACTGGCTATCCAGCATATCCTCGACATCATCAAGAAGATGACCCTGGCGTTGCCAAAGCAGAAACACAGCTACCAATACCACGATGAGGAGGATAAGTATAACGATTTCCATGCTTAATCCTTACTGTAAATGACGACCAGATAACCATCAGGCACAGTGACCTGAATGGGCTGATCTCTAAATTCGTTACTGCCATAAACCTTACGGCTAAAGTAGGTCGATGGCCCCATCTCATACTTAGCACCTGCTATCGTCAGTTGCCCTTGGCCTTCTAACATAAAGGCCACATAATCATAGCCAGACAGAGGAAGAATGGTTTGCTCTCCTTGCGGGTAGTAGGTGATGGCGTTTTGGCTATCAACGACCTGAATCTGCCGCAAATAAGCCGTCAGGTCAGGGTGCGATGGGAGAAAAACGCTGGACAGGCTATGATCCAGTCGCCCTCCAAGGGCGCCGTATACGGTGACGTGGGCTTCTGGGTCCTGGTCAAAGATGGCTTTTAAGCCCATTTCCAGGTCGGTGTCGTCTTTTTCAGCCGAGGCTGCCACCACGCGCTTGGCCTGGTCTTTGACCTGGGCCAGCTGGTTATCCTCAATGGAATCAAAATCTCCAATAGCTAAGTCCAAAGTGACCCCTTGCTCCAATAGCTTAACTGCTCCGCCATCGACGCCTGCATAGGCGTCAAACATGAGCGGAAACTCCGAAGAGGGGCCACCAGCTAAGAGTCCCCATCTAGCCATTGAGGGCCTCCTTGAGGGTTGTCACGCGCTCCGTCACATCGCCCTTAAAGACATAGGAGCCCGCCACAAAGACGTTGGCACCTGCATCACGGGTCAGGGCGATGGTCTTATCATCAATGCCCCCGTCCACTTCGATGTCAAAGGTCAAACCTTTCTCCTCACGAAGGCGAACGATTTCTGCAATCTTGTCTTGCATCTCAGGGATAAAAGCTTGGCCACCAAATCCAGGATTAACGGTCATGACGAGGACTTGGTCCACCAGGTTTAGGACATGGGCAATGCTGGCAACTGGTGTCCCAGGGTTCAGAACAACTCCAGCCTTCATGCCTGCTGCCTTGATCTTTTGAAGGGCGCCGTGAATGTGAGGTGTTGCCTCAACGTGAATGGTCATGATATCTGCACCTGCTCGGGCAAAGCTCTCGATATGGGCTTCAGGATTGGAAACCATGAGGTGGCAATCAAAAACGAGCTTGCTGTGCGGGCGCATGCTAGCGACCACATCTGCACCGAAACTGATATTTGGCACAAAATGACCATCCATGATATCAATGTGAACATACTCGCTGCCTGAGGCTTCGATGCGCTTGAGTTCCGATTCAAAATTGGCATAGTCTGCTGCCAGAATAGATGGGGCGATTTTATAAGATGTCATAATAGCCTCTTTCTTTTTCATTCGTGTTTTTGGACTTATTTTGGTCCTTTTTTAGCAACTTTTTTGTAAGTTTCGCGACGATTTTCAATTTCACTCAAGAAGAGCAGGTAATTGTCATAGCGACTTTGAGCCAAGTCACTGGACGCTACTGCCGGCTTGACGGCACAGCCTGGTTCATGGGTATGGGTACAGGTCCTAAATTTACAGTCTTGGGACAGCTGTTTGATGTCAGGGAAGCAGGCATTGAGGGTCTCACTATCAGACACTTCGTAATCGAGCGACGAGAAGCCTGGTGTGTCAGCAATTTTTCCCCCATAAAGGTTGTAAAAACTGACGGCACGTGTGGTATGGCGGCCGCGGCCCAAGCTGTCTGAAATCGCCCCTGTTTCTAGCCCAAGTTCTGGCGCGATTTTATTGAGCAAGGTGGACTTGCCAACCCCTGTCTGTCCCATAAAAACGGTGATTTTCTGATCCAGCAGTTCTGGGAGCTCTGCCATGTCCCAAATAAAGTCATAACCAATCGCCTCATAAAGGTGCTTGATCTGATCAAACCCAGCCAGCTCATCAGGCCTTAACAGGTCGCGCTTGGTCAAATAGACAATGGGGTGGATTTGCTTATGTTCAAGGAGGATCAAGAAACGATCAAGGAGGTTGAGACTAAAATCAGGCTCTTTGGCTGACATAACAATGACTGCCTGATCGATATTGACAATAGGGGGACGGACGAGACTGTTTTTTCGGTCATGAATGCTGAGAATATAGCCTTCTGAATTTTCTTCAGCTGAAAAGTCGACCCAATCACCAACATAGGGGGTCTGGCCTTTCTTGCGAAAATTTCCTCTAGCCCGGGTCTGGTAGACCCGACCTTCTGATTCGACGTAATAAAAGCCCGCCAAAGCTTTAACAATAATCCCTTGCAATGAAAACTCCTTGAAATGTAGTGTCTTTATTATACCAAAAATCGCGCGCTTCTGCTCAGATAGCCTGCCAATAGATCCTATTCATTCAAATAGTTTGTTTAAGCCAAAACTCTTCTTCTCTTCTCTTTTCCTCAAAATCAAAATAGTCTTCTAATCTATAGTTATAATCCTCTAATCGAAAATAATACTGCAACACAAAAAGAAAAATCAGGCAAAAACCTGACTCTTCTCGGAGATATGAAAAAGAAAAAATTTAGGAGATCCAGTCGTTTCTTACTGGATTGTTAGTAGTTTAACGCCCGAGCCTTAAATAAAACTCAATTTTTTCTTAAGGAAATCTAAAATCACAGACCAATACGTTCAAATACTTCATCCACACGTTTGGCATAATAACTTGGGTCAAAGAGTTCGTCGATTTCTGCTTGGCTTAACTTGGCAGTGACTTTTTCATCAGCTTCCAAAAGCGGTTTGAAGTCCACTTGGTTGTCCCAAGAATGAGCCGTCTTTGGCTGCACCAAGTCATAGGCTTCCTCCCGGGTCATGCCTTTTTCAATCAACTTGAGCATAACGCGTTGGCTGTAAATGAGGCCAAAGGTCGAGTTCATGTTGCGGATCATGTTTTCTGGGAAGACCGTCAAGTTCTTGACGATATTGCCAAAGCGGTTGAGCATGTAGTTGATGAGGATGGTCGTGTCTGGCGTAATGATGCGCTCCGCGGATGAGTGGGAAATGTCCCGCTCATGCCAAAGAGGCACATTTTCATAAGCGGTCACCATGTGACCACGGATGACACGAGCCAGTCCTGTCATGTTTTCAGAGCCAATCGGGTTGCGTTTATGGGGCATGGCAGAGCTGCCCTTTTGGCCCTTGGCAAAGAATTCTTCAACTTCGCGTTGCTCTGATTTTTGCAGGCCACGGATCTCGGTCGCCATGCGCTCAATGGATGTCGCGATGCTGGCTAGTACCGCAAAGTATTCTGCGTGGAGATCACGTGGGAGGACCTGGGTCGAAATTTCTTGCGGACGAATGCCCAGTTTGTCACAGACATACTCCTCGACGAATGGAGGAATATTGGCAAAGTTCCCAACGGCTCCAGAAATTTTTCCAGCCTCAACCCCAGCAGCTGCACGCTCGAAGCGCTCTTGATTGCGCTTCATCTCGCTGTACCAGGTTGCCAGCTTGAGACCAAAGGTCGTAGGCTCCGCATGCACCCCGTGGGTCCGGCCCATCATGATAGTGTACTTATGCTCACGCGCCTTGTCGGCCACAATCTGCGTAAAATTAGACAAATCCTTGCGGATAATGTCGTTGGCCTGCTTGTAGAGGTAGCCATAAGCCGTGTCGACCACGTCGGTCGAGGTCAGGCCATAGTGGACCCACTTGCGCTCTTCGCCCAGGGTCTCAGACACCGCGCGGGTGAAGGCCACCACATCGTGACGGGTCTCCTCTTCAATCTCTAAAATCCGGTCAATGTCAAAGCCAGCCTTCTCACGAATGAGGGCCACATCTTCCTTGGGGATTTCCCCCAGCTCAGCCCAGGCCTCGTCAGCGAGGATTTCTACCTCTAGCCAAGCCTTGTACTTATTTTCTTCACTCCAAATGGCCGCCATCTCAGGGCGGGAATAACGTTGTAACATGGGTTCTCCTTATTTAATTTTCTATAAATTGCAACTATCCGGTTTATCTGTCAACACCGTCACATGTCCCATCTTGCGGTTGTCCTTTGCTTCTAGTTTACCATAAAGGTGGAGGTGGGCGCTAGGGTTTTGGGTACAAAAAGCTTGCGCTGCTGCCATGTCTTGTCCGAGAACATTGAGCATAACGGCTGGGCGAAGGAGTTCAATCTCAGGAAGGGGTGCTCCGAGCACTCCCAGGATATGGGTGTCAAACTGGGAGAAATTGCAGGCTTCAATGGAATAATGGCCTGAGTTATGGGGGCGAGGGGCGATTTCATTGACCAAGATCTCGTCACCTGCCACGAAGAGTTCCACACAGAGCGTCCCAGCTAAGTGCAACTGCTGGGCAATTTTTTGTGCCATTTCTTGGGCTTTTTGAGCCAAGGCATCTGAGATCCGAGCTGGAACAATGGTTTTCGAGAGGATGTTGTTCCGGTGCTGGTTTTCTTGGACAGGAAAAACAGTGAACTCCTGGCCATTACCTGAAATCAAGACAGAAATCTCCAAATCAAAGGCGACAAATTCTTCTAGAACACAGTTTGTGGTTTCTGCTAAGGCTTTGGCTTCTGCGAGATCCTCTGGGCCTTTAATGACAACCTGACCGTGGCCATCGTAGCCTCCGGTTGCTGTCTTTAGCACGTATTTTTTGCTAAAATCCAGACCGTCTAGGTCCTGAGCAGACGCAATCACCCGATAGGGAGCTACTGTGACCCCTGCTTCATTAGCGAGGAAGTCTTTTTCAAAAATACGGTTTTGTGAGATACGCAGGAGATCAGTCCCTTGCGGGAGTTGGCCCTCTGAGACAACTGCATCCAGACCATCCGCATCCACATTTTCAAATTCATAAGTGAGAACGTCGCAGCGTTCCGCTAGCTGGCTAAGGGCATCCACATCATCATAGGGAGCCTCAATCATCTCTGCCACGCGGGAAGCTGGGCAGTCTGCAGCTGGGTCTAGGGCAATGACCTTGTGGCCCATGTAGATGGCTGAAATAGCCATCATCTGGCCAAGTTGGCCACCGCCGATGATTCCGATGGTTTTGCTTGGGTTAGTTGAGGTCATCTGTCATGGCCTCCGCAATTTTTCCTTGCTGAACAGCAAACTCTGCCAACTGCTGGGCAATCTGCGCGTCTTCAATCGAGAGAATCCGAAGGGCAGTCAGAGCTGCATTGGTCCCTCCTGCTTCTCCAATCGCCATGGTCGCCACAGGCACGCCACCTGGCATCTGAACGATGGAGTAGAGCGAGTCTAGACCAGAAAGGGCGCGGGATTTGACGGGGACACCTATGACCGGAAGCGTCGTCTTAGCCGCCACCATACCTGGCAAGTGGGCCGCTCCGCCTGCACCTGCGATGATGACCTTGATGCCACGACCGCGAGCCTCCTCGGCATGCTGAAACATGAGGTCTGGAGTACGGTGGGCAGAGACAACTTTCTTTTCATAAGGGACACCGAAGTCATCGAGGACTTGGGCTGCTTTTTGCATGGTGGACCAGTCGGAGCTGGAGCCCATGATAATGGAAATGATTGGGTTCATAGAAATTTTCCTTTTCTTTTACCACTTTTCTTAGGTGCTTGGGACGCAAGCAACTCCCTTCGGGATTTCATTGCTAGGTTTCGAGCCTAAGGTCTCTCAACCTCCGCCCATGCGGGTATACTTCTCGCATGGTTTCACTGCGGCGAGGATTAGCGAACTACCGAGGCTACGCCTCGGTTGCTGTCGCTACTATGACTTAACCGCCTTACTGCCAATATCCTTTCGATAGAAGAGGCCTTGGGTATCTTGCTTGGCGAGTTCGGTATAGATGTTGTCCTGCGCAGCTGAGACGGTATCGGCTGTGGTGACCAACATATAGACGCGTCCACCATTTGAGAGCAGAGCTTTGCCATTTTCATCAAACTTAGCCCCTGCATAATAGGTGGTAATAGCGCCGTCTGTCTTAGCTGGCAAGGCCACACCCTTGTCGTAATCGAGGGGATAGCCGTTTGACGCCACAACCACTCCGAGGGTGACACCGTCCTCCTGCCACTGGATGTCTGGGGTCTGTTTGTTTAAGATATCAGTGATGTTTTGGGCAAAATCCGACCTTAGGCGAGGCAGGATAATCTGGGTTTCAGGGTCGCCAAAGCGGGCGTTGAACTCGATGACCTTAGGGCCTTCAGCTGTCACAATCAGACCACAGTAGAGAATGCCCAGATACGGACGCCCTTCTGCGATCATGCCTTTGAGAACAGGCTCAACAATGGTCGCAACAGCTTTATCCACAAGGCTTTGTGGCAGATGAGGAACCGGAGCGTAGGCACCCATACCACCTGTATTAGGTCCCTTGTCTCCATCATAGGCACGCTTGTGGTCCTGAGCCGTCGGCATGATATAGTATTGATCGCCATTGGCAAAGGCAAAGAGGGAGAACTCCTCCCCTTCTAGGAACTCTTCGATAACCACACGGGCACCTGCATCCCCAAAGCGGTTGTCTAGGAGCATCTCACGCGCCGCCTCGACGGCTTCTTCGACCGTTTCAGCAACCACCACGCCCTTACCAAGGGCTAGACCGTCTGCCTTGACGACAATGGGAGCCCCTTGTTCTTCGATGTAGGCTTTAGCCTCCTCAAAGTCGGCAAAAGTGCCAAAGGCTGCTGTCGGAATGCCGTATTTGACCATGATTTGCTTGGCGAAATCCTTGGACCACTCTAGCTCCGCGGCCAATTTACTTGGCCCAAAAGCCTTGAGACCAGCTTGGTTAAACTCATCAACGATGCCAGCTGCTAGGGCGTCATCTGGTCCCACAAAGGTCCATGCAATCTGATGTTCTTTTGCAAAATCAATTAAGGAAGAATGCTCGGAAATACCAATATTTACTAAAAACAAGCCATCCAAGGTCATGCCGTCATTTCCTGGTGCTACAAAGACCTGTTCCACATTTGGAGATTCCAATAACTTTTTAGCAATCGCATGTTCACGACCACCCGAACCAACAACCAAGAGTTTCATGTTCAATACCTCATTAAGCAATCAAATCAAGAACCATACTATGTTCTTTTTGCGAATTATACAAAGCTATTATATCATAAATGTTCGACTTTACAGGTCGATTTATGGAAAAGAAGACGAATGTTCGGAAAAATAACTGAATTTCATAGCACTGGATAAAGCCGAGCACCTTATCTTTAGTTATCATGACCTATGACTTCAAACAAAGCAAAAAGGATTTAATCCTATCAATAGCGAATTAAATCCTTTTCAGTAATCGTCCGACTTCTAATGGTATTGGGCTTAGGGGTTAAATGACACATGAACGTGATCATAATGATTTTCCGTCACACTGCCACGATCTGGCATGAGATTCCAAGTATAGGCTGGACCGTAGATGCTATCGTATGGCGAGTAGAAGCGTTGCTTCCAGATGATGTAAGAGATATTCTTAGCAGCCATGTTGTTAGCAGCATACTCTGCAACTTGATCACCTAGAGCTGAACTAACAGGTACCATGAAATCAACCGCTAAACCTTTCCCATGATCACCTGAATCCCCAGCACGGTAGGTGCTAAATTCTGTAATCCCGAACAGAGTTGCTACTTCCTGTTGAAAGGCTGCTGCTTGAGGTTGAAGACCAGTACTATCAACGCTAGCCACCGTTTGGCTCGTTGCTTCACTTGTCGTAGGTTGGTCAACCTGAGTTGTCGCTTCTTCCATTACCGTTGGAACTTCTGGACTAGCTTCAACGACTGGTGTTTCTGCTACTGGAGTTACTGGAACTTCAGCAGGTGTTTCAGTAACAGGGGCTTCAACGGGGGCTGGACTTGTTTTAGCAACTGTAACAGGAGCCTCAGCAGAATCTGGAAGGGTTGCAGCAACTGTAACAGGGGCTTCAGGCTCTGGAATATCAGCTCCAGTCGTCGGTTCTGTTGACACTGTAGAATCGGTCGTTGTCGCTTCAACCTCATCTAACTTCACAGTCTCATCTGCAATAACAACTTCTTGAGCCTCGAGATCTATCTTGGCTTCGATTGTTTCACCTGTTTGATCGGCTACAGGAGCTTCAATAACAACTTCTGTTGCCTGATCTTTTTTATCATAGGTTGTTGTAATACTTGTTTCTGGGAAGATAAGGTTAAGGTCCGTAATTTGATTGACCTTAGCTAATACGTCCATGTCAACTGACATCGCTTCAGCAATCGTAGACAAGGTGTCCCCATATTTGACAACGTAGGACTGACTATTTCCTTGAGCAACCAAATCAGCTTTGATGCTATCTACTGACCGTGCCACCCAAGTCTCAGCTTGCGCTTCTTTAGCGGTAAAGAGGGAAAGTAATATAGTTGATGTTAACGCAATTTTTTTATGTAATGACATATCCATACCTTTCTTTTTTCAAGATAGTCCTTATCCTACCCCAGTTCAAGCCGATAAGCAAGGATTTGGGTAGGTTTTTAAGACTTCTTAAAGAAACAAAGATGGGATTGTAACGGTCTGACTTATTTGTCATCTAACTCTAACCTAAGTCATCTAACCTTAGAATAATGGTGTTCATTGACCGATTATGATTGACAGTCCTCCCATTGGTAAAATTAGTCCAGAGACTCCTAAAAGGTAAGCGAAAAAACTAAGTTAGCGGCTCCTTTGTTTGCCTTCTGTAAAGCTAGAAGGCTCTTATTTGGGATAAATGTATTGAACTGGACCAGGTACATAACCTGAACCATTCCAGACTAAGATCGGGTTAAACCACCCACGGAAATTACTAATATACATATTTCCGGCATAATTAGATTCCAAGATTTGGATCCGTGTTGCACTTTCAACATGAGTGACCACACCGACATGGCCGTAACCACCACCATCGGTTGGCCAGACAGCTACTGCCCCGACTTTTGGAGTTGTACCAACCGTAAAACCGAGGTTACGAGCTGTAGTTGCCCAGTCTTTAGCATTTCCCCACCATTCACCAACCCAGGGAGCGACTTGTTTAGCACCCCAAGTGCATTGGCCCACTGGGTAGCTGGTGGCTTGATACGTTGTTGGAATGGTCGGTCTAGCAGAAGAACTGGTTGTTGATGGAAGGTGATTGCTAGCTACCATAAAATCACTAGCTAGAATTCCTTTTAACCCACTGCTTTCTTGCTTGTAAACGTGAAGATGGTATTTGCCGCTATCCTTATGCTTACTCAAATCCAACCGATGCGTATAGGTTCCGTTTGCCCCAGCCTTAGCAGTGTACCACAGGAGATCATCCTGACCGTTTTTATCTGACCAAACAGCAAACAAATAGGTCCCCGGAGTTGCATTATATAAGGTTAAGTCGTAACTACCAGTTTCAACAAATTTGGCCGATGTAGAGACAGAAACTTTTGAAGCAACTGCTGTCGCTCGTTTCTCTAAGGAAATCGTTGGTCCGACATAACCGGTACGACTGCCGTCAGAATAATTGATGTAAACATGGTTTTGATAATCCCCAGCCAGACCCTGATGATTTTGATTAGAGACATTGAGAGTATATGTGTTCTTTGTATTCCCAGACAAGCTGTACCATTTGATGTTGCTCTGATTTGTCGTACTCCAAACAGCAATATCGATGGAGCGAACAGCTTTTTCAGCCTGTATGTTGAGGTTGTAGGTCCCTTTTGCCTTATCCACTTGAGAACTTGTGATGTCCACCTTTGACGTTTTGACAACAGGAGTGGTCGACTCAGCTTTGCCTACCTGAACAGTCGTTGTCCCAGCACCTTCTAGAGCTGTTCCAGCTTTCGTTCGAAGGTACAAATGGACATGGTAAATTCCCGTGTCATTGTTATGATTTTTAGGGTCTACTTGCAGACGATAATCACCATTTGTTAATCGAGTCGCCTGGTACCAAACAATATCATCTTGCCCATTCTTATCGGACCAAGTTGGCAAGAGTACTTCTGCTGGTTGGCCGCTGATTCCTGTTACAGTTACCTCAATCTTCCCTGCTTGAGTATAATGAGCCTTTAAGCTGATTTGGGTTTTGTCTGCCGCTGCTGATGCTAGACTGTTAGTGGATGCGACCGATGGCTCGGTCAGTGTTCTTTGCGAAACAGCTCTTTCAGTCGTTGATTGCGTGGAACTAGATAGGGTCGTCTTCGCACTATTAGCCACTGCTGATGATAGTGTAGTTTGATCGCTTACAGATGTGGTTATGGTTTCAGTATTGCTAGCCTGTGGTTGTGGCGTTTCTGCAGAATCGGGTTTTGCCTGACTTGATGTCACTGAAGGGTTCACATCTGTTTTTTCGTCAGTTTCTAGTGACTGGTCTTCCTCTAAAATCTCAGATGCTTTTGGGTCCTGTAAAGTTGCGCCATCGTCCTCTCCGTGAAAAGTCATTGCTTTGAGTAAGATTTTCTGGTCCCCCTTTAGCTGGTAGACTTCCAAATGGAAAATGCCTTGACCTGGATGATTGTTAAGATTGATTTTTGTCTGAGGTCCCTGATAATCATAAAAAACAAGGTCGTCCTTCCCATTTTCCTCAGACCAAACCGCATATTGCAATCTTCCTTCCTGAGGCAGATCCCCATCGTAAATCAAGGTAGCACGGTTAGCATCTATCTGAATCTCACCAAAATGCTCATTGGCCAGCACAGCCTCCGTTCCGGCAAAAGCTAAATTTCCTAAAACTAAACTTGATAATAATAATTTTTTAAGCGTCATATTATCTCCTTTCAATCACTCTATTCGTTGAAAATCAGAAATAATGGCTAAAAAAAGAAAAAACTCAGCTAACGATTTTAAAATCCGAAGATTAAAACCATCTGCTGAGATAATAGTATTAGAAATAAATGCTTAAAATATCAGTATTAGTGACGGAAATGTCTCACACCGGTGAAGACCATGGTGATCCCGTGCTTGTTAGCCGCATCAATCGAGTCTTGGTCACGGACAGAGCCACCAGGCTGAATAATGGCCTTGATGCCTGCTGCTGCGATTTCTTCAATGTTATCCGCAAATGGGAAGAAGGCATCAGACGCAAGAACTGCACCGTCCAGACGGTCTTTGGCTTGCTCGACGGCAATACGAACAGAAGCAACACGGTTGGTCTGACCAGGACCGACACCAAGGGTTTGGTGGTCGTTGGAAATCAAGATGCCGTTTGACTTGACGTACTTGATGGCTTTCCAGGCAAACTCAAGAGCAACGCGTTCTTGCTCATCCGGCTGACGCTCTGTTACCACCTGCCAGTCCGCTGGGACTTCTTTGACCACGTCTTGGTTTTGCACCAACATTCCACCGACGACACCTGTATACTCGGCTTCTTTCTCGCTGGCGTCTTGGGCATCAAATGGCAATTCTAAGAGGCGCAAGTTTTTCTTTTTATTGGTCAAAATGGCTAGCGCTTCTTCTGAATAAGACGGGGCAATGATGATTTCAAGGAAAATCGGGTGCATCTTTTCAGCCGTCGCAGCATCCACCTCACGGTTTAAGACAACAATCCCACCGAAAATGGAAACCGGATCAGCATCATAGGCATAGTCCCAAGCTTGCTCAATGGTGTCTGCTTGACCGATTCCGCATGGGTTCATGTGCTTGAGGGCCACCACTGTCGGACGGTCCTTGAAGTCACGGATAATGCGGATCGCCGCATCTGCGTCACGGATATTGTTGAAAGACAATTCCTTACCGTTTAATTGCTTTGCAGAGGCAATCGAGTAATCCGTCGGAATGGCATTTTGGTAAAAATCCGCATCCTGTTGAGGGTTTTCACCGTAACGCATGGACTGATTCAAATCATAGGTCAAGGTCAATTTCTCTGGCTTGGCTTCACCGACCTGCTCTGTAAAGTAGGCAGCAATCAAGGCATCGTAGGCTGCGGTATGGCGGAATACTTTGGCTGCCAAACGTTGACGAGTCTCATAAGCCGTCTCGCCAGTTGCTTTTAGCTCATCCAGCACCACCGCATAGTCAGCTGGATCAACCACTACTGTGACACTGGCGTGGTTTTTAGCCGCAGAGCGAAGCATGGACGGTCCACCGATGTCAATGTTTTCCACCGCCAAATCATAGGTCACATCTGGACGCAAAATGGTTTCCTTAAAAGGATAAAGGTTGACCACCACCAGGTCAATCAAGCCAATCTCATGGCCTTTGGCTGCATCCAAATGGCTATCCAAGTCCCGACGAGCCAAAAGGCCACCGTGGATTTTAGGATGAAGGGTCTTGACACGGCCATCCATCATTTCTGGAAAGCCAGTCACATCATCGATAGCGATTGTCGTAACCCCTGCATTATCCAGGGCTATCTTGGTTCCACCGGTCGAGATAATCTCCCAACCCAGTTGTGTCAATTCTTGGGCAAGTTCTACAATCCCTGCCTTGTCTGATACGCTGATCAGTGCGCGTTTTGTCATGGTTTCTATTTCCTATCTATATCGTTTATCAGTGCTGTTACAATACTGTTAGCCACAAGTGCTGCAATCACTACCTGCCAAAAGCTCAGTTCCTTAAAAATGAGGAACACAATCCAAAAGACAACTATGAAAACAATGATTGCCAGTAACGGACTTATTAACTGCTTTTCATTTTGTTCTCTAAATTAATTGTTTTCATCCTAAAGTCACTCGCTAAAAACGTTTCACTAATTCTGCAATCACTTCTGGATACAGTTGATACTCCGCCTGGTGAATGCGTTCTTCAAAGGTTTCAAGCGTATCTTCTGGCAAACGTGGGACACGGACTTGTTTGATGATTTGACCCGTATCCACTCCGGAATCCACCCAATGAACAGTAACTCCAGACTCTTTAACACCGGCCTTCCAGGCGTCTTCAATGCCATGGGCACCTGGAAACTCTGGAAGATAAGCCGGGTGAATGTTGATGATTTTGCCTTCATAGGCAGCTAACAAGGTCGGACCAATAATCTTCATGTAGCCCGCCAAAATGACCAAATCAATCTGGTGTTGGTCCAGCAATTGGACCAGGGCTTCTTCATAAGTCTCTTTGTTGGCAAAATCCTTGAGCTCAAAGCTATAATGCGTTACACCCAGATTCTTGGCACGCTCGAGCACATAGGCTTCTGGTTTATCGGAGAAGAGAAATGCTACTGGAAATTGTTCAGCGATGACTTGAAAATTCGAGCCAGATCCACTGGCAAAAACAGCAAGTTTGGTCATCGAATCACCACACTAGCCTCTTCTTTAGCAATGATACGGCCAATTTCATACACCTCTTCATCCACCAAGTCTTTAACAGCTGCGACCTTATCTGGATGGACCGCCAAGACCAAGCCGATCCCCATGTTGAAGATTTCAAACATTTCGTCGTGCTTGATCTTGCCGTATGTTTCAAGGGCTTTGAAGATTGGCAGGACTGGAATCTGTTTTTCATCGATTTCAGCAGCCAACTCCTCACCAAACATCCGCGGCACATTTTCAATAAAGCCACCACCTGTAATATGGGCAATCCCATTGACCAGCCCTGCTTTTACGAGCGGAAGGACCTGTTTGACATAGATACGGGTTGGCTCCAAGAGAACATCTTTGAGGGCTCTGCCTTCTAGCTCTGGTAACAGAGCGTCGCCATCCATGTCCGCAAAGACCTTACGCACCAAGGAATAGCCGTTGGAGTGGACGCCGCTGGAAGCTAGACCGAGCAAGACATCGCCTTCTGCAACCTTGCTGCCATCGATGAGTTGGGATTTTTCAGCGATGCCGACCGCAAATCCTGCCAAATCATAATCGTCTTCACCGTACATGCCCGGCATCTCAGCTGTTTCACCGCCGATGAGGCCACAGCCTGCCTGCACACAGCCTTCTGCCACGCCAGCGACGACTTGCTCGAGCTTGGCCGGTTCATTTTTTCCGGTGGCGATATAATCGAGGAAGTAAAGGGGCTCAGCACCTGCAGCGATGATGTCGTTGACACACATGGCCACACAATCCTGGCCGATAGTATCGTGTTTGTCATACTGAATCGCCAACATGAGCTTGGTGCCGACACCATCCGTCCCTGAAACCAGGACAGGCTCTTTGACATCCAGCTGGGTCAAATCAAACATGCCACCAAAGCCACCGAGTGCCCCCATGACACCCAATCGTTCTGTTCGGGCAACGTGTTTTTTAATCCGTTCAACGACTTCATAACCCGCTTCAACATCCACACCCGATTGGGCATAGGCATTTTTCTTTTCAGACATAAGGTTTCCTTTCTTTGAAACACCACAAGATAGAGATACAATTATTTGACATTTTGAATGTAAAAACTGGTTTTTTCATTTAAACTACGGAGGTATTCTTCTTCGTAATCATAGAGTGGGGTTGGATAGTTGCCATCAAAATAAGCGACACACAAGCCCCCATTTGGTGCATCTGTTTCTAAGCCGATGGCCTCAATCATCCCATCCAAAGACAGGTAGGTCAGGCTGTCTGCACCAATAATCTCGCAGACCTCCTCTACGCTATGGTTAGCTGAAATCAACTCGCGACGGGTTTGAATATCAATCCCGTAGAAGCAAGGGTACTTGAGCTCTGGGCTCCCAATCGCCACATGGACCTCAGCCGCACCCGCTTCGCGCAACAACTGAACAATCCGACGTGAGGTTGTCCCACGGACAATCGAGTCATCAATCATGACCACGCGCTTGCCTTTCACGACACCTGATACAGCAGACAGTTTCATACGGACCCCTTGCTCGCGCAATTCTTGGGTTGGTTGAATAAAGGTCCGTTGGGTATACTGGTTTTTAACCAGACCCATTTCATTTGGCAAGCCCGATTCTTCGGCGAAGCCCATGGCTGCGCTAAGAGAGGAATTTGGCACACCGACCACAATATCGGCTTCATGTTGAAATTCCTGCGCCAGCTTTTTCCCCATATTCTTCCGAGCTGTATGGACATTGACCCCAGCAATGGTCGAATCCGGACGGGCAAAATACACATATTCCATGGAACAAATCGCCAACTGAGTATCGGTCGTGTAGGTGTCTTCTTGAATCCCCGCATCATCGATGATCAGGACTTCCCCAGGGCGAATATCTCGTATCCACTCCGCACCAATCACCTCAAAGGCACAGGTTTCAGAAGCTACTACAATAGCACCATTCTTCATCTTCCCGAGCGACAGTGGTCGGAAACCATTGGGGTCAAGAGCCGCAATCAATTTGTCTTCCACCATCAAGAGATAGGCAAAGCCCCCCTTCACCGTTGAGAGGGCTTCCTTAACCTTTCCCATAAAGCTTGGGTTGTGGCTCCGGCGAATCAAATGCATCAAAATTTCTGTGTCTGATGAGGCGTTAAAAATGGCACCTTGTTTTTCCAACTCATTACGCAAAGAGATAGCATTGGTCAGATTCCCATTGTGGCAAAGACCAAACTGCCCATCATTAAATTTATAGAGGAAGGGCTGGATATTGCGAATATCCGAAGATCCTGCGGTCGCATAGCGGACATGGCCAATAGCTGCCGAACCCGTCAATTTTTCCAAATCCTTAGGGTTTTTAAAGACCTCAGAGAGCAAGCCCATATCACGGTGTCCCTTGAGGGTTCCTTGGTCGTTAGAGACGATGCCTGCCCCTTCTTGGCCTCGGTGTTGCAAACTATGGAGCCCAAAATAAGTCAGTTGAGCAGCCTGGGGATGTCCCCAAACGCCAAAGACACCACACTCTTCATTTAGCGATTTTACTTCGTACATTGTTATTACCTTTAGTTTTGATAACTTCCTTATCAGATGGGGAAAAGGAGGGACACCATCTGGCCCACCTTAATCCCTATTTATTTCCCTGTAAAATAACGGACCGCACTGTCAAACAAAGCTTGGTCTTTTAGACCAGGGACATTTTGGAAGAGCCCCTCTTCCCAGCGTTCGCTGTGACCCATTTTCCCGATGATTTGACCGTTTCGGCTAGTAATCCCTTCAATGGCATAGAAAGAACCATTTGGATTGTAACGGCTATCCATACTTGGATTCCCTTCAAAGTCGACATACTGACTCCAAATTTGTCCATGGTCACGCAGCTCTGCAAATTCGTCTGCAGTCACCACAAACTTCCCTTCCCCGTGAGAAACTGGAATCGTATGGACATCGCCTACAGTGACACCAGCTAACCATGGTGAATTGGTATTGGCAATACGGGTCTCAACCATCTTGGCAACGTGCTGGTTGGCATCATTGTAAAAGAGGGTTGGACTGGTTTCAGATGCTGTCTCAAAGTTACCATACGGCAAGAGACCAGATTTGACAAGGGCCTGGAAACCATTACAGATACCAATAATGAGGCCACCACGCGCGATAAAGGCATCGATAGCCTTACGCACGTGCTCATTCAATAAGATATTGACGATAAATTTAGCAGAACCATCTGGCTCATCTGCCGCAGAGAAGCCACCTGCAAAGAAGAGGATTTGACTCTCACCGATTTTGGCGACCATTTCCTCAATCGACTGTTGAATAGCTTTGGCATCCAAAGTTCGAAACGGTAGCAAGTCTACACGAGCGCCAGCCTGTTCAAAAGCCTTCGCAGAATCGTACTCAGAGTTGGTTCCAGGAAAGACCGGAATATATACTAGCGGCTGGTCGATCGTTTCTTTGGCTATCTTCACCACATCCGTCACCACTTGAGGAACAGCGGCCAGAGTTGTTTCCTGGTCAAAGGTCGTTGGATAAACCGTTTCTAAAGTCCCTTCGTAGGCAGACAAAAGCTGGTCACCAGCAAGGCTCACACCGTTAACGGATAGCGTAAATGCTTCGACTGTTTGACCGATGCTTTCAACACCATCAATAGTATCTGGTGACGTGAAGACAAAGCCACCCAACTGCCCCGTCAAACTAGACGACAAATCAGCAAGCGACACCTCAGCCCCGATGCGGTTTCCAAATGTGGCCAAGGCAAGGCTTTCTAGGACACCACCATATTTCACAGCAGAAGCAGACGTCACTCTATACTTGTCTTGAATGGCCGCAAATTGCTCAAAGTTGGCTTTGATGCCATCAAAAGCAATATTTTCTGATAAAGCATAGCCTGGGATGTAGTAAATCGTTTCACCAGCAGCTTTAAATTCAGGCGAGAGAACCTTGTCAACAGATGCTGTGGTCACCCCAAAAGCCACAAGGGTTGGCGGAACCGTTAACTCTTCAAATGTCCCTGACATGGAGTCCTTCCCACCGATAGATGGCAAGCCCAACTGGATTTGCGCTTCAACAGAACCCAGCAAGGCCGCCACAGGCTGACCAAAACGCTCTGCCTGCTTGTCCATACGTTGGAAGTATTCTTGATAAGAAAAACGGGCTTGTTTCCACTGGCTCCCTACGGCTACCAAACGGCTCGTCGCTTCAATCACCGCATAGGCTGCCCCGTGATATGGAGACCATTCCGCCAAATACGGATGGTAGCCTTGGGCAATAGCTGACGCTGTTTGGGTTGTCCCGTGCTGAACTGGTAATTTTTGAACAGATGCTTCTGTTGGAGTCACTTGGTAACGGCCACCCAATGGGTGATTGACTGTGGAACGACCGACAGAGGAATCAAAAATCGTCTGCAAGCCTTTTTGACTGGTATGGTTGAGGTCTGAAAGAACAGCGAGTGTATCAGATTCAAGAGTTTCTGCCGTAGTCACGCGTGCCTCAGGAATCTCACCCTCGTGGTCCACTACCTTGGCATCTACGACCACGCGCACGCCATTGGTGTCCAAAAAGGCCCGTTCAATGTCAACGATCGTCCGACCTTTCCAGGTCATGACCAAACGTGGGTCCTCCGTAACGGTCGCCACTTCAACCGCTTGGATATTTTCCTTGGCTGCCGCTGCAATAAAGGCTGCTGCATCTTCCGGACGGACCACAACAGCCATCCGTTCCTGGCTTTCTGAAATAGCAATTTCTGTTCCATTTAAGCCTTGGTATTTGAGAGGGACCTTATCCAAGTCAATGGTCAACCCATCAGCTAACTCACCGATGGCCACACAGACCCCACCTGCACCAAAGTCATTGGATTTCTTGATCAGACGGGTCACCTCACCATCTCTAAAGAGGCGCTGAATCTTCCGCTCTTCAATGGCATTCCCTTTTTGGACCTCAGCACCAGCTGTCTCAACTGATTCAGCCGTCTGGACCTTAGACGATCCCGTTGCCCCGCCAATACCGTCACGACCGGTTTTCCCACCAAGGAGAATGACCAAATCCCCCGTTGATGGCTGTTCACGAACCACATTTTCTTTTGGAGCAGCACCGACAACGGCTCCTAACTCCATGCGTTTAGCGACAAAGCCAGGGTGGAAGTATTCTTTGACATAGGTTGTCGCAAGACCGATTTGGTTCCCATATGAAGAGTAACCATGAGCGGCTGTCTTGGAAATCACCTGCTGTGGCAATTTACCTGCACGCGTTTCTGAAATAGGCTGGGTAATGTCACCCGCTCCTGAAATCCGCATGGCTTGGTAGACATAGGAACGCCCTGATAAAGGATCCCGAATGGCTCCACCGATACAGGTTGCCGCGCCACCAAACGGTTCGATTTCAGTTGGGTGATTGTGGGTCTCGTTCTTAAACATGAGGAGCCACGGTTCTTTGACGCCATCAACATCGACTTCAATTTCCACTGAGCAGGCATTGATCTCATCCGATACTTCCAAGTCGTCCAAACGCCCATTAGCCCGCTCAAATCGTCCAAAGATTGTCGCCATATCCATGAGGGTTTGAGGTTTCTCACTACGTCCCAATTCCTCCCGCATGGCCAAGTACTTGTCATAAGTCGCCTGCAGTTGCGCCTCAAATTTAGAGGCTGAAAAATCAATCTGACGCAGCTCTGTTTCAAAGGTCGTGTGACGGCAGTGATCCGACCAGTAAGTGTCCAACACCTTTAATTCGGTCTCTGTTGGAAAGCGCCCAATCGATTGGAAATAGTCCTTGATAAAGAGCAAATCGGCCACTTCCATGGCCAAGCCATGCTTGGCCTTGTAGTCAGCAAACTCCACTTCTCCAAAATGGCCAAAAATATCCAGAACAGGAATATCTTCAGAAGACTGACTAAACTGTTCTTCCTGTAAACCCTTTTCAATAGCCTTAAAGCGAGAATCTACCGGATTGAGCAAGTACTTTTTAATAGCTTCCAATTCCGCTTGGTCAAGGTCTTTATTTAAAAGGTAAAGTTGGGCTGCTCTGACAGTCACATCTGGGTTAGCTCCTAATAGGAACAAGGCTTCTTGCGCAGATGCCGCTCGTTGGTCAAATTGACCTGGCAAGGCCTCAATCGCAAAATAAGCATGGTCAGACAAGGCAACGTCTTTTTCCGTCAAGACGGTATCTGTCACTGGCTCTGAAAAGATGTGTTTTTCAGCAGCCGCAAACAAGGCTTCTTCCAATCCAAAGACATCATAGACCTGGACCAAGCGTAAACTCTCTAAACTAGTCAACTGCAAGTTTTCACGCAATTCCTTGACCAAAGCCTCTGACTTGACCTGAAACGCCTCTTTTTTCTCAACAAAAATCCGTTTGTTCATTCCTTAGATACCTTAGCGATCAAACAAGAAAAGGTTTTATCCCTTGAATGTCTAATCGCCAGTTATTCCTTTCTTTAACCCAAAGCCTTTAATTTATCTAAAACCACTTGATAAACATCTGTCACCGACCCTAAATTACGGCGGAAAACATCCTTATCCATGTGATTCCCTTCAGCATCCCAAAGTCGACAAGTATCTGGAGACACTTCATCGGCCAAAATAATCTCTCCTGATGATGTTCGACCAAATTCTAATTTATAATCAATCAAGGTTAAGCCTATTTTAGAAAATAGATCCTTTAACACCTCATTGATGTGGCGTGCTTCAGCCTTGAGATGAGCCAATTCCTCCTCTGATGCAATCCCTAAAAACAGGATATGTTCATCATTAATAAAAGGATCATCCAAGTCATCATTCTTGTAATAAAATTCAACGATTGGCTGAGGCAAGAGCTGCCCCTCCTCAATCCCAAATCGCTTAGAGAAAGATCCAGCTGTAAAATTGCGAAGCACAACTTCCAAAGGAATAATATCGACCTTAACGTTACTCTGTTCTGTTTCAGATAATTCTTCAATAAAATGCGTCTTAATGCCTGCCGCCATTAAATGCCGAAAAATAAGAGACGAAATCTGATTATTAAGTTTCCCTTTCCCTTGAATTTCTTCTTTACGGGCACCGTTGAGCATAGTCGCTTGGTCCTTGTATTGGGCAATAATCACATTTTCGTCTGCTGTGCTGTATAAATCTTTAGCCTTCCCCGAATAAATCAATTGTTTAGACATTCTATCGTTCGCCTTTCTCTGTTTGAAACCAATTTTAGCATAGTCATCTCTAAAATTCAAGGATAATCCTGAATTTTTGGAGATATAGAAAAACAAACGTTCGCATTCCGAACGTTTGTTTTTCATCTCATTATCAAGCATCTACTCAAGAAAATTCTCTTCCTAAATGCACCTGCTAAGCAAGTCTTAAGACTCTTTCTTAAGTAAAATATAATCGACCACATCTTTTAACTGAGTAAAATGATCAGCATCTGTATCATTGATTTCTATATCAAAAGCATCTTCTAAACTAATGATGAATTCCATAAGCTGGACCGAGTCGACAAAACCATCTTGGATCGATGTGTTCTCAGTAAGAGCTATATCATCCCCCATATATTCCTTGGCAACTGCAACGACCTTATCAAAAATATCTGTTCTTGTCATAGTTTTTATTCCTCAATCCTTGAAAATTCTTGAACCGATTGGCCTACCACATCTGTTTCTAACATGGTCCTAATCTGACGAATGGTACTAACAATACTCTTGGCATCACTAGATCCATGGGCTTTAACAACAGGCGCTTTAAGGCCAAAAAGCACAGCACCGCCCGCATCTGAATAATCCAATGTCTGCTTGAGAGTCATCAGACTCGGCTTCAACAATAAAGCCCCAAGTTTAGCACGCAAACCACCAGCATTGATAGACGATTTTAACTGCCCCATAATGGAGAGGGCTGTCCCTTCAACTGTTTTCAAGACCGCATTCCCCGTAAAGCCATCAGTAACGACTACATCGGCAACTCCATTTAATAACTCACGTGCCTCAATATTACCAATAAAGTTAAGAGTTGAATCTTCTGATAAAAGCTGGTACGTTTCTTTCCGAAGCGGATCTCCTTTACTAGCCTCGGTACCATTGTTTAAGAGACCGATGCGAGGATTCGCCACACCACGGACATTTTTAGCATAGAAGGACCCAAGAATAGCATATTGATGAAGGTATTTTGCCGTACTTTCAGCATTTGCTCCTAAATCAAGCATATCAAATCCCTGACCACCCATAGAAGGTAGGGTCGACAACAAACCCGGCCGATCGATTCCCTTGATACGACCAACAACAAAGAGACCAGCAGCTAGAAGCGCCCCTGTGTTCCCAGCAGATAAAACCGCATCTGCCTCCCCATCTTTAACCGCCTTAGCGGCTAAAACCATGGAAGCTTGTTTTTTCTGACGAATAGCCTTAGCCGGTTCATCATCAGAATTGATTTTTTCATCCGTATGAACGATACTGACACGCTCAGTAGCGGTCAAATGCTCCCGAATCTTCGTTTCATCTCCATACAAAATGATCTCAATATCATTATAGCTTGCAAGGGCTTGATTGACACCTTCTACAACAGCCTTGGGCGCATGGTCCCCACCCATAGCATCAATAGCAATTCTCTTCATGTCTGTCTCCTTCATTTCTGTAGTAGTCTTATTTTACCATAATTTCAGTCAATCTCGGTGCATTAACTGTCCCCAATCTGCCATATCATCGATAAACTTCTTTGCCTTAAGGTGAATACCAACATACTCTTCATAGAGCTGATCGATAAAAGCACGGAGTTTAACCTTCATCTCAGGACCGACAGATATGGTCCTCAACTCTTCAAAACTCACCCCTTGAAACCGTGATAAAAGGTAAATGACATTAGGATCCACCTGAGCTCTATGAGCATCTTGGTGCACATGGTCTGGACACAGACAGCCAGCATACTGATAGGAAAAATCCAGCGGCATGCCAACACGGTGACAAACAACACATTCGGAAAAATTCAGACTCACCCCGAAACGACTAAGCACCTGAATCTCAAAGATGTTGGTCAACACCTCCTCATCTAAGCCTTCCTCCATCAACTCTAAGGTTTTGGTCAAAAAGGCAAACAGGCTAGGATCAGCTATATTATCCTGGATAGCAGCATCAGCTAAAGCCACAACATAAGTAGCAAAAGCTAATTTAAAGATATCCTCGTTGATCGCAACAAAGGTCTTACTATCTCGGTAATCCTCTATGAAACCTAGGCCTTCCTGGCCCAGTTTTAAGATAAAGTCTGATGTCGTTAAGGGTTGGATAACAGGAGTTAACTTCGAATCCCTGGCATGCTTGACAAAGAACATCCGCTTCCCTTCTGTCTCCGTGAATAGTTTGACCAACATATCACTTTCACGGTAAGGACGATTGTAGAGGACGATTCCCTTAGTCTCAACGCGATTCATCTGATTCCATGAAGCGTGCCAAGCGTTTCATGGCCTCCTCAATCTTTTCCATACTAGCAGCATAAGAAATGCGGACGTACCCTTCCCCAAATTGCCCAAAGGCTGCACCAGGAATAAAGGCAACTGCCTCTTTACGTGCAAAGCTTTGCAAAAACTCAAAGGAATTTTGATTGTAGCCATCAGGAATCTTAGCAAAGATATAAAAGGCACCATCCGGTCGAATAATCTCAAATCCTAAAGCAGTCATCTTCTCCAGGATAAAGTCACGGCGCTTGATATAGGCCTCTTTCATCGGAAGCGCATCGTCTTTACCGTTCTTGAAAGCTTCTAATGCCCCGTACTGGGCCATTGTAGCTGCTGCTGTCACAAGGTATTGATGGCTTTTAATAAGCTGCGCTGTTATAGCCGCAGGAGCCATAATCAGGCCGATCCGCCAGCCAGTCATAGCATGGCTTTTCGAAAGCCCCGTTACTAAAATCGTCTGCTCAGGAAGATACTCTGCAATCGAAACATGAGGCTCATCTGTATAGGTCAATTCTGCATAGACCTCATCTGAAATCACAAAGACTTCATATTTCTTCATTACCTCAGCCAAAGCCTTAATTTGCTCACGCGAATAAGTCACTCCAGTCGGATTAGCCGGATAGTTTAAGATAACGGCCTTCAACTTATCACCTTGAGCCACTATCGCTTCTTCCAGCATTTCCGGCGTCAACACAAAACTGTTTGACGTTGTGTCAATTTCAACGACAGAGCATCCTACCATATCCACGATAGGCTCATAACCTGGGTAGGCAGGAGCAGGTAGCAAGACCGTGTCTCCTGCTTCAAGGATAGCTACCAAACTGGCAGACAAGGCCTCTGTGGCACCAATGGTCACCAAAATTTCATTGTCAGGATTATAGGTTAACTGATATTTATTATTGACAAATGCTGCAGCTGCCTGACGAAGCTCTAACAAACCACTCATACCAGTATAGTAGGATTGATTGGCATCAATTGCTGCCTTAGCTGCTTCTTTAACATGCTCAGGTGTTGTAAAATCAGGCTCTCCTAAGGTTAATTTTAAAACTCCTGGAATGTCTGAAATCGATTGGTCAAATTGACGAATCATCGATACCTGAATTTTGTCTAAATTTTTATTAAAGCGTTTCGTTAAATCCATGCCCTTACCTCACAATCTGTAATACCTTATTATACCTTAAAAGAGCTCATTTTCAAAAAAAACATTGACTCTCTTTTAGATAACAGGGTAAAACCGGATTCTTACAATGGAAAAATCTATGGATTCATAAAAAAAGCTCGACTAAATAGCCGAACTTTCTTCTCTTTATTTACTTTCAAACAAGGGTGATAACGGGCGTTTTTCGTGAATGCGTACAATAGCATCCGCCAATAAATCCGCAATCGAGATTTGTTCAATCTTATCAATGAGGCGATCTTCGGGTGTGTAAATCGTATCTAAAACAATTAATTTCTTAATCGCAGACTTTTGAATATTATCCATAGCAGGTCCTGATAAAACAGGATGGGTACAACTCGCATAAACGTCAACTGCGCCAGCAGCTTCTAGAGCATCTGCAGCATGGCAAATAGTTCCGGCGGTATCAATCATGTCATCAATCAAAATACAGGTTTTACCATCAACTTTACCAATGATGTTCATAACTTCTGACGTATTCATCTTATCCACACTACGTCGCTTATCAATAATGGCAATAGGAGTTTTCAGAAACTCTGCTAATTTACGAGCCCTGGTCACACCACCATGGTCAGGTGAAACAACAACGTAATCAGAACCAGTCATCCCACGACGTTCAAAATAGTCTGCAATCAGAGGAGCTCCCAATAAGTGGTCTACTGGAATATCAAAGAAGCCCTGTATCTGAGAAGCATGTAAGTCAATGGTCAACAATCGATCGACACCGGCAACTTCAAGCATATTAGCTACCAATTTAGACGTAATAGGCTCACGAGCACGAGCTTTCCGGTCTTGACGGGCATAGCCATAGTATGGCATCACGATATTAACAGACTCCGCACTAGCACGTTTGAGGGCATCCACCATAATCAGGATTTCCATTAAGTTATCATTGACTGGTGAAGACGTTGATTGAAGAATATAGACTTCCATCCCCCGAACAGATTCTTCAATGTTAACTTGGATTTCTCCATCTGAAAAATGACGCACCGTCGACTTACCTAATGAAATTCCCATCGTATCTGCTACTTTTCTCGCTAACTCCTCATTTGAAGATAAGGAAAAAAGCATTAAATTCACGTATGACATATTGCCCTCCATTTTAATTTTACGTAACTACCACTAAAATTATTTTAACGCTTTTTGTTCTATTTTTCAAATCATATTTTGAGAAATAGAACATTTTAATCGATGTGATTTAGGGTTGCTATTTTTTGACATTCGCTACACATTTCTTATTGAAACCCGCAAAAAAAGAGAACGAGTCCGCTCTCTTTAAAGGACATTGTTTTATAACTAACAACTAACAAGTGTTTCTTTTATGGGTAAATGTACAAGACAGTACCGCCACCCCATGTGCTAGCAGTTGGATTAAACCAGCCACGATAATTACCAATTGACATGCTACCAGCATAATTTGATTCAGACACTTGAATATTAGTTGCAGACTGTACAGCTGTTACGACAGCAACGTGTCCATATCCACCACCATCATAAGGCCAAACTGCTACTGCTCCAACAACTGGTGTTGAACCAACAGAGTAACCTGCTGCCTGAGCCGAAGCTGGCCACTGATTCGCATTACCCCAGTAATTTCCAACCCAAGGAGCTAACGCCTTAGCACCCCAAGTACATTGTCCTACAGGATAAGTATTTGCTGAAGAATATGATACCTTTGCAGTTGTTGCAACAGTTTCAGTTGTTGCAACAGTATTTGCTGGCGCAACTGTTGATTCTGATACAGTCGTTGCTGAGGCACCTGAAGTATCCCCTGAATTCGTCTGAGTAGTAACATTAGAAAGCACTGTAGGAGTCGCAGTTACAGCAGCTGCAGCTAAAGCTTTAGCTTGAGCTTCTTGAGCTGCACGATACGCTGCTTCTTCAGCAGCTGCCTTTGCAGCAGCAGCTTCTGCAGCTGCTTTTTGTTCTAAGAGTGATTGTTTTTCATTTTCAGCAGTTGATAATTCCGCCGCCAAATTAAGTTTAGCAACTTCTAACTCAGCTTGTTGAGTTTTTAATGTTTGTTCATCATCTGACAACTGTTGCTGGTTTGCAGCAATCGTATTGATGGCTTCTTGGTTTGCTTTTTGCTTTTCTTCAATCGCTACCTTATCAGCTTCTTGCTGACGAATCATGTCATTATTAGCTGACACAAGTTCTGTCATTGCCGTCACACGAGAGACCGCATCTGAAATAGAGTTGGAATCAAGAACAGTCGCAATGTAATTGAGGGCTGTTCCTTCAGTCTGAGCTGATCTCGCTTGAGCTGACAAGACTTCGTTACGTGCCACGATATTTTCTGAAAGAACTGTAATCTCTGCAAAGAGGGCATCAGATTCAGCCTGAAGTTTTTCATTTTCAGCTGCTAATTTAGATTGCTGGTCTTTGATTTGATTAACATTTGCTTGGATAGAATCAACCTGAGCTTGTGCTGCCGCTTGTTGTGAATTTAAACTTGAAATTTTGTTCTCAACAGCTGAAATCTTTGAATCTGTATCTTGCGCCGATACTGATGTCATTGGAGCCAGTTGAGTTAGGGCAATTGTACTTAAAAGCACCGTTGCTAAAATTTGTTTTTTCATAATACTGGAAAAAGTCTCCTCATATAATAAGTCCAATTTATATTATAACAGAAAAAGTCCAGGCTAATGTTACGCCTTCTTTACAATTAAGTGTCTATCCTTCTTAAACATTCTGGAATAAATCACATAAACCACAAAAGATAGACCATAATTGACCACTATGGTTGGAAAAAAGTGAGTAATCATAGTGAACCATATATAATCTCGAGCCCCCTCTAAAAAAAATGATGCGGTCAAAAGTAATCCTTCAAAGAAAAAGATAAGGACTAACGACACAAGACCAAATGATAACATATTAAAACTAAAAGTATTTAAATAATAAAACGCTAAAAGTAGTAATATAGGTAAGATAAAAACAGTGACACCAGCTATTTGGAGGTAAATAAGGTCAAATAAAAAGCCAAAAAGGATAGACCAAAGCAGCACTTTTTGAATAGATGACTCTCGCAATAACATCATTCCCCACAAAAGCCAAATAAACGTTGTAAAGCTATAAGGAGTCGGTAAAAGATAACCCGAAAATAGACTCAACTGCCCATCTAGAAAAAGAAAGAAAACAGATAGGCAATAAGCAAAAATGGTTTTTAATTCTTTCATAGATCCTGCCCTACTAAGACGACGCTATAAATCCGAGAAAAATCAGCACTAGGCTCAACGAAGACCTCAAGGCCAAGCTCATCATCATCTTTGAGCACTTTTACGACTTTTCCAATAGCAATATTTGGCGCATAAGACTCAGATAAATCGCTTGTAACAACAGTTTGACCAATTTCTACACCACTATTCTGGTTTAACTGGGAGACTTTAAAAACATGATTTTTTGCATCATATTCAGATAAGATACCATAAACAGAATTAACCCCTTCAAATGTAACAGGAAGGGAAGGTTTTGAAAAATCATCAGAAAGTAATTGTACTGTAGAACTGTTATCATCAACTGAAGCAACTATCCCTACAACACCATTATTGGCCAATACTAGCATTTTTTCAACAACCCCATCTTGTTCACCTTTTGATACCACTATTTTAGATGTCCAAGAAGGAGAAAGCCTTGAGATAACTTCAGCAGTCATGTATGTTTTATCTTGATATTGATCAATTAATTTAGCTGATTCACGTAAGGAAGCATTTTCTGATTTTAAACTATTATTTTCACTGAGAAGTGTTTGATAATTCGAAAGCTCACTCTTTAAAACTTGATTTTCTTCAAAGGTAGAAAATAAAGCCCTACTATCTGTAACGATATCAGAGACAAAGTGAAAGGGTTTTGAAAAAAAACGATTCGTTACACCAGCACTTGGTCGTATAAATGTCACAATGGAATCTCTATTATTATAGGTAATCAATAATAAAAATGGAAGCACAATGAAAGATAAAAAGAGCAAAACTAAATACTTTGGTTTAAATTTCAAAACAAGACCTCTAAAATAAAAAAATAACGAGATATCAAAAAGATAGTCTCGTCAGAACGGAGAATGGGGGATTCGAACCCCCGCGCCAGTTACCCGACCTAACGATTTAGCAAACCGTCCTCTTCAGCCTCTTGAGTAATTCTCCAATATTATAAAAGAATGGGCACGAATGGAATCGAACCATCGACCTCACGCTTATCAGGCGTGCGCTCTAACCATCTGAGCTACGCGCCCAATATCATTTTTAAATGAGAAATGGCGCGAGACGGAATCGAACCGCCGACACATGGAGCTTCAATCCATTGCTCTACCAACTGAGCTACCGAGCCAACATTGCGGGAGCAGGATTTGAACCTACGACCTTCGGGTTATGAGCCCGACGAGCTACCTAACTGCTCCATCCCGCGTTAATAGTCATTAATGAATCACTAATAACAATACAATGCGTTTTAAAATCATGTTACAAGGAGGATGTGGGATTCGAACCCACGCACGCTTTTACACGCCTGACGGTTTTCAAGACCGTTCCCTTCAGCCGGACTTGGGTAATCCTCCAACAATAATGGACCTTGTAGGACTCGAACCTACGACCGCTCGGTTATGAGCCGAGTGCTCTAACCAGTTGAGCTAAAGGTCCAAACTACAAGATTATAGAAAAAAATAGCGGCGAAGGGGATCGAACCCCCGACCTCCCGGGTATGAACCGGACGCTCTAGCCAGCTGAGCTACACCGCCAAAAATCGGGAAGACAGGATTCGAACCTGCGACCCCTTGGTCCCAAACCAAGTACTCTACCAAGCTGAGCTACTTCCCGATACATAAAACTCTCGTCCTATATGCACCCTAGAGGAGTCGAACCTCTAACCGCCTGATTCGTAGTCAGGTACTCTATCCAGTTGAGCTAAGGGTGCGCTCTTTTTATTTCTCATGCCGAGGACCGGAATCGAACCGGTACGATGTTGCCATCGCAGGATTTTAAGTCCTGTGCGTCTGCCAGTTCCGCCACCCCGGCGAGGCAAAGCGAACGACGGGATTCGAACCCGCGACCCCCACCTTGGCAAGGTGATGTTCTACCACTGAACTACGTTCGCATCGCTTTTCTTTCCTTAATGCCGGCTACATGACTTGAACACGCGACCCTCTGATTACAAATCAGATGCTCTACCAACTGAGCTAAGCCGGCCTATTTGAATGCGGATGAAGGGACTTGAACCCCCACGCCTCGCGGCGCCAGATCCTAAATCTGGTGCGTCTGCCAATTCCGCCACATCCGCTTTATGACCCGTACTGGACTCGAACCAGTGACCCACTGATTAAAAGTCAGTTGCTCTACCAACTGAGCTAACGAGTCATCATCT
>NZ_JAUSTM010000005.1 GCF_030812835.1 Streptococcus moroccensis
AAATAACGCTCAGTGATTGTCAAGTGCTTGCCTTTTAGTGTATAATGATGTTGCATCTCAGGGAGCCTTTCTAGTGTGTTTGTGGTGAACTACATTATATCTCTCTGAGGTGTTTTTGTATACTTTTTTCTCAACTAGAAAGTGGCTAACTCCATTTTAGAACTTTCGTTTTTTGATCCCTTTTAACAATATATAAAATTTTTACATATTTGCTTGACAGTAAGATTCAATAGGTATAAAATTTATATATAAAATATTTATATATAAAAATTTTTAACCTAAGGAGGACGGAAAATGCACTTTCCAGTTTCGTCAACCTTGATTGAGTTTTTAGTTTTAGCCATCATTGAAAGACAGGATTCATACGGCTATGAGATTAGCCAAACGATAAAGTTGGTCGCTAATATCAAGGAATCCACTCTTTATCCTATTTTGAAAAAAATGGAGCAAGCAGGCTTTGTGACGACTTATAAACAAGAACATCAAGGCAGACAACGCAAATATTATGCTGTGACAACAGTGGGGCGTGAGCAATTAGCCTACCTTAAGCAAGAATGGGCAAAGCACACAGACACCTTATCTGACATTATTGAAGGGAGATTACGACTATGACGCGGGAAACCTATTTAGCAGAGTTAGCAACCTATCTGAAAAGATTGCCAGAGGCTGATTTTGAAGATAGCATGGCTTACTTTACGGAATTATTTGACGATGCTGGCGCTGAAGGTGAGGCAGAACTAATGGCCAGCCTGGGAACACCAAGAGAAGCAGCTGCAGAAATTTTGAGCCATTTCAAAGTGACAGTTGACAATCAAAATAAACCAATGAATCCTTCAGAAAGTGAAACAGATGACCAAAATCGTTCAGAAACCTCTCAATATGAAAGGTTACCTGAATTTAATCATATTAACATCAAATTGGATTATGAAAATGTTATTATTATAGCGTCAACAGATCATTCATTTGGCCTTTCTCATCCAACATTGAAGTCTTCAATTAGATATTGTGTTAAAAATGGTGTTCTTGATATAGAGTCTCTAAAAAAAGATTACAGAATCAATTCTATTGGTATGGGATTTAGACATTTCATTAGCAAACAGTTCCAAGAGACAGACAACTTAATAATTAGTTTACCGAAAGACTATTCCCTTAACAATTTATCACTGAATCTTGGCAGTGGGGATTTTCAGTTAAAGGAATTGACAATTTTAGGTTGTTCCATAGCTCTCGGTAGCGGGGATGTTGACGTAGTGGATAGTAAGGTTCACCAGACTACGGTGAATACAGGCTCTGGTGATATTGAACTAACCTCCTCTCATCTTGAAGATGTCAATTTAAATACAGCATCTGGTGATATCATTGTGACTAATACTCAGACGAATTCAAGTATGATTGTTGCAAATTCAGGCGATATTGAGTGTAAAGGAGGACAGATTTCTCAAGTTGAAATGGTTGCAAATTCAGGTGACATAGACTTAGATATGCACTATAAAGGCCTAAATAAGATTGAGACAAGTTCAGGCGATATTACCATTAAAGGTTTTGAAGAGCATTATCATCGTTTGTCAGTTACTGCAGAAACACTTAGTGGTGAGATTGAAGTTTCACTGCAAGACAGTGGAGACAGATTGTTTGAGGGTAGATATACGCATAGTGTTAGTGCTCCCTCTGATCAGTTGTACCTTCAGACAAACTGTGGCGATATTAGTCTAGGTTAAAAGTTCTTTTCGAAAACTTCTAAAGCTCAAACAGGCATTATGCCTGTTTTTGTGATATAATAGATAAGTTGCAATTCTGTAACGTAATACAAGCCCTATAAGACAGCTTCGCACTGTCTTGCATGAAGACCTTGTCTTCAAATAGAAAGAAGAACACATTGAAATTTACAGAACTTAATCTGGCAGAAAACATCTTGTCAGAAGTCGAAAAAGCAGGCTTTACAGAGCCATCACCAATCCAGGAACAAACGATTCCACTTGCCCTTGAAGGTAAAGATGTGATTGGCCAAGCCCAAACAGGTACTGGTAAGACCGCAGCCTTTGGTCTCCCAACCTTAAACAAAATTGATACTGAAAATCCTTTGGTCCAAGCCCTTGTGATTGCTCCAACCCGTGAGTTGGCCGTGCAAAGTCAGGAAGAATTGTTCCGCTTTGGCCGTGCTAAGGGTGTTAAAGTCCGCTCTGTCTACGGTGGCTCTAGCATTGAAAAGCAAATCAAGGCCCTCAAGTCTGGTGCCCATGTCGTTGTTGGAACACCAGGTCGTCTCTTGGATCTTTTAAAACGCAAAGCCTTAAACCTTAAAGGGGTTGAGACCCTTATCTTGGATGAGGCAGATGAAATGCTGAACATGGGCTTCCTCGAAGACATTGAAGCCATTATTGAGCGCACGCCAGTTGAGCGCCAAACCCTTCTCTTTTCTGCAACCATGCCTGACCCTATCAAGCAAATTGGTGTCAAGTTCATGAAGCAACCTGAGCACGTGAAAATCGCAGCTAAGGAATTGACGACTGAGTTGGTTGACCAATACTACCTCCGTGTTCGTGAGGAAGAGAAATTCGATACCATGACCCGTTTGATGGACGTGGATCAGCCAGAATTGTCGATCGTCTTTGGTCGGACCAAGCGTCGTGTGGATGAGTTGACGCGTGGTTTAAAACTTCGCGGTTTCCGTGCAGAAGGTATCCATGGGGACTTGGATCAAAACAAGCGTCTCCGTGTTCTCCGTGATTTTAAAACGGGTGGAATCGATATCTTAGTAGCAACAGACGTTGCGGCGCGTGGTTTGGACATTTCAGGAGTGACCCATGTCTACAACTACGACATCCCTCAGGATCCTGAAAGTTATGTTCACCGTATCGGCCGTACAGGCCGTGCCGGTAAGTCTGGTCAGTCCTTCACTTTCGTGTCACCAAATGAGATGGGCTATCTGTCTATCATTGAAAACTTGACTAAAAAACGCATGAAGGGCATGAAGCCTGCGACAGCAGAAGAAGCCTTTCATGCTAAGAAAAAAGTTGCCCTCAAACGCATCGAGCGCGACTTCGCTGATGAATCCATTCGCGCCAACTTTGAAAAGTTTGGTAAAGATGCCCGTGAATTAGCAGCGGAATTCTCTCCTGAAGAATTGGCTATGTATATCTTGACCTTGACAGTTCAAGACCCTGAACACCAGCCAAAAGTTGAGATTGCGCGTGAAAAACCATTACCATTTAAGCCTTCAGGCACTGGCTTTGGTGGCAAGGGCGGTGGCCGTGGTAAAGGTGGTCGCCGTGATAATCGCGATGGCAATCGTCGTGGAGATCGTCGTGACCGCAGAGATCGTCGTGACGGAGGCCGCAAAGGCGACTTCAAAGGCAAAGATAGCCGCTTTGATAGAGAAAAACGTTACCGTAAGGACCATAAAAAGCCTTTAAACACTTCAAGCGAAAAATCAACAGGCTTTGTGATTCGTAACAAGGGTGAAAGATAAACCGAAAAAGAGCGAACGTCAGGGAGGACACTGAAAAAGTCATCAATTTGATGGCTTTTTTGCTATACTAGAGATGAGGTGAGTCTATGCTTGATAATCAATTCACATTAGATGTCAGTCCATATTCTAATTTGTATGATATTGTGGTTCCCAAAACTCATTTTTTACGTCAGCTAACTGAACTGTGTGATTTTAGCTTTATTTATGATGAATTGGAAAAGAATTATCGTCTTGATTTTGGACGCAAAGCCTATTCCCCTATTATGATGTTCAAGTACCTCTTATTGAAAGATATTTACAAGTTGTCTGATGTGGATGTGGTTGAGCGCTCTTTTTCAGATATGGCCTTTAAATTTTTTCTTGGTCTAGCTCCTGAGGATTCTGTCATCGAACCTTCTTCTCTGACAAAATTTAGAAAGCTTCGGATAAAAGATGAGAAGCTACTCGATTTATTGATTTATAAATCTGTTCAAATTGCCATTGAACACAACTTGATTAAGCGTAAGATTCTCATTGTGGATGCCACTCACACTAAATCTCATTACAACCATAAAAAACCTCAAGAAGTCCTTAGAGAACGCTCAAAAGCTTTACGAAAAACTATCTACCAGTATTCTGAAGACATCAAAATGGAGTTTCCAGATAAACCTCAGGAAGATATTCTTGAAGCAGAATTGACTTATACCAAGGAGCTCATGGCTGTGGTAGAAAAACACGAAGACATCTTGGCTCTGCCAGCTATTTCTCAAAAGTTCAATTACCTCAAAGAAGCTGTTGATGACGACTTAGAACACTTGGAAGCTTCTGTTAAAGAAGAAGCTAGAGTTGGACATAAGACAGCGGACAGCTCCTTCTATGGTTATAAAAGCCATATCGCTATGACGGATGAACGGATTATCACTGCCTGTGTAGTGACTTCAGGTGAGCAAAGTGACGGGAAATACCTTCCTGCTTTGTATGAGAAAACAAAGGAAAATGGTGTTGAAATAGACACTATTATTGGTGATGCCGCTTATTCAGGAAAAGAGAATATTCAATTAGCTCGAAAAGAAAAGGTTCATTTGGTCTCAAAACTTAGCCCGTCTGTTTCAAAAGGATACCGTAAAGAAGAGGATGTGTTTGAATTTAATAAAGACGCAGGGCTATTGGTTTGTCCAGAAGGGCACATGGCTGTTCGCAAAGCAAGAACGGGTAAGAAAAATCAGAAGACCAATCAAGTTATTACGCATTATTTTGACATAGAAAAGTGCAAGATTTGTCCTTCCAAAGAAGGGTGTTATAAAGATGGTGCTAAGTCTAAAACCTACTCCATATCTATAAAGAGTGACAACCATCTTTTCCAGAAGAGGTTTCAGGAAACAGCTCATTTTCGAGAAATGGCACGGCATCGTTACAAAATCGAAGCAAAGAATGCGGAACTCAAACAAAAACATGGCTTTGATGTTGCTAGAGCATCATGTCTTTTCAACATGGAATTACAAGCAGCCACAACCATATTTGTGGTTAATATGAAAAGAATAATGACCTCATCAACTCCAAATAAGCAAAAAAACGAGGAATCTATTCATATTTCAGAGAGATTCCTCGTTTTTTGTTTAATTGAAATAAATTAGCGTAATTTTTTCAGTGGCCTCACGTCAGGTTCCTCTTTTTTGTTAAAATTCAGGCGATTCTCAGAAAATATGCTATAATCACTAGTATCAATGTCTGATATCACCTTAGAAAGGAGTGCTTCCATGAAAACCGTAGCTGTCTTGTATAATCCAGAGTCAGGATCAGGGGACAAACAATCGCTTGTGTCAGAGCTCAACGCCTATCTTCTAAGCCAAGGCTTTCTTTCGGAAGACATCTCCTTGATAGGGACGGAGTCAGGGCAGCATGCTTTTGAAATGGCCAAGTATGCAACCATGGCAGGCATCGACCTGATTATTACCATGGGAGGAGATGGCACCATTAATAAAATTGCAGCAGGTATTTATGAAGGTGGTGCTAGTGCTTGTCTTGGCATCATTCCATCGGGAACGGTTAATAACTTTGCTAAAGCTCTGAATCTTCCCCTGAATCGTCAAGAAGCTATGAGAAACCTTGTGGAAGGTGAAGAGCGACGGATAGATCTTGCCAAAGTAAATGATGATTATATGGTATCCAGTCTAACACTGGGGATTTTAGCAGACATTGCAGTCGATGTTAGTCAAGAGGAGAAGAGACAATTTGGGCCACTAGCCTTTCTCAAAAATGCCTATAAAATTATTAGACGCAATCGCAATTACTACCTCAATCTGGTGACCAATGATGCTGAGCGCCAAATCAAGACTAAATTTTTACTGATTACCATGACAGGTTCCGTAGCTGGACAAGTTCATTTTGACCGGGGCGCCAGACCAGATGATGGGTTGATGAGTGTATATTTATTGTCGGATTTTCGCTTTTGGCAAGTACTTCGTTACCTGCCTAGCTTTGTCAAAGGAAATTTTGCCAAACATCAAGAAGTCCAACATTTTCGAACATCAGAGCTCTCCATCAGTCAATACAAACACCGAAAAAGTCAAAAGGCGCGAACGCGCGTTGATGGGGATAAGAGCCAGTATTTACCCATTCATGTAGCTGTTCATCCAGGTGCTATCAAAGTCATGGTACCAAAAGACGAATCTTAGTTTTCCAAAAAACTTTTGATTGGGACATCTTACCCCAAAAACTACTTTTCTCATCACTACACTAAAGTCTTCATAAGGTATCAGCATGTAGAAGTGCCGGTCTCATTCCAAAGCCTTATCAGAAAGGAAATACATGTCCGTCAATTTATTGTTTTCCATCGACGATGGCTATGTTGACCAGTTCAAAGTCACTCTGTATTCTGTCGTCAAAAACTGTAGTCAAAAAGACCTGGCTATCTATGTCCTCCAACCCTCTGTTCTGGAGCAATCAGAAGCCGTAACAGCTTATTGTAAAGCTTTAGGCGTCAGCTATCACCCTATTGTGGTGGAGGATGCCTTATTCGCCAACGCGCCGACAACAGATCGTTACCCTAAAACCATTTATTACCGGCTGTTGGCGCATGAGATGTTACCCGATCATCTGGATAAGATCCTCTACCTAGATGCAGATATCCTTTGCCTGAATGATATGATGTCGCTTTACCAGTTGGACATGACAGGAATGCTCTATGCAGCTGCTAGTCATATAGAGGACAATGACATGATGGATTTTATCAATAAAAAACGTTTGCGAAATATCGAAGCTACTTCTTATTTCAATTCGGGTGTGCTCCTGATGAATCTTGAGGCCATTCGCCAATCGGTTAGAGCTCAGGATATTTTTGACTACATCGACAAGCATCGGACGGTTCTCTTTTTACCCGATCAGGATGTGCTCAATGGCCTTTATGGACACCAAACCATTCTTATTCCAGAAGAGATCTTCAATTACGATGCTCGATACAGTCTTGTCTATCTCATGCGTAGCAATCGTGAATGGGACCTTGATTGGGTGATTAATCACACGGTCTTCCTCCATTTTTGTGGCCGAGACAAACCCTGGAAAAAAGACTACCGCGGACGCTTCTCTGGCCTTTATAAGTATGTCGCTAGGAAGGCTGGGGAGGTCTAGGGAACACTCCTAAGCTAGCTACGCTTTTTGCCACAGGTTTAGTATTACCTCTCTATCGAACATTGGGAGTTAGGAGACCTTTATTGAATGGCTATGCTTGGGGTTCTCGAAAAAATCTTTCAAGAAAGCCTTTACAAAATGAAAATGGTATGATAGAATAAAATTAAATAAGGGCAGTTACTGATGATGCAGGCTGGACCGTGATACCCTAAAAACAGTGTTTTTAAGTGTGTCATGGCCAGCTTTTTCTATGCCAAAGGGGGTGTCAAGTGAAGATCGTCAAAGTTCTCAATAACAACTCTGTGTTAGCAGATGAAGATGGAATTGAGTATATTTTATTTGGCGGAGGAATTGGGTTTAATCAAAAGAAAGGCCAGGAAATTGAACCATCTAAGATTGAACGACGGTTTATTGCAACCTCAGATTCTTCGATTGAAAAATATGGCCAACTGATCGAATCCATTCCAGAAGAGTATGTCACACTGGCGAATACCATCATTGAACAAGCAAGAGGTCAGTTGAAATATGCCCTGTCTAATACCATCTATGTTTCTCTTACAGATCACTTGTATAATCTGGTTAGACTTTACAAAGATGGGATGAAACTCGGTAATCCATTGTCCTGGGAAATAAAAAAGTTTTACCCACTAGAGTATCAAGTAGGTTTAAGTGCTATTTCCCTGATTTCACAAACCTTTGATTTAGACGTTGAAGAGAGTGAAGCTGGAAATATTGCTATGCACCTGATCAACGCTCAAATTAATGACCAAAGTAGTAGCATGATGGATGTCCAAGGTGTCACCAAAAAAATCCGGGACATTATGGCTCTTATTCGGATGCATAATGGCATTGAGATTGATGAAACAAGCTTAGCCTTTGATCGGTTTGTGACGCATTTGCGATTCTTTTTCAAACGGGTCAATGCCATCAAAGATTTTGACCAATCTAATCCTCTGCTTGAAGATGTTGTCAAACGGTATCCCAAAGCATACGAAACCACAAAACTCGTAGGTGAATACCTACAAGCCGTATTGAATGATGATGAGCAACTCTATCTGACGCTCCACATTCAAAAACTCATTGAAAAATAAAAATAGGGTGTTACTGGTAAAGCAGGCATGACTAAGTAAAACATTTTTTGACACAGCGTCAAAAAGTCTATTTAGTTGTGCCTGTTTTATTTTTTAATAAAGAAAGGAAGTATAAAATGGATTACAAAGATTTGGCTAACCGGATTATAGTATTATCAGGCGGTAGAGATAATTTTATAAAAGTTTTTAATTGTATGACACGAGTCAGAATTAATTATAGAGACATTGATAAGGTCAAAAAAGAAGAGATTAAACAACTTCCAGGGGTATTGGGAATTATTGAAGATTCATCTTTTCAAATTATTGTAGGACCTGGAAAAAGCACAAAATTACAGGAAGCAATAAATCAAGAACTGCAATTAGAAGTGGTTAATGAAGAATTAGTAGAAAGTTCTAAAAATCAAGGTTTTCTCAAAACACTATCTAATATCTTTGTCCCAGTTTTGCCAGCAATTATTGCTTCTGGTTTTTTACAAGGTATCAACAATGTTTTAGTAAATCTTGCTTCCGATGCCGCAAAATCTCAAGGAATTATTGGTACAGAAACATTAAGTCAAGCACAGGTGATGCTTCAAAATTGGAATTTATTTGAGGTTAGTACTGTTCTTGGAATTTTAGGGAATGCTGCATTTGGATTTTTAGCGATTTACACTGGTATCACAGCCGCCAAAGAATTTAAAACAGATATGATTATGGGTGGTTTGGTAGGAGCTATGACATTGTCCCCTAATTTATCCCTCATTAATTTAGCTCCTGGACGTGGAGGTCTATTTGGTGTCATTTTAGGTGTTTGGCTTTTATCGATCATTGATCGTCAGTTGAAAAAGTGGATTCCCGATGTTATTGATGTAGTTATCAGACCAACCCTATCTTTGCTATTGACAGCAATAATCTATTTTGTAGTCATTATGCCAATAGCCGGATTATTAACAGATCTTTTAACTAATGGAATTCTCTTTATCATTGAGACTGCCGGGGTTGTAGGTGGTTTCGTCCTAGCAAGTCTGGCACCATTACTAATTTCAACAGGTCTTCATCACGGATTAAATCCTATTAATATTGAACTCATTAATTCAACAGGCAGTACTCCGATTTCAGCCATTCAAATTATGAGCAACGCAGGTCTAGTCGGTTCTGGATTAGCACTGTATCTATTAACAAAACGTACTGAAATCAAAGAAACTGCTAAAGGTGTCATACCTGCAACATTTTTAGCGGTTGGAGAACCTACAATGTATGGATTGGTTATCCCATCGGGGTTTGGATTTGTTACTGCTTCAATTGGAGCTGGTTTTGGTGGTATGATGATTCGATTGTTGGATGTAAAACTTTCTGCAATGGGTGCAGCTGGAATGTCAGCAATTCCACTAGTCGCTGATGGTAAATATTTACAGTATTTAATTTCATATGCAGTTGGTTTAACGGCAGCATTTGCACTAACATATGCAGTTGGTAAATATAAGAAGTTTGAATAAGATCATTTAAAAGGAGAAAACAAGTCATGAAATACGAAGCACTCAATCGCACCATCCTTGAAAATGTTGGTGGCAAAGAAAATATCAATGGGCTTACCCATTGTATCACGCGTTTGCGCTTTAAGCTCAAAGACGAATCCAAGGCTAACACAGAGGTCTTAAAAAACACAGATGGCGTAGTAACCGTCATCCAAAGTGGCGGGCAATACCAGGTTGTTATCGGTAATCATGTGCCTGAAGTTTATGATGAATTTTTGCAAATTGCAGGAATCACTGAAAATAGTACAGAGTCTAACAGTGAGGCTCCCAAAGGGTTATTAAATAAATTCATTGACTTGATTTCAGGTATTTTTACACCGACACTTAGTTTATTGACAGCTACAGGTATGATTAAAGGGCTTAATGTACTGATGGTTACCTTAGGTCTTTATTCAAATACTTCGGGAACTTATGCCTTATTGCAAGCCGCTGGCGACTGTTTCTTTTATTTCTTTCCAATCTTTCTAGGTTATACTTCAGCACAAAAATTTGGCTTAAAACCTTTCGTAGGGATGGCTTTAGGGGCAGCACTTGTATATCCAAATGTTGCTAATTTAAAAGCTGCGGAACCTTTGTATACATTATTTACGGGAACAATTTTTGAGTCCCCAATTTATGCAACTTTTTTAGGAATTCCAATCGTATTAATGTCTTATAGTCAGAGTGTTATTCCTATTATTATTACAACTTTTTTTGGTGCAAAAGTCGAAAAAACATTGACTAAAATTGTACCAAGTGTCATTCGAAATTTTGTTGTTCCGTTTGGGGTTATGCTTTCAATGGTACCATTGGCCTATCTTATTATTGGACCTGTTGCAACATGGATTAGTAATATTTTAGGAGCTGGAATTTTATGGATTTATAATTTAAGTCCAGTATTATCAGGTTTGGTAATTGGAGGACTTTGGCAAGTTCTTGTTATGTTTGGATTACATTGGGGAGTAGTGCCTATTGCAATTAACAATTTAACAAGTCTTGGTTATGATCCACTTTTAACTTTAATGTTAGGAACTCCTTTTGCAACAGCTGGTGCAGTATTGGCTGTTGTTATCCGATCAAAAAATGCCAAAGTAAGAGAATTAGGTATTCCAGCTTTTATTTCAAGTTTATTTGGTATTTCTGAACCATCTCTTTATGGTATTACATTACCACGGAAAAAACCATTCTTTGCAACTCTGTTTTCTGCTGGTGTTGCTGGTATCATTATGGGCTTTTTCGGAAGCAAAGGATATATAATGGGGGGGATGGGAATATTTGGTCTCCCAAATTATATCAACCCATCTACAGGGATTACTATGGAATTCTGGGCAGTAGTAATTGCGATTACTGTCGCATTTGTTCTCAGCTTTATTCTAACAATGACAATTGCCTATGACCCAAGTTACGATGCGATAGAACCTACTACCAATAAAAATGATTCTAATGAATCCAACACACAAAATAATAATAGCGAAAAAGATCTCATTAACCTCATTGACATATCATCACCGATTGAAGGAGATATTTTAACCTTAGATAAAGTGGAAGATGCTGTGTTTGCTCAAGGATTACTTGGAAAAGGATTTGCGGTTAATCCAACTAAAGGTGAAATTATTACTTTATATGATGGTACTGTAGAAACGCTATTACCATCTAACCATGCTATCGGTTTAAAATATGATAATGGTGTAGAAATGTTAATTCATGTTGGTATGGATACTGTTAATCTTGCTGGGAAACATTTTACAGCTCATGTTAGCCAAGGCGACTATGTGACTAAGGGCCAAGTGTTATTAACGTTTGATATTGAAGCGATTAAAGCAGAAGGATATTCTGTGACAACTCCAATAGTTATCACTAATTCAAACGATTATCTCGAAGTGATTGAACCTTCCCTAACGGATGATGTTAATCCAAATAAAATACTGTCCATTGTAGTATAATGATTGTAATAAATAGTAAGGAGGAACTAAAATGAAAGCTGTCTTGGTAATGTTTGATACGTTAGGCAAAGATTTCTTGTCCAATTACGGAAATGATTGGGTAGATACTCCTAATTTTGAACGGTTGAGAAAACAAACAGTAACCTTTGATAACTTCTATGGAGGAAGCATGCCTTGTATGCCTGCCAGACGGGAATTGCATACAGGACGGTATAACTTCCTTCATAGAATGTGGGGTCCACTGGAGGTTTTTGATCAGTCAGTCTTTGAAGTTCTTCAAAAGCAAGGAATCTATTGCCATTTGATTACGGATCACTCTCACTACTTCGAAGATGGTGGAGCAACCTATCACAATCGTTATTCAACATGGGAAGGTTTTCGAGGTCAAGAGGGGGATAGATGGGTTCCCAGATTACGGGCAAAAATTGGCTCAGACTATAACAAATTAAACAAGGAGGGACTTTCGGTTGTTCAGCATTTTGCCAACCGGACCAGACAAGAAACAGAAGAAGAATTATCTAGTGTCAAAACTATTGATGCAGGTTTAGACTTTTTAAAAGAATATCATGGTCTAGATGATTGGTTTCTTCAAATTGAATGTTTTGATCCTCATGAACCATTCTATGTTCCAGAAAAATACAGAGAGAAGTACCAGGACACAGTTTCAAAATCTCCTTATTTCTGGCCTAAATATGGTCGAGTAACCGATGATGTTAACGCTGAGGACTTGAAGGAGTTGCAGAATGAATATGCCTCTCTCATAACGATGTGTGACTTCCATTTAGGTCGCATTCTAGATTTTTTTGATCAACATAATCTTTGGGAGGATACCTTATTAATTGTCAATACCGACCATGGGTTACTTCTAGGTGAGCATGGCTGGTTAGGAAAAAATATTCCTCCAATGTATGATGAAGTGATCCATCTGCCATTCTTTATCAGTTATCCAGGAGGTAAAAAGGATCAAAGAGTTTCAGAGTTAGCCCAAACTATTGATATTCCAGCAACATTATTAGATTATTTCAACATAGATAACCATTTAGATATGGATGGACAGTCCTTGTTAAAAATCCTTGATGACGATTCAGAGATTCATGATACCGTTATTTTTGGAACAAATGGCGGTCATGTTAGTATATATGATGGGAAGCACATCTATATGAGAGCTTCCCAAGATAAGAGTAATGGTCCCTTGAAAATTCAAACGACTACCTATACATTGATGCGAGGTTTCCTTCCGAAAACAGCATTAGATGAAATGGTGTTAAAAAAAGGGACACGTTTTACCAACCATTACCCTTACACAGAACTTGAAGTTCCTAACTACATTGACTCCTACTCTGTTGGCAATCTCTTGTTTGATATGGAAAATGATCCCTCTCAAACAGCGCCATTAGATGATATCAAATTAGAAGAAAAAATGATTCAAAAACTGGTGAAAATTATGAAAAATATCGAAGCACCAGAGAGCGAGTTTGTAAGGTTGGGGTTAGTTGATTATTTATAAAAGAATTTATTCTTCAATTAAGTAGTTTTTTAGAAGGAGACATAGCATGAAACATATTTCTATCTTAGTGAAGCCAGCCTCAGCTTGGTGCAATCTTCGGTGTAAGTATTGTTTTTACGCGGATGTCTCCTCTTTGCGTGAGGTGAGGTCTTACGGCAAGATGAAGCCTGAAACGACTGAGCTGATGATTGAAAATATCTTTAGAGATTTAGATGACGGAGATGACTTAACCCTTGCCTTTCAAGGGGGTGAGCCTACCTTGGCTGGTTTGTCTTACTTTGAACACATGGTTTCTTGTGTCCAGAAACAAACAAAACAAGTATCCGTTCATTATGCTATACAGACCAATGGTACATTGATTAATGCCAAATGGTGTGAATTTTTAAAGAAAAACCAATTCTTAGTTGGGTTATCAATTGATGGCACACCGCTTTATCATGACCTTAACCGCTTGGATCCGAGAGGGCGAGGAACTTTTCACAAGGTGAAACAAACTAAGGACCTGTTTGATGCCTATGAGATTGAGTATAATGTCTTATGTGTTCTAACGGAACCCTTATCCTACCACGCTAATGATGTTTACCAATTCATAAAAGAGCAGGACATCGCCTATGTCCAATTTATTCCCTGTTTAGATGATTTAGAGGCAGATAGTCCTAGCGACTATGCCTTAACACCACAAGGCTTTAATAGGTTTTACAGCCAATTGCTTCCTCTGTGGCTGGCAGATTTGAAAAAAGGGACTAGACGGTCTGTTAAACTCTTTGATGATGTGTTAAACTTGTTAGTAGCGCATCGCGTAACTGCCTGTGGGATGCTTGGAAATTGCCAGATTCAATATGTGATTGAAGGGGATGGTAGTGTTTATCCCTGTGATTTTTATGCATTGGATGATTATCGCTTAGGGTATATCCAAGAAATGGGCTTAAGAGAGATGTTCATGAGTAAAATTGCTAAACATTTCTTGTGTTCCCGACCGATTTCAGCTCTACCCCAAAAGTGTGAGACGTGTCCTTTCCGGCAAATGTGCCGTGGCGGTTGCAAGCGTATGAAAGATGCCATGTATGTTGATGAAGCACAGGATTTTTGTGGCTACCAAAACTTTCTGCATCAGTTTGTACCAGAGATTGATGGGATTTTACAGCAATTATAGGAGAATATTGTGATTGGACTGATTTATTTTATCGTTATCATTTTAGCCAATACGGTAGGAGCTGTATCGGGCATGGGTGGTGGTGTCATTATCAAACCTATTTTTGATTTTATTGGTGCTCACGATGTGGCGTCTATCTCTTTTTATTCTGCGGTTGCAGTCTTTACCATGTCGCTTGTTTCGACCTATCGCCAGGTTAAAAATGGGGTTCACATTGATGGTAAACAGACAGTTAGTCTGGCCCTGGGCTCTATTCTAGGTGGTTATTTAGGAAATGCACTCTTTTCCTTTATCCAATCCCAGTACCAATCCGAAAGCTTGACCCAAGGGGTTCAAATTATCTTGACCTGCTTAACCTTAATTTTTGCCTTCTTTTATTCCAAGCATTCGGGTTATTCCCTGCAATTAAAAGGATTGGGCTACTACCTGCTTTGTGGCTTGATTTTAGGGACTCTGGCTAGTCTTTTAGGTATCGGTGGTGGTCCGATCAATGTCTCCTTATTGATGCTGATGTTTGCCATGCCGATCAAGCAAGCGACTGTTTATTCTATTTGTACGATTTTCTTTTCCCAACTGTCAAAAATCGTAACGATTGGCTTAACAACCGGATATGGTGGATATGATATGACCATTTTGCTTTATGTCATCCCAGCAGCTATTCTAGGTGGCTTTATCGGAGCAAGGCTGAGTAAAATTTTAAGTGCTGAGCGCGTGGCTTTGATTTTCCAACTCGTTATCATTTTAGTCTTGCTAATCAGTGTTTATAACGGGATCCAATTGCTTTAAAAGAAAGAGAAAGACATGATTAAAATTCCAGGTGGAACCTACCGTATTGGTTCTGACAAAGGACTAGGGTTTGCTGAAGACCGAGAAGGTCCAAGTTGCGAAGTGTCGGTAACTGACTTTTATATCGATGCGACGACCGTTACCAACCAAGAGTTTTTGGCCTTTGTGGAGGCAACGGGCTATCAAACGGAAGCCGAAGGTTTTGGGAATTCGTTTGTTTTGAAATATTTTTTAGCAGAAGATGTGTTAGCCATATCTGAAACCGTTCCACATTTGACGAATTGGGCGATTGTCGAAGGGGCTGATTGGCGCCATCCCCTAGGACCAGGTTCTTCTCTAGAAGGTCTCATGGAGCATCCAGTGGTCCATGTTTCCTACAATGATGCAGTCGCCTACTGTGACTGGGCTGGCAAGAGATTGCCAACAGAAGCAGAGTGGGAAATCGCTGCTAAAGGAGGCACAGACCATGATGTCTTTCCTTGGGAGGGCATGTCCTTAGTTCCAGACGGGGAGTATAAATGTAATTCATGGCAAGGAGAGTTTCCGATTCAAAATGATGCCCTGGATGGCTTTGAACGAACAGCTCCGGTCAAATACTATGAGCCAAATGGTTATGGTCTCTACCAAGTCATTGGCAATGTCTGGGAATGGTGTGCTAATCCAGCACGCATACCATTAGTTGAATTTCAAGATAAAAATGGCCCAGCTTTCTATCAGGAAAACAAGGCAAAAAATGATAACTATATGGCCACAAAAGGTGGCTCCTTCCTCTGTCATTTCTCCTACTGCAAACGGTATCGCATCGCAGCAAGAAATGGGAATTCTGGTCAATCTACAGCGATTAACGTAGGATTCCGATGTGTGAAGGATAGTGAGTAAGAGCAATAAAATAGACTGCAGATTCTATTAGCAAGGAATTCTGTAGTCTTTTTTTGAGCTTAATTTTCTGATTTCTGATACTTTAGTCGATATTGCTTTGGTGGCATACCGACTTCTTTTTTAAAGTAATGGTAGAAGTGATTCTCAGAAGAAAAGTTTAGAGCTTCAACGATATCAGTGATTTTTAGATCAGTGGTAGTTAATAATTGTTGTGCTTTTTGGATACGAATTATTTTTGAATAATTGGAAATCGTATGTGAGGTTTTTTTCTTTAATAATCGATTTAAGTACTCAGCATTATAATGAATGGTATCTTCAATTTCTTTTCGAGAAATATAGCCATGACTTGCTTCTATCAGACTTTTTAGTCGGTGCACTAAAAAGTCCTCTTTATTGCTATCTAAGGATACATTTTTTAATTGAAAGAAATGAGGGTTATTTAATGTATCTAGAAGTCTCAAGAGTAAACCTTTTTGAAAATATTCAGTACCTATAGGTTCTGTAGACAGTTCAATTTGAATCTGATCCAATAGTTTATGGAATGATTCATTTTGAATGGGCAATAAGGAGTTAAATTCGATATAATTTCTTTGCCAGTCCATTTCCTTTTTAAAATATTGGTTAAAATAATGAAAGATTGGCTTTGATAAGAATGATGGTCTCAAAGTTTTAATAATAGTTTCAAGTAGAGGGGGAGATATGTCAATAATCAGCAAATGACCCTCTTCAATATGATCGCTTTGAGCAATTAAAGGATTAAGAAAACAACCTTGACCGGCTAAAAAAGTATACTCTTTTCCTTCAATAACTTTTGTCACTTGACCAGACAGAACATAAGAAAATTGGAATGAATTTGTTTTATAAGGCTCAACGGATGGTTTCTCTACAATAAATTCGATATTTTTATCCTGAATCAGTGTATATAAAAGATTATTATCGACAGAGCGTTTATAGAACATGGCTAAAGGGTAGACTAAATCAATTAAAGGAAAGTTATCAGCAGATAGCTTATTATTAGTCTGGTAACTAAACTCTTCAGAAGACTGGTTCATATGTATACCATTAAGTTGATTACAGACAATCACTATACTTTCTATGTCGGTTTTTTACATGTTATTTTAGCATAAATTCCATTAAAATAAAATCATAAGTAAGACAAAGACCCATCGTTAAAATTTTCAAGGATAAGCTTTGAATTTTTGTTTTTTCTATATCTGGTGGGTCTTAGCTCTTGCTAAATAATTAATTTAAAGGAGTTTTTCGGATGAAATCAAATAAAATCAACGAAAAATTTGATGGTAAATTTGCATTCTTTCATGCAACTTCTGTAAGTGGTACAGCGATGATGATGCTGGCCTTAATTTCAACCTATTTTAGCGTCTATATGACAGATACGATAGGTCTTGCAGCAGGAGCGGCAGGTTTGATTATGTTTATTGGTTCTCTGTGGGATGCCATCAATGATCCTATGATGGGAATTATTGCAGATAGAACTAAGTCAAAATGGGGTCGTTATCGTCCATATTTTCTTCCTGCTCCGATTTTATTGACCTTATTTGGAACGTTAATGTGGATGAATCCGGACTTATCACAAACTGGAAAATGGTGGTGGGTTCTTGCCATGCAAATTGGATTTGGCATGACAACAACTATGTATACCATGCCTCAGATGTCCATTCTACCAGCTCATGTTAAAAGTGATGAACATCGTAATAAAATTATCACTTTTGGGGCAGTATCATCAGCCTTGATGTTCACTATCGGAACATCTTTCGGTCTCGATTTGAAAGCTTTCTTTGAGAAAACATTGGGAGTATCAAATGGTTGGGTGCCGTTAATGCTTATCTTAGGTGCTTTAGCCTGTGTGTCTTTCTGGGGATTATTTGCTACCTCTCGTGAAAAATATATTGAGCCTATCCCAGATAGACCAATGTCTCAAGATTTAAAGCGTATCTTACGCCATAAAGAGCTTGCTCCATTTATTATTGTTTGGGTTTTGGCATCTGTTGGTTATGGATTATCCTTTGCATCATCCGTTTATTACTTGATGTATTATTATCAACGTCCTGACTTAATTGGAACTTATATGTTCATCTCCTCACCAGCTGGATTACTTTCTATGATGGTCGTGATGCCACTCACATTGAAATATTTAAAAACAGCTCAAAAAGCTTTAACGTTCTCTGTCCTAACATCTAGTATTTTCTATATCATCTTATTCTTCTTTGGAAAATCAAGCTTTATTTTACTGTGTGTTCTTAGTTTTTGCGCTAGTTTATTTGCAACTATGCAAAATGCTCTTGTGAATGTTCTAGTAAATGATGCTATTGATTATATTCAATTTACAGAAGGGATTTCTGCCAACGGTCTCATTTCTTCAATTAAAGGATTTGCTCAAAAATGTGGTGGAACAATCACTAACTCTGGTATTCTCTTTATTCTAGGTCTTACAGGTTATGTAGCCAATGAAATAGGAAATCAAAATGGAGCAACCATGTTTGCTTTGAACTTCCTTAAATTTGGAGCTCCTGTTGTTCTCGGTTTGATTATGTTATTAGCGCTACGATTTAATCCAGTAGATAAACACAGGGACGACATCACAGCTATGAAAGCTTTGATAAGAGATCATTCAGAAGAAAATCATGAGGCATAAGTTAGTTAAATTTTAAAATTAGAGCGAATTTATAAAGGAAGGGAAAATATGAATAAATCATTTAAACCTGGGCAACCATGGCTAGATACTGATGGAAATCGTATTCAGGCACATGGTGGTTCGGTAATTTATATAGATGGTATCTATTACTGGTATGGTGAAAATAAAGAAAAGACTGACGGTGAAAATGGTATTTGGCATTGGGGAGTAAAATGCTACAGTTCAAAAGATTTATATAACTGGAAAGACGAAGGAATCATCATATCGCCAGAAGTAGATGATGAAACATCAAGTCTCCATCCTTCAGCCTGTATGGATAGACCTCATATTATTTACAATCAACGGACAAAAAAATACGTTTGCTGGTTAAAGATTATGAATGGTTTTAATGAACAAACGGAAACCGTTTTAACTGCTGATAATATCTTGGGACCCTATACAAAAGTAAAAGAAGGCTTACGACCATTGGGGATGAGTGCTGGAGATTTTGATTTAGCAGTAGCACCAGATGGAAAAGCGTACTATTATTTTGAGAGAGTCCATAGTGAAACAATTTGTGCTGACCTAACGGATGACTATACGGATGTTACTGGTTATTATTCTACACATTTTCCTCGAGTTCAGCCTCCATATGTTCGAGAAGCGACAGCTCATTTTTACCGCAAAGGAAAACACTACTTATTAACATCTGGAACAACCGGTTATCTTCCGAATCCTTCCGAAGTGGCGATAGCCGATACCTGGCACGGGCCATACACTGTACAGGGGAATCCTCACATTGATGATACCAGCAAAACCTCCTTCCATTCTCAGATATCGTCTGTTTTAAAAGTTGAAGGGAAAAAAGACCTTTATATTGCCTGTGCAGATAGATGGTTACCAAATGAAATGCATCGTGAATACGATACTTATGCAGAAATGTTTGATCTAATCTATCAAGGTAGAGAAAATGAATTCGACTTCTCTCGCATGGGAGAAACACCTGTCCAAAATACCTCTATTGCAGATTATGTTTGGTTACCGATTCGTTTTGAAGGAGAGCGAGCCTATATTGATTGGCACGATGAATGGTCTTTAGATGATTTTGAATAATGACAGTTACACAAAATCCATAAATATGAATAAAATTTAGTACAAAAAACGGAATGTTATTAGGGCATTCCGTTTTTTCTATAATCACTGGGTGTTTGCCCAGTATTTTTTTTGAAGATTTTTGAAAAATAATCTGTAGATTGGTAGCCACACTTTTCAGCGACATCGTTAATTGTGAGTGAATGGTCCTCTAACAATTCTTTAGCTTTCTTCAACCGAAGCTGGTGACAATAGTCTGTAAAGGACTGTTTTATTTCTTTTTGAAAAAGTGTACTGAGGTAACTTCTGGAGATATGACAGTGTTGAGCGAGGATATCTAATGTCAGTTTTTTATTTAGATGCGTCTCAATAAAATAAAGGCATTCTTGGATAGCAGGAGAATATGTGTGGTAATCTGAGTAATCCTTGACGAGTTGGCAATAGGTCTCGATAATTCTCTGGCCATAATTTTCCAAATCATCATAAGATAACTCCTGATGAAGTGGAATCGATAGGCTAGAGGATACTTTATCAATGTATACTGGTGGAATATGACGTCTCTCAACAGCTTTACGACAAAGGGTATTAAAGATTCTTAGTCCCATGATTTTCATTTCCATAGGATTATCTGTCCTGCTTTTAAACGTGAGTTTGCTCTGAATTTCTTGAAATTTAAGCGCTTCTTTGGCATCGCCATTAGCAACAGCGTCTAGAACCTTATTTTCTAAGGCGTAAAAGTCATCGATTGTATCTCGGTAGTGTTTCGACATTTTATCTTGAGGTTCAATAGGCCTAAGTAGGTGTGATGGGAGAAAGGAATGGATGCTTTTGCTTTAGCGGACATGCCACAAGTTGGTACCTATATTAATGCATATGATGGTATGCCAAATACGCTGGAAGCGCTTGTAAAAAAACTAGCTGGAGAATCTGAATTCAAGGGAGTTTCTTCTGTAGATGCTTTTTGTGGACTAATTGATACACATATTTGGAGAGAACATGCTAAATAAGTAAACCCCCTATAGTTCGAATGGAGCATTATTATAGGCTTAAGGCCAAGTTGATTTATTGCATTTTGATTATATGCCTTTCAATTTGGGTAAGTATCGTAATATAGAGTTGGGAGAGACACCTATGATGGCATATCCCAACTCATAAAAAACCAAAAAAATGAAAACGTTTTATTTAAAGGAGTCTAAAATGGCAAAATCTGGAGTTCATAGAGCAAAAACATGGGAAATCGCTCTATTTGCATTCAATAACACTTCTACCAACCTTTGGATGGTTATGGTCAACTTTGTGGCCTACTATTTAACAGGATATGTAGGAGTCGGAGTAGTATTGGCTTCAACCCTTATGACGTCTATGCGTATATGGGATGCGGTAACGGATCCTTTAGTAGGATTTATCGTTGATAAGACAAATGGTAAATTTGGAAAAAATAGGCCTTTCATTGCTATAGGAAATATTATTTTATTAGTCACTACGGCACTAATGTTCTTTGTAACACACCATTTACCAGAAAACTTTAGATTGATTTATTTTATTGTCATCTATTTATTCTATATTATTGGGTATACATGTCAGACTGTAGTTACTAAATCGGCACAATCTAGTTTAACAAATGATCCTCAACAACGCCCAACTTTTGGAATTTATGATGGGATTTATAATGCAATCTTATTTGCAACGTATCCTGTTATTGTTTCTAACTTTTTGATACCTAAATATGGTGGATTTACTGCGGAGTTATTTGCTAATTTATGGTTTATCGTTGCACCTTTATCAACTCTCTTTGCCTGGTTAGCTATCTTCGCACTGAAAAATAAAGATAGAGAAGAATTCTTTGGTACTGGTCAGCAGGTTAAAGTAACCTTTAGAGATTACTGGGAAGTCCTAAAAGGCAACCGTGCGATTCAGATGTTAGTTGTTTCTGCATCAACGGATAAGTTGGGGCAAACAATTCGTAGTAATGCAACGATTATGGTTATCATTTATGCGATTGTTTGTGGTAACTATGGATTACAGGGTGGTGTAGCAGCGTATGTCACATTACCACAACTTTTAATCATTTTCTTCGGTGTTAAAATCTGGGCTCAAAGACTCGGTCAACGAAAAGCATTGATGATCGGTTCATGGGGTGGTATTATTGCCAATAGTCTCCTGTTCTTGCTCTTCTATATCGGTAATCCTAAAACTATGGCTTTGCCTGGTATAGAAGGATTTAATGGTTGGACGTTCTTTACCGTCTCCTTCTTAATCCTTTGGGTAGCATCAGCAGGTTTTAGCTCATTGGCTAGTGCGATGGTTATCCCAATGACAGCAGACTGTGCGGATTATGAAGTATATCGTTCTGGAAAATATGTTCCAGGTCTTATGGGAACGCTCTTTAGTTCTGTAGATAAGATTATTTCTTCTTTAGGCACAACTATTATCGGATTGATGTGTGCGCTTGCTGGTTACACCGCAGATTTACCTCAGGTTGATTCTCCATATTCAGAATCAATTAAATTTGTTGGTCTGTTCTGTCTCTGTGGTTTCATTATTATTGGCTACCTTTGTAATATTATTGCTATGAAATTCTATCCATTAACTAAAGAAAAAATGGAAGAAATTCAAGATGAAATAGCACGCATTAAGTCAGAACAAGTACAGTCTTGATCAACCGAATAGGTTATTTAAAAAAATATAAAAAATCTGCATGTGGAAATCTTGATTTCTTCATGCAGATTTTTTTAATGTTAAAATAGATTGATATATTTTCTGAAGGCTATACTTCAAGCTCGAGAAAATTAATGGTTAAAATAATTAATCACACTTAATCTTCTAAAAATGTCACTGTGCCGTTATCGAGTGAAGCGATGCGGCAGACAGAGTGAACGTTGAGGCCTTTGGCATCTAGTTTAGCACGGCCATCTTGGAAGGATTTCTCAATACAAATCCCGATTCCTGCAACTTTAGCACCAGCTTGCTCAACAATATCCACAAGTCCAAGGGCAGCTTCACCATTGGCAAGGAAATCATCGACGATGAGGACAACATCGTCTTCATTGAGGTATTGTTTAGAGATGATCACGCGACTCGTGATATTCTTGGTGTAGCTATGGACATCTGTCTCATAGCGTTCCTGATTGGCAAGGGTTGACGGTTGTGTCTTCTTGGCAAAGAGCATAGGGACATCAAAGAGTTCAGCAGTCGCAATTGCAGGCGCTATCCCTGAAGCTTCGATGGTAAAGATTTTTGTAATACCAGCATCTTTAAAAGTTGTATAGAACTCTTGCGCGATCTCACGGATAATAGCTGGATCAATTTGATGGTTCATGAAAGAGTCCACTTTGAGGACATTGTTTGGAAAGACTTGACCGTCTTTTAAAATACGTTGTTTTAACATACGCTTTAGCGTTTCTCCTTAAGGACAATATTGAGAATCAAGGCAGCTAAAGTACCAGTTGAGATACCTGAGGAAAGGATCATTTGAAGGGCACCAGGCAAGCCTTGAAGAATTTCAGGGCGAACGGTTACACCAATACCAAGGGCAAAGGCAACCGAAATTATAAGCAGTTCACGGTCACCCAAATGAACAGAAGCCAAAGTTTTAAGACCTTGGGCAGCAACTAAACCAAACATGATAACGCCAACACCACCAAGAACAGGTTGAGGCATGACAGAAATCAAGGCACTCAGTTTAGGGAAAATTCCTAGAATAGCTAAAATAATACCAGCGATAATCATGACGTGACGGCTGGCAACCTTTGTCAAGGCAATCAAGCCAACGTTTTGAGAGAAGGCTGTGTTAGGACCAGCACCAAATAAGCCTGAGATCATGGAACCAACACCGTCAGCCAAGACACCAGATGCTGCACGATCGCTAGAAACTTTGACGTTAGAGGCTTCACCGATAGCCATCATGATACCAACTGTACCGATGGTTGAAACGATATATGCTGGAACGAATGATAGGGTAGAGGCTAGGTCGAATTTAAAGCCATAACGAAGTACGTTAGGGATTTCAATCCAGGCAGCATCTTTCACAGCAGAAAGATCTACCATGCCAAGCGGGATACAAACCAAGTAACCGAAGACCATCCCAATAAAGACAGAAGCCGTGCTCCACATGCCTTTACCAAAGTGGTTAAGGAAAAGGGTAAAGAGCATGATAACAAAGGCTACAGCCAAGTTTTTAACAGAACCATAGTCTGCTGCTCCTGAACCACCCGCTGCCCAGTCAATACTGACAGGAAGAAGGGTGATACCGATAAGCGCTACAACAATACCGGTAATCAGTGGTGGGAAGAATTTCATCAAGGGTTTGATGAAACGGCTTAGAACGATTTCAATAAGCGAACCTGTGATGGTAGCAGCGACAATACCTGCAATACCAAATTTAGCCCCGACACTGATGGACGGGTTAACGAAGGTAAAATCTGTTCCCATCATTCCAGATACACGAGAACCTACCGGACCAACGCCTCTTGATTGGATAATAGTAGTTAAACCAGAAGCAAAGATCGTAGCACCAACCATGAAGGACGTATCCTTAACATCAAGGCCAAGGGCACTTCCCACAACAAGGGGAACAGCGATAATGCCCGCAAAGGCTGCTAGAATATGCTGGAGAGCAAGGACAATGGAAACGCCCATAGGCGGTTTATCGTCAATCCCATAAACCATTTGGGTTTCTTGTGCTTGGATAGTCGGTTTTTCAGTCATTTGACACCTCTTTTTAAAAAATGATAGACCTATTATACTTAAAAAGAAGATAATGGTAAACAATCACAATTAAAATAACAATAAACATTCGGAAATAAAGCGGTTTATCGATGATGTTTCCTAATATAATTCAGTTTTGACTGTCTGGTCCGACGTTTAAACAAGGCTTCCGCTGACATAGCAGCTTCCTTACTCTCAAAGGTTTCCCAATAAAGAAGGTTAACAGGAAGTCTTGCTCGTGTATATTTTGCTCCTTTGCCAGCATTGTGGGTTGCCAGACGTTTATCCAAGTTCGTCGTGTAGCCTGTGTAGAGGGACTCATCGGCGCACTTGAGGACATACATATAGGCCTTTTTAGTTTCCATAGTAAATATCAAAGACCTCCTTGGTATAACTCCCATCTTCCTCGTGAACAATCAATGGTGGAAGGAATTTGAGACCTTCTGTCGAGCCATCTTTAATCGCTTCGATCAGCACCATATTGGCCTCCTTGCCCGCTTTAGGATAAATCAGTTGCAGACGTTTTGGCGCCAGCCGGTATTTTGTCATGGTCTCAATGATTTCAATGAGACGGTCAGGACGATGCACCATTGCTAAACGACCATTGGACTTAAGGGCCTGCTGACTCACTTTACAAATGCCTTCCAGATTGGTGGCAATCTCATGACGGGCAAGCAGGTAGTGCTCACTGGCATTTTTTTTGGAGGTTTCGGTCACCTTAAAATAAGGTGGATTACAGAGGATGAGATCAACCTTCCCTCGCGGGACATGGTCAAGCAAGTTAGCCAGATCGTCCGTAATCACATTGACCTGATCTTCTAAACCGTTAAGAACAATAGAGCGCTGGGCCATATCGGCCAAGCGGTCCTGCAGTTCAACAGCGACAATCTTGGCCTTAGTAGCTGTGGAGGCAAAGAGCCCCACAGCCCCATTGCCTGAACACAAATCAACAATCAAGCCTTCTTTGGGGAGCTTAGGAAAGCGCGACAAAAGAACGCTGTCCACCGAATAACTGAACACCGCCTTATTTTGTATAATTTTAACATCTGTCGAAAAGAGCTGGTCTATTCGCTCTCCGTCTTTTAAAATTACTTTGGTCATGGTATAATTATAGCACATGATTTAAAATCAAGTAGTGATTCACTGATTAAAAAGGAGATTCTCGTGTTTTATGCTTATTTAAGAACTGTAGTGACCTTCTTGCTTTGGGTTATCAATGGCAATATCCATTACCATAATACGGATCGTATTATCTCTAATGATGAAAACTATGTTTATGTTGCCCCTCACCGGACCCTCTGGGAAGTCGTTTTTATGGCCCATGCTGTTCGTCCCAAGGAATTTGCGGTTATTGCGAAGAAGGAACTGTTCACCAATCGTATTTTTGCTTGGTGGATTCGCATGTGTGGTGCCTTTCCAATCGATCGTGAAAATCCAGGCCCTAAAGCCATTCGCTACCCCGTTAATGCCTTAAAGAAAACCAATAAATCGGTCATCATGTTCCCATCAGGAAGCCGCCATTCGACCGATGTTAAGGGAGGCGTTGCTGTCATCGCCAAGATGGGCAAGGCTAAAATCCAGCCAACAGTTTATGTTGGCCCACGGACCTTTAAAGGCCTTTTTAAGCGGGAACGGATCGATATGAATTTTGGCGAGCCTATTGACATCTCGGATATCAAACGGATGAATGATGAAGGCATTGCAGAAGTATCTCGTCGTATTCAAGCTGCCTTTGATGCCTTGGATGCTGAAATGATTCCTGTTCATGATAATAAAAAACCAAATCCTCTCATGTGGGTCATCTGGATTCCAGCTGCTGTACTAGGTGTGCTATTGATCCTCTTGACCGCTATTATCAGTCTTTTTGCACCATTTATCTGGGATGCTGAAAAACATCAAGAAATTAATGAAGCCAATTAAATGCTATTTATCCCCTTCTTTACGAATTAAGAGTAAAGGAGGTTTTTTTATGTTTGAGAATCTGGTAGAAGTTCTTCAGGAAAAGAAAGGAATTGCAAGTCTTATTGGGTTAGGTGCAGTCATAGGACTAGCCTTTATCTTTTTTCGACAACCAGCTCAAGTGGACCAAGTACCTTCTGTCACCGCTTTAGCTAGCCAAGTCGTCTCCGAGGAGCAAGCAGAAGCGTCGTCGGACCCAACAGTTCCGTCCCAAAATGAAGACAAAAGGACTGAAGCCGAGCAAGTTATCATGGTTGATGTTAAGGGAGCTGTTCAAAAACCAGGACTTTATTCCATGAAGTTAGGGGATAGACTGGCTGACGCTATCGCCAAAGCAGGAGGTCTGACGGAAGAGGCGGATGGAAACTCTATCAACCTCGCCCAGAAGCTCAGCGATGAGGCGGTAGTTTACATCGCCAGTCAAGGGGAGGACATTAGCGTCATTACCAGCTCGGTCAGCACGAAAGAAGGCCAGTCTGAAGAGAAGGGCAGTAGCCTGATCAACCTCAACACAGCTAGCTTAGCCGAACTGCAGACCATTTCAGGAATTGGTGCCAAGCGAGCTCAAGATATTATCGACTACCGCGAGGCTAACGGTGGTTTCAAAACAGTGGACGACCTCAAGAAAGTCTCAGGCATAGGTGATAAGACCATAGAAAAGTTAAGAGATTATGTTTCAGTGGATTAAACAGTCTTCTCTTCCCCCTATCCGGCTAGCTCTTATCCTCGTCCTAGCCTTTTACACCCTGCATTTTCCTAGTCCCATCACTTTTTCCTTGTTTGGCTATATCCTTTGGCGATTATTGTTTAAACATAGCAGAGCAGTGATCAAGGCGAGCCTGATGATTCTGCTGCCTTTTGGGCTCTTTTTTATGGCCCATCACTACCTCGCGGCACAGACCAAACGAGCTGCTCCAGAGACAATCAGCCACCTTCAGCTAGTCCCAGCCACCATCGGTGTCAATGGGGACCGTCTGTCCTTTCGAGCGAGAGCATCAGGCCAAACCTTCCAAGTCTTTTACAAACTCAAAAGTAAAGAAGAACAGTCCTATTTCCAGAATCTCACACAGACTGTTCAGATGACCGTTCATGCAGAGGTTTATGAAGCAGAAGGGCAACGCAATTTTGAGGGATTTGACTATCAGTCCTACTTAGAGACACAGGGGATTTACAAGATTGTCCAGATTGAACAGATTGAGGCTATCTCGCCGATCACCAGCTTCAATCCCTTTGACCTGTTAGCCCAATGGCGACGCCAAGTTATTGTCCATACGCAACGGCATTTCCCCGACCCTATGCGTCATTACCTGACGGGCCTGCTTTTTGGGCAGTTGGACAAGGACTTTGACCAGATGAGAGACCTTTACTCTAGTCTAGGCATCATCCATCTCTTTGCACTTTCCGGCATGCATGTCAGCTTTTTTGTGGATAAGTTTCGTTGGCTCTTATTGCGCTTGGGCTTGACTAAGGAGTTGGTCGATTGGTTGCAGTTGCCCTTCTCGCTCTTTTATGCGGGGATGACTGGGTTTTCAGCTTCGGTCCTGCGTAGTTTGATCCAAAAAAACTTAGCCAATCAGGGTATCTCGGGTTTGAACAATCTTGGGCTAACGGTTCTGATCAGCTTCATACTCATGCCAAATTTTCTACTGACCACAGGTGGCGTTCTCAGTTTTAGCTATGCCTTTATCCTGTCCTTTATTGCTAGCGATGACCTAAAGGGGCTTAAGGGATCAGTCCTAACGTCCCTAAGCCTGTCCCTTGGCATCCTACCGGTCCTCATTTGGCACTTTGCTAGCTATCAACCGCTCTCCATCGTCCTGACCTTTGCCTTTTCCTTGCTTTTTGACACTCTGATCTTACCCCTTTTGACCCTCACTTTCTTGATTTCCCCTTTTTGGAAAATAGCAGAGCTCAATAGCTTGTTTATCGGGCTGGAGGCCATCATCCACTGGCTAGCAGGGATTGTTCAGCGACCCTTTGTCTTTGGCAAGCCCAGTCTTTTCATTTTAGTCCTGTTACTGATCTGTTTGGGCTTTTTATATGATTCTTGGAAACAGCCAAAAATTCGCGTTAGTCTATGCTTACTTTTAATATCCTTGCTCTTTCTGACGAAGCATCCCTTGACCAATGAAGTGACCATTGTAGACGTCGGTCAGGGCGACAGCATTTTTCTAAGAGATATGAAAGGCAGAAATGTTCTCATCGATGTGGGTGGGAAGGTCAGTTTTACAGGCAAAGAAGAGTGGCAGCAGGGACAGGTGGACAGCAATGCAGAACGAACCTTGATTCCTTACTTGAAAAGTCGAGGGGTTGCAAAGATAGATACCCTCGTTTTGACCCACACCGACACCGACCATATCGGTGACCTCATTCCAGTCAGTCAAGCTTTTGATATCGGTCAAATCTGGGTCTCGCCAGGCAGTCTGACCGATGCGGATTTCGTTCAGGTCCTAGAAAGCTTAAACATACCTGTCCATGTGACGACCGTCGGTGACCAGATTCCCCTCTTTGATAGCTATTTAGAAGTGCTCTATCCCATGACGACAGGAGATGGTGGCAACAATGATTCGATTGTCCTCTACGGGCAGTTGCTCCAAACCCGTTTTCTCTTTACAGGGGATTTGGAGGATGGCGAGCTGGACTTGATCGAAACCTATCCTCAACTTTCCGTTGATGTTCTAAAAGCTGGCCACCATGGTAGTAAAGGGTCTTCTTATCCAGCCTTTCTGGACCACATCCAGCCTCAAATTGGCCTCTTCTCAGCAGGTAAGAATAACCGCTACCAACATCCCCATTCTGAAACCTTGGAGCGATTTGAAGAGCGCGGGATAACCACCTATCGGACGGACCAAGAGGGCGCTATTCGGTTTACAGGGTGGCGCAGCTGGCGCGTTGAGACGGTGAAGTGAGGAATAGATTGCCGGTTAGATAATCAGTTTTAAAAATCAAAAAGAAAATTCTGATAATTCACACAAAAGTATTGACAGAGTTTTCTGAAAATGATAAACTAGGACTCATCATTACTTACAGGGAGTCAGCACATGGTATCAACAATGTCATCATCTTTATTGTTGCGACCCAAGGACTAATGCAAGAGCATTAGTCCTGTTTGGCTTACCAAGCGGGATGAGGAGTCTCGCTGGAGGCTCCTCTTTTTTGCTAGAGGCTTCCATGATAAGTCAGCCAGAAAATAAAAGATAATCAGTCTAAGCAAAAAATGACATTTGTTTTTTAGATGATGCTAGCAATCCCCAAAATAGCTAAGACTGTTGATGATTATAGCTAAACGATCCCTGTGGCCAAAGAAGAAAGGAAGCTGTGATGAGACCGATTGAATTTTTAGATACAACCTTGAGAGACGGCGAGCAAACGCCAGGCGTTAATTTTTCCATCCAAGAAAAAGTTGCTATTGCTAGGCAGTTGGAGAAGTGGGGCATCTCAGCTATTGAAGCAGGTTTTCCTGCAGCTAGTCCAGATTCATTTGAAGCTGTCCGTCAGATAGCAGGAGCAATGACGCAAACAGCGGTAACAGGTTTGGCACGTTCAGTAAAGTCAGATATTGACAGGGCTTATGAAGCGTTAAAAGATGCCAAATATCCTCAGGTTCATGTTTTTATTGCGACCAGTCCCATTCACCGGGAGTTCAAACTCAAAAAGTCAAAAGAAGAAATCCTGGAAGCGATAAAAGAACATGTTAGCTATGCTAGGTCCAAGTTTGACGTGGTTGAATTTTCACCAGAGGATGCGACACGGACAGAGCCAGACTTTCTGCTAGAAGTTGTTCAGACAGCAGTGGACGCTGGCGCCACCTATATCAATATCCCAGATACGGTAGGCTTTACCACACCGGAACCCTATGGTCAAATTTTTAAAATGTTAACGGAAAATATCCAATCAGACCGTGAGATTATTTATAGTCCTCATTGTCATGATGACCTTGGAATGGCTGTAGCCAATACCCTTGCTGCCATTAAAAATGGAGCAGGGCGTGTCGAAGGGACAATCAATGGTATTGGTGAGCGGGCTGGAAATGCTGCCCTAGAGGAAGTTGCGGTTGCTCTAAACATTCGTGAGGATTTTTTCCAAGTGGATAGCCCGATTAAGCTCTCAGAAACCATGGCTTTGGCTGAGTTGGTTTCCCAAGCTTCTGGGATTCCACTACCAAAAAACAAGGCTGTTGTTGGTGGCAATGCCTTCTCTCACGAATCGGGCATTCATCAGGATGGTGTTTTAAAGAATCCTTTAACCTATGAAATCATCACACCAGAATTGGTTGGGGTTAAGAAAAATGCCCTGCCTCTTGGTAAACTCTCAGGTCGCCATGCCTTTGTTGACAAATTAAAATCCTTAAATTTTGAAGTAGACGAGACAGAAGTGAGCCGCTTGTTTGCAAAATTTAAGGCCCTGGCTGATAAAAAACAAGAGATCACCGATGCGGATATTAGAGCTCTGGTCTTAGATCGTGAGGTTCAAGATTTAGAAGGTTTCCAGTTCGCGGATTTAAAGGTCATGACAGAGGATTCTGGCAAAGTGACGGCCCAGGTCTTTATGGTCAATCAACAGGATGAGCAGGTGGTATTGGTAGCTGAAGGGCAAGGATCTGTTGAAGCCATCTTTAATGCAGTCGACCAGTTCTTCAAACAAAAAGCACGGTTAGACCGTTACCAAATCGAGGCTGTGACAGAAGGTATTGATGCGCAAGCCTCCGTACACGTGACGGTTGAAAATATGGAAACCGGGACACTCTTTAACGCATCTGGCATTGATTTTGATGTGTTAAAGGCTTCGGCAGAAGCCTACATCAACGCCAATACCTTGGTACAAAAAGAAAATGCTGGCATTATTGGTCAGCGCCTATCGGAGAAAGATTAAATGACATATCAGATTGTGACGCTAGCTGGAGACGGTATCGGTCCTGAAATCATGGCGGCAGGGCTGGACGTTCTCGCAGCAGTTGCCAAAAAAATCCATTTTGACTACGACTTAAAGGACTTTCCTTTTGGAGGTGCTGGGATTGATGCGAGCGGGCATCCCCTACCAGCAGAAACGCTTGCAGCTGCCAAATCAGCGGATGCCATCTTACTGGCTGCCATCGGCAGTCCAGAGTACGACAAGGCACCCGTTCGGCCTGAGCAAGGTCTCTTGCAGTTGAGGGAAGACTTGGGCTTGTTTGCTAATATTCGACCGCTTAAAATCTTTCCTGCGCTGGCACATTTATCGCCACTAAAGGCTGATCGTCTAGAGGGACTTGATTTTGTGGTTGTCAGGGAATTGACCAGCGGTATTTATTTTGGAAAACATGAATTAAGTGAAGACTGGGCTGAGGACATTAACCGTTACACGCACTCAGAAATTAAACGAATTTTGAGAACAGCCTTTCGCTTAGCCCAAACACGTCGAGGCAAGGTCACTAGTATTGACAAGCAAAACGTTTTGGCGACTTCAAAATTATGGCGTCAAGTCGCTGATGAGGTGGCCAAAGAGTTTCCGGACGTGCAACTAGAGCATCAGTTGGTTGACTCTGCGGCCATGTTGATGATTACGCAACCGAGTCGCTTTGATGTCATTGTCACGGAAAATTTATTTGGCGATATTCTCTCGGACGAAGCATCTGTCCTAGCAGGAAGTCTCGGCCTCATGCCTTCTGCTAGCCATTCTGAAACAGGGCCAAGCCTTTATGAGCCTATTCATGGATCGGCTCCTGATATTGCAGGTCAGGGCTTGGCCAATCCTATTTCCATGGTTTTATCCGTTGCCATGATGTTACGGGAATCCTTTGGTCAAGAGACTGGAGCTCGTATGATAGAAGAGGCTGTCGAGACTGTCTTGGCTGAAGGGGTTTTAACCGCAGACCTAGGCGGGCAGGCTAGTACCACCCAAATGACAGAGGCGATAATACAAAACCTATGACCATCAAAGAAATGATAACAGCGATTATAACCTTGTGGAATCTTTTAGTCTTTGCCAGCTACGGTTGGGACAAATACTGTGCAGTCAGAAACAGATGGCGTCTGCCAGAAAAGTTCCTCTTATTGGAGAGTTTGCTACTGGGAGGTCTCGGAGCATGGTTGGGCGGGCAAGTCTTTCACCATAAAACCAGGAAATGGTATTTTCAGCTCATCTGGTGGCTTAGTTTAGCGATTCTAGGCAGTGTTTTGTATTGGATTTGGAAGGGAGGTGTCCTATGAGCGGGCAGACAATTTTTGATAAAATTTGGGAGCGCCATGTCATAACTGGAGAGCTTGGCCAACCTCAGTTACTCTATATTGATCAGCACTATATCCATGAAGTGACAACCCCCCAGGCTTTTGATGGCTTAAGAGAGGCTGGACGACGCGTCAGAAGACCTGATTTAACCTTTGGGACCATTGATCACAATGTTCCGACTAAGGATATTTTTAACATCAGGGATTTGATTTCCAAGACCCAGATTGATACCCTGACGCGTAATGTTGAGGAATTTGGAATTGAGACTGCGGTTCACGGGAGTGAGAAACAAGGGATTGTTCATGTGGTTGGACCAGAGACTGGGCGTACTCAGCCTGGCAAAATTATCGTCTGTGGAGATAGCCACACCGCAACCCATGGCGCCTTTGGCGCAATTGGTTTTGGGATTGGGACATCAGAAGTTGAGCATGTCTTTGCGACCCAGTGCCTCTGGCAAGTTAAACCTAAGCAGATGAAAGTTGAGTTTGTTGGCACACCGCAAAAAGGGGTGTATTCGAAGGACTTTGTCATGGCTCTTATTGCCCAATATGGTGTCGGTGCTGGTGTCGGCTATGCCGTTGAGTACACCGGTGAAGCCATTGAAAGGCTCAGTATGGAAGAGCGCATGTCTATCTGTAATATGACCATTGAGTTTGGTGCCAAGTATGGGATAATGGCACCTGATGAAACGACTTTTTCCTATATGAAAGGTAGAGAGTGCATGCCAGAAGCTTTTGACGAAGCTGTGGCTGATTGGCAGACCTTAGTGTCTGATCAGGATGCTTCTTATGACAAGGTCATTACTATCGATGTCTCCAATCTGGCACCGATGGTATCATGGGGTACTAATCCAGAAATGGCAGTCGCCTTTGACCAGCCTTTTCCAGAGATGCGGGATATGAATGATGAACGTGCCTATGCCTATATGGACATGAAACCAGGGCAGACCGCACAGGACATTAAAATTGGTTATGTCTTTATTGGATCCTGTACGAACGCTAGGCTCAGCGATTTACGTCTAGCTGCGAAGTTTGTTAAAGGCCGACAGATTGCGGACCATGTCACGGCTATTGTCGTTCCGGGGAGTCGTCCGGTCAAGAGAGCTGCAGAAGCAGAAGGGCTGGATCAGATTTTTCTGGAAGCCGGCTTTGAATGGCGCGACCCAGGCTGTTCCATGTGTTTAGGCATGAATGAGGACAAGGTTCCTGAAGGTGTTCATTGTGCCTCGACCAGTAATCGTAACTTTGAAGGCCGACAAGGTTTCGGAGCAAGAACCCATCTTTGTAGCCCGGCTATGGCTGCCGCTGCCGCTATTGCTGGTCGCTTTGTCGATGTGCGCCAACTGCCGGAATCTCAATAGAAAAGATAAAGACTATGGAAAAATTTTCAATCTATACTGGGACGACTGTTCCAATCATGAACGACAATATCGATACCGACCAACTCTTGCCCAAGCAGTTTCTCAAGCTGATTGATAAAAAAGGATTCGGCAACTACCTCTTTTTTGAATGGCGGTATTTGGATAAAAAGTATACGGACAATCCTGATTTTATCCTCAACCAACCGCAGTATGCCAAAGCGAGCATCCTTATCTCAGGTGATAATTTTGGAGCCGGCTCGTCCAGAGAACATGCCGCTTGGGCCTTGGCCGATTATGGGTTTAAGGTGGTGATTGCTGGCTCTTTTGGAGACATTCATTACAATAATGAGCTCAATAACGGCATGCTTCCCATTGTACAACCCAAGGCAGTTAGGGAACAACTGGCTCAGTTGGCACCAGATCAGGAGATTACCATCGATCTCCCTAAGCAGGAATTGATCACACCTTTTGGGACTTTCTTCTTTGAAATTGATGACCAATGGAAGCATAAACTTATCAATGGTCTCGATGACATTGGGATTACCCTGCAGTATGAGGACTTGATTGCTGCCTACGAAGAAAATCGCCCCAGCTATTGGCTCTAGGACGATTTTCTTCTGTTGACTATTTTAGAATAATATCGAAGAATTTAGTTGAGGATAGGAGGGAGAGACAATAATGGCACGTGTGGTCTATGTTCAAGAAAAGGCATCTCATGCTGGCTGTGGTTGTTTAGCTAGTATTCTTTTGCTTTGGCTAGTCTTTTTGAAGTCCTTCTGGCGTCCATTACTTGTTGTTTTTTTAGTGCTTTTCATCTGGCACTGGCTTAAGCAAACCATTTTCAAAAAACATCAACAGGATTTCTACCAAATTTCCTCGCCATACGCACAAGATACCATAAGAACGGTAAAAGAAGCAGAAGGTATTGATGGGGATGAGAAAATAAAGTGATTTCTTTTTGATATATTAAAAATGACACCCTTTTTATGGAAGATTTTCAAATGGAATAACCTGAAAATTCCTATTCTGGAGTAGTTATCTAGTTTATCAAAAAAGAAGTAACCTGTATTTCAAAAATGATTTAAGATGAAAGTTAATCTTTAATCGCATTTTCAAAATGTATACATGAGCGCTGAGTTTTTATCAGGCTCATTTTTTGTTAACAAATTTCCTTTTAGATAGGGAAAATATATAACTTTAAAACCGTTTACAATGTTGATTTAATAAGCTATTATGGAATTAAGAAAACAAATGAAGGGAGCTATCATGATTACATTTCCAAAGGACTTTTTATGGGGAAGTTCGACCTCTGGTCCTCAGTCTGAGGGACGTCTTCCAGATGATGGTAAAGGTGATAATACATGGGATTATTGGTTTAAACAAGAGCCTCAAAAGTTTCACAATCAAGTAGGTCCAGAATTAACCTCGACATTTTATGAACATTATGAAAAAGATTTGGACTATCTAGTTGAGACAGGGCATACGGCTTTTAGGACCTCAATTCAGTGGTCACGCCTTATTCCAGACGGTGATGGCGAGGTCAATGACAAAGCCATTGCCTTTTACAGAAATGTCTTTGAAGGTGTCAAAGCACGGGGCATTGAATTACTTGTTAATTTGTATCATTTTGATTTACCCATGTGTTTGGAGGAAAAGGGCGGCTGGATTAACCGTTCAACAGTCGATGCCTATGAGCGTTATGCTCGTATCTGTTTTGAAGCGTTTGGTGATATCGTTGATCGTTGGATTACCTTTAATGAACCAATTGTGCCTGTCGAATGTGGTTATTTTTACCAACTTCATTACCCTGCAACAGTTGACCCTAAAGCAGGAATTCAAGTTGCTTTTCATACGCAATTAGCAAGTAGTCTAGCAGTAAAGGCATGCCATGAGGTTGGTTCTGATTATAAAATTGGTATTGTACTCAACTTAACCCCAGCCTATCCAAGGAGTCAGCACCCAGCAGACTTAAAGGCCGCACGTATTGCAGAACTGTTTCAAGCCAAGTCCTTCTTAGATCCATCGGTGAAAGGCGAGTATCCGGAAGAGTTAGTAGAACTGATCAAAGCACATGATCTATTACCCGATTATCAAGAAGATGATTTGAGAGTCATCAAAGAAAACTGCGTTGACTACTTAGGAGTTAACTATTATCAACCGTTACGTGTCGCTGCTACTAAACATCTAGCTAATCCTGAAGCACCATTTTTCCCTTCGGTTTACTTTGACCACTATGAAATGCCTGGTCGAAAAATGAATCCGCACCGAGGATGGGAAATATATGAGCAAGGTGTCTATGATATCGCGCGTGATATCAAGGAAAACTACGGGAATATCGAGTGGATTTTGACTGAGAATGGCATGGGTGTTGAAGGAGAAGAAAAATTCCGTGAGAATGGCATGATCCAAGATGATTACCGCATTGACTTTATTAAAGACCATCTAAGAGAGCTCCATAAAGCCATTGAAGAAGGAGCTAACTGTAAAGGTTATCTTCTTTGGACCTTTATTGACTGTTGGTCTTGGTTGAATAGTTATAAAAACCGCTACGGTCTCGTTGAACTGGATTTAAAAGATCAGTCACGAAAGATTAAGAAGTCTGGTAAGTGGTTTAAAGAGCTCAGTCAAAATAACGGCTTTTAATTAGAAAAGAGCAATTGATATGGCAAAACTAGGCTTTTCACTTTACCCGGAGCACCACGATTTAGAAACCTTAAAATCCTATGTAGATCAATTTTCAGAAACACTATGTGAGCGTGTGTTTCTTAGCATGTTGCAACTAGATCCTGATGACTTAACAATGTTCGATCATTATAAGTTTATTGTAACTTATTGCCAATCAAAATCGTTTAAGGTCTTCGCTGATTTAAGTCCAGAATTTATTAAAAAAATAGGTTGGCAAGATGATTTGATAAAGCGAGCGTTTGAGTTCGGTCTTTCTGGGATACGGTTAGATGAATCCTATCCAGATCAAGAATTAGTTGATTTGAGTCATAATTCTTATGGTGTCAAAATTGAGCTCAATATGAGCACTGAACCCAAATTATTGGAAAGGTTAGTTACTCTAGGGGTTAATCTAGATAATATCACAGCTTGCCATAATTTTTATCCACGAGAATACACAGGATTAGGCACAGACTATTTTTTAAAAATCAGTGAAGAATACAGTCGGTATGGAATTGAACGTGCTGCGTTTATTACCGCTCAGACAGCTGATACTGGTCCCTGGCCAGTGTCAGAGGGATTATGCACATTAGAAGATCATCGTCATTTGCCTCTTGAATATCAGTACAAATGGATGCAGGCTTCTGGTGTAGTCGATCATATCATCATTGCTAATCAGCTCGTTTCTAAGAATGAATTAAAAATGCTCCCTAAAGATGATGTATTGGATCTGACCATTAACATACATCCCAATATCTCAGAAATAGAAAAATCGATTATCCTAAACGAAGCGCATTGCTATCGAGGAGATGTTTCTGATTACGTTATTCGTTCGACTAACCATCGACCAAAATACAGTCAATGTGATATTTCGCCCCTTCCATCTAATAGAGAAGTAACACGTGGCGATATTCTAATTGACAATAGTCTTTATGGTCGGTACTGTGGTGAGCTCCAAATTGCTTTAAGGGATTTTAAGATTTCTGAGAAGACGAATTTGGTTGGACGAATTAGCCAAGAAGATTTATCACTCATAGACCTTCTAAAACCTTGGCAATCTTTCAGATTCTCACCTCGAGAGAGTTAGCTCTTCTAATCATAGTTATTAATAATCTTATCCAAATACAAGGAGGAACTATATGAAAACAATTATGCTCGTCTGCAATGCAGGCATGTCAACTAGTATGCTGGTGACAAAAATGCAAAAAGCTGCTGAATCCAAAGGATTTGAAGCTAACATTTTTGCCGTACCAGTTTCAGAAGTAGACCAAGAGATGGCAAAAAACAATGTTGATGTGCTCTTGATTGGTCCACAAGTCAGATTCATGTTAAAAGAGTACAAAGAGAAATTTGAACCTAATACTAAGGTCACAGATATCAATATGGTAGATTATGGGACTATGAATGGGGAAAAAGTTCTTGAAAGTGCTTTAGCTTTAATTAATATCTAGGGGAAATAATAGAAAAGAGGAGTAACATACCATGGATAAATTTATGGATAGTAAATTTATGGAAGGGTTCATGACATTTGCAGGTAAGATGGGTTCCCAAAAACATCTTGTTGCCATTCGTGACTCTTTCATTGCAATGATGCCGATAACATTGGCAGGATCAATCGCTGTTTTGCTAAACGTATTCTTTAGGGATATTCCAAACAGTTTAGGAGCCACTGGATTTGCAGAGGCTATGCAACCAATCGTTACTATAAATGGTTACGTTTTTGCGGGGACAATTGGTATTACAGCATTGGTGTTCGCATTTGGGATTGGTTATCACCTTTCACAAGGTGATGGGGTTAACCCAATTGCAGGTGGTTTAATTTCTTTTGCATCATTTGTTGCCACCATTCCACAGACAGTTAAAGTAGCTATCGATTTGGCAGGAGCTGAAGGTTCAGCCCTGGATGCCCTTACTGCTTTAGGGCTCACTATTGCACAAGGTGATTCTGGTGCATCAATAGATTATGCTCACAGTGGCGCTATTGGAACGGGATATCTCGGAGCAACGGGTCTCTTCACCGCTTTAATTATTGGTTTTATTTCTAGTCTCATTTATATTAAACTGACTAAGAAAAACATCATTATTAAGATGCCAGACTCTGTCCCTCCAGCTGTTAATAAAGCCTTTGCAGCTATTATTCCTGGTACAGTAGCTATTTATGTGTCTGCTCTTTTAGCGCATCTTGCTATTTCATTAACTGGCTCACCACTTAATGATTTAATTTCTACATACATTCAACAACCATTGATGGGCTTGTCTCAGGGCCTCTTCAGTGTCATCGTGCTATCATTCTTAGTGCAATTGTTCTGGTTCTTTGGTCTTCATGGCCACAATGTTTTGGCGCCAATCATGGATGGTATTTATGGTCCTGCCCTTTTGGAAAACACATCTGTTTACGAAGCAACTCAGGATATCAGCCAACTTCCTTGGGATTGGACGCGTGGTTCCTTTGATGCTTTTGCCCAGATGGGTGGTTCTGGTGTAACGCTAGGTTTAATCATTGCAATCTTTATTTTCTCAAAACGTCAAGAGCACAAAACAATTGGTAAGCTAGCTGCTCCAATGGGACTCTTTAATATCAATGAGCCGATTATCTTTGGTATGCCTATCGTTCTTAACCCAATCTTCTTAATTCCTTGGTTGATTGTGCCTCCGATTTGTTGTACAATTGCTTACCTTGCTACTTCCGCAGGCTTGATTCCACCAGTTTATCTTTCTGTTCCATGGATTACGCCTCCAGGTCTCTATGCCTTCTTAGCAACTGGTAATAATATCATGGCTGGTTTAGTAGCTATTTTCAACCTATTCGTGTCATTCTTGATTTGGACACCATTTGTTATTGCTGCAAATCGCATGAATACAGAGGAAGTATAGGATGGATTATAATATCAGTTAAAATACAATAGCAAAAAAGTCCTCTTGGCTTAAGTAAGAGGACTTTTCTGCTTTTTTCATTTCTTTACGAATAAAGAGATGGAGGTGGTTGTTATGTTAGTGGCCAAGGATCGGCATGGTCGTTTGGTTAATGCTGTGCATCAGGAGATCAAGAGGAATCAAGCACCGTTTACCTGCCCTGGCTGTCTGGGGCAAGCACGTTTTAAAAAGGGAAAAATCAATCGGCCACACTTTGCTCATGTGACGCGAGAACAATGCACATTCTTTGCGGAAAACGAATCAGCAGAACATCTCAATCTTAAAGGCCATCTATACAGGTGGGCCTCAAAAAGCAAGACCAGCCATGTTACTCTGGAGGAATGTTTACCTGACATTGGCCAGATTGCGGATGTGATGTTAAACGGACACTTGGCCTTAGAGGTTCAGTGTTCGTCACTATCTCAGGACCGGTTAAAAGAGCGGTCAGACCATTACCGTTTTTCGGGTCATGAAGTCATTTGGCTTTTGGGAAGGAAGCTTTGGTTAAAGGAAACGTTGACGAAGCTTCAACGCGGTTTTTTGTATTTTAGCAAAAACTGTGGCTTTTACCTGTGGGAACTGGATGAAGCGAATAGTGTTTTGAGGTTAAAATACATGATTCATGAGGATCTCTGTGGGAAACTCCAATATTTAACTAAGGAATTTCGATTCGGTGAAGGGGATTTGATGACCTGCTTGCGGTTTCCATTTCAGGCACAGTCACTTCATAGCTTTGAAGGGAAAATGAATCATAGCATTGTCTCTTATGTCCGTCAGCAACTCTATTTTCAAAACCCAAGATGGATGGCCAAACAAGCCGAGGCTTACCGACAGGGCCATAATTTACTGACCTATAGTTCAGAAGACTTTTACCCTCAGGTAAATCCTATCTCATCTGACGGGTTAACTCAGATTTCCCAAGATCTTGACACCTATTATCATCAGTTTCATAGCTACTATATCAGTCGAAAGGCTAAGCATTACCAAATCCTTTATTCTCCAGCTTTTTATGATAGAATAAAAGGTACGGAGGATTTTACAAATGGTAAAAAATAGAACTGAAATTGATGAAAAATATACTTGGGACTTGTCTACGATTTTTCCAAGCGATGAAGCCTGGGAAGCGGAGTTGTCCGAGATTATGGTGGCTCTGGAAGAGGCTAGCCGTTTTGAAGGAACCTTGGCACAGTCAGGTCACGCTTTGTTAGAAGTGACGGAGGCCTACTTGGCCTTGGCTCGCCGGATTGACACACTCTATGTTTACGGTCACATGAAAAATGACCAGGACACGCGCGAGGCCAAGTACCAAGAATTCAACGCTAAAGGCAAAACTGCTTATGCCAAACTCAGCCAGGTTTTTGCCTTTTACGAACCAGAGCTCTTGGCACTGTCTGAAGAGACTTTTAATCAATTTGTGAAAGAGGAACCAGGTCTTGAGGCTTATGCCCATTACTTTGATCGCTTGTTCCAAAACAAACCGCATGTGCTCTCAAAAGCAGAAGAAGGCATTTTGGCGGCAGCTAGCGAGGTATTCTCAGCTGGACCAGAAACCTTCTCGATCTTGAATAACGCTGATTTAAAATTCCCGACGATTCGTGATGAAAATGGGAAAGAAGTGCAACTGTCACATGGCAATTACATTACCTTTATGCAGTCGAAGGACCGTGAGGTCCGTAAACGTGCCTATGAGGCTATGTATTCTGTCTACGAGCAATTCCAGCATGTGTTTGCCAAAACGCTACAAACCGCTGTCAAAACGCATAACTTAAATGCTTCTGTTCGTCATTATGGCAGCGCGCGTGAAGCGGCCCTGTCTCGGAACTTTGTCCCTGAAGCGGTCTACGATACTTTGGTGTCAGCGGTTAATAAACATCTGCCTTTGATGCACCGCTACATCAAGCTGCGTAAAAAAGTCATGGGAATTGATGACCTTAAGATGTATGATCTTTACACGCTACTTGGAGAAAGCGAGCCATCTTTTAGCTATGAAGATGCTCTAGCTAAAGCAGAGGAAGCACTGGCAATTCTTGGGGAAGACTACCTCGGCCGTGTGAAGAAAGCCTTTAGCGAGCGTTGGATTGATGTACATGAGAACACTGGCAAACGGTCTGGGGCTTATTCTGGAGGTGCTTATGACACCAATGCCTTCATGCTTCTTAACTGGCAGGATAACCTCAATAACCTCTATACCTTGGTTCATGAGACCGGTCATTCCATGCACTCAGCCTACACCCGTGCTAATCAGCCTTACGTTTATGGAGATTACTCTATCTTCTTAGCAGAGATTGCCTCTACGACAAATGAAAATCTCTTAACAGAGCACCTGCTCAATGAAGTGGACGATGATGCTTCTCGCTTTGCCATTCTTAACCATTATTTGGACGGTTTTAGAGGAACCATTTTCCGCCAAACCCAGTTTGCAGAGTTTGAATTAGCAATTCATCAGGCAGACCAAGCTGGCGAGGTATTGACCAGTGAATACATGAATGCTCTTTACGCAGACCTCAATGCTAAATATTATGGGCTTTCCAAGGAAGATAATCCCCAAATTCAATACGAATGGGCACGTATCCCGCATTTCTACTACAATTACTACGTCTTCCAATATTCAACAGGTTTTGCGGCAGCAACAGCCCTTGCTGAAAAAATCATCAATGGCAGCCAAGAGGACAAGGACAAATACATTGCCTACCTCAGTGCTGGAAGTTCCGATTATCCAATCAACGTCATGCAAACAGCAGGAGTTGATATGACCAGCGAAGATTACCTCAATGCAGCCTTTGAAGTCTTTGAACGCCGTTTGGAAGAATTAGAAACCCTAGCTGAAAAACTCTATGCTTAATGTAGCAGACTCTTGCCTCTGGTAAGAGTCTTTTTGAATACAAAAAAGACCAGTGATAAACTGGTCGCAGACTGAAGACAAAGTTATTTTTGAAACTTTCCTTAGGCGATAACGGACGGTAGCGACTCCCTTCGGAATTCCAAACCTAAGTTTTGAGCCTAAGGTCTCAAAACTTCCTAGAGCCTGAAACTATTAAGTTTCAGGCTCTTTTATCACGGCGGAAAGTTTCCGTTTTTGCTTACCTCTCTCACTAAAAATACATTATTTTAAATCATTAGCCAAACTTTTGAAAATCAATAATACAGAAAACAGGGTTTGTCTACGCTCTCAGACCAGTGATAAACTGGTCGAATTGGGATAAAGCCTTTACTCCATTAAGTCCAAAACAGTTGCTGGAGGACTTCAAAGAGGCCCATGCTATAAACGATGATGGCTAATGGTTTTCCTAGTAGTATGATGCTGGTAAAGGTTTGATAAGACATCTTAGTGGTGCCAGCCAGATAACAGAGAAAGTCATCAGGGGCAAAAGGAAGGAAGATGGCAATAGTAAAGTATTTGGTAAAGTTACTATCAGGACCGGTCCATTTTTCATATTTGGCAATCGTGCTAGGCTTGAAAAAGAGGGATAGAGCAGGACGGCCAAATCGCTTGGCAATGTGGAATCCTAGAAGAGACCCTATGCAGATTCCAGTATAATTCAAAAGGAAACCTAGGAAAGGTCCAAAAAGGGCAACACCAGCAATGGTTGAAATGCCACCTGGAAAGATGGGAATAGCCACTTGAACCACCTGGAGGATTAAAAATAGCATAGGACCAAAAACACCAGAGCCTTTGACAAGATCTTGGAGTTTATTAATATCGGTCAAATAGCCTTTGTAAGCCAAATATCCAAGAAGGACTAGCAGACCTACCAGTAGGATGCGGCTAATAAAGGTGATTATTAGTCGAATGCGACGTATTCTTAAACTTTCTTTCATCAATTTTATTGTAGCGTTTTTTGCTAGAAGAAACAACTAAAGAGGGGTTGTCAAGAGGGGAATCTTTGGTATAATAGAATCACAATTTAGGAGGATATCCGTATGCTCGACATCAGAACGATTCGATTAGAAGACGAAGGGGCCTACAGAGAGTTCCAACGGCTTTTGCAAGAGGAGAACAATCCGTTTATCAGTCCCAAGATTTTAAAAGAAGGAGAGTTTGCAGCGTTTGTTGAACGGTCTAAACGACGGGAGACCCAGACTGATCATCCTGACTGGTCAACATCGACCAATTACTATGCTTTTAAGGTTGGTCAAATGGCAGGTCGTATTGGATGCCGTTGGCAATTAGAAAAGGGCAACTTGGCGACTGTTGGTGGGCATATCGGTTATGTAACCGCTCCAAATTTTCGCCAAAAAGGGGTTATGACAGCTTTGCTGGATTTTGCGCTCGAACGATACAGAGAACGTGGCATTAGAGCTGTCTTGATTACAGCTGATGAAACGAATCAAGCCAGCCGCAAAACGATTGAAAAAGCCGGTGGTATCTTGGAAAACAATATTTCAATAGAGGATGACAAGCGTTTGGCTCGTTATTGGATTCATGTTAATTAAGAAATAAGGCTCAAGTATTTGCTTGAGTCTTTTTCTGTGGTAGAATAGGACCATGGTAAATACATATAGTCAACACGCAAACCCAAATATGAGACGGCCAGTGGTCAAACCCGAAATCGTTGATTTTATGCGTCAACGCCAAGCGCCAGTCACCGATCATCTCAAAACATTGGAAACTTTTGCAAAAGAAAATAATATCCCCGTCATCCCACATGAAACGGTAGCTTTTTTTCGCCTGATGCTAGAAAGCATAGCGCCCAAAAATATTCTGGAAATCGGGACAGCTATCGGTTTTTCAACGCTATTGATGGCACATCATGCCTCAGAGGCAAAGATTACGACCATTGACCGTAATCCTGAGATGATTGCTTTAGCTCAGGAAAATTTTCAAAAGTATGATGAGCGTCAACAGGTGACTCTGCTTGAGGGAGATGCTCTGGAAATCCTACCAGACCTCCAAGGGCAGTTTGATTTTGTTTTTATGGACTCTGCTAAATCAAAATACATCGTCTTTTTGCCTGAGATTCTCAAGCGAACAAAGACAGGTGGGTTAATCTTGATTGATGATGTTTTTCAAGGAGGCGATGTCGCCCTGCCGTTTGAAGCGATTAAAAGAGGTCAACGGGCGATTTATAAAGGCCTCCAAGCTCTTTTTGACGCAACACTAAATCACCCTGACTTGACTGTGAGTGTAGTCCCATTGGGTGATGGCCTTCTTATAATTCGAAAAAAGAGTGAAAATATCGTTTTACCAGATTAATTTAAGCATTCTTAAAGCTTTTGTGTTATAATAGTCAAGTTGATTCTAAATAAGGAGTACATCGATTGAATGACTAAAAAATCTATTTTAGGAACTGGTATCGCTTTGATTGCAACAGCTGTGATCTCTTCTGTTGCGACCTTATCTGTTACCTCTTCTACTAACACAGACACAGATATTATTACAATGAAAGGTGACACGATCACTGTTTCTGAGTTTTACGACGTTGTCAAAAACAACGGTTCAGCCCAACAAGTTTTGCTGGAGCAAGTCATCGCCTCTGTTTTTGAAACAAAGTACGGTTCTGACGTCACTGACAAAGAAGTTCAAGAAGCTTATGATGAAAGTGCTGCCCAGTATGGTGATAATTTCGCTACAGCTCTTGCCTCAGCAGGCATGACAGAGGAAAGTTACAAATCTCAAATTCGTACCAATAAATTAGTTGAGTACGCTGTTGCTCAAGCAGCTGAAAAAGAGTTGACTGACGATGCTTACAAAGCAGCATATGACGCTTATACACCTGAGGTAACTGCTCAAATCATCAAATTGGCTGATGAAGAAACAGCAAACGACGTTCTTGAAAAAGCTAAAGCAGATGGTGCTGATTTTGCAGCCTTAGCTAAGGAAAATTCCACAGATTCTGCAACTAAGGAAGATGGTGGAACCATTACGTTTGACTCGACGTCAACGGAAGTTTCTAGCCAACTCCAAGAGGCTATCTTTGCCCTTGAAGCTGGAAAAGTTGCTGAGTCTGTTGTAACTGTTATTGATCCATCAACTTATGCAACAAGTTACTATGTGGTTAAACTTAATGAAAAAACAGAGAAATCTGAAAACTGGGAAGACTACAAGGATATCTTAAAAGAAGCTATTCTGACGCAGAAAAAATCAGATGCTAGCTTCATTACAGGTGTCGTTGCGGACGAGTTGCAAGCAGCAAATGTTAAGGTGAAAGACGAAGTATTCCAAAGCATCTTATCTCAATACATCACATCAGATAGTTCATCAACATCAGATAGCTCAACAGCTTCATCTGAAGAATAAGGAAAAACAAGAATCATCTCTCCTTAAAAGCAAATCCAGGGAAGTGGCGGTCAGTGCGAGCCACCTTTGCTAGAGAGGTGTTGCTACTTGTTTGACAACTGAGTGGAAACACTCTGCATAGTCGAGCTTTGGCTCAATGAGGATGACAAGTTCATCGAATGAAGGTGGTACCGCGGTTTTCGCCCTTCGTTTGATGGACTTTTTGGCGCTTTTTGGAGGTATTTATGAGCCGTCAATTTGAAATCAAGCAAAAAATGTGGTCATTAGGTGGTAAGTTCACCATAAAAGATGAATCTGGCAAGCCGGCTTATGAGGTTAAGGGAAGTTTTTTACAGATTCCAAAAACCTTTACCTTGTCAGACATGTCTGGCAATCTCATCAGTCAAATTGAGAAAAAAATGCTGACCTTTTTGCCACAATTTACAGTCAGTCTATCTAATGGCCAATCGTTTGTGCTTAAAAAGCAATTCACTTGGTTTAAACCTCGCTATAGCCTTTCTGGTCTCAACATGACTGTTCAGGGCGATTGGTGGGATATGAATTTCACTCTCAGTCAAAAGGGGCGAAAAATAGCGGAAATCAACCAAGCCTGGCTAGCGATGACCTCGACTTACCAAGTGACGGTCCTAGATGATGCCTATGCAGACCTGGTCATCTCCTTGGTCGTTGCCATTGACTACGTCAAGGAACAAGAAGCTGCCGCAGCAAGCTCATCTGCCACATAACCCTATTAACCAAACACTATCATAAGAAATAAGGAAAATATCATGAAACAACTCTCATCAGCCCAAGTCCGCCAAATGTGGCTTGACTTCTTTGCTTCTAAAGGTCATGCGATCGAACCTTCAGCTAACTTGGTTCCAGTCAATGACCCGACCCTTTTGTGGATTAACTCAGGGGTTGCTACTCTCAAGAAATATTTTGATGGGTCTGTGATTCCAGAGAACCCACGGATTACCAATGCTCAAAAGTCTATCCGTACTAACGACATTGAAAATGTCGGTAAGACAGCTCGTCACCATACCATGTTTGAAATGCTCGGGAACTTCTCAATCGGAGATTATTTCCGTGACGAAGCGATTGGTTTTGCCTTTGAGCTCTTGACCAGTCCAGAATGGTTTGCCTTTGACTTAGACAAGCTTTACATGACCTATTATCCAGATGATCTTGATTCCTATAATCGGTGGATCGAACTTGGAGTCGATCCGAGCCACCTGATTCCGATTGAGGATAACTTCTGGGAAATCGGTGCGGGTCCTTCCGGTCCTGACACGGAAATCTTCTATGACCGTGGGGAATCCTTTGATCCTGAAAATATTGGGGTGCGTTTGATTGCTGAAGACATCGAAAACGACCGCTACATCGAGATTTGGAACATCGTTTTGTCTCAGTTCAACGCAGACCCAGAAGTACCACGTTCTGAGTACAAAGAATTACCAACCAAGAACATCGATACGGGGGCTGGTCTTGAGCGTATCGTGTCTATCTTCCAAGGGGCTAAGACCAATTTTGAGACTGACCTCTTTATGCCAATCATCCGTGAAGTGGAAAAACTTTCTGGAAAAACCTATGACCCTGATGGCGATAACATGAGTTTCAAGGTCATTGCGGACCACATTCGCTCACTGGCTTTTGCGATCGGTGATGGTGCCCTTCCAGGTAACGAAGGTCGTGGTTATGTGCTTCGTCGTCTTCTCCGTCGTGCCGTTATGCATGGCCGTCGTTTGGGTATTAACGAGCCCTTCCTTTACAAGTTGGTCGTAACTGTTGGCCAAATCATGGAAAGCTACTACCCAGAAGTTCTTGAAAAACGTGACTTTATCGAGAAGATTGTTAAGCGTGAGGAAGAAACCTTTGCCCGTACGATCGAAGCGGGAAGCAGCCATTTAGACAGCCTCTTGTCTGACCTCAAAGCAGCAGGCAAGGATACTCTTGATGGTCAAGATATCTTCAAGCTCTACGATACTTATGGCTTCCCTGTCGAGTTGACAGAAGAATTGGCTGAAGATAATGGTTTCAAGATTGACCATGACGGCTTTAAAGCAGCCATGAAAGAGCAACAGGACCGTGCGCGTGCCGCTGTGGTTAAGGGTGGCTCTATGGGCATGCAAAACGAGACCCTGCAAAACATCACAGTAGCCTCAAGCTTTAGTTACGACACCCTAGTATTGGACTCAGACTTGGTGGCCTTGGTTGTTGCTAATGAAACCGTTGAAACGGCTGAAGCTGGTCAAGAAGCCTTGGCAGTCTTTAGCCAAACCCCATTCTATGCGGAAATGGGTGGTCAAGTAGCTGACCATGGTGTGATCTCAGATGCTTCTGGCAATATTGTTGCCAAGGTTGTTGATGTTCAAAAAGCGCCAAATGGCCAACCGCTTCATGCGCTCGAACTCCTAGCAGATGTAGCTGTCGGTGGGACCTATCACCTTGTGGTTGACGCTAAACGTCGCTATGCGGTTGAAAAAAACCACACGGCAACGCACTTGCTTCACGCTGCCCTTCATCAGGTTCTTGGCAACCATGCCACTCAGGCAGGTTCCTTGAATGATGTGGATGTGCTTCGTTTTGACTTTACGCACTTCCAAGCTTTGACAGCCGAAGAGTTGCGCGCTATTGAAACCCAGGTTAACGAAAAAATCTGGGAAGCCATCGCAGTTGAAACCATCGAAACAGATATTGATACAGCGAAATCTCTTGGTGCTATGGCCCTCTTTGGTGAAAAGTACGGTCAAAGCGTGCGTGTCGTGAAAATTGGCGATTACTCGATCGAGCTTTGTGGGGGGACGCACCTTGCCAACACGTCTGAAATCGGCCTCTTTAAGATCTTGAAAGAAGAAGGGATTGGTTCAGGTACCCGTCGTATCGTCGCTGTCACTAGCTCTGATGCCTTTGCGGCCTTCCGTGAGCAAGAAGATGCCCTTAAAGAGATAGCATCAACGCTTAAAGCGCCACAAATCAAGGAAGTTCCAGCTAAGGTAGCCAGCTTACAAGAGCAACTGCGCGAGCTTCAAAAAGAAAACGCAGCCCTTAAAGAAAAAGCGGCAGCAGCAGCAGCAGGCGATGTCTTTAAAGACGTCCAAGAAGCAAATGGCGTGCGCTACATCGCTAGTCAAGTTCAAGTATCTGATGCAGGAGCACTTCGTAACTTTGCTGATAACTGGAAGCAAAAAGATTATTCTGATGTCCTAGTGCTTGTCGCAGCCATCGGCGAGAAAGTAAACCTCTTGGTAGCCAGCAAGTCGGCAGATGTTCACGCTGGAAACCTCGTTAAAGAATTGGCACCGATTGTGTCAGGTCGTGGTGGTGGGAAACCAGACATGGCTATGGCCGGAGGTAGCGATGCCTCTAGCATTGACAACCTCTTGACAGCTGTCGCAGAAAATCTATAACCTTTAGGGAGTGAGACAAAATCGGTAACCGAATAGGTTCGATTTCCCCTCCCTTTTTTATTTTTTAGGTTCAGGCTGAGAAGGTCTATTCCCAGACCTTCTCACTCCCACCCCCGCATAGCTCAAACAATCAGAAAGTGACTGTTTGAGGTTGGAAATAGTGGAAACGACGTTTCCCTCTTTTGTTAGGGTATAAAAGCTGATGAAATCAGCGAATGAGAGGCCAATCAGCAGTGGCTCATTGGTGCTAAAGCACCTAATGACCTGTGCAGGGGTAACACTAAAACTGGCATAGCCAGTGAGTGTTACTTCCAACCACTGCATCTTGTTTAACTGCTGATAAATGATTAGAAGGCTAGGACTTTTTTCCCAGCCTCTTTTAGTATTTTTATAACTTGACCAGCTTTAGGAAAAAAGTTATTCTAGAAGTATGCTAGGACTGGTTCTTAGACCAAAATGCAAATCTATCGTGATGGTAAGGCCTTTCAGCCCTTTTGCCATTGCGACAGGAGATACTCAGCAGTTAACACTCAAAAGGAGAAAAACATGCTAACTATTGCTTTTATTGGAAATGGGAAATCGACCTATCGCTACCATATGCCTTTTATTCAAAAACATGGTCAGTTTAAGGTGAAAACAATCTATTCCCGAACAGCAGGCACCTGGCCCAAATTAGATGGGATTGCTTACACTCATGACATTCAAGATGTGTTGACAGACTCTGAATTGGATTTGGTGGTTATCACAACCCCTCATACCGTTCACTATGAGTTAGCCAAAGCTTGTTTGGAGGCTGGAAAAAATGTTCTTCTCGAAAAGCCTTTTACAGAGACAGCCGCTGAGGCGCGCGAACTTTTTGCTCTCGCTAAGGAAAAAGGTCTTTTCTTACAAGCCTATCAGAATCGTCGTTTTGACTCGGACTTTTTAACGGTTCAAAAGGTCATCGAATCAGGGAAATTAGGAGACTTGCTGGAGCTAGAGATGCATTTTGACTATTATCGTCCAGAAATACCTGAGTCAGTTGATTTTTTTGACAATGCGACCAGCTACCTCTATGGTCATGCCTGCCATACCTTAGACCAAGTCATTTCTTATTTTGGTCTTCCGCATAAAGTCCATTATGATGTGCGCCAACTTCTTGGCGACGGTCGGATGAACGATTATTTTGACCTCGATTTGTACTATGAGGGGCCGCTTAAAATATCAGTGAAATCTTCTTATTTCCGCTTGAAAGAACGACCAAGTTTCATCGTTTACGGCAAAAAAGGTGTCTTTGTCAAGGAAAGTAAGGACCGCCAAGAAGCAGATCTCAAACGCTTCTACATGCCTACCAACCCTGATTTTGGCCTCGATTTCCCAGAACATTACGGTACCCTGACCTACATCGATGATCAAGGGCAATATCGTGAAGAAAAAGTCATTAGTGAAGTTGGCGATTACACTTGTTATTACCAGTATGTTTATGAAACCTTGGCCAATGGCGCTCCAAAACTAATCAAGGATGAAGAAACCATTGCCCTTATGGAAATGCTTGAAGAAGGGTTAAAGACGCTTAAATAAGGAGAATACATGTTTCATGATGCACTGGCAATGGCTGATGCTATTCGCCAAAAAGAGGTCTCATCGCTTGAGCTCGTTAATGATAGCATTGCCAACATTGAAAAGATGAATCCAAAGCTCAATGCTGTCGTCAGTAAACAGTATGAGGAAGCTCGTGAAAAGGCGAAAACTCTAAAGGATAAGGGACAACCTTTCTTAGGAGTTCCCTTTCTCTTAAAGGACTTAGGCCAGAATCAAGCTGGACAGCTATCTACTTCAGGTTCCAAACTCTTCGCCAACTACAGAGCGCAAAGAAGCGATTACCTGGTAGAGGTTTTTGAAAGCCTTGGCTTTATCGTCCTTGGACGAACCAATACCCCTGAATTTGGCTTTAAAAATATCAGTGATTCGCGCCTGCACGGTGCCGTCAATCTACCGCAAGATGTCACTCGCAATGCGGGTGGGTCAAGCGGAGGCTCGGCAGCAGCAGTGGCGTCAGGAATGGTTCCGATAGCAGGAGCTAGTGATGGTGGTGGCTCTATCCGTATCCCAGCTTCCTTTAACGGCCTCATCGGCCTCAAACCCAGCCGAGGGCGTATTCCAGTAGGACCAGATTCCTATCGAGGCTGGCAGGGAGCCTCGGTCAACTTTGCCTTGACGAAATCTGTGAGAGACACTCAACACCTGCTCTATCACACCCAGCGCTATCAGACAGAGAGTCCTTTCCCCTTGCCAAGGCTGAGTCAGTCTGAGCTTTTTAAGGAAAAATGGGAGAAGCCCTTAAAGATCGCTCTCCTAACGGCGTCGCCGATTGGAGGCCGTGTGTCAGACCAAGCCATTGCTGCCGCGACAGAGGCAGCCAAGTTCCTGTCCGACCAAGGGCATGAGGTCACCCCACTCCAGGCCCAGCCTGTCGATGGGGTTGCAGCCATGAAGGCCTACTATATCATGAACAGTGTCGAAACAGCCGCCATGTTTGATGGGATAGAAGCGAGCTTAGGACGGCTAATGGCACCAGATGATATGGAACTGATGACTTGGGCTATCTACCAATCAGGCCAGACCATTCCTGCCAAAACCTACAGTCATACCCTCAATGTCTGGGATCAGTTCTCAGCCCAGATGGCTCACTTCCACGAAGAATATGATATTGTCTTGACTCCGACGGTTGCTGATGTGGCGCCTAAGCATGGCCAGTTTGATTTATCAGAAAAGCTCAAAGACCAGTTGCTCCATATTGGTGAGGTTCCAATGCAGGAACAACAAGACCTCGTTTGGCAAATGTTTGCAGACAGTCTGGATTGGACCCCCTTTACCCAACAAGCCAATCTGACTGGCCAGCCAGCCCTCAGCTTACCGACTTATCGCAGGAACGATGGCCTGTCAATAGGGGTTCAGCTGACAGCAGCAAAAGGGAGAGAAGATGTCTTGCTCCATTTAGCCAAAGATTTTGAAGATGCAGGGCTCTTGAGATAAAACAGAAGATTGTGAAATGTAAAACGTTATTGCAAAAAAAAATAGGTTAAAAAACCTTGTTTTTAAAAGATGAAAACACTGAAAATGATGTTAAAATAGTTTGTGAAATTTTCAAGCAAATAAATTGAGAATAGGCTTTCATTATGATATAGTGAAACAGTTGGAATCTGTTCTAAAAATGGGAGAGAGTCCAATAATAAAATATTTTTAGGGGACTCTTTTTCATGAAAAAGAAATTATTAGCATCATTAGTTGCCCTAGGGGCTACAGTTTTAGTCGGTTGCAGTACTAACAAAGCAACAGAATCTACAGCGCCGTCTGCTGAAGCAACAGTATGGGACAAAGTGCAAGAAGCAGGTGTTCTTAAGGTAGCGACACCAGCAACCCTTTACCCAACAAGTTACTATAATGATGATAACCAATTGGTCGGTTACGAAATTGATATGATGACCGAAATCGGAGAACGTCTTGGTGTCGATGTAGAATTCGTTGAAATTGGAGTAGCGGAGGCTTTCACTTCGGTTGATAGTGGCAAGGTTGATGTTGCTGTTAACAACTTTGACTCAACACCAGAACGCCTCGAAAAGTACAACTTCTCAGTGCCCTACAAATACTCCGTTGGTGGCATGATTGTTCGTGAAGATGGTAGTTCAGGTATTGAAGCAGCGGACCTTAGCGACTGGACTGGCAAAAAAGCTGGTGGTGGTGCTGGTACCCAGTACATGAAAATTGCTGAAAAACAAGGTGCCGAACCAGTTATCTACGACAATGTGACCAACGATGTCTACCTACGTGACGTCTCAACAGGTCGCACAGACTTTGTGCCAAATGATTACTTTACACAAGTCATTGCTGTTCAAATGATTACTGAAAAATTCCCTGATATTAAAGTCAAAATGGGAACAGTAAAATACAACCCAACAGAGCAAGGGATTGTTATGAGCAAAACTGATGAGAGCTTGAAAGAAAAACTCGATGAAGTCATTAAAGCAATGCAAGAAGATGGCACGATGAAGGCTATCTCAGAAAAATATTATGCTGGTCAAGATTTGACACAACCACTTGAGGATGTCGATAATATTCCAGTCATCGATGTTTCTGACATCAAATAATGAACGCTTACTAAGTGGGAGGCTGGACAATTTGCCCAGCCTTTTCTTGAAAAATTTTGAAGGAGAAATCAATGATTAAATGGGATGCCATTTTTAGCCTTCCCTTAGCCCTTGAAGCCCTACCAAGTATCTTGGAAGGACTCCCTTACACGCTGTCTCTATCCTTGATAGGCTTTTTACTAGGTACCGTGTTAGGGTTCTTTGTGGCTTTGATGAAAATGTCGTCGCTGCGTCCATTGAGGTGGCTGATGAACACCCACATTTCCTTAATGCGAGGGACTCCTCTAATGGTGCTCTTGTTTCTGATCTACTTTGGATTGCCTTTTGTTGGCCTTCAACTAGATGCCATCACGGCATCAATCTTGGGCTTTACCATGATGTCGAGCGCCTATATTGCTGAGATTATTCGTTCCTCCCTTTCAGCAGTCGACAAAGGACAATGGGAAGCGGCAAAAGCCCTCGGAATTAAAACATCGACCATCTACCGAAAAGTTATTATTCCTCAGGCGATAAGGATTGCCATACCTCCACTAAGCAATATTCTCTTAGATATGGTTAAAAGCACGTCTCTAACAGCTATGATTACAGTTCCAGAAATTTTTAATAAGGCTAAAATTGTTGGTGGTGCCAAATCTGATTACATGACGGTATATATTTTAGTTGCCTTAGTTTATTGGGTAATATGCACTCTTTATGCTTTTGGACAATCTAGACTTGAAACCAGGTTAGCAACCTATCAGTAAATCTGTATACGGTTTCAAAAAGACAATGAAAAAACACTAAAATCTCTTGTCAATTATACTGAAATTGGGTAAGGTAGAAGATAAGAATATGAGCAACGGATACCTATATAAACATCGTTTAATTTTGTTGTCAATGAGCTAACGTAAACGGTAACTGATAAAATACTAGAGAAGGAGTACTATGGTAGAAAAAGCTAGGAAGCTAAAAGCGCAATTACATATGCACTGGGAAAAAGACTATTTGCTTCTGCTGGCGATAGTGACGTTTGTCTATGCCATGTTGATGCCTGATAGTAAAGATCTTATTGCTAATTATCAAAAGTTGCTTTTTCACCAAACCTACCTGATTCATGATTTTTTTGAAGTGGCTGGCATATCTGCTACCTTCTTTAATGTTTCTCTTCACTTTTTAGTCGCCTATTATCTTAATGTCCGAAATAATTTAACCCATTTAACTGGATTTCAATTGGCGGCAGCTGGTATTTTTATTGGACACTCCTTTTTTGGAACCCATGTGTTAAACATTGTCCCTATTATTTTAGGGGTTGTTCTTTATTCATGGTGGTCCGGCCAATCCTTTAAACTCCACACGTCTCAAAGTTTGTTTGCAACATCAACAGCACCCTTGGTTTCTTATATCCTTCTCAACCAAGGCATCAGCATAACCTCAATTCTTCTAGCGACAGGTTTAGGACTTTTCCTCGGATTTGTAACCCCGCCTCTGGCTGAAGCATTTCTGAAATTCCACCAAGGGTATACCCTTTATAATACGGGGTTTACGACTGGTATCATTGCCATGATGGTTTATGCTTGTCTTCGTTATCTTGGGTTTGAAGTTGACAGTGTTTCCATGATCAGTACCCATGCTCATCGCTATATCTATATCTATATTGCCTTTATCTGCGCAAATTTTATTATTTTCTCACTGATTGGTGCTGATTTTAATGAGATGACGCTAAAGTTTGGTAAACTCAACCGTCGTGTGGGTCGCTTGCCGGATGATTTTGTAATGAAATATGGGCGTCGAACGACTTTCTTAAACATGGGACTTACTGGGATGGCCTTCTTAACCATCGTCGTCTTGACAGGAATGCCACTAAACGGGCCGATCGCAGGAGGCTTAATGTCGATTATTGGGTTTGCTGCTTTCGGGAAACATCTCCGGAACACCCTACCCATTGCTGCAGGTGTTCTTTTAGCTGGTTATTTTTCCTTCGGGCATCTAAATGATTTGACTGTTATTTTACCCCTATTATTTGGGACAGCTTTAGCCCCCATTGCTGGATATTATGGTATAATAGTTGGGGTAATAGCTGGCTTTCTGCAATTCAACGTCGCACAAAGCGTTATTGGACTGCATTTAGGACTTAGCTTATACAATAATGGGTTTTCGACAGGTTTCGTCGCAGCCTTTATGGTTCCTATCCTTGATAGCATTAAAGACCGAATCCCTTTAAAAAAAGATAAAAAGTGAGATTTAAAAAATGATTACTGAAAAAAGCAAAGCTACTCGCATCATGAAAGAGCTAATTGGCTACTTTTTAGAGCATTGTTATTTTCAATTTGATATAAAGTTCAACTTAGACGACGAAAAGTTTGATCTTGCTATCTCGACACCATCTGAGGATGTGCCGACCCATTTTGATCATTTGATGGCTGACCTAAGCTTGGAGCGAGAGGTTGAAATCGATGAATATTATAATGCTTTACTAGGTGGCCATGGCACAGATCATGACTATACCCTTCTTGGAAAAGCAGTGGATGAATCTTCGATCGAATTAGAGGATGGCATCTTAACCTTAAAGGTGAGACGCTACAATCGCAAGTAATGGTTCTTTGATGTTGCTGTGTAGATAAAATTAAAAATAATCACTAAGATGTGTCATAGATTGAAAAGTCTAGGCACATATTTTTTTATCTTTAGTTTTAAAATGATCTAAAGCGAGAAAATAGCTTGTCCTCGTCTTAGATTAACCATTACCATTACTGACTGTTTAGAGGTCTGGCTGCAACTTTTTCTCCGCAGTGATCGGTGGATTTGTCCAGTAATAGCATAGCCGATTTCATAGGGCTCTTTCAACTGAGACAGTCAGCTTTTTACTATAATAAATATCAAACACAGCTTGAGCAAATAACTTGACAAGCCTGTGTTTTTTTGGTGTTTTGACTGTTTTTTTATTGTATTTTTGAGAAAAAAAGCACAAAACAATGGTATACTAGAGGTATGAATGGCTTGAAAGCGCCTACTGTATCATATCATATTAGAAAAGGTGGTCTTAATGAAGCAAATACGGTTTACAGAGACAGTTTTGCGGGATGCTCATCAAAGTTTGATGGCGACACGTCTGAGGACAGATGAGATGCTGCCAATCATGGCAGATTTAGACAGAGCTGGCTATAATGCTCTTGAGTGTTGGGGAGGAGCGACTTTTGATGCTTCTGTCCGCTACTTGAACGAGGATCCGTGGGAACGTTTAAGACAATTCAAAAAGAACGCTCCTAACACGCCCCTACAAATGCTACTACGTGGACAAAACTTATTAGGTTATCGCCATTATGCAGATGACATTGTTGAAAAATTTATAGAGTCAGCTGCTAAAAACGGTATGGATATCTTTCGGATCTTTGATGCGTTAAATGATGTTCGAAATATTCAAGCCAGTGTTAAAGCAGTCAAGAAATTTGGTAAGCATGCGCAGGTAACTATTTGCTATACGACAAGTCCAGTTCATACGATTTCATACTACCAAAACCTGACTAAGGATATGGTGGCATTAGGAGCGGATTCGCTTTGTATCAAAGACATGGCTGGGATTCTAACACCAGCGGCAGTTAAAGAATTAATTCCTGCCCTCAAAGAGGTCACAGACTTACCGATTGAAGTTCACACGCATGCGACGAGTGGAACGTCTGAAATGACTTACTTAGCAGCGGTTGAAGCTGGTGCAGATATTATTGATACAGCCATTTCACCTCTAGCTGGGGGAACAAGTCAACCAGCTACAGAAAGCTTAGCTGTGGTTCTCAATGAATTAGGCTACGAAACAGGCCTAGACGATCAAGCACTTATCACAATCAGTGAGTATTTCAAACCCATAAAAGCAAAATATATCGAAGAAGGCATTTTAGCACCAAAAATCATGGGCATTGAACCTCAAACCCTGCTGTATCAAGTGCCGGGTGGTATGCTCTCAAACTTGTATGCCCAGCTGAAGCAAGCTAATGCCGAAAACCTTTACGATGAAGTGCTAAAAGAAGTGCCTAAGGTACGTGAAGACCTTGGCTACCCACCACTCGTGACACCGATGAGTCAAATGGTCGGCACACAGGCTGTCTTTAACGTGTTGACTAAAGAACGGTATAAAATGATTCCAAATGAAATCAAAGACTATGTTCGTGGGAAGTACGGCCAATCCCCTGCACCGATTAGTGACGTTATCAAGCAAAAAATTATTGGTGACGAAGAGGTTATTACAACACGTCCTGCTGACTTACTTGAGCCAGAGTTTGAGCATCTCAAAGCAGATCTGGCTGGGTTAGCTAAAACCGATGAAGATGTTCTTATCTGTGCTATGTTCCCTCAATTGGGTAAAGAGTTTTTAGAGAAAAAATACAATCCAAAAGCCCAAGAAGCTGATGATGCGTCTGAAATCATTCGCATCGAAGCTATCATGTAAGGAGGAAGCAAGTGGAAAATATTACGATTATGGAAGCCTTAGGGCTTTCTGCAGTAGCTATTATCGTCGTTATGATAGTGCTGGTCGGATTGATGCTTATCGTTAGTGGCTTCAAATACATTGGAGGCTCAGAACAAGTAGCTGTTGCCTCAACCCCACAGCCAGCAGCAAGTCCTGCACCAGCTGTGCTTGAAGAAGACGAAGAAACCAAAACGGTTGCCGCTCTGACAGCCCTAATCATGGCAAATGATAACCAACAGGATAAAAAATACCGCATCACATCTATTAAACGTATCAAGTAAGGAGTAGTTTAACACATGAAAAATTATCATATTACTGTCAATGGTAAAACCTACGATGTCTCAGTAGAAGAAGTCTCAGCGCAAGAATTCCAAGCTCAAGCTGCGTCAGCTCCTGCACCAGCAACTCCAGTTACTCCGGCATCACCAGCTGCTAGTTCTGGAACACCTGTCAATGCACCGATGCCAGGAACCATTGTTTCTGTTAATGTGACAGCAGGAGATGCTGTTAAAGCAGGTCAAGTCCTCTGCATCTTGGAAGCTATGAAAATGGAAAATGAAATTGTAGCGCCTGAAGATGGTACAGTAAGTAACGTCTTGGTTGCTAAAGGAGCACAAGTTGAAGCAGGTGCTACACTCGTCACATTATAAGAGTTGGGAGGTTCACCATTATGTTTGATGCCTTAATCGAGATGGTCACATCTTCAGGCCTCTTTGCTTTAGATTTTAAAACCTTGATTGCCTTAGGGATTGCCTGTGTCTTTCTCTACTTGGCTATTGCCAAAGGCTATGAGCCTTATTTGCTCATTCCCATTGCATTTGGAATGTTATTAGTAAACTTGCCACTTGGTGGTCTGATGGATGCACCTGTTGATGGTTCGGGAGGCGGTTTGATTTACTACCTCTACCAAGGGGTAGATAAGGGGATATACCCACCGCTTATCTTCCTTTGTTTGGGAGCTACCACAGACTTTGGTCCCTTGATTTCCAACCCTAAGACCCTCCTTCTAGGTGGAGCGGCTCAAGTTGGTATCTTCGTTGCTTTGCTAGGTTCTATCATGTTAGGCATGACGGGTCCAGAGGCAGCTTCGATTGGGATTATCGGCGGTGCTGATGGCCCGACAGCTATTTACTTGTCTAGCCAGTTAGCCCCACATCTCTTGTCAACGATTGCCTTGGCTGCCTATTCTTACATGGCCTTGGTACCGATTATCCAACCGCCCATTATTCGTGCTTTGACGACTAAGGAACAACGTAAAGTGAAGATGGAACAGTTGCGACCTGTTTCCAAAAAAGAAAAGATTCTCTTCCCGATTGTGGTTACGATCTTTACAGTTTTACTGTTGCCATCGTCAGCTCCACTAATCGGAATGCTAATGCTAGGTAACCTGATTAAAGAATCTGGTCAAGTGCCAAAAATTACTGAGACACTCTCCAATTCAATGATGTACATTATCACGATTCTTTTGGGTGTTAGTGTGGGTGCAAAAGCTAAGGCAGATGTTCTCCTATCACCAGATACCCTTAAAATTATCCTTCTCGGCTTGGTTGCCTTTGCAGCAGGTACAGCAGCTGGAGTCCTGATGGGACGGTTAATGTACCATCTCACTAAAGGGAAAATTAATCCAATGATCGGTGCCGCAGGTGTGTCAGCAGTTCCGATGGCAGCTCGTGTTGTTCAGGGTGTCGGTGTCGAAGAAGACCCTTCAAACTTCTTGTTGATGCATGCCATGGGGCCAAACGTTGCCGGTGTTATCGGCTCTGCCGTTGCAGCAGGTGTGCTCTTACAATATTTCGGATAATTTAGTTATCATATCATTCTCATCACATAGAAAGGATCGTCTAAAAATGAGTTTTGACATTAAACAAGCTGGTTTAGCAGGGACCTTAGAGTCTTCTGATATTCAAGTGGTTATTGAACCAGCTACAGGACAAACCATTGATTTGACGTTGCAAAGTTCTGTTGAAAAACAATTTGGACGCCAAATCCGCAAAGTGATTTTAGAAACGCTTGACAGTCTAGGAATCACAGCAGCAAAAGTGGAAGCTGTTGATAAAGGAGCCTTGGATTGTACAATTAAGGCGCGCGTTATCGCTGCAGCACATCGTGCCAACGGTACAGTAGATGCGATTAACTGGGAGGAGATTGAAACATGGAACGTTTAAGAAGAACAATGATGTTTGTCCCAGCAAGTAACGCTGCTATGCTAAGAGATGCCAATCTTTACGGAGCAGATTCAATCATGTTTGACTTGGAAGATTCTGTTTCCTTGAAAGAAAAAGATTCTGCGCGTTTCCTTTTGTACCAAGCAGTTAAAACCTTTGATTTTGGAGATACTGAAACCATCGTTCGGATCAATGACCTTGCGGCAGGTGGTCGTGACGATGTTGAAGCCATGGTTCGTGCAGGCATTGACTGTATTCGTCTTCCTAAAACAGAAACAGCGCAAGACGTTATCGATGTGGCTGAAGTGATTACAGAAGTCGAAGAAAAAATCGGCCGTGACATTGGCTCAACCAAGATGTTTTGTGCCATCGAAGGGCCAACTGGGGTCTTTAATGCCTTAGCGATTGCGACAGCTAGTGAGCGTGTAGTAGGGATTGCCCTTGGAGCCGAGGACTATGTAACGTCAATGAAGACAAAACGTTATCCTGAGCGTAATGGGGAAGAACTGTTCTTTGCTCGGTCTATGATTGTCCACGCAGCACGTGCTGCAGGTATCGCAGCTGTCGATACAGTCTTCTCTGATGTAAACGATATGGAAAACTTCCGTCGTGAAGTGGAACGGATCAAACAACTTGGCTTTGATGGCAAATCTGTTATCAACCCACGTCAAATTCCTGTGGTCAACGAAGTCTTTGCCCCAACAGAAAAAGAAATTGACAATGCACACCAAGTTATGTTTGCCATTGCAGATGCTGAGGCTAAGGGGTCTGGTGTCGTTTCCTTAAACGGTAAGATGGTTGATAAACCAATCGTGGAACGTGCACAGCGAGTGCTCGCTTTAGCAGCTGCGGCAGGATTGATAGAAGAAGAGGAGGCTTAAGATGGTTGTAAACAAATTAGGACGAGACATTCCTCAAGAGTACGCAGATCAATTTGGTGTTTTTGAAGGTGAACTTGAAAACATTAAAGACTATCAGGAATCAACGCGTACCATCAAGCCTGCTAAACCTCGCGATGAAAAGTTAGTGGGATCAATCCGTGAAGCGATTGAAAAAACGGGTCTTAAAGATGGCATGACCATTTCCTTCCACCACCATTTCCGTGAAGGGGACTATGTCATGAACATGGTCATGGATGAAATTGCCAAGATGGGCTTTAAGAATTTATCGATTGCCCCAAGTTCAATTGCCAATGTCCATGAGCCTTTAATCGAGCATATCAAAAACGGTGTCGTGACCAATATCACCTCATCTGGACTTCGTGACAAATTAGGAGCTGCTATTTCTGAGGGAATCATGGAAAATCCTGTTGTCATTCGCTCGCATGGTGGCCGTGCCCGTGCCATCGCCCGTGGTGATGTTCACATCGATGTGGCCTTTCTCGGAGCTCCAAGTTCTGATGAATACGGTAACGCTAACGGAACCAAAGGTAAGGCCGTTTGTGGGTCCCTTGGTTACGCCATGGTTGATGCAAAATATGCGGATCAGGTTGTTATCATTACCGATACCTTAGTCCCATATCCTAATACGCCAATCAGTATTCCTCAAACAGATGTTGACTATGTGGTGGTTGTTGACGAGATTGGAGATCCTAAGGGGATTGCCAAAGGGGCTACCCGTTTTACTAAGAATCCAAAAGAACTCTTGATTGCAGAATACGCAGCAAAAGTGATTACGAATTCACCATACTACAAAGAAGGCTTTTCTTTCCAAACAGGAACTGGTGGAGCATCCCTAGCAGTTACACGCTTTATGCGTGAAGCCATGAAAAAAGATGGCATCACTGCTAGCTTTGCCCTTGGTGGGATTACCAATGCCATGGTTGAACTTCTAGAAGAAGGTCTGGTTGAAAAAATCATCGACGTTCAAGACTTTGACCATCCATCAGCACTCTCGATCGACCGTAATGCTGGTAAACACTACGAGATTGATGCCAACATGTATGCTTCACCGCTTAGCAAAGGATCTATGGTCAACCGTTTAGATACATGTATCCTTTCAGCCCTTGAGGTTGACACAGACTTTAACGTCAATGTTATGACAGGGTCTGATGGGGTCATCCGCGGGGCGTCAGGTGGACACTGTGATACAGCCTTTGCTTAAAAGATGAGTCTAGTTATCTCACCTTTGGTACGCGGACGCATTCCGACCTTTGTTGAAAAAGTCAACACTGTTATCACACCAGGTACTAGTGTTGATGTCGTGGTAACGGAAATCGGTATCTCAGTTAACCCGAACCGTCCTGACCTAGTTGAACACTTCAAGGACCTGAAAGTTCCTCAATTCACTATTAAGGAATTACAGGAAAAAGCCTATGAAATTGTAGGCAATCCTGATCCGATCGAATATGGTGATAAGGTTGTTGCCTTAATTGAGTATCGTGATGGAACACTCATTGACACTGTTAAAAATATAAAAAATTAAAACATTTTTGGGGGAGGAAAATTTCATGAAAAAGATGAAATTTCTAGGTTTGCCACCTGTACTAGCTGCAGGTCTTATCGTTATCTGTTTGGTAACAATGTATACGGGAGCTTTGTCAAAAGATTTGGCAGGTGCCTTTGCTATCATGCTGTCAATCGGTGTGATCTTTAATGAGATTGGGAAACGTATTCCAATTTGGAACACCTACATCGGTGGTGGTTTGGTATTAGCCTTCTTAGGAAGCTCTGCCTTAGTTTATTTCAATGCTATTCCTGAGGAATATGTAGAGTTGATGAACTTTGCAACAGAAGATGCCAACTTCTTGACGCTCTTCATCGTTATGTTGATTACAGGATCCATTTTAGGGCTTGAGCGCAAACTCTTGTTACGTTCTATGGCTGGATACATCCCTGCGATCTTAGGTGGTGTGGCTGGAGCTGGCTTACTCGGGATTCTCTTTGGTTTGTTGTTTGGTATCAACCCAGCCGACGTTATGATTAAATACGTCCTTCCAATTATGGGTGGTGGTAACGGTGCTGGTGCTGTTCCGCTCAGTCAAATTTATGAAAAAACGACTGGTCAACCAGCAGCAACTTACTATAGTTTTGCCATTACAATCCTAACTATTGCCAACATCTTTGCCATCATTACAGCAGGTATCTTAAATGGTATCGGTAAAAAACAACCTAAATTGACTGGTGATGGAAAAAGTTTGATGCGTAAGAGCAGTGAAATTGAAGTTGAAGAAGAAACTGTTAAACTTTCTATGATTGACTACGGTGGTGCTTTCCTTCTTGCCCTGTCTTTCTATGCTTTAGGACGTCTCTTTAGTGAGGTCTTATTACCAACGGTCTTTGGTGTAGCTATCCATACCTTTGCTTACATGATTATCTTCGTGGTTATCGCTAACGCAACAGGTATCATTCCTACTTATGTCCGCAAGGCGGCAACAGTGCTTCAAAGCTTCTTCACGAAAAACATGATTCTCATCATCATGGTAGGTGTCGGTATCGATACAGACCTTGGAGAATTACTAGCAGCTCTTACCTTCTCAAACGTTGTCATGGCCTTGGTGATCGTTATTGGTGCTATCCTTGGATCAGCTATTGTCGGCTACCTTGTTGGTTTTTACCCTATCGATTCAGCCGTTACAGCTGGTCTTTGTATGGCTAACCGTGGTGGTTCTGGAGACTTGGCCGTTCTTGGTGCGGCAGAACGTATGGACTTGATCTCATACGCCCAACTTTCTTCTCGTCTCGGTGGTGGCCTTGTCCTTGTCATTGCAAGTATCATCTTCGGAATGTTCTTGTAATCCGAATAATAGTATAAACTCAAAGAAGGCTGGACAGTTGCTCAGCCTTCTTTAAATGGTCATGGTTAAACGTCAAGCGCTCAAAAAATAGGGGAACAGCCGGGCTGATTAGCTATTGGGACTCCATAAGCTAGCAAAGGGAGTCGAAAAAGGGGAGAAAATATGTTTGAAACAGGTCAGTCCGTTACACTGCAGGACGTATTGAATGCACGGGAATCAAGGGTTCAGTTGCAAAATGAGTTGCTGAAGCAATACGAAGGGAATACCCTCATCAACTACAAATGCAATATTCCAGGACCAATCAAAAATAATGCCGCTATAAAAGCCCTTTTTCAACAAGGGTTTAATGACATTATCCGGTCAATCGTTGACCATAATGTTCAGGTCATTGACCAAAAAGTGATCAATTGGAAAACAGGTATCGAAGCCTTCATCATGGTAGCCCAACCTCCGAAAGAGGTTAAAAAATGGATGGTTGCCATAGAGGAGAATTCGCCACTGGGCCGTTTGTTTGATATTGATGTCATCTATCGTGATCAAGATTCCAAACAAGAGCAGGTTCAAAGCATTTCTCGGACGGATCTCGGGTTTCCTGAGCGAATGTGTTTGATTTGTGATCAACCAGCTAAAGCCTGTGGGCGCAATCGGACCCACTCTGTTGAAGAAATGCAGGCTTTTATCAGCCAGCTAGCCAAGGATAATCACTTGGTTTAAACCTTCCAAAACTAAAAAAGTCCAGCAGGTGGAGAGAAGACTTCTGTTCCTGCTGGATTTTTTTAATTGGGTTAATAGTGGACGACATTGTCCTGCGCTTTAATGTTTGCGATAATAGGAGCGGCTTCAGGACTTTTGAAAAAAGCCAATGTGGATTCTGGAACAAGATTTTTAAGACTTTCGAAATCACCTAGCTGGATCAGTTGGCGGACGGTGGAAGCACTAATCGGATTACTGGAGATAGCTTTGCGAGGGACTAGGACAAATGAGATGCCTGCCTGTGGGAGGACATCAGACATCACTTGGTTGTATAGATTGGTTACCATACTATGCGGTTCCTCGCCAACATAGCGTTTTTGAATCCCCAGTTTTTTAGCGATTTGACTAAAAATATGTAAATCCACGGCAGCCTGACTGCGAATGACAGCTTCACTGTCTTTTTGAAAATAACTTGGGAAGGTGGACTGGCTAATCATATAAGAATCCGTGTCATGATAGATCAGGTTGTCCAGATGAGCAGTCCCAGATTTGACCAGTTTCTTTCGAACGGTAAAAGGCACCAGACTGCTATCTTCGCTAACAATAAAGAGGTGGACAAGGTCATTTTCCTGCGCAGCTTTTTCGATCAGGTAGAGGTGACCTAACGTGAAAGGATTGGCATTCATGACCACAGCGGCTACTGAGGAGACATTATGCTGAGGTTTCTCTAGCTTGTCCAGATAATTGTGGAAGCCATTTTTTTTATTTTCCAAAAAGACAATGTCTTGACTTCTAACGATTTCATAAAAACCTAAGTCACTAAAAAACTGGGCTGTCTCTGGTTTGGTGTATAAAAAGAGATGCCTGTGGCCTCTGTCAAACTGATAGGTTGTCAGATGGCTGAGGATGAGGTTCATAAAGCCTTCACCCTGGTAGCTTTGGTCGACTGCTAGACATCTCAACGTGTTGCCATAGCAAGATCCTGTGGCAACCAATTGATTATCGTCATAAATCCCACAACTGTAGTCGAGATTAGCGTCTTTTTGAATCCCTTCTGTTGTTAGTAGCTGTGTGAGCTGTTGTTGGCCTTTTTGATCAAAAGGATAGATGGTAGAAACCGTCCAAGACATAGAAACTCCTCTCTTATTGATGCGACATCCTTTACTAAATCAATCCTTCTAATTGCATAAAGAAGTAGCCGAGCGCAAGGAGGTCAGCGCTGCCCCCAGGGCTAAGATGGCGCTTGATTAGCTCTTGGTCATAATCGGTCAGCCACTGGTAGAACTCCTCAGTGGCCAAGTTTTGAACAGTGACGGTAAGGCATTCTTCTTTGATGGTTTCCCAGGCTTTAATGCCTCCACGATGGATAATGTTGCCGTCTTCAACTTCACTCATCAATAGAACTAGCGCCCTCAAAAAAGCTTCTTCTTGACCAAACTGGGTTATATAACCCCTCAACGCTGGCAACAAAAGATCCTGCAAGGTCTGATAGCCTGATGCTGCTTCGCCCCTGATACCTGTTAACCCATACTCACAATAAAGTTTTTCCCCATAGGAGAGCTTTTTGGTCTGATCGATGGATGCAAAATCAGCCATGACACAATCATGGCACATTTCCTTGATGAGGGTTAAGACCTTTTGGCTATCCGTTGCTGTTAGAAGCCCTCGCTTTTCCGTCTGGCCACGGTAGTAGCCTAGAGCAACGAGAACCAAGGCAAAGGAAAAGTTGGCTCCCTTATGTGTATTGGTGCCATTTGTGGCCTCAAACATCCCTTTTTCAGCGTCAACGCCAATTACTCTAGCACGGTCAAAAAGCAGTGGCAGGGGGCCATGGTGGCGATTTCCAGCCTCTAGATAGGCCTCAAAATAAGGAATGAGACTCAGGCTGCTATCGATAAAGAGTGTGAGATCCATATCGTGATGAGCACCAGTATTAAAGCGGTCCACCAGGCCAGGCTTTGGACTCAAACTAACCTCGTATAAAAGGCTTTTAACAGCCATGGTGACAATGTGAGCATCTGTAAAACTATCCAATGTGGCGACGCTCCATTTCATCTAGGATAAAACGAAGGGAGAAATCAAGGTGTTCATTGGTAATTCTACGTATGGTCTCCTCATCCTTTTCTTTCATGGCTTCGTAGAGGCCCCAATGCTCTTCTAGGGCAATATGGCGACGTTTCGAAGACCGGATAGACACATCTCTGAAATAAATCAGGTATTCCCTCAAGGTTTGAACGATGTTTTGCATTCGAGGCATCTGACTTTTCTCATAAATAAAGTGATTAAAATCCGTAAAGTTTTGAAGCAAGGCATCAACCTCATCAGCAGCATCTAGCCGATTGCCTTCTTCTAGAAGGAGACGTAGTTCTTCAAAATCTTCTGGGGTCATGAGTTGAGCAGCCTTGATGGTCGCTAAGGAATCAAGGGCCTTTCGAATATCGAAAATCTCATAAGCGTCTGCTAAGCTGACACCGCGTACAACGACACCGACCTTTGGAGTGTGTTCAACGAGACCTTCTTTAGCAAGCTCTTGTAGGGCGTACCGGATAGGTGTTCTACTGATATTTAATAGCTCTGCATATTCTTTTTCATTAATGCGCTCCCCAGTTGGTATTTCACGGAGAATGATTGTCTTTCGAAAAGCTTCATAAATGCTTTCCTTTAAAGTTTTTTGAGAACTCTGTTGAAAGTTTTTCTTCACACTGTCGATATAAGGATTCATAAACGTTCCTTTCTCATCATAAATCGTCGACCATCTTTTAGATTATTACCATTATACACTAAACCTTCCTAAAAATGTAGCCTAGATTTTTTAAGATTCTGTTGTTAGGTCATCTTTGATAGTAATGCTTAGCAGTTAGCAAAGGGAATTTGAACCTACTGGTAACATTCCTCTTTTAAACTAAGCCATAAACAATAATTTTCTGAAAAGACCCAGTTAAATGATTGAAAAATCATTGAAGAAGTGGTATAATCTAGAATTGTAAGGGTTATCAGAAGGATAATTCATAAATTTGTAAAACAAAAAGGAGAAACCATATGGCTTCAAAAGATTTCCACGTAGTGGCAGAAACAGGTATTCACGCTCGTCCAGCAACTTTGTTGGTTCAAACAGCAAGCAAATTCTCATCAGATATTACTCTTGAGTACAAAGGTAAATCTGTAAACTTGAAATCAATCATGGGTGTTATGAGTCTTGGTGTTGGCCAAGGTGCTGACGTGACTATCTCTGCTGAAGGTGCAGATGCTGACGAAGCACTTGCTGCTATCACAGAAACAATGGAAAAAGAAGGATTGGCATAAGACATGACAGAATTGCTTAAAGGAATCGCAGCATCTGACGGTGTTGCCGTTGCTAAAGCATATCTACTTGTTCAACCGGATTTGTCCTTTGAAACGATTACAGTTGAAGACACAAACGCAGAAGAAGCTCGTTTGGACGAAGCACTTGTTGCTTCTCAAAACGAGCTTCTTCTTATCCGTGAGAAAGCAGTAGGTAGCTTGGGCGAAGAAGCGGCAGCAGTATTCGATGCCCATTTGATGGTTCTCGCTGACCCTGAAATGGTTGGTCAGATTAAAGAAACAATCCGCGCTAAAAAGACAAATGCTGAAACAGGTCTTAAAGAAGTAACAGACATGTTTATCACTCTCTTTGAAGGTATGGATGACAACCCATACATGCAAGAGCGTGCAGCAGATATTCGTGACGTTGCGAAGCGTGTCTTGGCTAACCTCCTAGGAGTTAACCTTCCTAACCCAGCAGCCATCTCTGAAGAGTCAATCGTTATCGCACACGATTTGACACCTTCTGATACAGCTCAGTTAGACAAAAACTTTGTTAAGGCCTTCGTTACCAATATCGGTGGACGTACGAGTCACTCTGCTATTATGGCACGTACCCTTGAAATTGCAGCTGTCCTTGGTACAAACAACATCACAGATCGTGTGAAATCTGGTGATATCTTGGCAGTAAACGGGATTACTGGTGAGGTTGTCATTAACCCAACAGATGAGCAAATCGCAGAATTCAAAGCAGCTGGTGAAGCTTATGCTAAACAAAAAGCTGAGTGGGCTCTCTTAAAAGATGCTCAAACAGTAACAGCAGATGGCAAACACTTTGAGTTGGCTGCCAACATCGGTACACCGAAAGACGTTGAAGGGGTTAACGATAACGGTGCTGAAGCAGTTGGTCTTTACCGTACAGAGTTCCTCTATATGGATTCGCAAGACTTCCCAACTGAAGACGAACAGTACGAAGCTTATAAAGCTGTCCTTGAAGGCATGAATGGTAAACCAGTTGTGGTCCGTACTATGGATATCGGTGGAGATAAGGAATTGCCATACTTCGATTTACCAGACGAAATGAACCCATTCCTTGGTTTCCGTGCCCTTCGTATCTCTATCTCTGAGACTGGTGATGCCATGTTCCGTACACAGATTCGTGCACTCTTGCGTGCTTCTGTTCACGGTCAACTACGTATCATGTTCCCTATGGTTGCCCTTTTGAAAGAATTCCGTGCTGCTAAGGCAGTCTTCGATGAAGAAAAAGCGAACCTCTTAGCAGAAGGCGTTGCCGTAGCTGATGACATCCAAGTCGGTATCATGATCGAAATCCCTGCAGCGGCTATGCTTGCAGACCAATTTGCGAAAGAAGTAGACTTCTTCTCAATCGGTACAAATGACTTGATCCAATATACGATGGCTGCAGACCGTATGAACGAACAAGTGTCATACCTCTACCAACCTTATAACCCATCAATCCTTCGTTTGATTGACAATGTCATCAAAGCAGCTCACGCTGAAGGCAAATGGGCAGGTATGTGTGGCGAAATGGCTGGTGACCAACAAGCTGTTCCCCTTCTTGTCGGAATGGGCTTGGATGAGTTCTCTATGTCAGCAACATCTGTTCTTCGGACACGTAGCTTGATGAAAAATTTGGATTCTAAGAAGATGGAAGAGTACGCTCGCCGTGCTTTGACAGAATGTTCAACAGCTGAAGAGGTTATTGCCCTTCAAGCAGAATACGTTAACTAAAAGCTATTTAAGAGACTGAGACATTATTCTGGCCTCCTTAATGGGGATCTGTCAGAAAAGTGGATTCGTTTGTCCCTCGGCCATTAGGCCAATAAATGATCAATCACAAAGCCCTCACTAGAATAATCTATCTAGTTAGGGCTTGTGGTTGATTTTTTTTGATTTGGCGAGTGATGATGGTGTCAACTATTAGTCAGTTCTATACCGTTTTACTTGCAGTGACGGAATATTGTGTGTCAATATCAAATGAGGGTTTAACATGAAAAATCCCTAGAAAAATGGTATAATCAAATGATTATACTGCCACTCAGCGAATAAACTGAGATTCTGAGGATGGAAAAGGCGATGCAGTCTGTCATGAATAGTGAATGATTGCTGATCTGCCCAAGGGGCCAAAGCTTATATGATATGAAAATTTCTCATGCCATTAGGTCTGAAAGCCCATCATTTATCATCTCAGAGGCGATTAGGTCTATAACGCCGCTCATAGAGATCTATTTCAGAAATAGGAAAAATCCAGCTATCTTGTCAGAAAGGAGCCTTATGCAACACGTTTTTATTATTGGGAGCCGAGGGTTGCCAGCTACTTATGGTGGCTTTGAAACCTTTGTAGACCAACTCGTCTCCAATCAGCAAAGTGACCAGATAAAATACCATGTTGCCTGTCTTTCAGATGAGAAAAGTCACCAGCATTTTGACTATAAAGGGGCAGATTGCTATACCATCAAGGCTCCTAAGCTTGGGCCTGCTCGAGTGATTGCTTATGACATGATGGCCATTCAATACGGTCTTCAATTAGTCCGAGAGCAAGGGATTCAGCGTCCCATTTTTTATATCTTAGGCAATACTATTGGTGGGTTTATCAAACCCTTTGCCAAGCGAATCCAGCAGGCGGGTGGCCTCTTTTTGATCAATCCAGATGGGTTAGAGTGGAAACGAGCCAAGTGGTCTAAACCCGTTCAGTCCTATCTAAAACATGCTGAAAAGGCCATGACACAATCGGCTGATTTGGTGGTTGCTGATAATGCAGGAATTGAAAGCTACTTAAAGGAATCCTACCCGTGGTCCAAGACGACCATGGTTGCCTATGGCACTGACTTGACTCCTTCACCCTTAACTGGTCAAGACAAACAAGTCCGAGATTTCTATGAGAAATGGCAGACTGCTGAGCAGGACTATTACTTGATTTTAGGACGATTTGTTCCTGAGAATAATTATGAAACGAGTTTGCGTCAGTTCATGGCATCACAGACCAAACGAAAGCTCTTAATCATAGCTAATCATGAGAGTAATCCGTATTTTGAGGAGCTTAAAGCTGTCACAGGGTTTGATCAGGATGACCGTATTCATTTTGTAGGCACAGTTTATGATCAGGACTTGCTTAAGTATATCCGTGAGCAGGCGTTTGCCTACATTCATGGACACGAGGTTGGTGGAACCAATCCAGGTCTCCTTGAAGCTTTGGCCCATACGGATTTGAACCTGGTCTTAGGGGTTTCCTTTAACCAGCAAGTGGCTCTTGACACAGCCCTATACTGGTCTAAGGACGATGACAGTTTGGCGTCTTTGATTGATCAGGTTGATCAGGGAGAAAGTCGCTCTGACTTAGGTCGTAAGGCCAAGGCTCACATGCTGGAAAATTACACTTGGGAGAAAATTGTCTCCACTTATGAGGAGTTATTCTTATCATGAACGTCATGATTCTCATGGCCACCTACAATGGTGAGCAGTTTTTAAAAGAGCAGATTGAAAGCATCCGCAAGCAAAGCTTCAAGGACTGGACGCTACTGATACGTGATGATGGGTCGACCGATCAAACGCGTCATATCATAGCAGAATACGAAAAGAGAGATTCACGGATACGATTGCTCAATCCAGAGCATTCTGAAAATCTTGGCGTCATTAAAAGTTTTTTTACTTTGCTAAAGGCTGAAACAGCAGAGTATTACTTTTTCAGTGACCAAGATGATGTTTGGCTGGAAGATAAACTCGCCAAACAATTAGAGATGGCTAACACCTATCCACAGGATAAACCTCTGCTGGTCTATACAGACCTTAAAGTGGTTGATCAAGGGTTGACCGTTATGCACGAGAGCATGATTCGCACTCAGTCACATCATGCCAATACCAATTTACGACAAGAACTAACAGAAAACACGGTCACAGGTGGGACCATGATGATTAATCATGCCCTGGCAGACTTATGGACGGATGCAGAAGATCTCCTCATGCACGATTGGTATTTGGCCCTCTTAGCGTCAGCTTTCGGCCATCTGGTCTATCTGGATTGTCCAACAGAACTTTATCGGCAACACGCCTCAAATGTTCTGGGGGCACGTACCTGGCGAAAACGGATGAAGAACTGGCTACGGCCGTCCCTGCTCTTTCAAAAATATTGGACCTTGATTAAGGACTCACAACGACAGGCTAAAAAGCTCTTGGCCCTTCCGTTAAAGGCTCAAGACCGTTCTATGGTAGAGGCTTTTGTTCATATCATGGATCAACCTCTAATGGAGCGTATCAAAACCTTAAAAGCCTTTAACTTAGGTAAGAACCGCACTTTTCACACCTTTGTTTTTCGAAGCCTTATCATTACAAAATTTGCTTATAGGAGAGATGAATCTCAATGAATTTTTTTAACAAACGTAATCGTATCCTTTTAAGGGAAATGATTAAAACGGATTTTAAGTTACGCTATCAAGGCAGTTTGATTGGGCATCTGTGGTCTATCTTAAAACCCTTAATGCTCTTTACGGTGCAATACTTTGTCTTTGTTCGTTTTTTGAGATTGGGAAGTGATGTGCCCCACTTTCCAGTTGCCCTGCTACTAGGGATGGTCATGTGGAATTTCTTCCAAGAATCAACAGCCATGGGACTGACATCCATTGTGGCGCGTGGCGATTTGTTGCGTAAATTGAATTTTTCCAAACAAATCATCGTTATCTCATCCATTGCTAATGCAGCCATCAACTTCGGGATTAACCTGATAGTTGTCATGCTCTTTACGGTTTTAAATGGGGTGCCGATTACAATCAAATGGCTTTGGATTATTCCACTCTTTTTAGAATTATGCTTACTCTCGACAGGTGTAGCGTTCTTATTAGCGACCTTGTACGTCAAGTATCGGGATATCGGACCGGTTTGGGAAGTTATCATGCAGGCTGGCATGTATGCAACACCAATCATCTACTCACTGTCGCTTGTGCTGAATTACAGCCAGACAGTTGGGAAGTTAATTATGCTCAATCCTCTGGCTCAAATGATCCAAGATGCCCGTCACCTCATGATACACCCGGCCAATATTACGACCTGGAATCTGATTAATAACCCATTGATTGTTGCGATTCCATATGTGATCCCTGTGATTATTTTTGTCATCGGGCTCACCGTGTTTAATAAAAATGCCAGTCGCTTTGCGGAGATTTTATAAGAATGGATAAAAAAATAGCAGTTCGTGTTGACCATGTCAGCAAGTATTTTAAATTACCAACCGAGAGTACCCAGAGTCTTCGAACAGCCCTAGTCAACCGATTTAGAGGAATAAAAGGCTACAAAGAACAACATGTCCTTAGAGACATTACCTTTGATGTGGAAGAAGGCGACTTCTTCGGAATCTTAGGGCGAAATGGCTCCGGTAAGTCTACCTTGCTCAAAATCATTTCTCAAATCTATGAGCCTGAAAAGGGTTCTGTTACGGTCAATGGCAAGATGGTTTCTTTTATCGAGTTGGGGGTTGGTTTTAACCCAGAGCTAACCGGTCGGGAAAATGTCTATCTCAACGGTGCCATGCTAGGTTTTACGACACAGGAAATCGATGCCATGTATGATGACATCGTTGACTTTGCCGAGCTCCACGATTTCATGAACCAAAAGCTCAAAAATTACTCCAGCGGGATGCAGGTCCGCCTGGCTTTTTCGGTTGCTATTAAGGCTCAGGGAGATATTTTAATCCTTGATGAGGTTCTAGCCGTTGGAGATGAAGCCTTCCAACGCAAGTGTAACGATTACTTCCTAGAGCGCAAAGATAGCGGTAAAACCACTATCCTAGTCACTCACGATATGGGCGCCGTTAAAAAATACTGCAATAAGGCTATACTGATTGAGGATGGGTTGATCAAGGCGCAGGGTGATCCGGTTGATGTCTCAAACCAATATAGTTTTGACAATATTCAAGTAGCTACAGAAGTAGAAACGGATGATGAAAAAGAGAAGCTTATCGAAAACTTTAGCGTCAAAATGTTAACACCAGATAAGGTGACCCCAGAGGATACCTTAGAATTTGAATTTTCATTTGAACTCTTAAAAGATAATCTGCCGATCCATATTGCCTTTTCTTTTGTGGATATTACGACAGGACTAGGCCTGTATAATGATAATTCATGGGATTTTAAATGCATAGGAAAAGGCCATAAAACATTACGTTATCAGTGTCAGTTGCCTTATTTTAATCATGTCAAATTACGCTTGATGGCCTATCTCAGAGATGATAAACAACACGATGTCGATATGTTGATGATTCCAAATCCACCAATCTTTTCAGTTGATCGTAAAGTGGATGAGTCTAACTTTTCAGAAGTGGATTCATCAACTGGCTTATTGGTAAGACAGGGACAGTGGCAAACTAATAAATAAGGAATGTAAAGATGAAACTACTATTCATTTCACCAACAGGGACTCTCGATAATGGTGCTGAGAAAGCAGGTCTCAATGTTATGAGTTACTTGGTGTCCTTAGGACATCAGGTTTATAATGTGTTTCCTGCTAATCATTCAGCAACCTATCCCCATTACTTAAAGTTGATGGAAGAAGAAGGCATTGGCTCTTATCCGATGGAGACCTTGAAATGGTGGTGGCCTGAGGCACCAGGGGATAGTCCTTTCACACTTGACAGTATAAGGGTTTATCACCATCAGAACATCGCTGACATTAAAGACATTATTAAAACCGAAGGGATTGACTTAGTCATTTCTAACACTGTCAATGTTTTTCAAGGGGCTGTCGCAGCAAGAAGCGAAGGAATTCCAAGTTTTTACTTACTGCATGAGTTTCCTTATGGTGAATTTGAATATTATTCTAAAAAGTTAACATTACTCGATCAACTTTCAGATAAAATTTTTGCAGTAGAAGGAGAGCTTTTTAAGGAGCTTTCCAAATACTTTTCTAGTCAAAAATTAGAATCCTTTTTGCCATTTTCAAACGTTTCAGATACCCCTCTGAAAGAGACGAAAGAAAGACGCTTTATTTCTATTGGTGCACTAACGGAACGAAAAAATCAGTTAGAGCTGATTAAAGCTTTTTCAAGGTTAGAAGCAAAACCTGATAGCCTTGTCTTTATCGGCGGTTGGGATGATGACTATAAGGAAAAGTGTGACGACTATATCCAAAGTCATGATATCAAAAATATCCATTTTTTAGGATTTCAAGAAAAACCATGGGATCACGTGGGGAGTTCGGATATCATTGTTTTTTCGTCCAAACTTGAAGCTTTTCCATTGGTATTTGTAGAATCTATTTTAAAAGGGGTTCCAGCAATAATCTCTGACAACGTTGGTCATCTCTCCGTCAAGGAGGTGTTTAATGCAGGAACGGTTTACCCGTTAGGCTCTATTGATACTTTAAGCGATGAGATGAATCTTCTACTGAATCAATTCGAAGCCAAAAAAGAACAAGCTCTGACAGATAGTCAGAAAGCCTGGGAACTCTATACCATTGAAGAGGCCAGTAAGAACATAGTCAATCAGCTAAATGTGCTAGAAGATAAGAGGAATCAAGGAGTTCAAAATCTTTATTCTGAGTTAATGGGGCTATCATTTAGCTCAGATGTTCTTCAACACATTAAAAACGAAACAGTATCTATTTTCTTTTCAAATGATGACCAGTTTCACCCGGTTAAGTCTGCTGTTTATCCATTGAAAAAGAGTGACAGCATTGAACTGGAAGTTCAAGAAAACAATCAAATCAGGATTGATTTGTCTGAAAATCCAGCTAGTTTTAAAGCAGTCCAGCTTGTCGAAAAAGACAGTCAGACAGAGATCGAACCGATCTTTTCAAATGCTTTAGAGAAGGATGGTAAACTGACATTTACGACTTTTGACCCTCAAATTGTTTACGATGTTAGTCAATACCACCATCAGAAACTGATCCTCCAGTATGAGAAATTAGAGTATAGTGATCATGTAGCTCAACTGAATCATTACTATAATCAGTTGAGCCAAGATAAACATCAGTTAAAGGATGAGATAGAGCATCAGCAAGAGCGAAATAAAGCCTTAGAATCAGACCTGCGTCAAAGGATAGAGGATATGGCGGCTCTTCAACATGAGTACAATAGTGTCATAACTTCTCGTCGCTGGACAATTCCAACTAAAATAATAAACTTCTTTAGGAGAGCTAAATGAAACGTTTACTTTTGTATGTTCATTTTAATAAATATGATCAATTAAGTAACCATGTTATCTACCAACTTCAAAAAATGACCCCCTTATTTGAAAAGACGGTTTTTATATCAAACAGTCTTTTTACTGATGAGGATTTGAATCACTTACAATCATTGAATCTTATTGATGATTTTATACAGCGTGAAAACACAGGATACGACTTTGCGGCTTGGGCAGAAGGTTTAAAACATATTGGTCTTGGAGATGCTGAGCAATACGATTCCATCACCATGATGAATGATACTTGTTTCGGTCCACTTTGGGATATGGAAGAAGTCTATAACCGTTATGAAACAGATAGTGAGACAGATTTCTGGGGAATGACCAATCATGGTGCAGTAGATGCTGGAAGCATCTATATCGATGAGCATCTGCAATCTTATTTTATTTCATTTAAGAAAAACATTATTCAATCGGATGTCTTTAAAGAATTTTGGAACTCTGTGGAAGCTTATACGGATGTCCAAAAGGTGATTGATAACTATGAAACCAAATACACCAAATTATTTGTGGAAAATGATTTTAAATACCAAGCAATCTTAAATACGGTCCCCTTAGTCAAGGATTTTCAACATTATAATTTCACCATCCACTACCCACATATTCTGATTGCTAATCGTGTGCCATTTATCAAAATCAAGACCTTCGACTTGATTCAGCATTTGTCGCCCTATTTACTCAATGAAATAGAGCGCGTGTCAGACTATCCTGTCGATCTTATCACCTCTCACATGTCTAAAATTAGCCTTCCAACACCACCTTATTTGCTGGATAGGAAAGTGTTAAAGGAGGGGAGCATTTCATTTGGTCAGCAAAAAATTGCCGTCCATCTTCACGCTTTTTATGTAGACTTGGTCGAGGACTTCTTACGGGCTTTTAAAGCATTTTCATTTGATTTTGATCTTTTCCTGACAACAGATCAGGAGTCTAAAAAAAGTGATATCCAAACGCTTTTAGACCGAAATGGTATGCAGGGCCAAATTGTAGTCACAGGAGCTAAAGGTCGTGATGTGATTCCTATGTTAAAACTAAAAGATGTTTTATCACAGTATGATATCATTGGTCACTTCCATACAAAGAAATCACCAGAATACCCTCATTGGGTAGGAGATTCATGGCGGAATGAATTATTCCAAATGCTTTTAACACCTGCTGACAATATTATTTCTCAATTTGAAACGAACCCTGAGTTAGGATTGGTCATCGCTGATATTCCATCCTTCTTTAGATACACTAAAATAGTAGATCCTTGGAATGAATTTCGATTTGCAGAAGATATGAATAAGCTATGGGAACGCATGAATCTTGACCGATCAATCAATTTTGAAGCTGAAAACACCTTTATCATGAGCTATGGGACATTCATCTGGTTCAAGTATGAGGCTTTAGAACCTCTATTTGATTTGGACTTAACAAATGATGAGATTCCAGCTGAACCCTTGCCTCAGCATACCATCTTACATGCCATTGAACGGATATTGGTTTATTTAGCATGGGCAAGGAATTATGACTATGCTATTTCTAAAAATACAAGTTACATTACACCTTTTGTCGATAATCGTGTCCTAAATATTCGACCAGATAATGTGCCAAATACTTACATTAATTTTGACCAAATCGGTGGCATAAAAGGTGCACTAAAATATATTATAATTGGACCCGGAACGGCTGTTAAATATATCCTGCGCCGTCTCAGGGATAAAATCAAATCATGAAGAATAAACTTATACAGGTCTTTGAGACGATCAAAAATATACTCAGGAAGATCAGATGGCATTCGCCACTCGCATTCTTGTTTATCTTTATTATTAATTATCATTTAATAATAAATCGATTATTAGATCAGTTTTCAATGTCCGACTTGAATCAAGCTAATCAAGGAATAACACAATTTCTATACTACATTGCAATTGTCGGTTTTGCCATTTTAGCTTCTAAATCTATTACAATCAAGGACCTTTTAAAACTTTTAATCGGTTACCTTGTTTATATTGTTTCATCATATTTTATTTTAATATCAGTTAACCTTAATAACCCGGATTTTGAAGTAGGAAATTGGTCTGAAAACATGCTGTTAGAGACAGGGTTTTTAGAAACAGGTTTACTGATTGTTGTTCTATCCTTTGTCTTTCGCTATCTCTTAACAGAATTTGGGATTCATAAAAAAAGTCAACGGTTTTTGCCAGAAAATGGCTCTAATCATTTTATCTTAGCGTGTCTAATAGGTTCTTTTGCTGTCAATGATATTAAAATACTCCTTCATAGCACGTCTCATTTAACGATTTTTGCCGAAGAGAATTACCTGTCCTACTATTTGCTATTCTTAGCGTTAAATACCTTTATTTCTTGTTTAGCATTCATTGCATTAGCACATAGTCTTTTAAATGGATTAAGGGATCTAAAAAACAATAATGCTAGCTTCAATCTCGTTCTGTCTGCCAGTGCTTTATTTGCCATTATTTTTAACTATACCATCCAATTTGGTATAAGAAGTGATCACACCATTTTAGGTGAATACCTATTTCCAGGGGCTTTTATCTATCAATTCACTATTCTTTTTTCTCTTTTTTTATTAATCTATTTTATTACCAATAGAGTCTTTGTTGGAACACTAATTATCGTTTCACTAGGATCAATTGTATCAGTTGCTAATTATTTAAAAGAAGGACTCCGAAGTGAACCACTGCTGGTAACCGATTTTGTATGGATTAAAGAAATTTCTCTTTTATCGAGTTTTGTAGAACACAAAATTTTAATAAATATTTTTATAACGGTAGCTGTAGCTTTAATATTATTTATATTAGGTTATAAAAAATGGCTACCTGGAGCAATATTTGAACGAAAGCGAATGAGAGCTATCGGCCTTCTGACCGTTGCTTCCCTATGGTTAGGTATTTTTACTATCTTTAGAACAGAAGAAAATTCTAAAATTGTTGATAATGTACCGGTCATCTCAAAGTTAAATAATATAGTTGATTTAACATGGATGGGCTTTACCAAAAATGCTAGTTATAAATCGTTAATGTATGTCTGGACTAAACAAATTACTAAAGAAGTAATGCCAGTTCCCGAAGGATATAATGAGACATCTATTAAAGAAATAGTTGAGAAGTACAGTAAATTAGCCACTGAAATCAACGAAACCCGTGATAGTCAAATTGAAGAACACACGATTATTTATATTCTTAGTGAAAGTTTTGCGGATCCTATGAGACTTCCTGGGATTACTATTAGTGAAGAAGTCTTGCCAAATATTAAAACGATTATGCAAGATTATACCAGTGGGACAATGCGTTCAGATTTCTATGGAGGTGGCACTGCCAATATGGAAATACAAACATTGATTGGCTTGCCTTATTATAACCTTTCACCAAGTGTCTCTGTAATGAACACAGAAGTTATTCCTAAAATGACCTATGTGCCAACGATTAGTCAATTTTATGAAGACAAAGATAAAGTGGCAGTACATTTTCATAATGGTGCCAACTATTCCAGGAATATTATCTATAAAGATTTTGGTTTTGAGACATTTATTGCCTTAGGTGGTACTGATGATGAACCGACTATGCTGGAATATAATGGTGCCAATGCGAGTGATAAAACAACCTATTATGCAATTGAGAGTCAATTAACACAGGACACGCCACAATTCTTCTCAGCCATTACCATGCAAAACCATATTCCATGGGAAAAAGATGAGCCTGTGGAAATTACAGCAACTGGTGAAGGATTTAGTGCAGAAGAAACTAAAAATCTAACCAATTATGTACGCCTTTTAAAAGATACAGATATCATGACTAAGGATTTCCTGGATACCCTATCTGACATGGATAAAAAAATTACAGTAGTCTTTTATGGTGACCATCTTCCAGGACTCTATCCATCTGCTATCTTTTCGGATGATCCAAATAGTCAGTATCAAACAGATTATTTTGTTTGGAGTAATTTTCAAACAGAGAAATTAGATCATCCTTATGTTAATTCAAGTGACTTTCCAGCTCTTGTGTTTAAACAAATAGATGCTAAAGTTTCACCTTACTATGCCCTATTGACTGAAGTATTAGAAAATGAGGATCGGCAGAATCCAAAAGAAAGTGAGACACTTACGTCTGACGAACTGAAATTAATTGAATATGATTTGATGCTAGGGAAAGGATATTTACTGGAATATCCTGAGTTCTTTACGATCAAGTAATCATGGAGAGAAAAATGAAACATAAAATTGAATCCTTTATTTCCATAAATAAAACAAAGATATTAGTGGTGTTTTTCTTATATCTATTCCCTTTAATAGCGATAGGAAATGTCAATTACCCTTATATTGATGATATTGGTCGTAGGATAGAAGGAGTTGCAAATTTTGCAGAACATTATTCAAGATTTTTAAGTGAATTTGCGTCTTACCTTGTTCATGGTGGCACCCACCTCGCGGATGCAGGCTTAACAACTTTTATACTTTGTGCAGTCATCTTAACACTAACAAGCTTTACTGTATTATATTTATTCAAAGATGGAGAAGAAATTTCCTGGTCAGCAGCAATTGCTTCCGTTTTTCTTGGTCTCAATCCTTGGTTTTTAGAACCATTAAGCTTTAGGTTTGATGCCCCATATATTTCCTTATCGGTATTAGTTTCTGTCCTTCCCTTTGTTTTTTATAGACAGAAACCTAAATACTTTGCCTTGGCATCCTTTGTAGGCATCTTCTTGATGTGTAATTCTTACCAAGGATCATCTGGAATCTATATCTTGACCCTACTTGCTTTAGTAACTGCTGATATTTTAGAAGGGAAACCGATTGTTGATGTCCTTAAAAAAATAGCAGTGAGCTTTATAGCTTATTCTGCAGGGATAGTGACATTCTTCTTTCAAACAAAGCTAAATCCCCATTTGGAATCAAGAGGTGAAACGACTCAAATAGCATCACTAAGGAATATGCCTCATGCAGTTGTCGAAAATCTCCGTGTGTATTTTGAGACTTTAAAACTACAAAGTAATCGTTTGTGGTTGTTATTAGCTCTTTTGATTATTTTAGGAGCTATCGTAACTTGGGTTTGGACTTCTAAACGGTCTAAAATTTGTTCTCTTTTTATCTCCTTATTATCACTGGGGATTAGCAGTATTATGAGTTACGGCCTATACATGTTTTTTGCAACTCCACTGGCAGATGATAGACCAAGATATGCCTATGGCTTTGCCTTCTTCATTGGGTTACTATTGATACAGTTGACAAAAAGAACCAGTTTGCCAAAATTGAATGCAGTAAAATCTTCTTTAGCGGTTCTTGTCATATACTATACGGTTTCATTTTCTTTCATGTATGCTAGTGTTCTTGATAATCAAAAACAAACCTTTGAAAACAGTAGTTTTTTGCTGGCAGATGATTTGAATAATTTCATCTCTGAAGACAATCAGACGGTTTATATTAGTTCTTTCTTAAAAGATTCTCAGGTTTTTGAAAATAGTGCCCAAGCATTTCCAATGTTGAGACACTTAGTTCCTAGTAATGCCAGTCTTTATTGGCCTAACTTTATGTGGTTTAATAGCTTAACTGACTTAAATGTTAATTTTGTTGGATTAGATTTCAATACCATCAATATGGATGATTTAGAACCATTGCTATCCAATAAAAATTGGGATATCTATCAATTCAATAATGAGATATATGTTTATACAAAATAATAGTCAATGATAAATAAAGTTACAAGTATCACAAAAATAGGATTGAAATTATTATATTTTTTGATATACTAATTCTATAGGTATTTTTTTAAAAAAAACTAATTTTTTAAAGGAGAATTTTATGAAAAAGTGGTTTTTAACCTTTGTAGCTGTATTTGTTGGCTTTCTTTTCCAAAGTTCATTCAATGTATCTGCGGTTGAAGCTTCAACTGTTGAAATGTACCGTTTGTACAATCCTAACAGTGGTGAACACTTTTATACTCGAGATGGAAATGAGAAAAACCATCTTGTGAATGTCGGATGGCATTATGAAGGAATCGGTTGGATTGCTCCTTTAGAAGGTGAAGATGTCTACCGACTTTATAATCCAAATGCGGGTGACCATCACTACACACTTAGTGCTTTTGAAAGAGATCATTTAATTGCAGTTGGATGGCGTTATGAAGGCTTGGCATGGAAATCAGGTGGTCACCTATCTTTACATAGATTGTACAATCCAAACGCTATCTCTGGAGCTCACCACTATACCTTAAGTGCTGGGGAAAGCAATCAACTTGCCAGCATTGGATGGCATTATGAAGGACTTGCGTGGAATGCAGTGGGAGAAGGGGTTCCCTATGTAGCTCCACAACCATCGACACCAAGTCAGCCTACAACTAGCACACAACCATACTATAAAAACTGTGATGAGGTAAAAGCTGCTGGAGCAGCCCCTCTCTACAGAGGCGACCTAGGTTATGGTCCTCACCTGGATCGTGATGGGGATGGAGTTGCTTGCGAATTGGTACCATAGTACTCTGTTCTCATTAAAATTGTTGTAAACCATTAGTGACTGCTAACTGTTAGTTAGAGTTAACTAATGGTTTTTTATGTTATATGGAGATGTCATTGAAATGTAATCTTATCATTCAAATGAATTTTTGACACAGATTTGTCGATAAGTTATAATAATACTGATAAACTAAAATGGAAATGGAAGAAAGATGAAACGTTACTCAAAATTTATAATCCTTTCGTCTACTGTGATATTGGGTGCTTTAACACCTTTAAACGCAGTGAATGCAGATCAGATTTCTGGTCAAGCCATTTACGTAAAGACAAAAGAAACAACTTCTGTGAACCAGCGAGTTACGGCAAAAATCCAAGCACTTGAAGTCGAAGGAAAACCAGTTCTACGGTTGACAGATCTCTCAACAGCTGATATTAATCAGATTAAAGTGACGGTATCTTCTAAGTCAAATGAAAGTCTTCAGCATACTTATGAAGCTAAATTAGACAAAGATGGGTATTATACGGTAGAATTGGACGCCGAGAAGCATGATTTTACAGACAATAGTTTTGTCGCAAAGGTAGTCCTAGAACGCCATAACAATGTCTTTGATTTTTTATCTGACTATGACTTCACATGGGAAAAAGAACAAACAACTGAAAAACCAACTGCTAATGTGTCCAATGAAGCAGTTGAAACTGTAGCAAATACTGAAGGTGTAACGACAGCAACTGAGACGTCTCGTGCGATTGCTGCTGATATTGTTAGTGAATCAGCTCAGGAGAAGACTGATCAACCAGCTGAAACCACTGCGACAGTAGAAACGGTAACAGATGCCACTACCACAGCAGAGCCTAATCCTCAAACATCTGAAGCATCTAAAGAGACTAACACAGAGGTTGAGCAAGAGTCATCAACAACAACAGAGTCTGCCTCTAAAACAGATGCCCTTTCTAAAACACGTCTTGAAAATCCGAGTGTCCGTGTTTCGTTAGATGGTAAGGACGTGACCTCAACACCATCTGTTAGCCAAAGCACATCAGAGGCGACCACTTCAAAAGAAACTGACAGCAAGGGTTCAACTGAAAAATCAACAGATACGGATACTAATAACAGTACAACTCCAAGGATTACTGAGGAAGTTTCCCACTTCGGAACAGAAGCGATTGCTCGAAATGCGACAGCGGGAGTTCAAACGACTGGGACAATCAAAGTCGTGAAAAATGAGGATAATGGGTCATTTGAAATCATCGTTTCTAACGCTGATACGGAAAATGGTGTTGAAGAAGTTCTTCTCCCTGTTTGGTCGGCGAAAAATGGCCAAGATGATATTGAATGGTATCGTGCTCAAAAGCAGTCTGATGACACCTTTAAAGCGATTGTTTCCATTTCAAATCACAATAATGACCTAGGGGAATATTACATCCACCTATACTACATTGACCGTAAGAAAAAGTTAGTAGGTGTGGGTGGTACGCAAACGAATATCAGTAAAACAGTTGCTGAGCCCACAGGAACACTCAAAGTCAGTAAAAACAATACCGTAACTGGAGAGTTTGAACTGACGGTTTCCAATATCTATGCCCCTCAAGGGTTGAGAGAAGTCTTGGTACCGGTATGGTCTGATGCGAATGGGCAAGATGATATCAAATGGTACAGTGCTCAAAAACATGCAGACGGCTCTTATCGTGTAACTGTTAATCCTGCTAACCATAAGCAAAACACAGGTGTCTACCATGCTCATCTTTATTACCGTCAAAACGATGGTCAACTAAAGGGTGTCTCAGGCATTAAGCATACGGTCCAGAATGCTCCTGTTTCTGGAAATATTAGCATTAAAAACAGCAATAATGCTTCTGGTCAGTTTGAAATCTTGGTTACTAATGTAGCGAGCCAATCAGGTATTAAAGATGTTTTAGTACCTGTTTGGGGCGATAAAGACGGCCAAAACGATATTAAATGGTATACAGCGACTAAACAAAGCGATGGGAATTATAAGGTTCTTGTTGACATTAAAAATCATAATTATGAACAAGGTACCTACCATGCTCACCTTTATTACCGTCTAAGCAACGGCTCTTTAAAAGGTGTTTCCACAGCAACAACAGTCGTCGAAACGAAAAATTCTTTTGGAACGCTCTCTATTGTCAACAAGAATAATCAAACAGGTAGTTTTGATGTTGTCATTAAGGATGTGAATCCTAGTTACGTTCTATCAGAAATTTTGTTACCGATATGGTCTGAAAAAAATGACCAAGATGATATTCAATGGTATAAAGCGACCAAGCAAAATGATGGAACCTATAAAGTGTCAGTTTCAATTAGCAATCATAAATTTGATTCTGGAACCTACCATGTTCATTACTACCATCGTTTAGCTAATGGTGAATTAAAAGGAATCGGTTCAATAAAGACATCAATCGAATCTCAAAACTCATCTCCAACTGGCAATCTCGCAATTTCTAAAAAGAGTAATGGTTTTGAAGTGCTGATTTCAAATGTTAATGCTCCAAGTGGTGTTACGAGTGTTTTGGTTCCAATTTGGTCAGATGCAGGAGGTCAAGACGATATTCGTTGGTATAATGCTGCTAAACAGTCAGATGGAAATTACCATGTCTCAGTCAACATAGCTGATCATCATAACCGTTATGGCAAATACCATGCCCATCTGTATTACAGACTAGGTTCTGGTCAGTTAGTTGGAGTCTCTGGTACTTCAACAGAAGTAGCTTCGAATAATACAACAAATAACGCATCTATAACTACTTCATATAATGGTACAGGATCTTATACAGTCAATCTGAGTAATGTTTCTGGGTATGGGCGCGTGAATGTTGCGGTTTGGTCAGAAGTTGGTGATCAGGATGATATTCGTTGGTATGAAGCTTATTCGAATGGGAATGGAAATTATAGCTTTAACTTCAATGCTCAAAATCATTCTGGAACTGGGACATACCATATTCATGCCTACTTGACCAACAATGGAAATACTTTGCTTGGATCGACTACAGTTAATGTAGCCCGTACAAATTATTCAGCTCCTTATTATTACCAAGGAGATACGCGTTGGGGTAGCCGAATGTTTGGCGCTTACACGATGTACGCGACTGGTTGTGTGCCGACAGTAGTTGCTATGGCTGCATCAGGTATCACAGGAAATGCTGTTTCACCAGTTGATGTGGCATCTTACCTCTATTATAATACTCAGGAATTCAACCGAATTCATGGTATGGGAACAACCGGTCAAGGGGTCGTCCTTGGTGCTAATCATTTTGGAGTGAAAACAAAAGCTCTTGGAAGTCAAAATGCAATTGTCGAAGCTCTTCAAAATGGTCATTATGTTGCAGCGGCAGTTGGTCATAGTGTCTTTGTCAGCTCTCCATCAACTCACCAAATTTTACTCAAAGGCTACCAAAATGGTAAAACTTACGTCATGGATCCTTATACACCATCATTAAATGGATGGTATGATGTTTCTTACCTAACAAGTGTACCAAGTACCTGGTCAGGAGACTTCTATAACGGATCTGTCTTTATCCAACTCTCTGAGTAACTTCTTATTAAATTGAATAATAGTTCTAACGAATTTAGTCTATAAAAACTATTAGATTAAGTATTTTATAACCAATAAACCACAGTAACTTCAAAAGCTACTGTGGTTTATTTCATTATTGAACAAACATGGCATCGCCAAAGCTGAAAAAGCGGTATTGTTCCTCAACGGCATGTTTATAGGCATCTAGAATAAAGTCGCGTCCTGCAAAGGCTGCGACCAGCATGACCAAGGTTGATTTTGGCAGATGGAAATTAGTTGAAAAAGCATCAACAAGTTTAAACTCATAACCAGGTTTGATGAAGATATTGGTCCAACCGGAATCAGCTACAATGTGACCATCAAACTTCGTCCCGATGGTTTCCAGTGTACGGATTGATGTCGTCCCGACGGCCACAATTCGTCCTCCAGCAGCTTTAACGTCCCGCAGAGTTTGAGCTGCTTCCTCACCTAAACTGTAAAACTCAGAGTGCATTTCATGATCGTCAACATTTCCCACAGAGACAGGACGGAAGGTTCCAAGACCAACATGGAGCGTTAATTCGACCAGTTTGACACCCTTTGCTTCAATTTTGGCCAATAATTCTTCTGTAAAATGAAGACCAGCAGTCGGTGCCGCAGCAGAGCCATTTTCTTTGGCGTAAACAGTTTGGTACCGATCCTTGTCTTCTAACTTCTCATGGATATAAGGCGGTAAGGGCATCTCTCCTAGAGATTCTAACACCTCTAGAAAAATCCCGTCATAATCAAAGCGAACAATTCGTCCACCGTGGTCTAATTCTTCCGTGATGGTCGCGTTTAATCGCCCATCTCCAAAGGTAATCTTGGTGCCTGTTTTGAGGCGTTTAGCAGGCTTGGCTAAGACTTCCCAATCATCTCCTTCAGTATTTTTAAGCAATAACAGTTCCACATGGCCACCGGTATCAGGTTTTTGACCATAGAGACGAGCAGGGAGAACACGGGTATTGTTCATGACCAAGGCATCCCCAGGATTGAGGTAATCGATAATATGATCAAAGTGTTGGTCGACCATGGTTTGTTTCTCATGATCTAACACTAAGAGGCGGGAACTGTCCCTTTTTAATAGGGGCGTCTGGGCTATTAAGGCTTCTGGAAGTTCAAAATCAAAATCAGCTGTATTCATGATAGTCCTTATCAAATCAAGTTTTGCGAGTCAAGCTCACAACGGTTTCTATTATACCATTTTCTATCTTATTCTGCTTGACAAAAATTGGTATATACCATATAATAAAATTAGCATAATAACAGGAAAAGGAGTGGCTTATGAAAATTATTGAAGTCCAAGATCAAATAGAAGGTGGCAAGATTGCCTTAGATATTGTCAGGGAAAGTTTAACCAACGGTGCAAAAGTATTTGGCCTGGCGACGGGGTCAACTCCCATTGAGTTATACAAGCAAGCAGTCGCTAGCGATATTGATTTTTCAAACGCAGTGGCCATTAATCTGGATGAGTATGTGGGCTTAGGGCCAGATGATGACCAGAGCTATCGTTATTTTATGCAGAAACACCTCTTTGAGGCGAAGCCTTTTAAGGAGACCTATGTTCCTGACGGAAAGGCCCAGGACTTAAATGAAGCAGCAGAAGCCTATGAAGTCATCATCCAAAATAATCCAATTGACTTGCAGATTCTAGGTATCGGCCGAAATGGCCATATAGGGTTTAATGAACCCGGTACGCCATTTGACCAACAAACGCACGTGGTCGATTTAGTGCCATCAACCATTGAGGCCAATGCCCGTTTCTTTGATAATCCCGAAGATGTTCCTCGGCAGGCTGTTTCAATGGGGATTGCAAGCATCATGAAGGCTAAGGCTATTGTTCTCATGGCTTATGGCTCTGAAAAGGCGGAAGCCATAGCAGGGTTGTTGGAAGGTCCAGTGACAGAAGACTTACCAGCCTCTATCTTGCAGCGTCACCCAGATGTGACCATTATTGCCGATGAAGCCGCCCTTAGCCTGTATAAAGGGGAATAAAACGGATAGTAATGAATAGATGCTATATAGATCACCGAACAGACAATAAAAATCGCTCTCCTTTAAGAGGAGGAGCGATTTTTTAGAGGTATTGGCGGGCGACTTCTAAATCACCGAGGTAGCTATCGTCTTTTTGACCGTTGATGATTTGATAAGCATCAGCCCCTTTACCAGCAATGATAACAGCATCATCAGGGGTGGCCGTGCGAGTCATAGCCGTTTGGATAGCTGCTTCACGGTCAACAATGGTATCATAGGGTCTTGTCAGGTAGCCTGCGATTTCCTCACAGATAAGGGCAGGGTCCTCGTAGTTGGGATCATCGGCTGATAAGATGACCTCGATCTCAGGCAAAGTGTTGAGCAGGTCACCAAAATCCTTACGGCGACTTTGGCCTTTGTTGCCCGGTGCGCCGATGATAAGGATAATCTTCCCTTTTTGGTGGGTTTGAACAACATGGACCAGTTTTTCAAGGCTGTCTTTGTTGTGGGCATAATCAACAAAAACCTTAGCGCCGTTAGCTTGAGTTAAGACTTCCATGCGTCCGGGAACTTGCGTTTCGGCAATCCCAGTTTGGATATCTGAAGGAGTGGCACCAAGTCTTAAACAGGCTAGACCAGCAGCTAGGGCATTTTCCTGATTAAAATGACCGATCAGTTGGATGTCGTATGTGCCTGCTAACTTGCCACTGACCTCGTATGAAAAGGCTTTAGAAGTCAGGATTTGGTTATCGGAATCTCTCCCATAGAAGTCGTGGGGTCTGTCAGTAACTTGAGCTTTTACAAGGTCAAAATGATCCATCTCGCTATTGACAATCACAGCTCTGCTATTGTCCATCAAAAGGCGCTTATGGTAAAAATAATCCTCTAGACTAGGGTGCTCAATGGGCCCGATGTGGTCAGGGCTGATATTTAGAAAGACACCGACATCAAAAGTTAGCCCATAGACGCGCTTGACCAAGTAAGCTTGACTGGAGACTTCCATGATAAGGTGGGTCCTGCCATTGTTGACAGCTTGGGCCATCATGGCAAAGAGGTCAAGGCTTTCAGGCGTGGACAGTTGAGACTTGAAAAAGGTTTCACCGTCCAAGGTCGTATTCATGGTGGAGAGAAGAGCAGGCTTGTGGCTTTGTTTAAGAATATGGTAGGCAAAATAAGCAGCTGTCGTTTTTCCTTTTGTTCCTGTAAAGGCAAGTAATTTCAGCTTATCTTGGGGATTGTCATAAAAAGCCATGGCTAAGAGACTCATGGCCTGCTTGATGTCATTGACTAAAATAGCAGGAATCCCAACCTCATAGTCTTTTTCAGCGACATAAAAGGCCAAGCCTTGTGCAACAGCACTCTCTAAAAATTCCCGCTTAAAAGCAGTCCCCTTGACAAAGAAAAGGGTGTCAGCCTTAGCTTGACGACTATCATAAGAAATGCTTTCAAAAGTCACACCAGACCAGTCAAAATAATAATGACCATCCGCAATCACCTCACGGAAATTATGGTCATTTTTTAAAATTTGTAACACAGACTCAATTTTTAACATGACTCTATTGTAAAACTAAAGTCAAAGTTTTACAAGTCCCAAAGAAAAGTTTATAATAAATAGGATACAAAGGGCGTTTAAAAATCCGTATAAAAATAGGAAAGAGACGCAGTGGCTGTAGCCACAAGGAGTCTTTATCATTTTTACTAGGATTTTAGCCCGTGTTCGACTTCATAGGATACAAAGCCCGTTAAGAAAAGCGAAGAAAAATGGCGGTAAGTCAGAAATCTTTGATTTCGTTGACGCACCCCGGTCAGGACGGTTAGGCTTTTCGACGATAGCCATCGAGAAAGGCCAAACGTCTACGACCACAAGGTCATCTGAGAAGGTTGTCTTTAAAGCTTCTGCATAACAACTATTGAACAATATTGGAGACTTGTTATTGGCCCTTAAGCCTTAATCTCGTCATCCTTAAAAAGGAAAAAATCATGTCAAAACAAGCTATTTCACAGCAAGAGAAGATGGTCCAAGGGACCTTATGGCTGACGATGGGAAATTTTGCCAGTCGGCTTTTAGGCGTTATCTACATTATCCCTTGGTTTATGTTGATGGGGGAACATGGCAATCAAGCTAATGCCTTATTCAATATGGGGTATAACATCTATGCGATTTTCTTGAACATTTCAACAGCAGGGATTAACGTGGCTGTTGCGAAACAGATTTCAAAATACAATTCCATGGATAGACCTGAAATGAGCTATAAATTAGTTCGGACGGCCTTTCAATTTATGTTGGTGCTAGGTGCCATTGCAGCAGGCATTATGTATATAGGGGCACCTCTATTTGCAGAAATCTCTGGGGTTAAGGATGATCTTGTACCTGTCATGCGTAGTTTGTCTTGGGCAGTGCTAATCTTCCCGTCGATGAGTATTATTCGAGGCGTTTTTCAAGGCTTTAACAACATGAAACCCTATGCTATCAGTCAGGTAGCAGAGCAAATTATTCGAGTCATTTGGATTTTGTTGGCCTCTTTCTTCATCATGAAGTTGGGTTCTGGGAATTATATTGAAGCGGTTATCCAATCAACTTTTGCGGCTTTCATCGGAATGATTGCCAGCGTCCTTGTTTTAGCCTACTACCTTTGGAAAGCTGATTTAGTAGGTCCAATTTTCTTAGAAAAACCTGTTGGCGAAAAAATGGACACCAAGGCGGTCTTGTTAGAAACTGTTAAAGAAGCCATTCCGTTCATCATTACAGGGGCTGCGATTCAGATTTTCCAATTGATTGACCAATTCACCTTTATCAATGCCATGGAAGTCTTTTCGAATTACACTAATGAGGAATTACAAGTTCTCTTTTCATATTTTGCGGCCAACCCTAACAAGGTTTATATGATTTTAATCTCTGTCGCCATTGCAATCGGAGGAGTTGGGATTCCTTTGTTGACAGAGAATTTTGTCAAGAAGGATAAAAAAGCTTCTGCCCATTTGATTGAAAATAGTTTAACCATGTTGATGGTCTTTCTGTTTCCAGCAGTTGTGGGGGCGACTATACTGGCAAAGCCACTTTATACAGTCTTCTACAATGTTCCAGATACCATGGCGTTAAGTTTATTTATTGTCGCCATGCTTAGCACCTTTGTATTAGGGTTTTACACAGTCCTTGCTCCCATGTTGCAAGCGCTCTTTGAAAACCGAAATGCAGTCAAATATTTCCTGTATGGTGCCTTGGTTAAGCTAGTTGTTCAATTGCCCTTCATCTTTCTCTTTAGAGCCTATGGGCCCTTGTTGTCAACGATTGTTGGCTTAAGCGTCCCAATTGTCATGATGTACCGGAGAACCTTGCGTATTACGGGCTTTAACCATCAGTTGCTTCTCAATCGCGGGTTATTGGTCCTGATGCAAACCTTGGTTATGGGTGTTCTTGTACTGATTGTGGAAATCGGGTTAAATGCTGTTTTTCCAGTCACCGATCGGTTTTCAAGTGTGGTTCACTTAGTTATCGGTGTTAGTGTTGGTGTGATTGCCTACGGCATCATGAGCTTAGCGACCAAATCAGCTGACTTCCTGATTGGAAAGAATAAGGCGGAGACCCTGCGCAAAAAATTTAAACTGTCCTAATAAATAAACCTCTAACAGTGAGCTAGTCCATTGACATGTGAGCATGGACTGGTATCCTTTGTTGGAGGTTTTTATGTTATAGTTTACAACTATGGCTAGGTATCTCTAATAAAAATAAAGGGAAATGCCTATACCCTTTCAATTCGTGATAAAATAGATATTAGAAATTGGAGGACGAGAGATGACCCATAAGATTGAGACTATTTTAGCTCAGACAGGAATTAATTCAGATGAAAAAACGGGAGCTTTAGTCACTCCTGTTCATTTTTCTACGACATATCAGCATCCGGAATTTGGCCAGTCAACCGGTTTTGATTACACAAGAACTAAAAATCCAACCCGTTCAACGTTGGAAAAGACTTTGGCTGCCATTGAGTATGCTGACTATGCCCTTGTCACAAGTTCAGGCATGTCAGCCATTGTTTTAGCCTTTAGTGTATTTCCGATTGGAACCAAGATTTTAGCTGTGCGAGATCTTTATGGTGGGTCTTTCAGATGGTTCAACCAGCAAGAAGCAGAAGGTCGTTTTCACTTTACTTATGTGAATACTGAGGAAGAATTACTGGCTGAGATTGCTACAGAAGCTTACGATGTGGTTTACGTCGAGACACCGACCAATCCGCTCATGCTGGAATATGATTTAGCGACCATCGTCACAGCAGCCCACAGTAAAGCAGCTAAAGTCATTGTGGATAATACCTTTTATAGCCCTATTTATCAGACACCGATTAAAGACGGTGCCGATGTCGTTCTTCATTCAGCAACTAAGTACCTTTCTGGGCACAATGATGTGTTAGCTGGTGCTGTGATGACTAGCGATCAAGAACTCTATGATCAGTATTTCTACAACCTTAACACGACAGGAGCAGTTTTATCGCCTTTTGATTCCTACCTTCTGATGAGAGGACTTAAAACATTAGCCTTGCGGATGGAACGGTCAACGAGCAATGCTCAAAAATTGGTTGCTTTTCTACAAAACCATGAGAAGGTTACAGATGTTTTATACCCAGGTAAGGGGGGAATGATCTCTGTTAAAGTTGTTGACGAGGAGAAAATTCCGACCATTCTTAACACCTTAAAACTCTTTACCTTTGCGGAGAGTTTAGGTGGCGTCGAGAGTCTAATCACCTATCCAACAACTCAGACCCATGCAGATATTCCAGCTGAGGTGCGGCACAGCTATGGTTTGACGGATGACTTATTGCGCTTGTCGATAGGTATTGAGGATGCAGACGATTTAATAGCTGATTTGAAACAAGCACTGGAGGCTTAATATGACTTATGATTTTACCAAACGGCCAAATCGGCTGATCACCCATTCCGTCAAATGGAGAGAAGTGGAGAAAGACCAAAGGCTTCTGCCCCTTTGGATAGCAGATATGGACTTCTACATTGCTCCTGAAATCAAACAAGCTATGGCAGACTATGTCGCATCAGATGATTATGGCTATGCCTATGAAGCAGAAAGCCTTTACCAGTCAGTCATTGATTGGGAGTCTAAACGTTATGGCAATACTGTAATTGCTGAAGAGATCCTCTTTGTTTCAGGAGTGGTCCCGTCCTTATCCATTGCTTTACAGGCTTTGACGGCAGAAGGCGATGCTATCTTGATTAACACGCCTTATTATGGGCCAATTCCTCGAACAATTCAACTGTTGAATCGTCAGTTAGTTAAAAATGAATTGGTTAATGTTGAGGGGCGCTATCAGATTGATTTTGACCAATTAGAGCAAGAAATCATCACTCATGATGTCAAAGTTTACGTTCTCTGCAACCCCCAAAACCCAAGTGGCCGTGTCTGGACGCGTGAAGAACTCAGCCAAATTGGTAATATCTGTCTCAAACACAATGTTCTCATTGTCGTTGATGAAATTCATCGTGACTTAACGCTTTTTGGCAATCAGCACATTAGTTTTAATACAGTCGATGATGCCTTTAAAGATATTTCAATTACGCTAGCCAGTGCAACAAAAACCTTTAACATAGCTGGGACCAAAAACAGCTATGCTTTGATCCCTAATCCATCGCTAAGAAAAAAATTCACACAGCGCCGCATGGCTAATAATCAGCACGAAGTTGCAACGATCGGTCTAGTGGCAACTGAGGCAGCCTTTACCCACGGAGAAGGGTGGTTAGATGCTCTCAAGCCTGTGCTAGAGCAAAATGTCACCTATGTCAAGGACCAACTAGAAAGCCAGACAAACATTAAGGTCATGGTGCCAGAAGCAGGCTATCTTATCTGGTTAGATTTCGCAGCTTATGGTCTGAATGACGAAGAACTTAAGGTTAAGTACCGTGACGAAGCAGGCCTGATCTTGAGTGAGGGAACGATGTTTGGGAGTGCTGGACGTCAATTTGTACGGTTTAATATTGCAGCACCTTTTGATGTCATCCAGGAAGCGTGCAGTCGGTTAGTCAATGTTTTGGCTAAGGATGAGTAGCTTTTTAAAAGTGTCGATTGACACATGCCTTTTTAAGTCTTTTTTGGTATAATTTTAGAAGAATAGATTAAGGAGGCTATCATGGGAAAATTCCAAGTTATTTCTCATCCATTAATTCAGCATAAACTATCCATTTTACGTCGGGTTGAAACGTCAACCAAAGATTTTCGTGACCTGGTCAATGAGATCGCCATGCTGATGGGTTATGAAGTGTTGCGCGATCTTCCGGTGGAAGATGTCGAAATTGAAACACCGATTACAAAAACCGTTCAAAAACAAATTGCAGGAAAAAAATTAGCGATTGTACCTATTCTAAGAGCAGGTATCGGAATGGTTGATGGCTTGTTGAGCTTAACGCCTGCTGCTAAAGTCGGGCATATCGGGATGTATCGTGATGAGGAAACCCTTCAACCAGTAGAGTACTTGGTTAAGTTGCCATTTGACATTGAGCAACGTCAGATTTTCCTCGTTGATCCTATGCTGGCAACAGGAGGTTCAGCTGTATTAGCAGTGGATTCCCTTAAAAAGCGTGGGGTAACCAATATTAAGTTCGTTTGTTTAGTTGCTGCACCTGAAGGTGTTAAAACCTTGCAAGACGCACATCCAGATGTTGATATCTACACAGCTGCCCTAGATGAAAAACTCAATGAACATGGTTATATCGTCCCTGGTCTTGGGGATGCTGGTGATCGTCTCTTTGGAACAAAATAAGACGAGCAGTCCTATCATTGCTTAATGGTCTTGAGGTTAGATTTCTATTTTCAAGATTTCCCATCTTGCTGAATAATTACAGAATACCCATAAACAGTCTGGATAAGGTCAAGGTAACGGTGTTATTAAGGCCCTGTCCAGTTTTTTTATTAATACGTAATATGAGGCTATCTAGCGGAGGCTTTTGAGATTTGGAATTACCCTGTCATGATTGTCAGTATCTGAACGATAGGATAGCTGATAGCACCTTATAAAAGCAGAAAAGGAAATGGAAAGTCAGGCTCAGGCTTGTTACCTAAATCTCAGCAGTATTCGTGCTAAAAATTTGACCTTTATTGACCAAAAAGATATAATGGCAATATAACATTTTAAGTATTATCTTATGACTAAAAAGGAGAACGATATGATTCCAGTAGTTATTGAACAAACTAGCCGCGGCGAACGCTCTTATGATATTTATTCTCGCCTTCTTAAAGACCGCATCATCATGTTAACAGGTCCCGTTGAAGACAATATGGCAAACTCTGTAATTGCTCAACTGCTCTTCCTGGATGCTCAGGACAATACTAAAGATATCTATCTTTACATCAATTCACCTGGTGGCTCTGTTTCAGCTGGTCTTGCGATTGTTGATACCATGAATTTCATCAAATCTGATGTTCAAACCATCGTGATGGGTGTGGCTGCTTCTATGGGAACGATCATTGCATCATCAGGTGCCAAAGGGAAACGCTTCATGTTGCCTAATGCAGAGTATCTCATTCATCAACCAATGGGCGGAACAGCTGCAGGCACGCAACAAACTGATATGGCTATTGCGGCAGAACGTTTGTTAAAAACCCGTAAACGTTTAGAGAAAATCCTCTCTGATAACTCAGGAAAATCTGTTAAACAAATCCACAAAGATGCAGAGCGTGATTTCTGGATGGATGCTGAAGAAACCCTTGCTTATGGGTTTATCGATGCGATCATGGAAACATCTGATTTAAAATAAGAGGTTTACCTTGTTAGTGGGCTGAGTCTAAGACTTGGCCTTTTTTAGTGATTCCATTTCACGAATGGTTTAGGTCAAAGGACCCCTAATCAGCTACGCTCGAATATTTTAAAAGGGAGATTAGGTCAACCACTGCTATCATTTAGCATTCATTCACGCTATTTTTTGTTATAATGAAAGAAAAGGAGTAGGTTATGTTTGAAAAAAAAGAACGAAAAAGCATCGTCGTTTACCTTAATTATTATCGCGATGTCAAAAAAATAAAACAGGTAGGAGATATTGCTTATGTCTCACGTCGAGGCCGGTATGCCGTCATCTATGTTGATCAAGACCAAGTAGAAACTCTGGTTGAGCAACTGTCAGGAGAAAAATTTGTTAAGCGAGTTGTCCCTTCTTATCTGAAAGATTTGGATCAAAACTTTGTGGGGAACCTTTGGCGGGATTCAGATTCTGTCACCATAGTAGAAAATTAGAAGAACTTTTTAAAATAAAAACGCTTTCTGGGATGTTCATTATTGACAATTTTCTGACAATTGTGTATATTAGTTATACTTTGGAAAAAAGAAGTAATTAATAGGAGAACACAATGACATCAAAAAAATTAGCAATGACCCTTTTGACTTTTGCTAGTGCTGCCTTTTTAGCAGCCTGTGGAGAGGTCGGAGGAAGCAACTCAAACTCTAATTCCGGTGATTCTGAACAAACAGCCTCTAACGCTATCGGGGATACCATTAAAATTGGTTACAACTTTGAATTAAGCGGAAACGTCGCTTCATACGGAAACACTGAAAAAAATGGTGCCGATTTGGCCGTTGAAGAAATTAATGCCGCTGGTGGTGTCGATGGCAAAGAATTAGAAGTTATTTCTAAAGACAACAAATCTGAAACAGCAGAATCTGCTACTGTTGCAACTAGTCTTGTAACGGAAGGTGCTCATGTTATCATTGGCCCTGCAACATCTGGTGCAGCAGCAGCTGCAACCGCTAATGTGACGCGTGGTGGCGTTCCAATGATTACTCCATCTGGAACACAAGATAACCTTGTTTATGCCGCTGATGGGACAACGATCAACGAATTTTTCTTCCGTGCAACCTTTGTGGATAGCTACCAAGGTGATTTGTTAGCAAGTTATGCGACAGATACCTTAAACGCAGAAAAAGTTGTTCTTTACTATGATAACTCTAGTGACTATGCGAAAGGTGTTGCGGATACCTTCAAAGAAACCTATACCGGTGAAATTGTAGAAACTTTAACGTTCGCTTCTGGTGATAAAGATTACCAAGCAGCTTTAACCAAGATTAAGGGCCTTGACTTTGATGCGATCATCATGCCAGGTTACTATGAAGAGACAGGAGCAATTGTAAAACAAGCCCGCGATTTGGGCATTGATGCTCCAATTGCTGGTCCTGATGGATTCGATAGCCCAGTATTCTTAGAAAAAGCTGGAACTGCAGCAACTGACGTGCATTACTTGTCAGGTTTCTCTACTGAGGGTTCTGAAAAAGCTAAGAAATTCTATGACGCGTATGTTGCAAAATATGGTGAAGAACCATCTATGTTCTCTGCCCTCGCTTATGACTCTGTCTACATGGCAGCAGAAGCAGCTCAAGGTGCATCAACTTCCGTTGATATTAAAGATAACCTAGCTAAATTAAGCGATTTTGAAGGTGTAACTGGTACCATGTCTGTGGATGAGAACCACAATGTGGTGAAATCTGCTTATGTCATCAGCTTTACAGATGGCAAAGTCTCTGGTGTTGAAGTCCTTGAGGCTAAATAAGGCGGTACCAGTTAGATAATCTCCTTGATAAATCAGTTCTTACTGAACTGATTTATCTTTGTTTTCTAAACAATAAAAAAGATGATAGAAAGTGCGGTGCCACTATGATTCAACAGCTTGTGAATGGCCTTATCTTAGGAAGTGTTTATGCCCTTCTGGCCTTAGGGTACACCATGGTTTATGGTATTATCAAGCTTATTAACTTTGCTCATGGCGACATTTATATGATGGGAGCCTTCATTGGCTACTTCTTGATTAATCAATTTCAGATGAATTTCTTTTTGGCTTTGATTTTAGCCATGGTAGGAGCGGCTGCTTTAGGTGTAACCATTGAATTTTTAGCCTATCGTCCATTAAGGCAATCAACTCGAATCGCGGCTTTGATTACAGCGATTGGGGTCTCCTTTTTCCTCGAGTACACCATGGTCTATTTTTTTGGAGCGAATACGCGGGCCTTTCCTCAAGCCATCAAGACAGTCAGTTATGATTTAGGGCCTATCTCAGTGACAAATATTCAGCTTATTATTTTGGGTGTTTCCTTGGTCTTGATGGTACTTTTGCAATTTATCGTTAAAAAAACCAAGATGGGAAAAGCCATGAGGGCTGTTTCTGTTGACAGTGATGCGGCGCAATTAATGGGGATTAATGTTAACCAGACCATTAGCTTTACCTTTGCTTTAGGCTCTGCCTTGGCAGGTGCTGCAGGTGTGTTGATTGGACTATACTATAACTCTGTCGAGCCTTTGATGGGGATGACACCAGGTCTTAAAGCCTTTGTTGCGGCCGTCCTCGGTGGTATCGGCATTATTCCTGGCGCTGCCTTAGGAGGCTTTGTTATCGGTATTTTAGAAACGTTAGCTATCGCTTTTGGCCTGTCTGACTTCCGAGATGGGGTCGTTTACGCGGTACTCATTTTAATTTTACTGGTGCGCCCTGCTGGAATTTTGGGTAAAAATATAAAGGAGAAGGTCTAGTATGAAACAGAATTTAAAAACGAACCTAGCTTGGCTAGGATTAGTTGTAGGCCTTTATGTCTTACTGTCGCTCCTGATTAACTCGGGTGTTATTAATTTTTACTATGTTCAAATTTTGCAACAAATAGGAATAAATATTATTTTAGCTGTAGGCCTTAACCTTATTGTAGGGTTCTCTGGACAATTTTCACTGGGACATGCAGGGTTTATGGCCATCGGTGCCTACACAACTGCAATCATTGGTAAACAAATGCCAACGTACGGTGGCTTTGTCTTGACAATCGTAATAGGTATGGTTATTGCTGGGTTAGTGGCAACCTTAGTGGGTATTCCTACACTTAGACTCAAAGGGGATTATTTAGCGATTGCGACCCTTGGAGTTGCAGAAATTGTGCGTATTTTAATCATCAATGGTGGTAGTCTCACCAATGGTGCTGCTGGGATTATGGGGATTCCACCCTTCACGAGTTGGCAGTGGGTCTTCGGATTAGCAGTGATTTCTATTGTGCTGATCATGAACTTTTTACGCAGCCCTATGGGGCGAGCTACAATTGCTGTTCGCGAAGATGAGATTGCAGCTGAGTCTATGGGGGTTAATACAACCAAAGTAAAAGTTGCAGCCTTTGTCATCGGTGCGATGACCGCTGCAGTTGCTGGTAGCCTTCAAGCTGGATATATCGGAACCATTGTCCCTAAAGATTTTGCCTTTATGACATCTGTCAATGTCTTGATTATCATTGTTTTAGGGGGCTTGGGATCGATGACTGGTTCCATTATTGCAGCAGTGCTTTTAGGGATTATTAATGTACTCCTTCAAAGCGTTTCTGATATACGGATGATTATCTATGCTTTGGCTCTGGTCCTCATTATGATTTTCCGTCCTGGTGGACTCCTAGGAACCAAGGAATTGACCTTGTCCACCCTGTTTCAAAAAAAGGAGGAAAAGTAGATGGCATTACTTGACGTCAAAAATCTGACCAAACACTTCGGTGGACTGACAGCAGTTGGAGATGTAACATTGGAACTCGAACGCGGAGAACTTGTTGGGCTTATCGGACCAAACGGAGCGGGAAAAACAACCCTATTTAACCTCTTGACAGGTGTTTATGAGCCAAGCGAAGGAACAGTAACCTTAGATGGGAAACTACTGAATGGAAAAGCCCCTTATAAGATTGCTGCTGCAGGTTTAGGCCGTACCTTTCAAAATATTCGCCTCTTTAAGAACATGACGGTCTTAGAAAATGTCTTAGTAGGTTTAGGAAATCACCATTCGTCTCATATCCTTGCTTCCTTCTTGCGCTTACCTCAGTTTTACCAATCTGAAGCCAGCCTCAAAGAAAAAGCCTTGGAATTGTTAGCCATCTTTGACTTGGACAAAGAAGCAGACACGCTTGCCAAGAACCTTCCCTATGGGCGACAACGCCGGTTGGAAATTGTTCGCGCCTTGGCAACAGAACCGAAAATCTTGTTTTTAGATGAACCTGCTGCAGGGATGAATCCTCAAGAGACGGCTGAATTAACGGCTCTTATTCGGCAACTTAAGGAACAGTTTGATCTGACCATTATGTTGATTGAACACGATATGAGTCTGGTCATGAAAGTGACGGAACGCATCTATGTTCTTGAGTATGGCCGTTTGATTGCTCACGGAACGCCAGACGAAATTAAAGCCAATAAACGCGTGATTGAAGCCTATCTGGGAGGTGAAGCCTAATGTCAATGTTAAAAGTAGACCAACTCTCGGTTCACTATGGTGTCATTCAGGCGGTTAAGGATGTCACCTTTGAAGTGAATGAAGGCGAAGTTGTATCGCTAATCGGTGCTAATGGTGCCGGAAAAACATCTATTTTAAGAACAATTTCTGGCCTGGTTCGCCCGTCTAGCGGAAGCATTTCTTTTTTGGGCAATGAGATTCAAAAGGTACCTGCTCAAAAGATTGTTGCCTCAGGACTCTCTCATGTTCCTGAAGGGCGCCATGTGTTTTCTGGCTTAACTGTCCTAGAAAATTTAGAAATGGGAGCCTTTTTGAAAAAAGATCGGGACGAAAACCAAGCGAATCTTAAAAAAGTATTTGACCGTTTCCCACGCTTGGAGGAACGAAAAAATCAGGATGCTGCGACCCTATCTGGCGGTGAACAACAAATGTTAGCCATGGGACGAGCGCTCATGTCAACGCCTAAATTGTTGCTGTTGGATGAGCCATCGATGGGATTGGCACCCATCTTTATTCAAGAAATTTTTGATATTATTCAAGACATACAAAAACAGGGCACGACGGTGCTTCTGATTGAACAAAACGCCAATATGGCCTTGTCTATCTCTAATCGTGGCTACGTGCTTGAGACAGGCTCTATCGTTCTCTCAGGAACAGGTCAAGAGTTGCTCACGTCTGATGACGTTCGAAAGGCTTATCTCGGTGGTTAAAGTTAAACTCGCTTTGGCGGGTTTTTTGTTTAAGGCTGTTGCTTTAGGTGGTATACTAATATAAAAGGACTAGATTTTTTTAAGTACGAGACGGATACGGGCAGGTCCTCTTTTGTTCCTGTCGAATCTGGTCTCGCACCTTGGTAGAATCAGGTTTCCCATTTCGGAAGCAACAGTAGCAATCACAGAGGAGGCGTTTGATGACAGCAGATAAACAAAATCGTATTTGGTCCTTGCTGGTAAGAGATTACCTTGTGTTTATTGCCCTAGTAATGGTACTACATGCCGTTCTTCAATTTTTTCAAGGAGCAGAACAGTTTGCTTTTTCAACTCATATTTTGGCGTCTGGTGTTTTTCTAGGCAGTTCATTGGTCCGCTATCTGGGCTCCAATGGATGGCTAAAGGGGTGTTTACTACCTGTCCTTATTTTTATAGTATTAACAGGTGCTTTAATCTTCTTGTTTGGAGAAACACTTTTTTACCTACCTTGGATCTGGGTACCGCCGGTGGCCTTTTTAATTGCTGGGCTGGCTTTAGTCGTTCACTGTTATTTTATTCGAAAGTCCTTTAAACTGGACTGGGACAATAAGCCAGGGCGTCATGAAAAATTATAGAATCTCCGCTTTTTTCGCTAGAAAAAAGTGTTTTTTTGTGCTTATTTTGGTAAGATAGAGGTATTGCTTTTTAGGAGATAATTGTGGATCAGAAGAAAAAAACGTTACAGGAACTAAGGCGCGAGCGAGCTAGAAAAAGAGATAAACGAGTGTTACTGAGTTTATCTGTCTTTTTGATACTCTTATTTATGGTGTATCTTGTGACAAATCCACCACAGTTTCATCTCCCTAAGTTTTCCTTCAGTTGGCCAAAATGGTCATTGGCATCCTCACCTCAAAAGGAAGAGCAACCTGAAGTTGAGGGGAAATTTTCAAAAGGGCAACAGGTGCTCATCAGTCCGGAAGCCATTGACGGAGATTCTTCCCTATCACCTTATCTCAATCGACTAGCAAGAGTTGAATCTTTGGAACTGATAGAAGAAGGTGACAAACAAAATATTGTTTACACCCTGAACTTTGGACGTGATGATAAGGTCTCAGGCATTGCTGAGGGCTTTCTCGCTGAAGAAGCAACTGGTTTTGCCTTAGGGCAGGAAGTGGAACTGTTAGACAGAGTTGGTTCTGCTAGAGTTGAAACGATTACCAAAACAGATGGTTACGAAACCTATTCGGTGACTCTTGAGGATGGACAGACTGTGGATTCTCTTAGTTTTCATCAGTTAGCCTATGTATATGACATTCCGCTTGAGGCGGCAGCTCTTCCTCGTGAAAACAATCGATTGATTCAAGAGGCGATGGATTTAACCAGTCAGTATAGCTTTGTCGTGGTTCGTTTTCCAAAGGGCCAGTACCGTATTGGATCAGCGACTCCGGAGTCAGAATACCTCTTGCTACGGTCAAATGTTGAATTGCGGGGACAGGATACGGAATTAATCGTTGAAGGCTCTGCCCGTTGGTTCGGGTTAGCCACTGGGGTGACCGGCTATGACGGGGTGTCGCATTTCCTAATGAATGGGCTGACCTTTAAAGCCAGTGATTTGGTTAATGGCAATCAATTGTTGATTATGACCAATCATGGCTATGGGTGGCAAATTGAGAACAATCAGTTTTCCATGGTTCATAAAATGTCCAGCCACATTTTTGACTTAGGAGGCTTACAAGACTCCGTCTTTAACGGCAATCGTTTTGAAGGTTATGCACCTGAACTGACACAGGTAACTGAGATTGGTGATCGCGACCTCCATAATTTTTATGCTGAGGCGATTCAACTGGATTCCTCTCACAATGCAGTTGGTTGGGATGGTGGCATGATGCGAGCGATTGATCCAAACTATGACTGGACAACTAGTCAACCTGTGATGTCTAACAACATCACGATTAGTCATAATGCCTTTTTACCCTACTATAATCCTCAAGGGGAATTGGTCGCTTACGGGGCAACGGTTGGTCAGCATTCGTCTTATGTAGGCATGACGAGTATTTTTGGAAACACTTTTGAAAATACTCTGGCGACACGCTACAAGGACCAAACGAGTGACCAATGGGTTCTTGAACCGGTTCATTTACAGTCCAATGCACCAGTTGACATAAGAGATAATAGCTACCAGTAGACCAAAATGGGCTTAAACCAAAGAAAGAGGTTGTGATGGATTACCAAGAGTTACTAAGTAAACTTTCGACGTTTATAGCACATCAAGGAGAAAAGTATGTTTCTCCTGCTAAAGCGGGACCGCATGCTCCTGAAATGGAAAGTTTAAAAAGCCAAGGGCAACAAGCCAGAAGTGCTTTTACAGCATTAGCGCTGGCTCTTGAAGAAAGGGTTCCTGGGTTTAATCGTCAAGCGACCAGCCAATGGATGAACCAGGCGCAAATCCTGCGACCACACTTCTGGGCCTATTTTATTGAGGAGACAAGGAGCTCTCAAGAGCCTGCCATAGCTTTGAGAGTCTTGCAGGATACGAAAAGTCTCGGTATCTCGCTGGAGGTAAGTGTCATTGAGCGTTCCTTAGCAGAGGATACCCTTTCAAGATTAAATCGAGTTCTCGACTTGCCATGTCAAGATGGTCTTTACTATTTTGCACAAGAAAACGGGACGAGTCGTAGAGTGGAAATGACAGAAGAAAACCGCAAAGCTCTCGTTGGATCTGTCGAAAAAGGATGTGTCCGTAAAGTGCAGGTCAAATATGATGTCACAGATTTAAGTCAGTTTTCCTCTTTTGAAGATTTAGAAGAGGAATTATTAAAAGGGTGGGAAATCATACAGCCTTACTACCGGATAACTCAATAATTTTAAAGCAGACTCTTTTTATGTCTTGTTTTATGATTTTTTAAAAAGAAAAAAAAAGAACTGACGCTTCAGTCGTTAAGCTGTGAAAACTTTTAATGAAAGCTAGCAAAACGCTTCCAAAAATGCTATAATGATGATAGAAATTCAAAGGAGGCGTTTATGGCAGTTAAAGATTTTATGACCAAAAAGGTTATCTACGTTAGCCCTGAAACAACAGTAGCATCTGCAGCAGATTTGATGAGAGAGCATGGAATTCACCGCTTACCCGTCATTGAAAATGACAAGTTGGTTGGTCTGGTAACAGAAGGAACCATTGCTGAAGCAAGTCCATCCAAAGCGACCAGCCTTTCTATCTATGAAATGAATTACCTGCTAAACAAGACCAAGGTCGGTCAGATCATGATTAAAGATGTCGTTACGGTTTCTAAATTGGCGAGTCTAGAGGACGCTGTAGCTCTCATGTTGGCGCACAGCATTGGTGTTCTGCCAGTCGTTGATCACGACGTTATTAGTGGTATTATTACAGATAAGGATGTCTTTAAGGCCTTCTTAGAAGTCTCTGGTTACGGTGAAGATGGCGTCCGTGTGCGCTTGATTACTGATAATGGTATTGGTGTTCTGGAAAAAATCATTCATCTTATTTCAGAAGAGAATCTCAATATCTCACACACTGTTAATATTCCTCGAAAAGATGGCAAAGTTATTATCGAAGTTCAAATAGACGGTGAATTTGACAAGGAGCAACTGAAAGCAAAATTCACTGAAAATGGATTTGAAGTAGATGGCATTGTCAGAACCTCATCCAAGCAGTAGTAATGACTCTCTTTGGTTGATGTACTCGTTAATCAAAATCAAACCTTAGACTAAGCGACACAGCTATAGATAGAACTGAAGGAATCATTCACCGATAGCAAGGTCTCGAAGTGATGTTTAAAAAATTTAATTCCCTTATGGCAAGCAAAAACGAGTCCCAGCATTGGAACTCGTTTTTAGTATTTGATTAGTTTTTGCGGTAAATGCGTTTATGATTTTCAATTCCTTGAAGGGCAAAACGGCTATCATCAGGGTGTAGTTCAGGGCTATTCCCTTTTTCATCAAGAGAAATAGTCTCAAAGAACAGGGCTTCGTAATCAGTGATAGAAAGCGTTTGACGCTTGGCCAGCTCTTCTAAACGATTTGGGTTGAGGTGATTGCGGTAACCATCAACGAGGCGTGCTGAGAAAAGCTCACAAACAGCTCCTGAACCATAACTGTATAGGAGAATCTCATCGCCTGCAGATAGGTTATTGCTTTGTTCTAATAGGGATAGTAAGGACAGGAAGAGCGACCCTGTATAGATATTACCAACTTCTTGGTTATAGACAATAGCCTCTAAGAAACGTTCCTCGTGTTTTTCAGATGGCTTGAGAGACCGCAAGCCTTTAAGCCCTTGTTTTGCAAATGGGATATGAAGGCATACAGCTGCGAAATCATCTAACGTTTTACCGGTCTGTTGTTGGTAATATTCAAAGGTCGTCTGGAGACAATCTGTATATTGCTCAGTTGAGAAGCGACCATCTACCTCTGGATAAGGGCTATAGTTTGGTCGCCAAAAATCCATGACATCCCTGGTTTGGTAAACATTGTCCCAGTTGAGTTCAAGGATACTAGGATTAGCAGAAACAAGCATGGCCACTGCGCCGGCCCCTTGAGTAGGCTCGCCTCCAGAATGTAATCCATATTTAGCAATATCACTTGCAATAACCAAAACTTTTGACTCTGGACGATTGGCAATATGGTTGCGGGCGAATTCTAATCCAGCAGCAGCAGAATAACAGGCTTCTTTGAGCTCAATCGCGCGAGCATAGGGTTGAATACCCAAGAGACCATGGATGTAGACAGCAGCAGCCTTGGATTGATCGATGCCGGTTTCTGTTCCAACAATAACCATGTCGATAGCAGCCTTGTCCTCGTCTGTTAAAATCTGAGCAGCAGCTTCAGCACCGAGGGTCACGATATCCTGGGTGACTGGAGCAATAGCCATTGCTTTTTGCATAAGACCTATAGTGTATTTATCTGGGTCTGTGTTGCGAGCTTTTGCTAATTCTTTTAAATCTAAAACATAGTTTGGTAAGGCAAGACCCATTTTGTCGATACCTATTTTTATCATTTTTATAACCTCATTTTTAGGGAAGTGAGACAGCCATACTGATACCTTGTCCACCTCCGATACATAGACTGGCCAAGCCAAGATGACCATTTTGTTTTTGGAGTTCATGGATAAGCGAGACTAATATCCTAGCACCGCTTGCTCCAATCGGGTGTCCGAGGGCGATTGCGCCACCATTTACATTAACTTTATCAGGCGAAACGCCTAATTCTTGTTGGACAGCTAATGCTTGTGAAGCAAAGGCTTCGTTAAATTCGAATAAGTCAAAGTCTTCGATTTTACGTTCCAATTTTTTTAAGAGCTTTTGAGTGGCAGGGATTGGACCTAGTCCCATAACAGATGGATCCAATCCGACACTAGCCCACCCTTCGATATAGGCTAGCGGAGTTAGCCCATAACGTTCCACGCTTTCTTGACTAGCAAGGACCACAATGGCCATCCCATCATTAATACCCGAACTATTCCCAGCTGTTAAAAGGCCGTCTTTTTTAAAGGAAGGACGTAGTTGAGCTAATTGGTCAAGACTGGTTTGACGAGGATGTTCATCCTGGTCAAAGACTACTTTTTCCCGTCTCTTTTGGACTTGGATAGGGACAATCTCATCGGCAAAGCGATTGGTTTCTAAGGCATTGAGGGCTTTTTCTTGGCTCTCAAAAGCCAGACGATCTAATTGTTCACGGGTAAACTGGAACCTTTCAGCAATCGTTTCGGCTGTTATTCCCATATGTATGTCTTCAAAAGCGTCTGTGAGACCATCTTTAACGATACTATCTTCAAGGGTTTGGTGGCCAAGCTTTGCGCCGAACCGGCTTGTCTTATCAAGGTAGGGGGCTTGGCTCATGAGCTCAACACCACCAGCGACGACTAAATCGTTATCTCCAACCATGATCGATTGGGCCGCTAATTGAATGCTTTTGAGACCTGAGCCACAGACTTTGTTAACGGTATAAGCCGTGCTGGCCTCAGGAAGACCTGACCTGATTGCAATTTGGCGAGCGATATTTTGCCCGTGTCCAGCCGAAAGAACATTGCCTAGAATCACCTCATCGATTGATTCTTTTGGAATTTTAGCCTGATGAAGGGTCTGGGTTAGCACCTGGGATCCTAAATCGGCAATAGTGATGTTTTGCAGGCTACCACCAAAACTTCCGATAGCGGATCGTTTGGCTGCTACAATGGCTACTTTTTTCATTCGTTAGATTAAAACCTTTCATAAAGAAACCAATTGACAGGAGAGACATCACCAATCTTTTATACCCTATCTAATAAGGTTATCGGTGAATCCCATCAACTGGTTACGGATGATCTAGTTAGTTGATTATACCATTTTTCCAGTAAATATTTAAGCGAAAGAATTGGTCAATAAAAAATCAGACTCAAGGACTAGTTGAAAGTTTTTTTGAAAAATAATAGCTTTTTGAGACATTTTCTTGTAAAATAGAAGGGTAAACATAGTTTTCACAAAAGTAAAAAGGAGAACCCTTAAACATGGTAAAATTAGTTTTTGCTCGCCACGGTGAGTCAGAATGGAACAAAGCAAATCTCTTCACTGGTTGGGCAGATGTGGATTTGTCTGAAAAAGGAACACAACAAGCGATTGATGCTGGTAAATTAATTAAAGAAGCTGGAATCGAATTTGACGTAGCGTTCACTTCAGTTTTGAAACGTGCGATCAAAACAACTAACTTGGCGCTTGAAGCAGCTGATCAACTTTGGGTACCAACTGAAAAATCTTGGCGTTTGAACGAACGTCATTACGGTGGCTTAACTGGTAAAAACAAGGCTGAAGCAGCTGAGCAATTCGGTGATGAGCAGGTACACATCTGGCGTCGTTCATACGATGTCTTGCCTCCAGAAATGGCAAAAGACGATGAGCATTCAGCTCACACTGACCGTCGTTATGCTTTGCTTGATGACTCAGTTGTTCCAGATGCAGAAAACCTGAAAGTAACGCTTGAGCGTGCCCTTCCATATTGGGAAGATAAGATTGCTCCAGCCCTTAAAGAGGGTAAAAATGTCTTTATTGGTGCTCATGGTAACTCTATCCGTGCTCTTGTTAAACACATCAAAGGCTTGTCTGATGATGAAATCATGGATGTTGAAATTCCAAACTTCCCACCACTTGTTTTTGAATTTGATGAAAACTTGAAAGTAACTGCAGAATACTACCTCGGTGGTGAATAATAGTGCACGATAAAAAACTCGGAATTCTCCGAGTTTGAGAGCGTAGACAAACACCGTTTTCTGTATTATTGATTTTCAAAAGTTTGGCTAATGATTTAAAATAATGTTTTTTAGTGAGAGAGGCAAGCAAAAACGGAAACTTTCTGAAGTGATAAAAGAGCCTGAAACGTAATAGTTTCAGGCTCTCGGAAGTTTTGAGACCTTAGGCTCAAAACTTAGGTTTGGAATTCCGAAGGGAGTCGCTACCGTCCGTTATCACCTAAGGAAAGTTTCAAAAAAAACTTTGTCTTCCATCTGAAACTCGGAATTCTCCGAGTTTTTTTGTGCTTTTTGAACTGGTTTTCAGTACCTTCCCCACGAAAGTGATTCACATGTTTACTGGTCCATTAGGGCTGTTAACAATCTTTATTGACCCAGGCTGAGATTGATCCACCATTAACAGGGAACATTCCCCAACCTTCGTCATCAATCACCACTTCGAAGTCATGGTTCCCGGTGTAGTCGACAAATACTTTCCCTGCGTTTAAGGTACCGACATGCATGCGTTTTTCATTGATGTCACCATTACTGATAATAACGGCAACACCATCTGGGTGTTCGTCGTTACCTAAGCGAGTCCAGCCAATACAATTGGCGTCATCCAAATAGTCTATCTGCTCTCCATAGGCATGGTTCTGACGGATATAAAGGAATTTATCAATGATGTTTTGGAAACTTGGCTGACCAAATTCCCCCTCAATGCCATAATAGTCACCGTAGAAGACACAAGGAAGCCCTTGTTCCCGTAAAAGAATAACACCATAAGCAATCGGTTTAAACCAATCTTCAATAGCTGATTCTAAGGCTTGACCACGTTGCGTATCGTGGTTTTCCACAAAGGTAACTGCAGACGTTGGAATATGCTCGATTAATGTTCCCTGGAATAAGTTTCTTAAATCATAATAGCCACCAGCTAATCCAGCTTGGTAGAAATTCATGTGCAGAGCAACATCGACCAAATCAAAGGTAAATTCGGTTTCATTAAGGTAGCTATCTTTGGCGTCAAAGTCACTGTTCCAATACTCCCCAAAAACATAGAAAGACTCTCCATAGTGCTCCTTAGCATGTTGCATCAAATCCTTCATGACGTTTTGATCGATATGTTTAATGGCATCCAGTCGGAATCCTGCTACACCCGTGGTTTTAACAAACCAATCCATCCAATCGTGCGTGTGGGCTAAAACATCTGGATGCCCATAGTCGATATCTGTGAACATGAGGTAGTCATAATTGCCATTTTCACTATCAACAGTCTCATTATCTGCCCAACCCTTATTATCCCCTAGAATCATATAAACACCAGATTCCTGGTTCTTAGCATCAAAATCAGTCCCCGAAAAATGGTACCAATGCCACTTGAAATCACTATAGGTGTTGCCTCGTCCTGGGAATTTAAAGTGCGTCCAAGCTTCAATTTCAAACGGCTCTGAAATGGGTGTTTGACGGTCATTCGGATCCATGCGTAAGACTTTAAACGTCTCTAGACCATCTCCATTAGCCTTGTGATTGAGGACGACATCAGCAATCGGAAAAATACCAACGTTTTTAAGGGCTTTTATCGCGTCTAGATACTCATCTTTTGTCCCGTATTTGGTAGCAATAGTTCCTTTTTGGTCAAATTCTCCTAAGTCAAAAAGGTCATAAACACCATAACCCACGTCATCTTTACCTGTTCCCTTAAAGGCAGGTGGCATCCAAACTTTGGTAATACCAATATCGGCTAAGTGCTGGCTATCTTCCTTCAAATGCTTCCAATGGTTTTGGTCGCTTGGCAGATACCATTCAAAGTATTGCATAATGGTTTGATTTCTCATAGGAATACCTCATTCAATTAATAGTATCTATTATAGCAATATTTTAAATATTTTGGCTAAATAAACCTCTTTTGAAATAGCAAAATCCTTTATAATCCCCTGTTTAAAATAGAAAAACTGAAAAGTTTTCGTGGAGTCTTTCTTAGAAATGTTTGAGTCAAAGGTATAGCCTATCAGAACGAGCTATCCAATCATCTAATGCTTACTTTTTAGTCTGCCTTTTTTCTTAAAATTATGATAAAATAGGGAAAAGATTTTAAGAGAAATGAGAGCACCCATTGTCTTCAAAAAGAAGCGCTAAATTTTGGAAGAAAACACGAAAACATGGCTATCAAGAGGTGACAACAGGTCGCTTATACCTCATATTTGCAGCCGTTGTTGTCCTTTTCTTGGGGTTGATTGCTAGATTAGCCTATATGCAACTGGTTGATCAACCATTTTACCAGACAAAATTAGCCAAAGCTAGTCAAAAAACAATTACCAGCCCAGGAGTTCGCGGTCAAATATATGATGCAAAAGGTGAGCCTCTTGTCACTAACAAGGCTTTTCAGGCGCTCTTCTTTACGAGACCGAACAAAGGATCGAGCGACGACATGAGGGCTCTTGCTCTAGATTTAGCAGCAATGGTTGATATGACAGACATGATGATTAGCGATCGGGATAAAAGGGATTTCGTGCTTGCTGATTCAGACGTCTATCGCCAAGTTGTTTCTGACTTGCCTAGAGAGGAACGGTTTGATGGTACAGGAAATTATTTGCCTGAAGCCACGATTTATGCCAATGCCATAGCTAGTTTAGACCAAGATGATTTGAATTTTTCAGCAATTGAAGAAAAAGCTGTTGCCCTCTATTCTCAAATGGCCTCATTGGGTTATTTTGAAACCGTTCAGCTCTTGACAGACCCGTTGACAGAAAACCAGGTCGCCAAACTAGCTGAAAATCAAAAATGGAAAGACGAGGGCTTGTCTGTCCAAACGGCGTGGAAGCGAGAAGTCTTACCAACCTCTCTAGCAACCATCATAGGCCGTGTCTCCTCCCAAAAGTCCGGGTTACCCGAAGAAGATGCTCAGGACTATTTGGCCAAAGGGTATGCCTTAAATGACCGTGTGGGAACCTCTTACCTTGAAAAACAATATGAACCTTACCTTCAAGGCCAACGAGAAGTCAAAGACCTTCATCTTGATAAAGATGGTAATGTGGAATCTGTTCAGGTGATTTCAGAGAGTCAAAAAGGTCAAAACTTAAAATTAACCGTTGACCTTGCCTTTCAAAATGGTGTTAATGATATCCTGCAACGCTATTTTAAAGAAGAACTTGAAAAAGGAACAACGACCTATTCGGAAGGGTTATATGCAGTTGCCTTGAATCCAGAGACTGGTGCTGTTCTTGCTATGTCGGGATATAACCACGAAGCTGAGAGTAAAGAGTTAGAAGAAAATGCGCTCGGGACGGTTACCAACGTTTTTGTTCCCGGGTCAATCGTCAAAGGAGCAACTCTCACTGCAGGTTGGGAGACGGGCGCAATAGCAGGAAATCAGGTCTTAACGGACCAACCGATTGTTTTTGCCGAGTCAGCTCCGATTATGTCTTGGTTTACTTCCCTGGGTACTCAAGAGGTTAGTGCTGTCCAAGCTTTGCAATACTCTTCAAACACCTACATGGTGCAAGTGGCTCTCAAAATGATAGGACAAGACTATCAGCCTAATATGACAGTGGCTACAGGGCAACTCGCTCAGGGCATGTCACAGCTTAGAGATGGTTTTGCTCAGTATGGTCTTGGGGCTGAGACGGGAATCGATTTGCCGATTGAATCGGCTGGCTTTATCCCTCAGGACTATGATCTTGGCCACTACTTAACCAACAGTTTTGGGCAGTTTGATAACTATACCCCAATGCAAATGGCTCAGTATGTGGCAACGATAGCTAACGGTGGCCAGCGCATTGCCCCCCATCTGGTCGAAGGAATCTATGCAAATGATTCGCAAAAAGAGATAGGCGAGTTGGTTCAAGCTATACAGCCTCAAGTCCTCAACACGGTTGGCATCTCACCAGAGAATATGGCCTTGATACAGGACGGCTTCTTCCAAGTGGTGAATAACCCATCGAGCTATTCAACCGGTAAGTCGATCGGACAGGGGGCTACTGTTACTATTTCTGCCAAGACAGGAACAGCTGAAACCTTTGTCACTGATAAGGACGGAAAACAGCAAGAGGCCATCAATACCAATGTTGTGGGCTATGCGCCTAGCGATAAGCCTCAGATTGCTGTGGCTGTTGTTCTGCCACATGTCACGGATTTGAACTCAAAAACGAGCCATTATATCATGCGTGATATTATTAACCTGTATCACCAACTATACCCTATGAATTAAAGGAATTTTATGCTATATCCAACTCCAATTGCAAAATTGATTGATTCGTATTCCAAGTTGCCAGGTATTGGCATCAAAACAGCGACGCGTTTAGCCTTTTACACGATTGGGATGTCAGATGAAGATGTCAATGATTTTGCTAAGAACCTCTTATCAGCTAAGCGAGAATTAACCTACTGTAGTCAGTGTGGTAATCTGACCGATGAGGATCCTTGTGCTATCTGTGCAGACGAGTCTCGAGATCGCACAACGATTTTAATTGTGGAAGATAGTCGGGATGTGTCAGCCATGGAAAATATCCAAGAATATCACGGTCTCTACCATGTCTTGCAAGGGCTGATTTCACCCATGAATGGGATTGGACCTGATGACATCAACCTCAAAAGCTTGATCAGTCGGTTAATGGAGAGTGATGTGACTGAGGTCATTATCGCGACTAATGCCACAGCTGACGGAGAAGCAACAGCCATGTACATCTCTCGTGTGCTAAAACCTGCTGGCATCAAGGTCACACGACTGGCGCGTGGGCTAGCGGTTGGGGCTGATATTGAATATGCAGATGAATTAACGCTCTTAAGAGCTATTCAGAATCGAACAGAATTATAAAAAAGGAAACGACTATGTCTAAGGAAACATTAATTTTACTTTATGGTGGTCGCTCTGCTGAGCGAGAAGTATCGGTTTTATCGGCAGAAAGTGTAGCGCGCGCGGTAGATTATGCCCAATTTACAGTGAAGACCTACTTCATTACCCAATCGGGCGAATTTATTAAAACTCAAGTTTTTGAAACGACGCCAGCAGAAGAAGAACACTTGATGACCAATACGACCATTGATTGGGAGAAGAAGATACCTGCGTCTGCTATCTATGAAGAAGGAGCAGTTGTCTTCCCTTTGCTTCATGGTCCTATGGGTGAAGACGGTTCTATGCAAGGCTTTTTAGAGGTTTTAAAACTTCCGTATGTTGGGACAACTGTCTTGGCGTCCAGTCTGGCCATGGACAAGATTGCGACCAAACAGGTCCTTGGCACATTAGGCATTCCGCAAGTAGCTTACGTTGCCCTGTCCGCTAGCCATGATCGTGAAACTAAAATCGCTGAAATAAATGATCGTCTGACTTATCCCGTTTTTGTGAAACCGTCAAACATGGGATCAAGTGTCGGTATTTCTAAGGTTGAGACTGCAGATGCATTAGACGCTGCGCTTGATTTGGCTTTTCGCTATGATAGTCGCGTCTTGGTCGAACAAGGTGTCACTGCCCGTGAAATCGAGGTTGGTCTCTTAGGCAATCATGACATAGGAACGACAGAACCCGGTGAGGTTGTGAAGGACGTTGCCTTTTACGATTATGATGCTAAGTATATCGACAATAAGATTACCATGGCCATCCCAGCTCAAGTTGACCAAGAAGTGGCTCAAAAAATGAGAACCTATGCTGCTCAAGCCTTTGCTGCTATCGGGGGGACGGGTCTATCACGCTGCGATTTCTTCTATACTGAAGATGGGCAAATCTTCTTAAATGAGCTAAATACTATGCCAGGTTTCACTCAGTGGTCCATGTACCCTCTCTTGTGGGATAATATGGGCATAGCCTATCCTGCTCTCATTTCGGAGTTAGTTCGCCTAGCTAAGGAAGTTTTTGCAGAACGTGAGAGTCATTTGTAGGCTAAAAGACTTCAAGGGTCAGATTGATTACTCGAAATAGAGAAAGGATCAATCGCAAACCTTTAAATCCACAGATGCTTGTAAAATAACTCTCTTTGGCTCCATTTTCCTCTCTGACTATGCTAATTGATTATTGTTTACCTATTTCCCTAAGACCATAAGGAGGTTGTTATGATTAAGAAAAGTCACTATGCTAGTATCGGCTTGTTTCTCCTATCCATTTTACTGAATGCCTTAAGCTCGCAAGGAAAGCTATTGCCTTACACGCAGGCACAAATTTCTGATCGCTATAACAATGTCCTGGCCCCAGATTACTTTACCTTTTCAATCTGGGGAGTGATTTATCTCTTATTTGCTGTCAGTTTAGCCTATCCTTTTATTAAGAGAAAACACCCCTTAAAAGATATTCAACAGGCGATTGCACCCTACAATGTAATGTGGATTTTGGCCAATATAGCTTGGATCATTTGTTGGAGCAACAATTGGCTGTTTTTATCCCTTTTGGTCATTAGTTTTTATCTGGTTGTTTTGGTCTTGATCAATACCAAAATCAATGCCTTTACCAATTCTCCAGCTCTGTGGCTAATGAGGCTAACTCATGGCTTGCATGCAGGATGGTTAATTGCAGCTTGGTTTGCCAATGCAATGGCCTTTCTGGTTAAACTGGGTGTTCCAGGACAGGGCTTTATCGGCGTGACTCTTGCCATTGTGATGGCGATAGCTATAGTCGGCCTTGCTTACCTTGTGCAAGGACAGACGCAAAATCCACTGACATTGTTAGCTTTGATTTGGGCTTTTGCAGGGATTGCCAGTAAGAATGCACCATCTAGTTTATATACTGGGGCTAGTTCAGTCATTCTTGTGCTATCCTGGCTATGTATTGGCCTTTTGATCTTCTTCTTTCTTAAGGCCTTTGCCAGTCGCACACGAAGAACCTATTAATCCAAGGAGTAGGGCATGGAATATATACTTGTCATTGGTGCTGTTCTCGCTGTAGGCCTGTTATCGGTTCCCTTTCTAAAACAATCAAGCCGAAAACGTTTAGAGGCACGGTTGAGCTTCTTAACAACACGACTCTCTTCTAATACAAGGCAATTAAGCATGACGACTGCAGCAAAATTTCCGACAGATTACCAGCGCTTGCAACAACAAGTTGCTGCGGATATGGCAGAGTTGTCGAAACTGCTAAAAAGCAATGACCAGCGCTTGCCTCTTGATTTAAGTCAGTCAGCCTGGGACTTAGTGGAAGAATCTCAAGCGCTGTTACCCACCCAAGGCGTCGTTGAGCGCCCACAATTATCAACCAGCACTGGCCAGGCTCAAGGTCTGACAGCTGTCCAGTTAAAAAAGCAGGTTCCTGAAATTTGGCCAATTTTATCAAATATTCAACAAGATGATGCCCAGATACGGCAAAAAATGCTTGAAAAGAACTTGCCCAATCAGCAGGAACTTTTAGCGGTTCATGAGGCTAATATGGCCAGGTATCAAGACATCTTAGAAGGGTATTTGAAAATCAAAGCAGACCCTAAAGCCTACTATCAGGCTGAGGAGCGCTTGGTCAAAAGTCAGCAAGCTTTACAGCGTTTTGATGAAGAACTAGATGAAACTCTGCGCCAAATTAATGAAGGGGACATGATGAATTTTGAGATTAGCCTAAGAATGATGAACCAACAGTAGGCAGATCAACCTCAAAATCATTTCTTTAAGTGTAAGAAAGGGAGTGGGACAAAAATCAGTAACCGAATAGGTTCGATTTTGTCGTCCTACCCCCCGCACAGTTGAGTAGGGCTGTAAAAGCTGATAAAATCAGCGCATTATAGGCCACTCAGCAGTGGCTCATTGGTGCTAAAGCACCTAATGACCTATGCAGGGGTAACACTAAAACTGGAATAACCAGTGAGTGTTACTCCCAACCACTGCGTCATGTTTAACTAATAATAAATTATTAGGAGGCTAGGACTTTTGTCCCAGCCTGAGGACGTAGACAAACCCTAGTTTTCTGTCAACAGGACATTACGAAGTTCTTTCAAGGATTTAAAGAGTTGATTTTTTGCGAGCTAAGCGAGCAATTAGCAATTATCGAAACTTTCCGCTGTGATAAAAGTGCCTGAAGCTATTGCGTTTCAGGCACTCGGAAGTTTTGGGGTGAAAGAGTCCAGTGGACTATTTCAGGTCTGAGCTTGGAAATGAAAAAGCGAAGAAGGCTCAAAACTTAGGTTTGCTTTAACAGTCTGGGAGACTGTTAAAGGTTGGAAATAGACCAAGCGATAGCTTGAGTCAGACGTCCGAAGGGAGTCGCTACCGTCTGTTAAAACGATCCAGTGGATCGTTTTAAGTTGGAGCCCGAAAACTAGAAAGCGAGAAACCTAAGGAAAGTTTCAAAAGAGACTTTGTCTTCAATCTGAGGCTAGGACTTTTGTCCCAGCCTCTTTTTGAAGTCAATTGAATGAATAACTAAAAGAAGGCTAGGACTTTTTTATCCTAACCTTCTCTATTTCTAGATCGTTTCAATTGAGTTTTAAAGGGCATCACGGACCGCTTGTTGAGCTAACTTAAGGGTTATTGGTCGTTCACATAGGCGCCTAAGCCAAATAAGGAGCTAATAAAGAGTAGACCGATAATGACTATTCCTGGCTGAACAAAAATCAAGGGGATGATGCTTAACAAGAGAAAAGCAATAAATCCTGAGATGGCAAACCATCGTTTATCTTGAAGCAACTGTTTGTGCATGCAGAACTCCTTTCAGAAGGCATGAGTGCGAAAACGTCCTTGAATGCTAAAACGAAAGAGAAATGATTTAGATTGCAACTTCCTGATAAGGTCTTTCAGCAAGACATCAACCAATCTCATTTGTTTTTTGCATTGGTTTCAAGGATAGGAAATAATCTCTTACAGGCCTATTATAACGTTTTGTGGTAGCGCTTTCAAGTGTTTATGTGCGATTTAGCAAAGTCTTTATTTTGTGAATATTAGGGCTTTTCTGCTATTATTAGAGGGAAGAAAGTGAGGATGATCATGGTCACGATTGAAGAACTTGTATCAGGCCAACTGGATGGTCAAACGTCAGCTTCTATGAGTTTTAATGATGACACTTTGGACGTCGTTCGCCAAGCTCCTGAAGGTTTAACGGCTTATGACATTTTATTAGCAACTCTTGACGAAGATTAACGGAATGTTAAAGGATAGTAACAAGGGGCAGAAATCAGCTATTTAGCTAAAAATTTGGTATAATGGGTAGATAGAATGACTATGGACTGAGGAAATCTTTTATGAAAAAAATCTTAGTAGTTGATGATGAGAAACCAATCTCAGATATTATTAAATTTAACATGACACGTGAAGGCTATGAGGTGGTCACAGCCTTTGATGGTCGTGAGGCTCTGGAGCAGTTTAATCTGGAACAACCTGATATTTTAATTTTGGATTTGATGCTTCCGGAGTTAGATGGGCTTGAAGTCGCCAAAACCATTCGTAAAACAAGCAATGTTCCTATCATTGTCTTATCAGCAAAAGACAGTGAATTTGACAAGGTAATCGGTCTTGAAATCGGGGCAGACGATTATGTAACCAAACCATTTTCAAATAGAGAACTGCAAGCGCGGGTTAAGGCACTCTTACGTCGTAGCGAATTGTCAGAACAAGCACCAGAAGCTGATGGCAAACAGATTACAGAAATTATTGTTGGCGATTTACAAATCTTACCAGATGCCTTTTTAGTGCGGAAAAATGGAAAAGATTTGGAATTAACACACCGTGAATTTGAACTGGTCCATCACTTGGCAACTCATATGGGACAGGTAATGACTCGTGAACACCTTTTAGAAACAGTCTGGGGATATGATTATTTTGGAGATGTGCGAACGGTTGATGTGACTGTGCGTCGTTTAAGAGAAAAAATCGAGGATGTACCAAGTCGTCCTGAGTATATCTTGACACGCCGAGGCGTTGGGTATTACATTAAAACCAATGATTGAACAATTAAAACTTTTTATCTTTTCTCAGGGCTTCATCTTTACCGTCATCGTGATCGGCTTTGTGGCCATTATCAGCTTTCTCCTTGTCGAAAACTATAAGGATAACAAGCAAATTAAGCTCTTAAATCAAAAGGTGCAGGAGCTTATTCATGGAGACTATTCCGAGGTGCTCGATGTTTTAGGGAGCCCAGAAATTACAGATATGACCAATAACCTCAACGATTTGTCTGAGGTTATTCGTCTGACTCAGGATTCCCTTGAGCAAGAAAAAAACCGTCTCTCCTCCATTTTGACCTACATGAGTGACGGGGTTGTCGCGACAGATCGGATGGGTAGAATTATTCTGATCAATGAGTCTGCTAAAAGGCAGTTGGGGCTATTAGACCAGACAGCTACGGGGGATGTTCTCCTTATGGATGTTTTGGAATTTCCTGAGGAATATAGTTTCAATGATTTGATTAAAAAAACACCAGAACTGTTTATCGATCACATGAGTCAAAACGGGGAATTTATAACTCTGCGGGCAAGTTTAGCGCCGATTCGGAGGGAATCTGGTTTTACGGCTGGACTTGTTGTTGTCCTTCATGACATGACCGAGCAAATTAAGGAAGAACGTGAACGGCGATTGTTTGTCTCCAATGTCAGCCATGAGTTAAGAACACCATTGACCTCAGTCAAATCGTATCTGGAAGCCTTAAACGATGGGGCCTTAAACGATGCTGTTGCACCGAGCTTTGTCAAGGTCTCTCTGGATGAAACCAACCGCATGATGCGGATGGTGACAGACCTTCTGAACCTGTCACGATTTGACAATAAAAATATTCAACTGGAATTGGAATTGGTTAATTTCACAGCTTTTATGACCTTTATACTGAATCGTTTTGACCAAATTAAGAACCAAGAAGATAAGAAAAATTATACGATTATTAGAGAGTACCCACTAAAACCCATTTGGATCGAGATTGATACTGATAAGATTTCACAGGTTATCGATAATATTGTCAATAACGCTATTAAGTATTCTCCTGATGGGGGTAACATTACCATCGCTATGAAGACTACAGAGCGTCAATTGATTATCTCTGTGGCCGATGAGGGTCTTGGGATTCCAAAAACGGATCTGCCTAAGATTTTTGACCGCTTTTACAGGGTAGATAAGGCACGGAGTCGGGCGCAAGGGGGTACAGGACTGGGCTTAGCGATATCTAAAGAAATCATCAAGGCTCATCAAGGCTTTATTTGGGCTAAGAGTGATTATGGGAAGGGCTCAACTTTCACCATGGTCTTGCCTTACGACAAATCAATCTCAGGTGATTGGGAGGATACGGAAGTTTTAGACAAAGTAGAAATGATGGAAACGTTGAATGAAAGGGTTTAAGTATAGTATTTTAGCGTCTGGGTCGACAGGAAATGCATTTTACCTAGAGTCAGACCAAAAAAAAATATTAGTAGATGCTGGACTAACAGGAAAAAAAGTAGAGCAATTGCTAAATGATATTGACCGAACAGCAGCTGATTTGGATGCTATTTTTATCACACATGAGCACAGCGACCATATCAAAGGGGTTGGTATCTTGGCCCGTAAGCATGGCCTTGACCTCTATGCCAATGAGGAAACCTGGAAGGCCATAGATGAACGGCAATTAATCGGAGCAGTGCCCAATGAGCAGAAGCACATCTTTAAGCGGGATGAGTTGAAGACCTTTGGGGACTTAGATATTGCTTCTTTTGGTGTGAGTCATGACGCAGTTGCGCCACAATTCTATCGCTTTATGAAAGATGGCAAAAGCTTTGTCATGTTAACTGATACGGGTTATGTCAGTGACCGGATGGTTGGTATGATTGAAAATGCTGACGGTTACTTGATAGAGGCCAATCATGATATTGAGATTTTGAGGGCAGGAAGCTACCCATGGCGAACCAAGCAACGGATTTTATCCGATATCGGCCACCTCTGTAATGAGGATGGGGCGCAGGCTATGATTCGAAGTTTGGGGAACCAAACCAAGAAAATCTACCTCGGTCACCTGTCCAAGGAAAACAACATCAAGGAGCTGGCTCATATGACGGTGTTTAATCAGTTGGCCCAGGCCGACATGCGAGTCGGGACTGATTTTCAACTTTTTGACACCTCACCTGATGAAGCGACATCACTAACAGACATTTAAACCAGGAGGGGGAGCAGATAGGTAAGAATTGTACCTGTCTGATCTCCTTCTTTGTGGTATAATGGATGAGTACTGTATTAATAACGACTTAAAGGAAGAAACATGAAAACACTGAACAGCAAACTCACGGCAGATTATGGAATCTGTTTTGATGATTTATCTCTTTTAGAAACTGCTTTTACTCATACATCTTATGCTAACGAGCACCGCCTCTTAAAAATTTCACATAATGAACGCTTGGAATTTTTAGGAGACGCTGTTCTACAGTTAATTATTTCCCAATACCTCTACCAAAAATACCCCGATAGGCCTGAAGGCGATATGTCAAAACTTCGCTCGACATTCGTTCGTGAAGAGAGTCTAGCGGGCTTTTCGCGTGCTTGTGGATTTGCCCCATTTCTAAAGTTAGGAAAGGGGGAAGAGAAATCTGGAGGGCGTGATCGGGATACCATTTTAGGAGATGCTTTTGAAGCCTTCTTGGGGGCACTATTACTGGATAAAGGCATTGAGACTGTCGAAGCCTTCCTTTACAAAGTTATGATTCCACAGTTGGAACAAGGAACGTTTGCAAAAGTTGAAGACTACAAGACTCGACTGCAGGAGATGCTGCAAGTCAACGGAGAAATAGATATCGAGTATGTGGTGGTTGACGAAACAGGACCGGCGCATGATAAGGTCTTTCAAGTTGAAGTTCGGGTCAATGGCAGAGTCATCGGTCAGGGCCAAGGTCGCTCTAAAAAAATCGCGGAACAACAGGCTGCGCAGCATGCGGTTGAGCAGGGGAAATAGACATGTTTTTAAAAGAAATTCATATGCAGGGCTTTAAATCCTTTGCGGATAAGACCAAGGTCGTTTTTGATCAGGGGGTGACAGCAGTTGTAGGACCAAACGGTTCTGGCAAATCCAATATCACTGAAAGTCTGCGTTGGGCGTTGGGAGAATCCTCTGCCAAAAGCCTCCGTGGAGGCAAAATGCCTGATGTTATTTTTGCAGGGACGGAAAATCGTAAACCCTTAAACTTTGCCTCGGTCACCGTTGTCCTTGACAATAAGGACCAATTCATTAAAGATCGTGGTTCTGAGATTAAGGTGGAACGTCAAATCTACCGCAATGGAGATAGTGAATATCTGATTGATGGGAAAAAAGTCAGGCTTCGAGATGTTCATGATCTTTTCATGGATACTGGTCTAGGACGCGATTCCTTTTCGATCATTTCTCAGGGGCGTGTTGAAGCTATCTTTAACTCCAAGCCCGAAGAGAGGCGGGCTATCTTTGAAGAAGCAGCTGGTGTTCTCAAGTATAAGACTCGAAAAAAAGAAACGGAAAGCAAGCTCAATCAAACGCAGGACAACTTAGATCGTTTAGAAGATATTATTTATGAGTTGGATGGGCAAATTGGCCCCCTAACCAAACAAGCCGAAACTGCCAAACAATTTCTCACCCTAGATGATGAACGCCAAAAACTGTACCTCGATGTTTTAGTGGCACAAATTAAAGGCAACAAAACACAATTAACACAGCAAGAAGCTTCCCTCGCTCAAGTCCAAGCAGAGTTGAAAACCTATTATGGCCAGCAAGATCAGATGGAGCAGGAGAACCAGGATTTAAAGCGTAAACGTCAGGACTTACAAAGAAAAGGAGAGGCTCTCCAATCAAACCTTGTGCGTTTAACAGGTTTAATCGCTGATTTGGAAGGGAAAATTGCCCTTCATGAATTGGAAGCCAACCAGAATGCTAGCACTAAAGCTGAAGCTCAGGAGCGCTTAGAACGGTTGAAAGAGCAAGAAGCTGCAACGAAAGCTGAATTAGCTGCAAAACAGCAAATCCTTGAGACGACTAAAGCTCAGCTAGCTGAGGTCGAAGAAAATATTGAGCACCTATCGGTAGAAATTCAAAACTTTTCAGAGGATCCCGATACTGTCATCGAAACCTTGCGTGAAAAATTTGTCTTACTCATGCAAGAAGAGGCGGAAACTTCAAACCAGCTAACTGCTCTCGATAATCAGGCTGAGCATTTACGCCAAGCTTCTGCATCTCAAGCCGCTGAGCTAGCGAAATGGCAAGATGACCTCAAAAGAGCCTTAGAAGAACAGAAGAACAGTCGAGCAGCTCTTGATAAAGCCAAAACTAGTGTTCAACAGCTTTTAGCAGAGTATCAAACTGCTAGTCAAAAGCAAGTAATCTTGAATCAGACCTATCAGGAAGCGCAGGAGGCGATGTTTTCTGTCTTGGACCAGCTGAAAACAAAGCAGGCCCGTGAACAGAGTCTTCAACACATTCTTAAAAATCACAGTAACTTTTATGCAGGGGTCCGCAGTGTTTTAAAAGAGGCATCACGCCTAGGCGATGTTGTCGGTGCAGTCAGCGACCACTTGAGTTTTGAAACCAAGTATCAAACAGCCCTAGAGATCGCGCTTGGCGGCGCCAGTCAAAACATTATTGTTGCTAATGAGGAAGCTGCTACACGTGCCATTGCTTTTCTTAAGAAAAATCGCCAGGGTCGAGCAACCTTTTTGCCTCTTACAACAATTAAACCTCGTTATCTATCTGACCATAACCAAGCGAGGATTAGCCAACAGTCGGGTTTTTTGGGCATGGCTGCTGACCTGGTTCGTTTTGACCGAGAGCATGCCAACATTTTCCAGAATTTATTAGGGCTAACAGCTATCTTTGAAACATTAGAGCAGGCCAATCATGCTGCACGGCAAACTCGTTTTCAGGTCCGAATAGTGACCTTGGATGGTTCTGAGATTCGTCCAGGTGGTGCTTATGCCGGTGGTGCAAACCGTCAAAATAATAGCAGTTTTATTAAACCAGAGTTGGAGCAACTGACAGCTGAAATAACAACCTTGCAGGCCAGCTTAAAAGAATTGGAGCGTCAGGTTGCAGAGCACAAATCCTCCTTGCAAGCGCAAGAAGAAATCCTGTCTCAACTAAAACAGCGAGGGGAAACTGCCCGCCTAGCCGAACAAAAAAGTGCCTTGGAGCAAGAAAATAAGGACAAGCAGGTTTCAGATTTAGAAAATCTGATCGCCCTCCATGTCCAAGAAAATGGAGTATCTGACTTAAAGGAACTGGATGCTAATCGAGGTAGCCTTAAGGAGAGGTTAGTGAGTCTTTCTGAACAAAAAGAGACTATCAGTAAGCAAATTGAGCAAGTCAAGGGAGATAAGGATACTATTGAAGCCCGTCTCAGTGACTTAAATAATGATCTTTCCCAAGCGCGTGTGCAAGAAAGTCAGCTCAAGGGTGAAGTCAAATTCGCTAAAACTGAAGAAACTCGCCTAGTTCAGGAAATGACGCGACTTTCAGACGACATGACAAGCTTAGAAGCCATCATTGCTCGGAAAGCGACTCAATTGACACAGGAAGATAACATTAGCCTGACGACCCAGTTGGCTGAAAGTCAGGCTCGAAAAGATAGCCTTTTGCAAGAACAAATTCGCCATCGTTTTGAGCTGGAGGATGTCGATGGTCAGTCTGAGGACTTGGCTATGCGAATGACTGAGGCTAGAAGTAAGAATGAAGAACTGATCCGATCTCAAACAAAATTAGAAGCAGAAATCGAGCATTTATCAGATCGTTTACGCAGTCTTTTAGGAAAGTTAACAGAGCAGTTCCAACTCAGTTTTGAAGCTGCAGAGGCAGAAGCGGAAAGTCTGGACAATCTGGCTCAGGCAGAGCAAACGCTCAAGCAACTTGAAGGTAAAATTCGTCGTCTAGGACCAATCAATCTGGATGCCATTGCTCAGTTTGAAGAAGTCAGTGAGCGTCTCCAGTTTCTTAATAGTCAACGGGATGACCTCCTTTCTGCTAAGAACCTTCTTCTTGATACGATTCAAGAGATGGATCAAGAAGTTAAGGAAAGGTTCCAGGAAACCTTTGAGGCCATTCGTGCTTCCTTTCAACAAACCTTCCGGCAAATGTTTGGCGGAGGCTCAGCGGATCTCATTTTAACTGAATCGGATTTGCTGTCAGCAGGTATTGAGATTTCTGTGCAACCCCCTGGGAAGAAGATTCAGTCCTTGAATCTCATGTCTGGTGGTGAGAAAGCTCTATCGGCTTTAGCTCTGCTATTTGCCATCATCCGTGTCAAAACCATACCGTTTGTCATCCTAGATGAGGTGGAAGCGGCACTAGACGAAGCAAATGTCAAGCGTTTTGGGGATTACCTCAACCGATTTGATAAGTCTAGCCAATTTATCGTGGTGACCCACAGAAAGGGAACCATGGCTGCTGCGGATGCCATGTATGGGGTGACCATGCAAGAATCTGGCGTCTCCAAAATCGTTTCTGTCAAGCTTAAGGACTTGGAGAAAGAACAGCTATCGAAAGTTCTAAAATGAAGTTAGCCACTTTCAAGTTGAGAAAAAAGTATACAAAAACACCTCAGAGAGATATCATGTAGTTCACCACAAACACACTAGAAAGGCTCCCTGAGATGCAACATCATTATACACTAAAAGGCAAGCACTTGACAATCGCTGAGCGTTATTT
>NZ_JAUSTM010000006.1 GCF_030812835.1 Streptococcus moroccensis
CGAGAGTTTTATGTATCGGGAAGTAGCTCAGCTTGGTAGAGTACTTGGTTTGGGACCAAGGGGTCGCAGGTTCGAATCCTGTCTTCCCGATTTTTTTATTTTGTAGAGTGGTGAGTCTTCGACTTGCTTTTTTTCTTTTTAATTTTGTGGTAGAATAAGGAGATATTAGTAAAGGGAGGGAAAGCAATGCGTTGTCCTAAATGTAGCGGTATTAAGTCTAGTGTTATTGATAGTCGACAGGCTGAAGATGGTAATACGATTCGGAGAAGACGTGAATGTGAAGAATGTCGTTATAGGTTTACAACTTATGAGCGGGTAGAAGAAAAAACTCTTGTTGTTGTAAAAAAAGATGGCAATCGAGAGCAGTTTTCCCGTGATAAGATTTTTAATGGTATTATTCGGTCGGCTCAGAAAAGGCCGGTGTCAAGCACTGAAATTGACGAGATTGTTAATCGAATAGAACAAAAACTTAGGAGCCAGCATGATGGTGAAGTTTCAAGTGATATCATTGGTAGCCTTGTTATGGATGAGCTTGTCAATTTGGATGAGATTACCTATGTGAGGTTCGCTAGTGTATATAGAAGTTTTAAGGATGTTGCTGAATTAGAAACATTATTAAAAGAAGTCATTTATGGTAATAAAGAAAGTGAAAACAAGGCTAACGAATGAAACCAATTGATACCTTTAGGTTTGTAAAACAAAATTTCGTTCATCTTGATGGGGTTAGTTTAGGACAGTGTTACTTGCCGCTAATTGGTTCAGAGGGTCTAGCCCTTTATACTTATTTAATCTCTTTTTATGATTATGGGACTCAGGAGCATCTACTTAGTGATATTCTAAATCATTTAAACGTGGGGATAGATCGTTTAGAGGCGACCCTAGATAAGTTAACTGCTATGAAATTAGTGAGTTTGTCTTTGGCTCAGGATCATATCTATACTATTGTTTTAAAGCCAGCATTAACTAATGAGTCCTTCCTTAATCATCATATTTTTTCGCATTTACTTGAGAAAAAGATTGGTGAAGTGGCCTATAATCGTTTGAAAATAACCCAAAAGGATGATTATCAGTCTTTAAACAAAAAGGCGACCGATGTTTTTCAAGTTGTTTCTGATATAGAAGAAAAGCTGGTTTCTATTTCTGAAGATGATTTTGACTTGATTCATTTTAAGCAGATGATGGCCAGAGATTCACTTCGATTTGCTAATGAAAAAGACGATGTTTTGGTTTTATTTCAGTATGCTGAAAAAGCCAAAAAATCATGGTTTGAGACCTATCAAATGGCTAAGGAAACGGCTATTAATTCTGTTATTTCAACTAAAAGGTTGTTAAATACCCTTCATCAAGAGATTGAGACAACAGTTAGTACTTCAGAGGCTGAGCAGTCTCTCATTAAATGGGCAAAATCTCGGACTTCTTTAGAATTTTTATCAGATATTAAGCAATCGCGTCAAGCTAGTATAACCAGTTCAGAACGCCTTGTTCTAAAAGAAATAGCGCAACTCGGATTGTTAGATCCTGTTATCAATGTTTTGGTCTTGTTTACTTTTAACAAGATTGATAGCGCAAATTTAAATGAGAAATACGCTCTAAAAATTGGAAATGAGTTGTCCTATCATAAAATCAATAGTGCTGAAGGTGCGATTTCATTTTTGAAAGAGCCTAGAATTCAGGAACACAAAAAACAATCGACGTATGCTAAGTCAACAAAATCCAATGTCCCTGAGTGGAGTATGGAAAGTTATCGGACAGAGGCGACCGAAGAAGAGTTAGAAGAACTGGAAGCACTCCGTCGCAGAATGCTTGGAGACAAGGAGGCCTAAACCATGTTAGATATTGCCAAACAAGTGGGTGCGAGACCCAACAAGGCACAAAAATCCTATGAAGACTTGAAGGCTGAAACCTTGGCTGACCCAGATGTGAAAGCCTTTATTTCACAGCAGGAGTTGTCTGCGGAAGAAATCACCCGCTCCGTCTCGAAGTTTTTTGAGTACATCAAGGAAAGGGATAACTTTCTCTCTGGCTCTGAGAGCTATATTATGAAAGGGTATCGTCCCGTCCTCATTAAAAACAAGGGCTATGCGGATGTTAGCTATCAGGAAACCCGGGAACTCTTGGATGCTGTGGCGCAAAAGTCAATCAATCAGCGGATTAAACTGGTGAATTTACCTAAGGGTTTACGTCAAATTTCAGCTAAGGATATGGACTTTAGCGACCCTAATCGGATGCAGACCTATGCTTACTTGGCTGATTTTGTGGAACATTTTAAAGAACGCTACCAGCCTGGGCTTTACCTTTATGGGTCATTCGGGGTAGGAAAAACCTTTATCATGGCTTATTTGGCTCGAGAACTATCTGAGAAATGTCAGGTAGCAACAACCTTACTGCACTTTCCAAGTTTCGCTGTTGATGTTAAAAATGCTATCAGTAGTAATAATGTCAAGGGCATGATTGATGAAATCAAATCGGCTCCTGTCCTCGTTTTGGATGATATTGGTGCAGAGCAGTTCAGTGCCTGGTTGCGTGATGATGTTCTTCAAGTTATTTTGCAACACCGGATGCAGGAAGAGTTGCCAACCTTCTTTACTTCAAACTTTAGTTTTGAGGATTTAGAGCGTCATTTCGCCAATGGTCGCTCTGGAGATGAGACTTGGCAGGCCAAACGGTTGATGGAAAGGATCAAGTTTTTAGCCAAACCCTTGCATTTGAAAGGAGCTAATCGCCGATGACAGAATTAACAGAACTTATGAAAAAGCACGTCTCAGTGAGGTCTTTTACTGGGGAAGTGATTCCTGAAGAGGATATGACGGAGATTTTAAAAGCTGGCCAAGCGGCGTCAAGCTGGAAAAATTTCCAATCGTATAGTATTATCAAGGTTCGGTCTCAAGAAACCAAGCAGGCCATCTACGATTTGCAGCAACAACCATGGATTTTGTCTTGCGATACCTTTTTGTTGATGGTCGGCGATCTTAAGCGAGCAGAGTTAGCGACCAAGCTCCATGCGGAGCAATTTCATGCAGATGGTGCAGAGAACCTGCTGATCAGTTCGGTTGATACCGCTCTTGTGGGGCAAAACATCCTCTTAGCGGCAGAGAGCATGGGCTACGGTGGAGTCATGATCGGTCTGGTCCGTCAATCGTCTAAAGAGCTATCTGAGCTGTTGCATTTGCCAGATTATACCTATCCCATCTTTGGGATTGCTTTAGGGGTACCCAAGCGTCATAACCCAGCGAAACCACGGTTACCGCTAGAAGCGGTGGTCTTTGAGGAGCGTTACCAAGAGCAGGATGCCCAAGTTATCCATGATTTTGACGCCGTTCAGACGGAGTATGCCGGCGCTCGTCAGACGGAGCTTTGGTCAGAACGGATTGCCCAGCAGTTTGGGGCACCTGAGAGTCCTGTGACGGCTGAGCATCTTAAACAACAGAAATTACTTTAAAGCGCAGAGGTGAGCAAGGTCCCAGCTCTGCTATTTGTCAAAAGCCCCTAGTGTTAGGGGAAGCTTCAAATTAGAAAGGGAGGCCTCATGGCTTTACCAACAATTGCAATTGTCGGACGTCCCAATGTTGGGAAGTCTACCTTATTTAACCGAATCGCGGGTGAGCGGATTTCGATTGTCGAGGATGTGGAGGGTGTGACCCGTGACCGTATCTATGCGACGGCTGAGTGGCTCAATCGAAAATTCTCGATTATCGACACTGGTGGGATCGACGATGTGGATGCGCCTTTCATGACGCAGATCAAGCATCAGGCTGATATTGCGATGTCAGAGGCTGATGTTATCGTCTTTGTGGTGTCAGGTAAGGAAGGGTTAACCGATGCTGATGAGTACGTGTCGCGTATCCTCTATAAGACCAATAAGCCTGTGCTTTTAGTGGTCAACAAGGTCGATAACCCTGAGATGCGTAACGACATTTATGACTTCTATGCCCTTGGTTTGGGCGATCCTTATCCGGTTTCGTCTGTGCACGGGATTGGTACAGGGGATGTTTTGGACGCCATTGTGGAAAATCTTCCGCAGGAAATCGAGCCTGAAAACCCAGATATCATCAAGTTTAGCTTGATCGGTCGTCCCAATGTTGGGAAATCGAGCCTGATTAACGCCATCTTGGGAGAAGACCGGGTGATTGCCTCGCCAGTTGCTGGAACAACCAGGGACGCCATTGATACCAATTTTACAGACAGTGATGGCCAAGAGTTTACCATGATTGATACGGCTGGGATGCGCAAATCCGGTAAGGTCTATGAAAACACTGAGAAATATTCTGTCATGCGTGCCATGCGTGCGATTGACCGGTCTGATGTGGTCTTGATGGTCATCAATGCTGAAGAGGGTATCCGCGAATACGACAAGCGTATCGCTGGTTTTGCCCATGAAGCTGGTAAAGGCATGATCATCGTGGTTAATAAATGGGATACCATCGAAAAAGATAACCACACCATGAAGGCTTGGGAAGATGACATTCGGGATAACTTCCAGTATTTGGCTTATGCGCCAATCATCTTTGTCTCTGCTTTGACTAAACAACGTCTGCATAAGTTGCCAGAGATGATCAAAGGCATCAGCCAAAGCCAGAACACTCGGATTCCATCTGCTGTTCTTAACGATGTGATCATGGATGCGATTGCCATTAACCCAACACCGACTGACAAGGGCAAACGCCTTAAGATTTTTTATGCGACGCAAGTGGCGACCAAGCCACCGACCTTTGTCGTCTTTGTTAACGAAGAAGAGCTCATGCATTTCTCTTACCTGCGTTTCCTTGAAAACCAAATCCGCAAGGCCTTTGTCTTTGAAGGAACACCGATTCATCTGATTGCCCGCAAACGGAAATAAATTAAAATTTATGGTAAAATAAGATTGGAAAGGCTTCCAATCTTATTTTTTAGAAAAGGTGAACAATATGATGAGCTATGATAATCCCTATTTCAAATACTTGAATAACTACCTGGTCTTTTACCTGCTTCTAAATGTGCTGGCGGCTGTTCTCTTATTGGCTTTTGAACGTGGTTGGCTTCTTTTTGCTTATTTGGTAATCATGGTGCCCCACCTTTTCGTCTTTTTACTGGGTGTTTTAGCGGTTTATTTTGCGCACAAGAGTCAGAATCGCTCTATTTGGTTACTGGCTGTGATGATATTTGTCTTGTCCAATGCCTGGTGGCTCTTCTTTGCCTTCACTAATGGTTACTGGCAGTATCTCTTCTTTGTTGTCTTGAATTTGATCCCGATAGTCTGTAGTTGGCTGCTTTATGCAAAAGCTCCTCGCTGACCTAGCTGGATTCCGGATATTGCCATTACTTAGGATACTCAAAAGCGCGTCTTGCGCTTTTTTCTATGGTTTCTGCTAGCCTGTGCTTTGGGACTGTGGTATAATAAGGAGATACCTTTAAGGAGACTTTATGAGTAGATTAATGCCTGGTTATGTCCGCAATCAAGGGATTGCTCTTTATGAGGCGCAAGTCTTAAACGACATGACAATCCAGGACGAGACCATTGTTGCTGATATCGATGGTCATCACCTGATTTTTAGTTTTGAAGATAGCTTAATTCAATGTGACTGTGAACTTTTTGGAAAAAAAGGGTTCTGTGAACACTTGGCCGCTATGGAATACTATTTGAAAAATGACGAAACGGGTCAAGAACTAACTGAGAAGGTTCAATCAAGTAGCGAACAGTTGCAAGAAGAAGCTCGTCAGAAATCTGTTGGCAGTGATTTTTTGGATAGTTTACCACTTGGTGGGGAGACCAATCAGACGCTTTATCGTCTCGAAGCAGAAGGCCAGTATAGCCTTTTGGATCGTCAGTTGGTTTGGACATTGAAAATCTTACGGATGCCAGATACAAGGTCTTATATCATTCGCGATATTAAGGCATTTTTAAAGACCCTTAATGATGGCAAAGATTACCAGATTGGCAAGAATTATTTCGAACCAATCCATTTGGAACAGTTTGATCAGGCCAGCCAAGATCTTCTTCTGTTTTTAAACCGTTTGTTGCCTGAGGCTGTTGATTTTGACACGAGTTTTTACCTACCCAATTTTGGTCGTCATTTGCGACTATCAGAAGGATTTTTTGAAGAAGGTCTCAAACTTCTCCAAGGTCTGTCTGATTTTCAGTTGATTTTGGATGAGCAGACCTACCGACAAGTAACAGTCACTGCTTTAACTGGAGAAGCTCCTCTCTTTTCTTTTCAGGTGGTCGTCGAGCAAACCTTAATCGATTTAACCATGCATGAGTGTTCCTACCAGGCTTTTTTTCAGGAGCATTACTTATTTAAAGAGGGAGTCTTTTACCGTCTGACCAGCCGTCAGAAATCCCTGTTAAAGGCTTTAAGAAAGATTCCTTTAAGCCCTGAAGGGCAGCGAGTTCTACAAGTCGACATCGAAGACAAGGATCGGTTGGCCTTGCTCTTGCTGGATTTAGACAAGATGGGGACTGTAAAAGCTCCTAAAAACTTTAAAATTCATGATTTCAGAGCTTATTTTGAATTTACACGTTTGGCTAATGACACCATCCGTTTAGAAATGGCTTTGGATTTTGATAAGATTTGGGTTCCTGATCAAGCCATGCTAGAGAGTTTGCCGTTTACAGTTCACTATCAGCACTTAGCAGCCATTCATGATTTGATGCAATCTCATGGCTTTCAACCAGGATTCACCAGCGAGAAACCATTAGTTCTTAGTCAAGATTTTTATGATTTTTACACAAGGACGCTGCCAGCATTTGAAGAATTTGGAGAAGTCGTCCTTTCTGAAACGGTGACAGAAACATTTAGTCCTTCTCAAGCAAGGCTTCATCTTGACTTGACAGGAGATTTCTTAGATGTGGCCTTTGATTTTCAAGATGTCAAGAAAGAAGAGATTTCGGCAGCTTATGAGGCTCTCCAGTCTGAACAATCCTTTTATGTGACTGAATCCGGTAAGATGATCATTTTTGACGAAGAGACAAATAGGGTTAATCAGACCTTGCAGGATCTCCGTGCCCAGCTATTGCCAAATGGTGCTCTTAAAATGACAACCTTATCAGCCCTTCAATTGGCGCAACAATTTGAAGGCGAGGACTCCATTCATCTTTCAGGGGCTTTCCAAGGTTTGATGGACCATTTGAGATTTCCAGAACGGTTTGAGTTGCAGCCATTTAAGCTTAATGCTACCCTTCGGGATTATCAGCTTTTAGGGGTTAAATGGTTGTCTATGCTCGCCCATTATGGATTAGGTGGGATATTAGCAGATGACATGGGGCTTGGAAAAACCTTACAGACTATTGCCTTTTTATCTCATAGTTTAAAAGCAGAGCAAAAGGCCTTGATTTTAGCGCCATCCAGTTTAATCTACAATTGGCAGGATGAGTTTCAAAAGTTTGCTCCGCATATTGATGTGGTGGTTTCGTATGGCTCAAAAGCTCAACGAATGGAGTTGCTGACCGGTGACCATCAAATCACTGTGACTTCCTATGCTTCCTTCCGCCAGGATTTTGAAGCTTTTCAAGAGAAGCAATTTGACGTCCTGATTTTAGATGAAGCTCAGGTGATGAAAAATGATCAGACTAAGATTGCACACCATTTACGTCAGTTTGAAGCTAAATCCTGCTTTGCTCTATCTGGAACACCTATTGAAAACCATCTGACAGAAATCTGGTCTATATTCCAGATTGTCATGCCAGATCTTTTGCCAGCAAAGCGCGCCTTTAACAAATTGACCGCTAAGGAAGTTGCTAGAATGATTCAACCGTTTGTCCTTAGACGTCGTAAAGAAGAGGTGCTCACAGAACTTCCAGATCTTCAAGAAATCAATCAAATCAATGAATTAACCGATGATCAAAAAGCTATTTATTTAGCTCAAATTCAACAGCTTCGTGACAGTTTAAGCGATGCAAGTGACAGTGAAATCAATAGTAAGAAAATTGAAATTCTTTCTGCTATTACCCGTTTGCGTCAAATTTGCAATACCCCAAAACTCTTTATGCCTGATTATCAGGGGGATAGCGGTAAGTTAGAAAGTCTGCGTCAACTCTTGCTCCAAATCCAAGAGGGAAATCATCGCGTTCTGATCTTTTCACAATTTCGTGGGATGTTGGAATTGATCCAAGAGGAGCTGGATAACCTAAACATGACCAGTTATACTATTACGGGATCAACCAAATCAGATGAGCGTCAGGATATTACGCGAGCTTTTAATGCAGGTAGTCGCGATGCTGTCCTAATCTCTTTGAAAGCAGGCGGTGTTGGGATTAACCTCACAGGAGCCGATACAGTTATCCTTGTCGATCTTTGGTGGAATCCTGCCGTTGAAGATCAGGCTGTTGCCCGGGCGTATCGAATGGGACAACAGAAAAATGTTGAATTTTATCGCTTAATAACAAGAGGTACCATCGAAGAGAAAATACAAGCCCTCCAAGACAATAAGCGTCAACTGATTACAACAGTTCTAGACGGTCAAGATACTAGGGGGAGCCTCAGTGCGGAAGATATCCGTGAAATCCTCAGCCTTCCTATACGGTAGATTTTGCATAGCCTATTAAAATACGATATAATAGGGAGCGAGAATGAAAAACGATTGATACAAGGGTTACTCTAACTTTATTTCTTCAGAAAGGACTTTATATGCGAGAACAATTTCCTCTAATTGGTGATGATGAATTAATGGTGCGTGAGCAACCTGTCATGAACCTTTATGATGATAAGGATTTGATTTCAAATATTAAGGGTCCTTATGATGAGCCATCGTTTAGCACTGATCAGGAGAATTCATTTTCTTATCGGGAATCTATCCTGACATCTAAAGACCATTCAAGGCCTGGTTATGAAAGAGCAAGGGGCTCGTCTGAAGGCGCTCCTAGAAGCATGAGAACTTCTCACCCGAAGCCTAGTCAAAAACAAAGAGAGAGTGCCTTTTCATACACTCAAGTGGCTCGGGCACAAGCGCGTGAGGATTTGAAACGCAAACGTTCAGCCCCTTACCTCAATTTTGATAAGCCCGGCTTTAAGAGTAAGGAGTTACCTCAACCCAAGCCAACACAAAGGGATTTGGACAAAGAGCAAATGTTTGATCTCACAAGATCTGCCAACCGCTTAAGGCAAGATAGCTATATTCTAGCGGAACTAAAACCAGATGTGCCAGAAGAGATCGTAGAAGAGACACCAAAAGTTCAAAAGAACACTTATGATTTCCTAAAAACCAGTCAAGTTTATAATTACCAAGGAAACACGCAAAAGAAAAAGAAGAAAGTCGCTCAAGAACTGGACTTGACGCGTTTTGAATAATGAAAACAACTATGACAAAAACCTATCATTTTATCGGAATTAAAGGCTCAGGAATGTCGGCCCTAGCCTTAATGCTTCATCAAATGGGACACAAGGTTCAAGGGTCTGATGAGGAGAAGTACTACTTTACTCAACGGGGGCTTGAACAAGCAGGAATCACCATTTTGCCCTTTTCAGAAGCAAATCTGACAGATGATGTTGAGGTAATTGCTGGAAATGCCTTTAAGGCAGCTAATAATGTTGAAGTGGCCTATGCTGAAAAGCACGGGATTCCCTACCGCCGTTACCATGAATTTCTTGGCGCATTCATGACTGATTTTACGAGTTTTGGAGTTGCCGGTGCTCACGGAAAAACGTCGACAACTGGTTTGCTTGCCCATGTGCTTCGCCATATCACTGACACAAGTTTTCTTATTGGTGATGGGACAGGTCGTGGCTCTGAGAGTGCCAAATATTTTGTCTTTGAGTCCGATGAGTATGAGCGTCATTTTATGCCTTATCACCCTGAATACTCTATTATCACCAATATTGATTTTGACCACCCTGACTATTTCACCAGTCTTGAAGATGTTTGTAATGCTTTTGATGATTACGCCAAGCAAATCACTAAAGGACTCTTTGTGTACGGTGAAGATGAACATCTGCGTCAGATTACAGCGAGCGCTCCTATTTATTATTATGGGTTTTCAGAGGAGAACCACTATGTGGCTTATGATATGGAACGTTCAACCTCAGGATCTCGCTTTAAAGTACGATTTGAGCAGGAAGAGTTGGGTGAATTTGCGATTCCGACCTTTGGAAAGCACAATGTCATGAATGCTACAGCTGTTATAGCAACGCTTCACCAAGCTGGCTTTGACTTGAACCTGGTACGTGAGCATCTGATTTCCTTTGCAGGTGTTAAACGACGTTTTACGGAAAAGAAAGTTAATGATACGGTGATTATTGATGACTTTGCTCATCATCCGACAGAGATAATGGCAACGATCGATGCTGCTCGACAGAAGTATCCAACAAAAGAAATAGTAGCTATTTTTCAACCGCATACCTTTACGCGCACGATTGCCCTATTAGATGACTTTGCCACGGCTCTTGATTTGGCCGATGTTGTTTATCTTGCTCAAATTTATGGTTCTGCACGAGAAGTAGATAATGGTGATGTAAAAGTCGAAGACTTGGCTGCTAAGATTCATAAACCTGGTTCTGTTGTGACCGTTGAAAATGTGTCTCCATTGCTAGACCATGACAATGCTGTTTATGTCTTTATGGGAGCAGGGGATATTCAATCCTATGAGTATTCATTTGAGCAACTCCTCTCTCGACTAACCCAGAATGTTCAATAACATATGATAACCATTAGACATGTAACAATGACGGATACCGAGCGTGTCATAGCCATCGAGTTTCAGAATTTTTCAGCAGAAGAAGCGTCAACGGTCGAAGCGTTTCATTCTCATATTCGACTCAATAGCGACACATTCTTGGTTGCTGAGATTGCTGGTGAAATAGCTGGCTTTATTGAAGGACCTGTGATTGAGGGAAACTTTTTGACAGATGACCTTTTTCAAGGCTCTCTGCCCAATCCCAAGAAAGGCGGTACCATTGCGGTAACCTCTCTAGCTATTGCCAAGGAGTATCAAGGTCAAGGAGTAGGGACGGCGTTGATTGCTGCCTTAAAGGATGTTGCAGTTGCTCAAGAACGCCAAGGGATTACCCTGACCTGCCATGACTATTTGATTCCTTATTACGAAATGAACGGGTTCAAGGATAATGGTTTGTCGACCTCTACACACGGGGGAGGTACTTGGTATAATATGTCCTGGAGATGCCCTTAAAAACCTGTTAAAACAAGCCTTAGAGGTGAAAAGGCTTGCTTTTATAGTGCTTTTAAGATATAATGACTAGTAATTGTGTGAAAGGAGTTAGCCGTTGTCTGATAAATTAAATCCAAATGACCAAGAGTTAACTTTTAAAGAGAAAATCCTAAGAGATTTAGAACTTCTTAAAACTCAGGTTGAAGAGACAGATGAAACTGTCTTTGAAAACAACCCCTTATCGACGGAATCACAACCTACAGATACCACTCAGGTAGTGAGTGAGGATATTGAGCGCCTCAAGGCCGAACTAGCTGCCAAGATGACCTCTTCCAAGGCTGAAACATCTGCTAGACCAGCTAATGAAGTCCCTGATTTCGTAGCAGAACAAGCACGACGTTTATCCGAAGGAGCAGATGGAATTGACCACGGCGTTCCAGTTGTTAAAGCTGAACCAGAAGCAATCCCTCACAAAGTGGATTTGACGTTCAAACCAGAGGTTGATCCGACAGAAGAGTTTATGGAAACGGAAAAAATAGAGCCACCAGTCTCATCGGAACGTTCATATGCTACTGAAAAGCCAGAAGCTTCGTCAGGTGTTGCTGAACCGACAAGACTGAGTCGTTCTTCTAATCCTGAAAGAACTCCTAAGAAACCTAAAAAGGTTAAGAAAAAATCTAAGGCTAAGAAGCTTGTTGTGGGTATTTTCACGACCTTGTTGTTAGTCCTAATAGCAACTGGGGTTGCCGGATACTTCTTTGTTAAAGATAGTTTAGCTCCAGTAGATGCAAATGCGACTGAATTTGTTCAAGTCCAAATACCAGAAGGTTCTTCTGTTAAGGATATCTCTCAGACCCTTGAAAAAAATGGCCTGATTAAGAATGCTACTGTCTTTGATTTATATACCAAGTTCAAAAACCAGTCTGGCTTCCAAAGTGGCTATCATCAATTGCAAAAGAGCATGACTGTAGATGACATCATTGCAACCCTTCAACAAGAAGGGACAGCTGAAGAAGTGGTACCATCTTTAGGAAAAGTCACGATCCCTGAAGGTTACACCTTAAAACAAATTGCAGAAGCGATTTCAGTGAATGCAGCATCATCTAATCGTTCTGCTTCACCTTATACCTCAGAAGAGTTTATGGAACTTGTAACGGATGAGGCATTCATTAGTGAAATGCAGGAGAAATACCCAGACCTCTTAGGAGGTTTACCGACTGCTGACTCGGGTGTGATTTATCGTTTGGAAGGCTATCTCTTCCCTGCAACCTATGAGTACCAAGATGAGACAACTCTTCGTGAGATTGTTGATCAAATGTTGGCAGCTATGGATGCAAATCTAAGAACTTACTATGAAACGATTCAGAGTCAAGGACAAACCGTTAACCAAATTTTAACCTTGGCATCCTTGGTGGAAAAAGAAGGGTCTTCTGATGAAGATCGTAAGAATATTGCTAGTGTCTTTTATAACCGTATGCAATGGGGAATGCCTCTGCAATCAAATATTGCAATTTTATATGCAGAAGGTAAGCTAGGTGAGAAAATTTCCCTAGTCGAAGATGCGACGATCAACACTCAGATTGAATCACCTTATAACGTCTACACTAATCTTGGTTACATGCCTGGCCCAGTCGTAAGCCCAAGCTTATCGGCCATCAAAGCGACCATTGAACCAAGTACGACAGATTACTTCTACTTTGTAGCGGATGTGACTACCGGTAAGGTTTACTTTGCCAATACAATTGAAGAACATAATGTGAATGTTCAGACATACGTCAATGAACAGATTCAATCTTCTACAACTGAATAAAAAAGAGAAACAAAATGATGTGCTCGGTCACATTGTTTTGTTTTGTTACCATAACAAAGAAAAGAGAACATATTAAAATGGCTGATAAAACATTTCCTATGACACTTGCTGAGAAAGAGCAATTGGAAAAAGAACTTGAAGAATTAAAATTGGTACGTCGCCCTGAAATCGTTGAACGCATCAAGGTAGCACGCTCGTACGGCGATCTTTCAGAAAACAGTGAATACGAAGCGGCTAAGGATGAGCAAGCCTTTGTTGAAGGTCAAATTTCAACGATTGAACACCAAATTCGCAACGCCGAAATTGTCGATAGCGACTCGGTAGCTGCAGATGAGGTTGCTATCGGTAAATCGGTTACCATCCAAGAAGTCGGTGAAAAAGAAACTGAAGTTTACACCATTGTTGGTGCGGCATCTGCGGATGTGTTTGCAGGTAAAATTTCAAATGAAAGCCCTATGGGGCATGCCTTAATTGGAAACAAGGTCGGTGATACCGTCACAATTCCAACGCCAGCAGGAAGCTATGATGTTAAAATCGTCAAAGTTGAAAAAGCAAATTAGGCTTAAAAGCTAGGTAGTATTTCCAACCGTCGCGAATGGATTGAACAAAATCGACACGCAGTGGCTTAAGGCAGTTTCGCTAGCCTTTACCGTATTAAAAAGATCTTTATACCTCTAAAAAGAGTGGGGACGAACATTATCTGATGGATACTTGTTCGTCCTCATTCTTTTTGGATTTTTACGAATAGATAAGGGAAAGGAGTTGTGATGAAAAAACTTATTATCATTCTTACAGTCTTAATCGGCTTTATGTCTCTAAAAGGCATTCATGCAGAAGATTTTGCTTTCCCTTTTTCGGAGGACAGGGCATTCAGGTAATTGAGCTTGGATGAGGTCAAACTAAACATTCGCCAAAAAGATCCTTCTATCTTTTCGTGGGGCGAATGGATCATGTCGATGCACAACTGGCTAAGGAACAGCTATTAAAGGTAAAGGACAGGGTTGATAAAACAATCTACCATTTAGATACCAAAGGCATCTCTACTAAGTCTTATCGCGCTTTTTCTAAAAAGTATGCTATCCGTTCTACAGCTTATTTATCCCACTTTGAAAACCGTCAACAAGTGTCGGTCTATCACAACAACTGGCGGGCAGACGAGACAGATCTTATCGCTTATTTAGAACAGAAGTAGCAAAAATCCCTTTGGAAAAATACCAAAGGGATAATGGTTATCTTGAGCGTTGCTTACCAGCATTGCGTTTTTGAGTGTTTTTAGGTTTATTAGGCAAAACAGCTTGATTATTGGATGCTGGAGTGACATCCTTCTTGTAACTAGAAGCAGTTGAAGGACGCGCCTTAGGAGGATTCTTTTCAAACTCCTCAGCAATTTTTCGCTTATGATATGGTCGTACGATGTAATTGACAATCAACTGTTGGACGATTTGAATAATACCACCAACTAGCCAATAGAGGGTTACACCTGCAGGAGAGGTGAAGGAGAAGAAAACAATCATGAGAGGGCTCATGTACATCATGGATTTCATCTGTGCCCGTTGGTCTGGATCCACTGCCAGCATGGAGAGGTAAGACTGAAGGAAGTATAGCAGACCTACAATTACAGTTAAAACAATAGAAGGACTACCAAGATCCATGCCTAGGAAGGTCGCTTCAGAAACACCTGGTGTATAACGGGCAGCGTAGAAGATGGCTGTAAAGAAAGGCATCTGGATAAGAAGAGGTAAGCACCCCATACCACCAAGCATGGAAAGACCATTTTCTTTTTGAACAGCCATCATTTCTTGCTGGATTAAAAGCTGTTCTTGCTGGTCTTTAGCATTTTTTAAGCGTTCTTGAATAGGATCTAGAATGGGTTTTAGGTGTTCGCGACGCACTGCTTGAGAGCTGGCTTTCCATGCCTGATAAAGCCCTAGAGGAAAGATAATCGCCCGAACAATCAAGGTTGTCAAGATAATCCCAATCCCATAACCAAACCCTTGATCCTTAGCAAAGTAAGTAATCAATTGGCCCATAGGAGCTACAAGAAGGTTGTAGACCCAACCTTCTCCTGTCGGCACACCATTCTCATTTTGGACACAGCCCGCTAGAAAGACCATAGCCAATAGGCCTAAGCCTAATAGACGTAGAAGTTGTTTCTTTTTCACAAATAAAATTTCCTTTTTAAGATAATATTATTCTATTCTACCTTTTTTAGAGCTGTTAGACAAGTCTTAACCACTTATTGTTTGACTTTAAAATCTTTATAATCTTCAAAGTTAGCCATGGTCACATCAAGGTATGAAACATTTGAAAAGGGAGTTGGTCCTTTACGAATATCATGGATGAATTGGCTGATTTTTTCAGGATAATCAGATTGAGCTAAAATGGTCACCGTACCATCCTCGTTGTTCCAAACTCGGCCGTTGATATTTCCAATTTCAAGAGCTAGAGACAAGACACCCCAACGAAAACCAACACCTTGAACGCGGCCAGATGCGGTCATTTTTACTTTTTTCATAGGTTCATCCTCCTTTATGATATAATATCCTTATGGAAATTATAACATCTAGGGCTAATAATGCAATCAAAAACGCCAAAAAATTACAGCAAAAGAAATACCGGAAAACCAGCTATCTTATTGAAGGTTGGCACCTTTTTGAAGAAGCTGTCGCCGCTAATGCTAATATTGAAAAAATCTTTGTCATTCCGGAGCAAGCTGACAAAGTAAGGGATTATCCTCAAGCGGTTCAGGTAACAGCTGAGCTGTTGAAAGATCTTGCAGAGAGCCCTTCGCCTCAAGGTGTTGTTGCGGTTATTGCTCTTCCAAATCAGCAGATGCCAGAGGTGTTAACAGGTCGCTTCTTAGTTCTTGAAGATGTTCAGGATCCTGGGAATGTTGGGACTATGATTCGAACAGCGGATGCAGCAGGCTTTGATGGAGTCATCGTTTCTGAAAAGACTGCTGATATCTACAATCTCAAAACGCTGAGATCAATGCAGGGTAGCCATTTTCACCTACCTATTTATCAAGTAGACACTGCAGAGGCACTTTCAAGACTAAAAGCTTGCCAGATCCCACTTGTGGCGACGACACTTTCTGAGCATTCCATTGATTACCGTGAGGTGCCTAAGACAGCTAATGTTGCTCTTATTATGGGGAATGAAGGCCAAGGTATCAGTGACCTAGTGGCTCAGGAGGCTGATATATTGGCCCATATCACAATGCCTGGAAGGGCGGAGAGTCTCAATGTGGCTGTTGCTACTGGTATCCTCTTATTTCATATCGTTTAAGCTGGTATTTACTCGTTTATATCAGGTTAGTCCTGAACCGCACGATTAGAAATCTAGGCTTAAAAATGGTATAATAATGATAGAGATTCTTTTCGGGGAGTTAGCGCAATCGTTGAGCGACCAAAGGAAAGAATCTGTAAGTGAGGTTTTGCCTATGCACTATACACAAGACAAAGAATTTATGGAATACATTGGGCAGTTGATTGAAAATCCCAGAATGAAGAGAATGGATCAGATTGTTCATCATCACCATTCAACACGCTTAAAACACTCGATCAATGTCGCCTATACCAGTTATAAGATTGCTAAAAAATTTGGATGGGACGCTAAATCCACAGCTCGTGGTGGCGTGATGCATGACATGTTTTATTATGATTGGCGGACAACTAAGTTTAATAAAGGTCATGCTTGGATTCATCCGCGAATTGCCTTGCGGAATGCTCGAAAAATTACAACGGTTAACAAGTTAGAAGAAGATATCATTTTGAAACATATGTGGGGAGCAACGATTGCGCCACCCCGCTATAAAGAGTCATATATCGTGACCACAGTGGACAAATATTGGGCTGTCCGAGAAGCGATAACGCCCTATACAGAGGCTTTTAAACATCGTCGCCCCCATCTGTTCCACCGTCGCATTTTAAAACGTTAAGGAAAAAGGATGCTAGAATGAACAATACTGCTATTCAGACACAGACTGGCTTATCCAGTTTTTATGCCAAAATCTATGGATTTGTTGCCATGGGCATCGGTTTATCAACCTTTGTCAGTGGTTTGATGTTAACGGTTTTCCAAAACCATCTTGTTAACATGATTACGGGTTCTCCTTGGCGTTTGTACTTGATTATCTTCGCTGAGTTAGGCTTAGTACTTTTTGCCTCTAGAGCAGCGATCAAAAACACCCCGATGGCTCTGCCCTTGTTTTTGATTTATTCTTTGGTCAATGGCTACACGCTCAGCTTCATTATTGCCCGTTATACTCAGACGACAGTTTTTCAGGCGCTTTTGAGTGCGACTGTTATGTTTGCTGTTATGGCGATTATCGGTGTGACCGTTAAGAAAGATTTATCAGGGATCGGTAAGGCCTTGATGGGTGCTTTAATCGGTATTATCATTGCCTCTGTTGTCAATGTGTTTATCGGAAGTGGCGCCATGTCATATGTGATTTCCATTGTGACGGTCCTTATTTTTGCGGGGCTTATTGCCTGGGATAACCAAAGAATCAAACAGGTTTATTTCGAGCTAGATGGTCAAGTACCAACTGGTTGGGCAGTTTCATTAGCCCTAAACCTTTATCTGGATTTTATCAACCTTTTTATCCATCTCTTAAACATTCTGTCTCGGAATGATTGAGTAAGGAACCCTAAAACAGCCGTTAGGCTGTTTCAGATTATGTGACTTTAAGTCCGTTTCGCTCCGCAGGTGCGAAACAAATAAACCACCCGCTATGCGGGTGCGCATCGCTGGTTATACCAAAAAACTCCAAACGCGATACAATAAAGGTGTTCAAGCCTAATGTAAAGCGAAAGGAGCAAAATATGGCACAAAAGGCACATAGTTTATCTCACACAAAGTGGGTGTGTAAATACCACATTGTGTTTACCCCTAAGTATAGACGAAAAGTAATCTATAATCAATATTGAAGGAGTCTAGGCGAAATAATAGAAGGACATTTAATGCCAGATCATGTTCATATGCTAGTTAGTATTCCCCCAAGAATCAGCGTTTCAAGTTTCATGGGCTACTTAAAAGGTAAGAGTGCCCTGATGATGTTTGACAAACACGCCAATCTCAAATACAAGTTTGGGAATCGCCATTTTTGGGCAGAGGGCTATTATGTGAGCACAGTTGGACTGAACGAAGCCACTATCAAAAAATATATCCAAGAACAAGAAAAACATGACATCGCCCTAGATAAATTGAGCGTAAAAGAGTACGAAGATCCCTTTAGGGATGATGGCAAGTAATACCAATGCCTCTTTAAGAGGCAAGTGACGAGTCAAAAGCAGTTAGGCTTGAACAAAGTGAAAGCCAGCGTCTTTAGGCGCTGGCTGGTGATGTGGGCTTATAGCCCCTGTTCAAACCACCCGTTAGACGGGTGGTCATGATTGAAGACAAAGTCCTTAGATTACAGTTTCTAAGGGCTTTTTAGTTGAACTTGGAGTATACTAAAAGAAAAGGCAGTCATTGAACATATCTTTAGTCATCTCCTAAATCAAGCCATAACCGCTGGTTTGGTTGACCCTTCTGAGATTTTCGTGGACGGCACTCATATCAAAGCAGCGGCCAATAATCGCAAATACCAGCACCAAGTCGTGGCTCATCAGGCAGCCTTCATGAGTGAACAACTAGCGGTTGAAATCGAGCAGGATCGGAAGAAACACGCAAAAAAGCCCTTAAAGCCCGCCAAAGAAAGTAAACCTGACCCTAAGAAAGTCTCAACGACGGACCCAGAGAGTGGTTGGTTTCATAAGGGTGACCATAAGCAGGTGTTCGCTTACGCGACTCAAGTGGCTTGTGACCAACATGGCTGGGCTCTGGCTTATACCGTTGAAGCGGGGAATATCCATGATAGCCAGGCTTTTTCAGCTCTTTTTGCCAAGATTGAACCCTTCAAGCCCCAAGTCATTATCGCTGACTCTGGTTACAAGAATCCAAGCATCGCCAAGTTTTTATTAGATAAGGCTATTCCCCCCTTGTTTCCTTATACGAGACCAAGAGGAAAGAAAGGGATGTTGCGACCGAACGCCTTTGTTTATGATGCTTACTATGATTGTTATCTTTGCCCAGAGAATCAGATTTTACCGTATCGCACAACTAATCGAGAGGGTTATCGTGAATACAAGAGTGATCCTAAGCACTGTCAGACCTGTCCCTTATTAAGCCTCTGCACCCAAAATAAAGACCATCAGAAAACCGTAACACGACATATCTGGAAAGATTATCTCGAAACTTGCGAGGACATCCGTCATCAAGATGGGATGAGGGAGGTGTATCAGAAACGCAAAGAGACAATTGAGAGGCTCTTTGGGACAGCTAAAGAATATCACAACCTCAGATACACACGAGAGAGAGGCAAGTCCAAAATGGAAGACAAGGTTGGGCTGACTTTGGCATGCCTAAATATCAAGAAATTGGTGAAACGACTGGCGGGAAGGTCTTTTTATTTTGCCGAAAATAGGGGTATCGGTCAGATCTTTTCAACTCGTACACACGTTTTGTTCAAAACGAAAGAAAAGACAAACACCAAAATGAAGTTTGTCTTCGGTCTGAAAGCCTTGACATCAAGGCTTTTATTTGCGCAAATTTTAGTAGATGGATCTTCAGTAGACCTGTATTAAGGCTTGGTTTTCATTACGACATCTTTTAGTATTGGTGGCATAAATTCGGTCATTTGTAAGGCTAATTCTCGACAGTCCATTTCACAATTGTTTTGAATCCAGTCTTGTGATAAGCCTAGGCAACCGTAGCAATGGTAGCGCAGTTGTTGGAGCAGGATTTCATCTAGCTCATCCACTTGGAGGGTTTGTTTGATCATTTGAGCATACAAGGTTACATTGTAAGAAACGATGTAGTGACTTAAGGCATTGACGGAAACATCCTCAAATGCTTTTTTATAAAATTGGCGATAGTTTTTTAAATCACTTAATGCAAGAATGGATTCTTCAAGCCCCATAAAACCGTTTGTTTGCTGGGTAGCCAATTGTTGGCTATAGGAATAAATCCAAGCAACCAAATCATACTTATCTTTAAAGTGGTAGTAGAAGGTATGGCGGTCAACTCCAGCCTTTTCACAAATTTCAGTCACCCGAATTTCTGACAGCGAGTAGTGATCCATTAAATCTCGAATAGCTTGAGATAAAGCTAGTTTCGTTAGTTGCTTCATAAAATCCCTCCCTTATTAAGGCTATATTACACCAAAAAGCGCTTTCTGTCTAATTTTAATACAGAAAATGATCTTTGTCTATATACGGCTTGTGAAAAATATATCATAATGAAGGTAACAATTAAACAAATGGAGGATTCATGATGAATCAAGTGGTAGATATTCTAGGAATCACATATCCAGTCATCCAAGCACCTATGACTTGGATTACGTCTCCAGAGATGGTGGCAGCTGTTTCAAATGCTGGCGGTTTAGGTGTAATGGGGATTAGCGCAGGATTTGAAGAGCAGAAAGTCAGTGTAGAAGATACAACTGAGGAAATGCGCAAACAAATTCGTCAGTTGAAAACGTTAACGGATAAACCGTTCGGTGTCAATGTTTTTACAGAACCATTTGATGCAGGTGGATTCTCAAAAGCAACAATTGAAATGTTAAAAGAAGAAAACGTGACAATCTTAGTAGCTGCAGGGCCAGTTGTACCAGAGCAAATTAAAAGTTGGAAAGAGGATGGATTTACCGTTATCTTTAGGGACATGTTCCCTACGATAAGAGGGGCAGTGCTGGCCCAAGATGCTGGAGCAGATATCTTAGTAGCTACTGGTAGTGATGAAGGTGGTGGGATGTCTAGTCATGCAGTGAGTGCCTTTGCATTAACAGCACTGATGAAAGAGGCTGTTACAATCCCAGTGTTAGTTGCTGGAGGAGTGGTGAATCAACCATTGGCGAAAGCTGCGAAGGCTGTTGGGGCAGATGGGTTATTTGTAGGAACACGCTTTATCTTATCTAAAGAATGTCGTGCGAGTGCTGCTACTAAAGAAGATATTTTACATACTCATCCAGATGACTATATCGTCGTGACTCAAGCTGGTGGAGGAATGCAGTGGCGTTCAACACCTCATAAGGTAGCAAAAACTGGTCAGGAACAAAACCAACAAGGAAACTTAAATGCCGATATTGGTAGCTTCTATGAGGGGATGTTAAAGGGAAATTTAGATGCTGGGATTAATACGGTGTCTAATGTTGCCTCTTTAATTAAGTCAATCGACAGTTGTGAAGAAATTGTATTAGAATTAGCAAAGGGATTTGAAGTTGAATAAGATGAGTATTTTTAAAGATAAAATTGTGATTGTCACTGGTGGTGGACAAGGAATTGGTGAAGGAATTGCTAAAATTTTTGCAGAAGATGGTGCTACTGTCATTATTACTGGACGGACAGCCAGTAAGCTAGAACGGGTAGCAAATGAATTAAGTGAGTTTAATGTTATACCATATCCAATGAATGTCGGTTTTGAAGAAGATTGGAAAAAATTAATCGGATTTGTAAAGGAAAACTATGGCCATTTAGATGTGTTAGTGAATAATGCAGGCATTGAAATGGGAAAAGATATTCATGCCATGTCCTTTGAAGAGTTTAAACTGATGCAGTCGTGCAATGTAGACGGTGTATTTTTGGGAAGCAAATATGCCTATGAAGTACTGGTAAAACATGGAGATGCTAGTGTTATCAATATTTCATCCGTTTCTTCAAAACGCTCTGGTCCAAACTGTGGCAATGACGCTGGATACAGTGCCTCTAAAGCAGCCGTTAATTTATTAACGAAACATGCTGCTTATACCTATGCTCCGGATGGGATTCGTGTCAATGCAATTTTGCCAGGTGGTATTCGTACTCCAATGGTAGATGAATCTCTGAAGAATGTTCCAAATGCAGAAGATTACTTAAAAACGATTAACCCTCTTCCTCCACATTTAGGAAAAGTAGAAGATATCGCTCATTTGGTATATTTCGTTGCTTCTCCTGAAAATGCCTACATGACTGGTGCTGAGCTTGTCTGTGATGGTGGTATGATTACACATTGATAATTTTCTAAATACAGATGTAGACAACCTTTCTTAAATGAATGTTTAGAAAGGTTGTTTTTATTATGGCTTCAAGCCAGTTTTTTTCGTAGAGAAAAACAAGAAAACCACCAGCTAAGCTGGTGGCTCAGATTGAAGACAAAGTCCTTAGAATTTGGTTTCTAAGGGCTTTTTAGTTGAAATAGGAGTATACTAAAAGAAAAGGCTTTGCGAGGAAGCGTGATGTTTCATAAGGAAAATCCTGACTATAATCGTCGTCAAGTTGGTTTTTATGCCCTCGAAGAACTGGTTCCTGAGGATCATTTCCTACGCCAAGTAGATGCCGTCATCGACTTCTCCTTTATCTATGACTTAGTCGAAGATAGCTACTGCTTGGATAATGGTCGCCCTAGTTTAGACCCTGTCTTGTTGGTTAAAATCCCTCTCCTACAATGTTTCTATGGGATTCATTCCATGCGTCAGACCATAAAAGACATTCAAGTTAACGTCGCTTATCGCTGGTTCTTGGGGCTATCTTTAGATGATCGGGTACCTCATTTTACAACTTATGGAAAGAACTATACGAGACGATTCAAAGAAAAGGCAGTCATTGAACATATCTTTAGTCATGTCCTAAATCAAGCCATAACCGCTGGTTTGGTTGACCCTTCTGAGATTTTCGTGGATGGCACTCATATCAAAGCAGCGGCCAATAACCGAAAATACCAGAACCAAGTCGTCGCTCATCAGGTAGCCTTCATGAGTGAACAACTAGCGGTTGAAATCGAGCAAGATCGGAAGAAACACGCAAAAAAGCCCTTAAAGCCCGCCAAAGAAAGTAAACCTGACCCTAAGAAAGTCTCAACGACGGACCCAGAGAGTGGTTGGTTTCATAAGGGGGACCATAAGCAGGTGTTCGCTTACGCGACTCAAGTGGCTTGTGACCAACATGGCTGGGCTCTAGCTTATACGGTTGAAGCGGGTAATATCCATGATAGCCAGGCTTTTCCAGCCCTCTTTTCCAAGATTGAACCGTTCAACCCTCAGGTCATTATCGCTGACTCTGGTTACAAGAATCCAAGTATTGCCAAGTTTTTATTGGATAAGGCTATTACCCCCTTGTTTCCTTATACGAGACCCAGAGGAAAGAAAGGGATGTTGCGACCGAACGCCTTTGTTTATGATGCTTACTATGATTGTTATCTTTGTCCAGAGAATCAGGTTTTACCGTATCGCACAACTAATCGAGAAGGCTATCGTGAATATAAGAGTGATCCTAAGCACTGTCAGACCTGTCCCTTACTAAGCCTCTGTAGCCAAAATAAAGACTATCAGAAAACCGTAACACGACATATCTGGAAGGATTATTTGGAGATTTGCGAAGACATCCGGCATCAAAGCGGAATGAAGGAGCTTTATCAGAAACGTAAAGAGACGATTGAGAGGCTTTTTGGGACAGCTAAAGAATACCACAATCTCAGATACACACGAGAGAGAGGCAAGTCCAAAATGGAAGACAAGGTTGGGCTGACTTTGGCATGCCTAAATATCAAGAAATTGGTGAAACGACTGGCGGGAAGGTCTTTTTATTTTGCCAAAAATAGGGAGATCAGTCAGATCTTTTCAACTCGTACACACGTTTTGTTCAAAACGCAAGAAAAGACAAACCCCAAAATGAAGTTTGTCTTCGGTCTGAACAGCCGTTGGGCTGTTTTTTTGATGATCGTCAGGGTTTTAATTGATTGAAAATTTTGGTAAAATAAAATGACTACAGCAAATTTCTAGATTTTACCTTAATCCAAGGAGTTTGCTAAAAAGGAGAGTCTAATGACAAAAAGCCCATTTATTACCCTAGAGCAAGCTGAGCAGCTAGCTAACCAATTTCCGACACCTTTTCATCTTTATGATGAAAAAGGGATACGAGAGAAAGCGCGTGCCCTTAACAAAGCTTTTTCATGGAACAAGGGCTTTAAAGAATATTTTGCAGTCAAGGCGACGCCAACACCAGCCATTTTAAAAATCTTTCAAGAAGAAGGTTGTGGGGTGGATTGTTCTAGCTATGTGGAACTCTTGATGAGCCAAAAAATGGGATTTACAGGTGAAGACATTATGTTTTCGTCTAATAACACCCCAGCTTCTGAATACCAGTTTGCGTCAGAGCTTGGCGGCATTATTAATCTAGATGCCTATGAAGATTTGGCTTTTGTCAAGGGAAGTCTTGGCGGTAAACTTCCTGAAACCATGTCCTGTCGTTTTAATCCTGGTGGTGTCTTTGCTATGGGGACAGACATTATGGACCACCCTGAAGAGTCTAAATTTGGCATGACCAAGGACCAACTGATTCAAGCCTTCAAGGAAATGAAGACTGAAGGGGTGAAACACTTTGGGATTCATTCTTTCCTTGCCTCTAACACAGTAACCAATGATTATTACCCTACCTTAGCTAAGCAATTGTTTGAGTTAGCGGTTGAGGTAGTGGCAGAAACGGGTGTCCATTTGGAATTTATCAACCTCTCAGGTGGTGTCGGGGTGGATTACCGTCCGGAACAAACAGCAAATGACATTCTAGCCATTGGTGAGGGTGTTCGACGTGTCTATGAGGAGGTCTTGACGCCTGCAGGTCTTGGAGAGGTCAAGCTTTACACAGAGTTGGGACGCTTTATGACGGCACCACATGGCCTGATTTTGACCAAGGTCTTGCACCGCAAGGAGACTTACCGCACCTATATTGGGGTCGACGCATCAGCTGTGAATCTCATGCGTCCGGCTTTTTACGGGGCCTATCACCACTTGACCAATCTATCTAGCAAGTCCTCCCAGACAGAGGTTGTTGATGTGGTCGGGTCACTTTGTGAGAACAATGACAAGTTTGCCGTTAATCGGGAATTGCCAGAGACGGAGATTGGAGACCTTTTGGTGATTCATGATACGGGTGCGCATGGGTTCTCGATGGGTTATCAGTACAATGCCAAGCTTCGCTCTGCAGAAATCCTGCTGCAAGAAGATGGCACTCCTCGTTTGATCCGCCGTGCGGAAACTCCTGAGGATTATCTGTCAACTGTGGTTGGATTTGATTTTGACCTGTAAATGATTATAGCATAAAGGATTTCAGCCAAGGCTGGGGTTCTTTTTCTAAGTTCAAAAATGTGTCGGAGATTTGAAATTTAATGGTAAAAGGTCTACAATGGGAAAAAAGCTTGAGGAGGGTTATGAGATGAGTATGCTTTTATCTCCTGCAACTGTCGCAGGATTAGATTTGAAAAATCGTGTGGTGATGGCACCGATGTGCATGTATGAGGTCCATGAGGAAGATGGTGTTGCTACCCCTTTTCATTTTGCCCATTACGGAGCTAGAGCCATTGCCAATGTAGCCTTAATCATTCAAGAGGCAACAGCAGTTAGCCCAGAAGGGCGTTTGTCTAATCAGGATTTGGGGATTTGGAATGACCAGCAGTTAGAACGCTTGACGGATTTGGTTGCTCAGCTTCATTTTCTAGGAAGTAAAGTCGGCATTCAACTCGTGCACGCTGGGAGAAAGGCTAAGGATGTTGAGACTCCTTTGGCGCCGTCAGCTCTGGCGTTTAACCAGGATTATGGGCAACCAGAAGCCCTGTCGCTAGCAGGTATCAGTGAAATAAAGGAGGCCTTTGTGGCAGCAGCTGCTAGAGCCCAAGAGGCAGGTTATGATATGATCGAGCTTCACGGTGCGCATGGTTACCTGATTAACCAGTTTTTATCCCCGCTAACGAATCAGAGAACTGATCAATATGGGGGTAACTTGGAGAACCGTTTTCGCCTGCTCAAAGAAATCCTAGAAGGGGTTAAAACGGTCTTTACGGGTCCTATTTGGGTTAGACTATCAATTAAGGATTATGCTCCTGGAGAGACAACAATAGAAGAGTGGCAAGAAGTTGCCAGATGGTTAGAAGAGTTAGGTGTTGCCTGTATCGATGTTTCGACGGGAGGCGTTATTAATGCAAGCCCTGACATACCAGTCTACCAAGGGTATCAGGTACCTTTTGCGACTGACATCAAACAAGCTGTAAGTGATGCTGCGGTTGCTGCGGTTGGGTTGCTTGACAACCCAGGCCTTTGTGAGCATATTTTGCAGACCGGCCAGGCGGACCTCATTATGCAGGGACGGGCTCTGATTCGCAATGTCAATTGGTTGGCAGATGCTGCTGAAATCCTTCATGATAAAGATTATCAGCCTTATAATCACTCTTACGTGAGAGGTCAGGTTCGCTAGCCTTAAACTGCCTGTGAAAATTTAAGGAAACAGCTTCTAGGACTTTCTTAATTTGCCTCTTTTTGGTATAATGAAAAGGATTAAAACTTAGGAGTGATTTTAGATGAATACTGGTTTAGCGATTTTATTGATTGTCCTTGCTTTGGCAGGCGGTACATTTTTAGGAGCCTTTTTGGTTCGTAAGCAGGTTGAAAAAGACTTTGCTGAAAATCCTCGTCTCACTGTAGATGCAGTACGGGCTATGATGTCTTCTATGGGCCAAAAGCCTAATGAAGCCAAGGTGCAACAAGTTTACCGTCAAATCAAGGCGGCTCAAAAAGACGCTATCAAGAAAAAATAAGGATATGAGAAGGGACTGGGTTTTGCCCAGTCCCTTTTGGAGATTAAGCATGGACAATAGACCGATTGGTTTTTTAGATTCGGGGGTTGGAGGTCTGACCGTCGTTCGCGAATTCATGCGCCAGTTACCTCATGAACGGGTCATTTTTGTAGGAGACCAAGCAAGGGCTCCATACGGACCAAGACCTGCTGAGCAAATCCGAGCTTATACTTGGGAAATGGTTCAATTTCTGTTAACTAAGGATGTGAAGATGATAGTCTTAGCTTGTAACACAGCAACCTCTGTTGTTTGGGAAGACATTAAAGCTAAACTAGACATTCCTGTCCTTGGTGTGATTCTTCCTGGTGCTTCAGCAGCTATCAAATCAACAAAATCTGGTAAAGTTGGCGTTCTAGGAACTCAGATGACCATCACTTCGGATATCTACCGAAAAAAAATTCAGGCACTGTCGCCAGAAACTGAGGTGACGAGTCTTGTTTGTCCTAGATTTGTGCCATTAGTCGAATCTAATGAAATGCATTCGAGCCTAGCTAAAAAAGTGGTTTATGAGACCTTAAAACCTCTCAAAGGTAAGGTGGATACCTTGGTTTTGGGCTGTACGCACTATCCATTATTGCGGCCAATTATCCAGAATGCCATGGGCCCAGGAGTCAAATTGATTGATAGTGGCGCTGAAACTGCGCGTGACATCTCGGTATTGCTCAATTATTTTGAAATCAACGCAGCGCGTGAGGCGATCAGGAGTAACCATGAATTTTACACAACTGCCAGTCCAGAAGCCTTTCAAGGCATCGCAGAAAGCTGGCTTGGTCAAAGGATAGAAGTGGAGCGTGTGACCTTATGAGTCAAGATATTTTTGAATATAAGGACGATAAAGACTGGTATGTCGGCAAACTAACGGACTATACCTATATTTCAAGCTTTGAAGATGATGAAGTGTTCAGTCAAATCCAACATCAGTTGTATCAGATTTTGGGTGGCTTTGAAAATGATGGGAAACTGGGTGAAGAAAAAGGCCTTCAAATTCATGTGATTTCCTATAGTTCCATTTTAAAACTCATGTCCTTTGTGGTGGATATGATTAACCAGATTTTTCAAAAAGACTTGACTGTCAAGAAACATCAGGGGGCTGTTTTAGTCCTGGAAAATGATGTCATTAAATCCGTTCATCTTCCCAAAGAAGGCATTCCGCTGTCAGCCTTGACAGGAGGGGGAGAGGACTTGGGAGACACTATTCTCATTGCGACCCGTAACGAAGGCAAGACCAATGAATTCCGTGATTTTTTTGCCAAATTAGGCTACGGTGTCCAAAACTTGAATGACTTTCCAGATTTACCTGAGGTTGAAGAAACAGGAACAACTTTTGAAGAAAATGCTCGCTTAAAGGCAGAGACAATAGCTCAATTAACAGGAAAGATTGTTCTTGCGGACGATTCGGGCTTAAAGGTTGACGTGCTCGGTGGTCTGCCAGGTGTTTGGTCTGCTCGTTTTTCAGGACCAGATGCGACGGATGAGAAGAACAATCAGAAGTTATTGCATGAACTGTCGGTCGTCTTTGATCAAAAGGATCGCAGTGCTCAGTTCCACTGTACACTCGTTCTGGCTAAACCAGGTAAGGAGAGTTTAGTGGTCGAAGCTGACTGGCCAGGTTTTATTGCCTTTGACAGTCACGGAGAGTATGGCTTTGGTTATGACCCCCTCTTTATCGTGGAAAGTTCTGGAAAGCGGGCGGCAGAATTGACCACTGAAGAGAAAAACACACAGTCTCACCGTGCCCTAGCACTGAAAAAACTCATGGAGGTCTTTCCAACATGGTAACACGATTGATCATTATGAGTGATTCTCACGGTGACCGTACTATCGTAGAAGAAATCAAAAAGCGCTATCAGGGCCAAGTGGATGCTATCTTTCACAATGGGGACTCTGAACTAGAAGCTAATGATGACCTTTGGAATGGCATTTATGTGGTCAAAGGCAATTGTGATTGGGCAGCCTTCCCAGAAAGGACCACCCTTGATATTGCTGGGCTACGAATTGCTCAGACGCATGGCCATCTCTATGGTATAAACTATGGGTGGACCAGACTGGATTATTTGGCAGAAGAAGTAGGAGCAGATATTTGCCTCTATGGGCACCTTCATGTACCGGCAGCTGACATGCGCGAAGGGGTTCTCTTTATTAATCCTGGCTCAATCAGCCAACCCAGAGGAATGATTCAAGAAAGATTGTATGCTCAACTGGATATTTACCCAGATCATTACCACATTGAATTTTTGGATCGCAATCACCAAACCTACCCAGCTTTAACAAGGGATTTGAAACGATGATAAATGCACATTTTAAAGAATTTTTACGGTCACAAGAAGAAACTTTTTTAACCCCAGCGGAAAATCTAGCCGTCCTTATTGATACCCATAACATGGATCATGCTAAGCTGGTCTTAACCCATATGGCTTATTCTCGCGTCCCTGTTGTGACGAAAGAAGGTAAATTTGTGGGGACAATTGGCTTGACAGAGATTATTCGCTATCAGTTAGAAAATGAATTGTCTGATGAAGACCTCAACCAAGATATCGGATCAATTGTTAAGACAGACGTTCTTTTTGTTAGTGACTTTTATAGTCTGACTCAGGTCATGCATGATTTGATTGATCAATCCTTTCTCCCGGTGGTTGATAAGGATGGTTTTTTCAAAGGGATTATCACGCGAAAAGCTATTTTAAAAGCTATCAACAGTATGTTGCATGAGTTTTCTGATAGCTATGATATCGAGGAAAAGCATGACCGCCATTGACGATTTTTTGAATCAAAAGGACTTATCTCACAATTCAGAAACGGCTTATCGCTATGATTTGGAGCAGTTCAGACAAGTCGTTGAGGGAAATATTGAAGCTGGAACCTTAAGGCATTACCAGCAGTTTTTGGGAGGTTTGAAATCAACAGCTCAAAAACGGAAATTATCGGCAGTCAATCAATTCCTGTATTTCCTCTATGAGACCGGACAGTTAAAACAGTACCATAAATTGAGTTTATCCGTTACAACGCGAATGGATCAAGTCATTCACAAACCGAAGGCAAAACTGATGGATTTGTCCATCTTATGGCAAGAAACAGCCTACGCTACTGGACAACTCTTTGCACTGTTGATATGGCAGCTGGGTCTACTGCCTAGTGAAATTCTTCAACTCAAGGCCAGTGACTTGGAGTTGGACTTTAAGGTTATAACGGTTAGCCGCGGGTCTGTTAAGCGTGTCTTGAAGCTACCTAACCAGCTTCTCCCCTATCTGGAGAATCTCCCTAAAGAAGGTTTACTGTTTGCAAAGAACGAGCGCCCTTACTCGAGGCAATGGTTTTCTAATCAGTTGAACCACTATTTAAAAACACTTGGTTTAACTGAGCTGACTGCGCAAAAATTACGAGAACAATACATTTTAGAACAATTAGAGCGAGGGTTAAGTCTTGAACAAGTCGCTAAAGCCTTAGGATTAAAATCAACTGTCACGCTGGAAAAATATTGGAAGTAATCCATAAGCCAGCTGAGGAAACACTCTTGTCCTCATAGTTGTTAAAGGTATATTAATCGGTTTTAGACTTTAGACGATAACTACAGTAAAAGGTGCAACAAAGCGGTGACGTTTGGTAATAAGAATGGATATAAAATTAAAAGATTTTGAGGGACCACTGGACCTCTTGCTTCACTTGGTCTCTAAATATCAGATGGACATTTACGATGTGCCAATCACTGAAGTTATAGAGCAGTATTTAGCCTATATTGCAACTCTTCAAGCGATGCGGTTAGAGGTGGCTGGTGATTATATGCTGATGGCAAGTCAGCTCATGTTGATTAAAAGCCGAAAACTGTTACCCAAGGTTGTCGCTGAAACACCTGAGGAAGAAGATCCTGAACTCGATTTGATCAATCAAATCGAGGAGTATCGGAAGTTTAAGGTGCTGAGTCAGAAGTTGTCCAACCAGCATGATTGGCGAGCCCAATATTTCTCTAAACCAAAACAGGATTTAGTCTATGAAGATGTCACCCTCAAGCGTGATAAGACGAGTGTTGATATCTTTTTGGCCTTTTCTCAGGTTATGACTGCAAAACAGGCTGAGTTTAAACGGAGTCACACGACGATTGCAGCTGATGACTTCAAAATTGAGGACATGATGGCCTATATCGAGTCTCGATTTGAAGAGCAACGAGAACTGCGTTTGGAAGACGTTTTCCGAGCTAGCCAATCCATGAGTGAGTTGATTACCATGTTTTTAGCAACCTTGGAATTAATGAAGACCCAAATGATTACAGCAACCCAAGAAGAACCTTTTGGGCCAGTGTATTTGAGAAAGGTAACCCATGAGCCGACTAGCTGAAATTGAAGCCTTGCTGTTTATTGCAGGGGAAGAGGGATTGAGTTTACGCCAGATGGCAGAAGTCTTAGAAATACCCCCAACGGGGCTCAGCCAATCCTTAGAGAAACTGTCTCAAAAATATCAAGACGATGAAGAGTCTTGCCTAGCCCTTATTCAATCATCTGGCAAATACCGTTTAGTCACTAAGGAAGAACATGCGGATCTTTTGCGACGTTTTTCGAGAACTCCAATTAACCAATCTATGTCTAGGGCCTTGCTTGAGACCTTATCAATAGTTGCCTATAAGCAACCGATTACGCGGGTTGAAATTGATGATATACGGGGCGTTAACTCAAGTGCAGCTCTGTCAAAATTGGTCACTTTTGAACTGATTGCGTCAATCGGCACTAAAGACGTTATTGGACGTCCAAGACTTTATGCAACGACGGAACATTTTCTAGATTTTTTAGGCATTAATAGCTTGGAAGAGTTACCAGAGGTGAGCGAGCTAGACCTTGAAGCAGAAGAGAGCCAGCTTTTCGAGGAACGAGCTGATCTTCCTGACGAGGATTTGGATGAGTTAGAAGATAGCCCAGAACTGAGCGAGTCTACCTTGTCGGAAAAGGATCTGCCAGAGGCAGAAGGGCTTAGAGAAACAGAGTCAGCTGATTTTATTGCTGAGCAAGAGTAGGTCATGACCTAGCTCTGCTATTGCCAAAAAGAAAAAGAGAAAGATAAATGCGTATCAATAAATTTATTGCCCATGCGGGTGTAGCGAGTCGTCGAAAGGCAGAAGAGCTGATTAAACAGGGACTTGTAACGGTTAATGGTCAGGTCATCACTGATTTAGCTACAACCATTAAGTCTGGAGATCGTGTCGAAGTTGAAGGCACACCAATTTACAATGAAGAGAAGGTTTACTATTTGCTCAATAAACCACGTGGGGTGATTTCGTCGGTGTCAGATGAGAAGGGCCGTCAGACTGTTATTGACCTATTACCGCAGGTAAAAGAACGCATCTATCCTGTCGGTCGTCTTGACTGGGATACGTCGGGGGTTTTAATCCTGACCAATGACGGAGACTTTACGGATGAAATGATTCATCCGCGTAATGAGATTGATAAGGTCTATGTAGCGCGTGTTAAGGGGGTGGCTAATAAGGAAAACCTTCGCCCATTGACCCGTGGGGTTGTGGTGGATGGTAAAAAAACCAAACCTGCAGTTTATGAAATTTTGAAAGTGGATCCAGTGAAAGGTCGTTCAGTGGTTCAATTGACCATCCATGAGGGCCGTAACCATCAGGTGAAGAAGATGTTTGAAGCTGTTGGACTCCCAGTGGATAAATTGTCACGGACACGTTTTGGCAATCTTGACTTGACAGGTCTTCGTCCAGGAGAAGCACGACGTCTCAATAAGAAAGACATTTCCAAACTTCACGAATTAGCTGTTCGTCAAAAATAATCATGAAAAAAGCACTCATCTCTTTGGTCCGTTGGTACCAAAAACGCATTTCACCTCTTAGCCCACCATCTTGTCGCTTTCAGCCGACCTGTTCAAATTACATGATAGAAGCCATTGAAAAGCATGGTCTAAAAGGGGTATTAATGGGGATTGCCCGTATTTTTAGATGCCATCCTCTAAGTTCTGTCGGAGACGATCCGGTACCGGATTATTTCAGCTTGAGACGAAATGTAGCGTCTAGAAAGTAAGCTCTGGGGCTCATTCTTTGAATAGTAAAGGCTATCAGAAAAATCGACCAACACGGGTGGGAACAATTTATTCTCATTGTATCAAAGGGGTACATGTCGTTCATGAAAATCGTGAGACGATTTCCTCTCTTTGCGGATTCCTTTATTTAAATATGGACAGAACTATGAGTTGACTTGTTCTAATTGTAACTATGGTCACAAAAACCCAAGATTTTCAGAAATTTTTCTAAAAATAGGAACAAATCGCTTGACACCAGCGTTCAGAGTGATATACTAAAAAGTGAAATTGATTGGCTTACATCAAACCTGTTGTGATTTAAGTTAACCAATAGCTGACTACGCCAGTTGCTGAGCATGACTCCGACTGGCGTCGTTTATTTTTAGGCGATTATTGCTGGAGAGAACTTTTAATGTCATCTCTTTCTTCTGCCTATCACCCAAGAAGGAACATTTCTTATGACACGGAACCATATCGTACTTTTTCAGCCTCAAATCCCTCAGAATACAGGCAATATTGCTCGCACGTGTGCAGCGACCAATAGTCCCCTCCATATTATTCATCCTATGGGATTTCCCATTGATGATCGTAAGATGAAGAGGGCCGGCCTTGATTATTGGGATAAGTTAGAGGTCTCTTACTACGATTCACTAGAAGACTTTTTGGAACAGTGCCAAGGACAGTTGCACTTGATTTCTAAGTTTGCGACTAAGATTTATTCTGAAGAGTCCTATGCGGATAATCAGGACCATTACTTTATCTTTGGTCGCGAGGATACTGGCTTACCAGAAGAGTTTATGAGAGCTCATCCTGAGGAGACCCTTCGGATTCCCATGAATGATGAACATGTTCGTAGCCTCAATGTGTCCAATACGGTCTGTATGATTGTTTACGAAGCCCTCCGTCAGCAGAATTTTGCTGGTCTAGAATTGGTACACACCTATGATAAAGACAAATTAAAATAGAGACGTTAACGAAAGGCATCAGAAAAAGCCTCCTTCTCGCACCGTTAAGGTAGCAGAGGGAGGCTTTTGAGGTGTTAGCCGGTAGGAATGATAAGGGAAGGCTTGATGTTTTGAGTAAAACAGTTGAGGAGAGCTAAATTGTTTTCCAAAATTCATCAAGCTTTCCATTAAGCAATCGCTTCGGTTTCGATTATCGGTAAGAGGTGAGATAATTGATCGTCAAAATCTCTGAGTTGGTATTCAACCACTTTCAGTTCCTGTTGTTTTAGAAGATCAATCATGCGATCGAAATAGCGATAGAAGAAGTTTTCAGTAGGAATCGAAGTGAAAAACTGTTGATAGTTCCTTAAATAGGTAGACATAGTGCGCAGTTTTTGAAGCTGCTCCAGTACGAGAGACAAGAGAGTATGATGTTTATTTTTTAATAGCGCAGGAAAAGATTTTGCCATCTGATAACTAGCTAATAGATACTCGGTCTTGTGCAATTCTTCATTGAACTTATGAATAGCAACTAAATCAAAATGTGACATGGGATACTCCTTTCATCTTGTATTAGGAATGTAGGGCTCTTGAAAAGCTAATGGCCCCAGCAGCTATTAGCACGATGCCAACCATAACAGCAAGGTTTAAAGCTGCAATGGAAGGAAAGAGAAGGAAAAAGCTAGCAAAGAAAATACCTGTCAAACATTCTAATATATCGATTTGACGAAGATTATTTTCTTTTGCTTTTTGGAAACGTCTGAAACTCTGAACAATTAACCAGATACCAATCATGCCTGGTAATAAGGAGGCATAATCTGTATTGGAAATCCAATTGAGGAGAAGCCAAACGCTGAAAATCAAACTCATTCCTAAGCTTAAACTGATTGTCTTAAAGCTTTCTTTCTTTTGATACCAGAGATAGCCATTTCGTATGGTATTGCCCACTGCTACAACCAAACAAATTAAGGATAAAATGTTAATATTGGCAATGGGGTAAATAAAGAACATAATACCAGAAATCAGTAGTGCTAAACTAATCAACAAATGTTTAACTCGCATTGTCATTCTCTCCTTTGCTTAAATAAGTAGACGCCTCCGGTAAGGATGATCAGCAATAAAGTGATTTTAGAAAATGTTTTTCTTGTCATATCTAGGACCTCTTTTCGTTTTGATGGGTTTAGTATAGCTCATAAAAGTAACATCAAAGTAAACTTTTGACTATTTTTTAAAAATTATTTCAACCGAAAAAAGAGGTTTTATCCGAAGGGGTGTGTTCCATTTTGACGAGTTAGAGAAAAACTTTACCGAAAGTTTACTTTTGGGAGGTATAGTATAAAAAAGAAAAAATAAAGGTGGTTATTATGAAACGAAACATCCAACTAATTTCAGGCCTTATTCTAGGAGTTTTAGCTTATTACTATTTTACCTATCCAGAATGGAGCCTTTCTTTTGTATCACTGATTTCAGCTTCAATGAGTGCTTTATATGGCGTTAAGGAATTTCTGTCTAAGCGACGCTCTCCAAGAGTCATGGACCGATTGGTTGGTTTTGGGACAGTAGCCATTTCTATTCTTGGGTTTGGTTATAGCGTGACGTCGATTGCATTACACGCTAACCCAAGTAAGGGAGTTATCATTGTTCTGGCTAATATCTGCTTGTTGAAATTATTAGATGCCTATGCCCAGTCTTATCGAGAAACTAAGAATGAAACGACTGTCTTGTTTTACTGGATTCTCTTGTGTGGTACTATATTCTTAGAGTTACTAGGTGTTATGGGTCAGATGTTAGTCTTTAACCTTATCGGCGTACTAATAGGATGTATTGCCTTGTTACTACTCAATGACTGGCTACGTCAATTTCGTTACCAAGCCTAATCAGAAAAAACGTTAACCTAAAAGAAGCTGAGCATTGCCCAGCTTCTTTTTTGCTATTTTGTAGAAAATCTGGGGAAATCCCTGTTTTTGAGTATTGCGTGGCTTTTGAGAGATGCTGTCCTATCCCTGTTGTCAAGGGAAACCTTACAAGGTCACCGTAAAGCGCGTCAGGTGTTCTGGGTCGCTGACAAGACTGATGGAACCATTGGTCAAGGATAAGACTTTTTTGGTAATGGCAAGGCCTAAACCGAGACCGTCTTGTTTTTGAGGAGTTTCTTCTTGGTAAAACTTATCATAGAGATAGGCTTGTTTTTCCTTTGGAATGAAAGGACCATCATTGGTGAATGAAACAATGATTTCTTGCCCATCTTGGTAGCCATCTATCCAAATATGCCCACCAGGCTCGACAAATTTAATGGCGTTTGACAAAAGGTTGTTCCAGACATGAGATAGGAGGGTCGCATCCCCTTTATAAACCAATTCTGGCAAATCGATGTCAAGGGTGATTCCTTTTTCTTCAATTGCGGGGAGGGCTAAAATAGCGGCCTGACGAATCGATTCGCTGAGATCAAAGACAAGCTTATTGGTGAGGATTTCTTGGCCCTCTAAAGCAGTGAGAATCATGATATTCGTTGACAGGGTGGCTAAGCGACTAGCTTCTTTTTCAATGACTGAGAGGTATTGGTCTTTTTTCTCAGGGCTAATATCTTCTTTTTTAAGGAGTTTAGCAAATCCTTGGATAGAAGTGATTGGTGTCTTAAATTCATGGGAAAATTCATTGATAAAATCATCTCGAAGACTCTGTACGTGCGATAAATCCTGGGTCATTTTATTAAAGTCCAAATAAACCTTATTAAAGGGGCTCTTTTTTTCAAGCGGAATTTTTTGGGAAAAGTCACCATTAGCAACCTCAGATATAGCATCTGTCAGAGATTTGATATGTCTTTCAGTCTTATAGGTTGAGTAGGTGATGACGATAAAAATAATAGCCAAAAAAGGTGTGCTGACACCAATAATATTAAGAAAGACATTCCACCCGAGGTAACCAATTTGACTGAACCCCCAAAATATTAACCCAATAGTGAGTTGCGTTATGGCAACAATTGCAAAGTACCGCTTAACTTGCCAGACCAAGAAAGGATGATCATTTAGAAATCTTTTCATGGAGCTCTCCTTTGTAACCTAAACCTCGGACTGTTTTGATACTAAAGTCTGAAAACTCTTGACAGGATTTACGGATACGACTGACATGTGTTTTTACGGTATCTTCACTACTGTATGAATCTAGGCCCCAAATGTCATCGAGGAGTTGCGTTTGCGTGAAAATGTGATTTGGGTAAGACAGGAGTTTAAAGAGAAGTTGGAATTCTTTTTTAGGCAGTTCCAGGGTTTGATTGGGACTGGTAATGGTATAGGTGGTTTCATCTAAAACCGTTTCACCTACCTTGATCTGATGCTTAGCAGAAATATTGGCTCGCCGTAAAAGTGCCACTAAGCGTAAGGATAGCTCCTCGATGTTAACCGGCTTGGTCAGGTAGTCGTCTGCCCCGTTTAAGAAGCCTTCTTTCTTGTCGGTCAAGGCTTGCTTGGCTGTCAGCATTAGGATGGGAATGGTATTTCCCTGAGCACGGATTTCTTTTACTAGTTCTTGACCATCCATCTTGGGCATCATGATATCCGTAATGAGGAGGTCTGCCTGACCGTTTTCAATGATAGTAAGGGCTGTGAGTCCGTCATCAGCGGTTAATATGCTGTACGATTCTTCCAGACTATCTTTGAGCAAGAGTTGGATGCTTTGATCATCTTCTGCTATGAGTATCGTGGCCATAATCGTCCTCCGTGTCTAAAATATAGGTCCTATTATAACATAAACATATATGGAAATTCTAGCTAAAACTGAACTAGGGGACCCAAGAATCAACTCAGTTCTTCAGCAGTTAAAGGTAGAAAAACCTAGCCCAATAGAGATGGACTAGGTTTAGAGGATTATTTTTCTGCTACTGCAGTGAAGCGTTGACGGATAAAGTTGCCGTTTTCGATCTCATCGACAAGAGCAAGTGCGTAGTCAGCGTAGCTGATATAGCTTTCGCCAGCTGCATTAAGGATTAGTTCTTCACCACCTAATTGGTAGTTGCCACTGGCCTTGCCTTCTGCATCAAAGTCTGCTGCTGGGCTGAAGAAGGTCCAAGCTGTCGCTGAGAAGGTTCGCAAGGTCACCAAAGCGTCAGTCATCGCTTTAGCAAGAGGATAAAAGGCTGCTGGGAAGTCAGGCGTCTCTAAGAGCTGAGTAGTGTGAGCCGGGTCAACAAAGAGGCTACCAGCGCCACCGACGACGATAAAGCGCGTTTCTGTTCCAGCTAGAAGCTGGGAGACATGACGAAAAACCTTATCAAAGAGTGGAAATGTCTCCTCTGTCCAAAACCCAATTGCCGAGACGACAACATCAAAAGCAGAAAGGTCCTCTGCAGTGAGTTCAAAGACATCCTTGACAAGTACAGGAGTGTGGCTAGTACTATCCGCCCTACGAACAATAGCCGTGACCTCGTGACCACGCTTGAGGGCTTCTGCAAGAATGAGTTTTCCAGATTGGCCATTGGCACCAATAATAGCAATTTTCATATTATTACCTTCCTTTTCGATAGAAATGTGTTATAATCATTTATACACTTAGTTTAACAGCTTACGATAAAAAAACAAGTAGGTATTTTTGGGATATATAGTATCTTTTAAGATAGAAATGGATAAGGACGGTGTAAAAAAGATGGAATTATTTGGACAGTGTCCCTTTGTGACGACACAAAAATTAATCAGTGGCAAATGGGCGATTTTGATTTTGCACCAATTGGATGGTCAAACCAAGCGATTTGGCCAGCTTCAGAGAGATCTTGGAGACATCACGCAAGCAACCTTGACCAAGCAATTACGCTATTTAGAAGAAGAGGGCCTGGTGATTCGTAAAGTCTATCCAGAAGTCCCTCCTCGTGTGGAATACAGTCTGACAGAGATCGGCCAGGAATTTCACACGGTTTTAGAGCAAATTGAGGTCTGGGGAGACAAGTATATCGCGCTTTTGAAGGAGAAAGGGTAGAGTTGCAGGGAAACGATTTAGTTAGTTACGGAGAATATGAAGTATGGAGACATAAATATTCTTTTGCTAGTAAACTTTATCAATCATTTAAGGTAAAAAAACAGACACCTGCTCTATTGATGGAGAAAGAGTGTCTGTTTTTTTTGTGATTAAACTAATTGATTGGCTACTATCGCCGCACCAACTTAACAACCGCCTCAGTCCTTGCGGTGTGTGGGAACATGTCAACCGATTGGATATACTTGACCTCATAGGCCTTGACCAACTGGGCGAGGTCCCTAGCAAGGGTCGAGACGTTACAAGAGACGTAGACCATCTTCTCCGGTTTAAACGTCAGAAGGGTCTCCAGCAACTTGTCATCGATTCCTGTTCGTGGTGGGTCCACGATAAGAGAAGTGGCGCGATAGCCTTCCTGGTACCACTTCGGAATGATGACTTCCGCAAGACCAGCTTCGTAATGACTGTCCGTAACACCTAAGCGCGCAGCATTTGCCTTCGCATCCTCAATCGCTTCAGGAATAATATCCATCCCTCTGATCGAGGCCACTTTGCCAGCAAAGGCGAGGCCGATGGTCCCAACCCCGCAGTAGGCGTCAATGAGGTGATCGTCAGGGTTTACGTCTAAGGCCTTGACGGCTTCGCCGTAAAGGATTTGGGTTTGCTTGGGATTCAGTTGGTAAAAAGCGCGTGGGGACAGGGAGAAGCGGTAATCCAAAACCCCTTCTTCGATGCTATCCTTACCCCAGAGAATCTTGGTATAGTCCCCGTAGATCTCGCTGGTTTTGGATTTGTTCAGGTTAAAGGCAATGGTCTCTATCTGAGGAAAAGCCGTGGTCAGGTCACGGATAACAAAGTCAAGGTTGACCGGTTTTGAAGCGATGAAGATAATCTGAACTTGGTCAGTCGCATCAGCCTTTCGGATCATGACTGTGCGGACTCCGGCAATCTTACGCTCATCGTAAATTGGTACATCGTAGCGGGTCAACAGGAGGCTAATCTGGTTGATGATAGCTTGGGTTGTCTCGTCCTGCACCAAGCAGTCTCTCAGTTCGATCAGGCGGTGAGAGTTTTGCTGGTAGAGGCCAGCGACGACCTTGCCTTTGAACTTTCTGACTTGGAATTGGAGTTTTGCCCGGTAATGGGTCGGATCAGCCATTCCAATTGTGGGACGGATTTCAAAGTCTTCATAGCCTTGGGGTTGGAATTTTTTTAGAGCTTGACTGAGCAAGTCCGTTTTGAAATCCAGTTGCTTATCGTAACGCAGGTGCATAATTTGACAGCCCCCACAAGCCTGATAGACCGGACAAGCTGGCTCCACTCGGAATTTAGACGGCTTGTTAATTTTAAGCAATCTGGCCTGCGCATAATTACGCTTGACCTCAGTGATTTGGCAGAACACCTCCTCACCTTTGAGAGCTCCATCGACAAAGACTAGAGTTTTCTTATAAAAACCAATGCCCTCGCCATTAATGCCGAGACGCTTGATTTTAAGAGGAATGTTTTGTTTAATGGTTAAAGTCATACCTTTATTATAACATGGGAGGAGAGAGTGTGGAGGGAAAAGGGTATTTTTGTGACTCAAGAACGTTCGGTTTTTTGAGAAACGCTTACATTTTTTGAAAAAAGCTATTGACAGCTATTTAAAAACGTGTATAATTAAATTCAAATCAGAAAAGTAATCAAGGATTTGTTTTCAGGGAGCTTGTGGGTATTGTGAACAAGTAGCAGGTCGTGGTGAAATTGGGCTGATTGTCAATTATGGGTTCTAACACATGTGAATCCGGTGGGCACCCCTTACCGTGCAGCTCCTTGTTGGAGGAGATTGAGATGATGGGATAGGACTATCCAATTGAGCCCATCAACCGAGGTGGTACCGTGTTATCTAGCCATAACGCCCTCGCATACACTAAGTATGCGAGGGTTTTCTGTTGCTCTTAGCAACTGGGCTTTTAAAAAAAGACAAGTGCTTAGAGCAATGGATATAGCTTTCCGCAAGAAAGCCTATGTTTACTCCCTCTTAACGCTTGCGAAGCAGAGTTTAGAGAATAGGAGACGCGATTTCCAAGGCCGATAATGCCTTGGAAAAGGAGCTAGTCAGCCCATTAGCAAGCCTATATAAGGGCTTGCGTGACGTTCGTCAATGGTGTGAATGCCTTCGAAGCCTGCGAGAACTGTAAACCGATATGACTTAGCAACTGGGCTTTTAAAAAAAGACAAGTGCTTAGAGCAACGGATATAGCTTTCCGCAAGAAAGCCTATGTTTACTCCCTCTTAACGCTTGCGAAGCAACATTTAGAGAGGTTTACACTGACTCGAAGAGTCTGATAAATATTAACTCTATTACCCAATGAAACAAGGAGAAAAGTATGAAGCGCACATTACCAGCAGATGTTTTGAGTCCGATTTTAGCCTATATGCGGATTAAAGGAGAGCATAAGGTCATCCTTGAAAGTATTCCTCGTGAGAAGGAAACAGCTCGCTACTCTATCTTGGCCTATAATCCTGTCTATGACGTTCGCTTTCAGGACGGGGTGTTGACGGTCAATGGTGAGGCTGTTGACGGGGATCCCTTGGTCGTGCTGAATCAACTAACCTTGGCTAAACCTGAAAAGACAGACCTGCCTTTCAATGGTGGGGCCCTTGGATTTGTCGGTTACGACATGATTGGTTTTTATGAAGCGATTGGCACTATTCCTGAGGATACTATTGGGACACCGGACATGCATTTCTTTCTCTATGAGTCTTATATGATATTTGACCATAAAAAGGAAGTGATTCACCTTGTTGAAGATGCTCTCTACACCGAGCGTAGTCAGGAAGACTTGGCAGAGGCTCTAGAGGCTATTATCAACCAATTAAAGCAAGCGAGTCCAAAGGAATTTGCCCCTAAGGTGATGGACAAGCTGGCCTTTACAAACCATATCGACCAAGATGAATTTGAAAACATGGTTATTAAAGCCAAGGATTTGATCAGACAAGGCGACATGTTCCAATGTGTCTTGAGCCAACGTTTCTCGGCAGATATAGCAGGAGAACCCTTTGCCTACTATCGCAATCTGCGTGTGTCAAACCCGTCACCCTATCTTTATTTCTATGATTTCGGGGATTACCAAGTGATTGGGGCCAGCCCAGAGAGCCTGGTTTCGGTTAAAAAAGGTGTCGTGGTGACCAATCCCATCGCTGGCACTAGACCAAGAGGGATTGATGAAGACGAAGATCGTCGTTTGGCAGCGGACCTTTTAGCTGATGAAAAGGAAATAGCAGAACACCGTATGCTGGTTGATCTAGGGCGCAACGACATTGGAAAAATCGCTAAAATTGGAACGGTTGAGGTCAGCAAATACATGGAGGTTGAATACTTCCGCTATGTGATGCACTTGACCAGCCTTGTCAAGGGAGAGTTACGTCCCGACTTAACGGCTCTTGACGCCCTCAAATCAACCTTGCCAGCTGGAACCGTCTCTGGAGCTCCAAAGATCAGGGCCATGCAACGGATTTATGAGCTGGAAAAGGAAAAGCGTGGCGTCTATGCAGGTGCAATTGGCTACCTTTCAGCAGATGGTGAGATGGATTTTGCCATTGCCATCCGGACCATGGTTTTGAAAAATGGCAAAGCCTATGTTCAGGCTGGTGCTGGCATCGTGAACGATAGCGTACCAACCAATGAGTACCACGAGACCTTAAACAAGGCCAAGAGCATGATGAAGATTGGAGACAGCCATGATATTAGTTATTGATAATTATGATTCCTTTACCTACAATTTGGTGCAATACCTAGGCGAATACGAACAGGTCACGGTGCGTCGTAACGATGACAAAGACCTCTACAGCTTAGCAGAAGAGGCAAATGGATTGGTCTTTTCACCTGGACCAGGCTGGCCAGCTGACGCTGGTTTGATGGAGCAGATGATCAAGGATTTTGCTGGGAAAAAGCCAATCTTAGGGATTTGCCTTGGCCATCAAGCCATCGCAGAAGTGTTTGGGGGTCGTCTAGGTCTTGCCAAGCAAACCATGCATGGCAAGCAAAGTCAGATGGAACAATTGATAGACTCCCCATTATTTGATGGTTTACCTCGAAAAAGTGCTATCATGCGCTACCATTCCATCGTCATCGAAACATTGCCTGAGAGCTTTGACGTGGTCGCAAAAACTAGTGATGACCAGGAAATTATGGCCATTCAGCATCACAGGTTGCCGATATATGGCCTGCAGTACCATCCGGAAAGTATTGGTACAGACAATGGCTTAACAATGATTCACAATTTTGTAAAGGTGGTTAAGGACTATGAAAGAAATCTTTGAAAAATTAGCGTCTGGAACGGATTTGAAGACAAGTGAAGTCGAAGGGATTTTTAGGGATATTTTAGATGGTCAGGTGTCGGAAAGCCAGATTGCAGCCCTACTTTTTGGCTTAAAAGCAAAAGGAGAAACACCAGAAGAAATAACCGGTGTTGTCAAGGCGCTTAAAAGTCATGCTGTACAACTCCCTGAGACCTTCTCTGATGCCATGTGTAATTGTGGCACAGGTGGCGATCAGTCTTACAGTTTTAACATTTCAACGACAGCTTCCTTTATTCTTGCTGCAGGGGGTATCCGTGTCGCTAAGGCTGGTAATCGCTCGATTTCCTCGAGATCAGGCTCAGCAGACGTCCTAGAGGCCCTTGGGGTAAACGTTGCGGCAGAACCTGAAGTCCTCGCTAAAGCTCTTAATGAGGTTGGAATGGCCTTTATCTTTGCCCAGTCCATGCACCCAGCCATGCGTTTTATCGGCCCAGCACGTAAGGCTTTAGGCCTTCCTACTATCATGAATCTGGTTGGCCCTCTTGCTAATCCCTTAAACTTGGAAAGCCAACTGATGGGGATTTATCGGGAAGACCTCCATTTGGCGGTTGCTAAAGTCATGCAGGATTTAGGTCGAAAACGGGCCCTGATCATCACTGGACCAGATCATATGGATGAAGCAGCCTTATACGGGACCAACACTTATACCCTTTTGGCCGATGGGCAAATTAGTCAAGATAGCTTTAGCTATGCGGAGCTTGGGATGGAAAAAGTCACCTTGTCTGACATTAAAGGTGGTGATGCTAAGGAGAACGCTGAGATATTAGTCAGTGTTTTGAAAAATGAAGCCAGCCCCTATCTTGAAACCACTGTTTTAAATGCCGGTCTAGGTTTCTATGCGAATGGCCGTGTAGACAGTATTCAAGCTGGTATTGCCCTTGCTAGAACTCTATTGGCTGATAGGTCTGCTTACCAAAAACTTCAGGAGCTACAGGAGGTGCAACGATGAGTAAACAATTTCTTCCAAATATCCTTGCAGCAAAAACTGAGGAGGTTGCCCAATTACCTGAGGAGCAGATTGTCAAACTTCGAGAAACCTATCGGTTTTATGATTATCTTAAAACTCATCCTGATACCTTACAGGTCATTGCTGAAATCAAAAAAGCTAGCCCTAGTCTGGGAGACATTCATTTGGGGGTTGATATTTTGGCTCAGGCACGCGCTTACGAATCAGCTGGTGCTGCCATGATATCCGTTTTGACAGATAGAGTCTTCTTTAAAGGAGATATAGCTGATTTAAGAGCTGTTTCAGAACAGGTTAGCATTCCGACCTTAGCCAAAGACTTTATCATCGATGAAAAACAAATCATTCGTAGTCTTAATGCAGGAGCAACCGTTATTCTGCTCATTGTGGCGGCCCTTCCTGAGGAACGGCTGCGCCATCTATACCAGTATGCTACTGAGTTAGGATTGGAAGTGCTGGTTGAAACTCATGATTTGGAAGAGCTTCAAATTGCTCATCGTATTGGTGCTCAAATTATCGGAATCAATAACCGGAATTTAACCACATTTGAGACAGATATAAATACAAGTCTAGCTTTAGCAGACTACTTTATTGAGGGTCCTGTCTATATTTCAGAATCAGCCATCTTATCTGAGAAAGAGGCGCGTCAAGTTGCTCCTGATTTCAATGGTATTTTAGTGGGGACAGCACTGATGCAGGCAGATTCTCCGGCTCAACGATTAAAGGAGTTGCGCATTGACAAAGGTTAAAATATGCGGGGTTAAAACCCCGGAAGCTGTCAAAGCAGCGGTACAATCCGGAGCTGATTTTGTTGGGTTTGTATTTGCTAAAAGGAAGCGCCAAATATCTTTAATGGAAGCCCATCGACTAGCCCACTGGGTTCCTGCTTATGTCCGCAAGGTCGGTGTCTTCGTTTCACCTAGTTTAGAGGAGTTACAAGAGGCGATTAAGACAGTACCCTTAGATATGGTCCAGATTCATGGGGATTTTGACAACCATTTAGGAACAGAGCTTCCTGTCCCTGTTATAAGAGCGGTGCAGATGACGGAGGATACCTGTGAGATAGAGACTGGCTTAGAGTATGTCCTTTTGGATGCTCCGGTAGCCGGATCAGGGCAAACGTTTGACTGGAGTAAGCTTGACAACGTTAACTTAGAAAGTCCTTTCTTTATGGCAGGTGGGCTGACCATTGATAATGTCAAGGAAGCGATCCAGCGTTTTAAGCCCTTTGCCGTAGACGTCTCTAGTGGCGTTGAGACTAATGGGGTTAAGGATATTCAAAAAATCAAACAATTTACAGAAAAGGTGAAATATGACTTATAATCAACCAGATCAGAAAGGTTTCTTTGGCCAATATGGTGGGCGTTTTGTCCCAGAAACACTCATGACAGCCGTCTTGGAGTTAGAGACTGCTTATGAAGAAGCTAAAGCAGACCCAAGCTTTCAAAATGAGTTAGACCAATTGCTCAACCATTATGTAGGGCGTGCAACGCCACTTTATTTTGCTAAGAATTTAACAGACCATCTCGGTGGCGCTAAAATATACCTTAAGCGGGAGGATCTCAATCACACTGGTGCCCACAAAATTAACAATGCGCTAGGACAAGTACTCTTGGCTAAGCGGATGGGCAAAAAAAGAATCATTGCCGAAACTGGTGCCGGTCAGCACGGTGTGGCAACAGCAACTGCAGCCGCACTCTTTAACATGGACTGCATCATCTACATGGGAGAAGAAGACATCAAGCGTCAAGCACTTAACGTCTTTCGGATGGAATTGTTGGGCGCAAAAGTTGAGGCGGTTACAGATGGTTCGCGCGTCTTGAAAGATGCGGTCAATGCAGCACTCAGAGCCTGGGTCGCGCAAATCGAGGACACCCATTATGTGATGGGGTCAGCCCTTGGACCAGCTCCCTTCCCTGAAATTGTTAGAGATTTCCAAAGTGTGATTGGGCGAGAAGCCAAAGCTCAGTTTGCCCAACAGACTGGTCAAGACCTGCCAGATGTTATCATGGCTTGTGTTGGGGGTGGTTCAAATGCCATCGGACTTTTCCATCCCTTTGTAGAAGACGAAAGTGTCCAGATGATTGGTGTTGAAGCAGCTGGTAAAGGGCTTGATACAGAAGAGCATGCTGCGACGTTTGCCAAGGGACGACCAGGTGTTCTCCATGGGGCATTGATGACGGTCTTACAGGATGAAGCTGGACAGATTATGGAGGCTTTCTCGATCTCAGCAGGCCTTGATTATCCAGGAATTGGGCCTGAACATTGCTATTTTAACGAGATTGAAAGAGCCAGCTATGTCAGTGTCACAGACCAAGAAGCCCTTGAAGGTTTCCAAACCTTGTCCAGACTAGAGGGTATTATCCCTGCCCTTGAGTCTAGTCACGCTATTGCCCATGCCCTTAAAGTAGCACCAGAGTTAGGTAAAGAGAAAAGCCTGTTGATCTGCCTATCAGGGCGGGGAGACAAGGATGTCGTTCAAGTCAAAGCGATACTAGATCAGCAAAAGGAGAATGAGGCATGAGCAAAAGTTTAACAACAATCTTAGAAAACCGCCTAGCAAATGGCCATCGCATCATTGTGCCCTATATTATGGCTGGGGATCATGAGAATGGGCTAGACGGTCTGCTAGACACGATCACCCTTTTAAGTGAGGCTGGTGCAGCAGCAATTGAGATTGGTATTCCTTTTTCGGATCCTGTTGCTGACGGTCCTGTGATTGAGGCGGCAGGTTTAAGAAGTTTGGCTAAGGGGGTTACCTTAGCTGACATTATCAAGACCTTGAAAACGATAGACAGCCCAGTACCTCTTGTGATGATGACCTATTTGAACCCGCTCTATCAGTATGGTTTAGAAAGGGTTGTGACAGATTTGAAAGAAACATCTGTTAAAGGTCTGATTATCCCAGATTTACCGCATGAACATACAGATTTGCTAAAACCACTTTTAGAGGGGACAGACCTTGCTGTAATCCCACTGGTCAGTTTGACAACAGGGCTTGAGCGTCAAAAGACTTTAGTCGCATCGGCAGAAGGATTTGTCTACGCTGTTGCCATCAATGGGGTGACTGGAAAAACAGATCAGTATCGGGAAGATTTAGACAAACACTTAGCAACTTTAACTGAACTGTCTCCCATTCCAGTATTGACCGGTTTTGGCGTATCAACTCAGGCAGATGTCAATCGCTTTAACAAAGTATCTTCTGGGGTTATCGTTGGCTCTAAAATTGTCAAAGACCTCTATGAAGGAAAGCATGATGACGTCAAACAATTTGTTCAAGAAGCTAGCTGTTCTGTTAAAGATTAAATCCTAGTCATAGTCCTGTTTTAAGCCCTTTCAGGCTAGTACCTGTCAGCAGGGTTCCAGAGAAATAGACAAAGAAGAGAATGTTTCGCTAATAGCTTTCCCATAACGAAAAAACGGCTGTCTAGAACAGCCTTTTTGGCTAAAATCTGATATACTAATAATAGTTATTTAGAAGGAGAGAAGCTGACATGTCGAAGATTAAAATTGTTACAGATTCTTGTATTAGTATTGAACCTGAGGTAGTCGCAGATCTTGGCATCACCATTGTGCCACTCTCTGTGATGGTCGATGGGGTGCTCTACTCAGACGATACCCTAAAGGAAGGGGAATTCTTGCAGTTAATGAAGAATGCCAAGGCTCTTCCTAAAACGAGCCAGCCTCCTGTTGGCCTTTTTGCGGAGACCTATGAAACCATCAGTAATCCGGAAGATCAGATCATTTCCATTCATACCTCTCATGCCTTGTCTGGTACGGTTGAAGCGGCACGTCAAGCAGGCTTGTTAGCCAGTCGTGAGGTGACTGTTGTTGACTCAACCTTTACCGATCAAAGCCTAAAATTCCAGGTGGTTGAAGCTGCTAAACTGGCTAAGGCTGGAGCGAGTAAGGATGCTATTTTGGCTAAAATTGAAGAAGTGCGCAGCAAGTCACAACTCTTTATCGGCATTTCAACCTTGGAAAACCTTGTTAAAGGTGGGCGCATTAGCCGTGTTTCAGGGATGATGAGCTCCCTCTTGAACATTAAGGTTGTCATGGAAATGGTTGACCACCAATTACAGCCAATCTTAAAAGGTCGAGGCACAAAAACGTTTGCAAAATGGCTAGACTCATTTATTGCACAGGCTGAAAAAGGTGGCCGTAAAGTGGCTGAAATTGGCATTTCTTATGCAGGTGTCAAGGATTATGCCATGGAGATGAAGGAAAAACTCTCCCATTTAGTGGCTGAGGAGATTTCAGTTCTTGAGACAGGGTCTATCATCCAAACCCATACGGGAGAAGATGCTTGGGCAGTTCTGGTGCGTTATGAATAAGCGAGGGGTACTGACTGCTCTTCTTGGGCTAGTGCTGAGTTTTGGACTAGCCTACTTCTTTTTTCAACAGGTTATCCCAGAAGCCCAGCCCTTATTATTGCGATCAACTCCAGTTGAAGAAAGAACGGAGCCCTTTTATTATGTAGCCTTAGGGGACTCTCTAACACAAGGGGTTGGGGATTCTACGGGTCAAGGTGGGTTTGTCCCTCTCGTCAGCAGTAACTTATCCCTCCAATATGGCTGTGAGGTTGAGGCAGAAAATTATGGTGTTGCTGGCAATACCAGCAAACAAATTTTGAAACGAATGGCTGAGGACACAGCTCTTCAAGAGAGTCTTTCTAAGGCTGATTTAATGACCCTATCAGTTGGAGGAAATGATGTCATGCGGGTGATTCGAGACAATCTCGATAGCCTGACGGTAGAAACATTCGAAGAACCCGCTCAAGCCTATAGCAAGCGCCTGAGTCAGATTATCACTCAAGCCCGCTCTGAAAATCCGTCACTACCTATCTATGTCCTAGGCATTTATAATCCTTTTTATCTCAATTTTCCGGAAGTGACGGAAATGCAGCTGGTCATAGACAATTGGAATACAACGACAGAAGAGACGTTGTCCACGTTTGATGGGGTTTATTTCGTGCCAATCAACGATCGCTTCTATCGGGGAATCGATGGGCAAGAAGGAATCACCGAGAATCAACAAGGACAAACTGTTGTCGTGAACGATGCTCTTTTTGAAGGGGATCATTTTCACCCTAATAATATAGGGTATCAAATCATGCAAGCAGCAATTATGGAGAAAATAGATGAGACGCATCACAATTGGCAAGAGGATTAATATTTGGAAGTGGCTCTTTATTGGCTTAGTCGGTGTGCAGTTGGCTTTAGTGACAGTGTTTTTTCTAAGAGCGCTGACACCTAGAGAAGCAGTCCGCACACCACAAGAGGTTCCAACTAACTTTCAAGTAGGGACATTTTCAACAACGAGGGACCAGCTTAATGCAGCCATAGATGCCTATTTAGAAGACTTCCAGTCGCAGACCTTTACCTATGATGTTTACGTCACCGAAAAGCGGGTTGTCTTTGAAGGGGCTTATGAAATCCTCGGTGCTCGCATCCCACTCTACGTCTATTTTTCACCCTATCGTGACGACTCTGGAGCGATTATTTTAGAGGTAAATGAGGTTTCGGCAGGCACCTTATCTCTACCAAAATCGGAGATTTTAAAATACATCAGCAAGAACTACAAGCTACCTAAAGCCATTTTAATTGATCCTGATACTGGAAAGATAACCGTGGATCTCCCTAATCTGGAAAATAATTTTGACATGGCCGTTAAAGCCCGCAGCATCGACCTGTACAATGATCATTTGATTTTTGAAATCTTTCATAAATAAAGCTTTTTGAGAGATTAAATGAAATGAGATCAGGCTTTTTATCGCCCTTATCCACTTATTTTCAGAATTTTTAAGAAAATACGGAAAAAAGCTCAAAAAAAGCCAGAAAAGACTTTTAATGCTTGACCCAATAGGTATTTTAGGATATGATAGTACTTGTTAGAGCGATAGCTCATCAATAATTTTTGGAGGATTTAGCACAATGGCTAATAAACAAGATTTGATCGCAAAAGTAGCAGAAGCTACAGGTTTGACTAAGAAAGATTCATCTGCAGCAGTAGATGCAGTATTTGCTTCAGTATCAGACTACCTTGCAGCTGGTGAAAAAGTTCAATTGATCGGCTTTGGTAACTTTGAAGTACGTGAGCGCGCTGCCCGTAAAGGTCGCAACCCACAAACTGGTAAAGAAATCACTATCGCTGCTTCAAAAGTTCCAGCATTCAAAGCTGGTAAAGCTCTTAAAGACGCAGTTAAATAGTTCAACATAAAAAAGCCTATTGCATCAAGCTTTCTAGCCTGTGCAATGGGCTTTTTTTGTGTTTTGGGGCATTTTTGGGGCAAAACTTTAGTCGTTTTCCAGGATTGAAGCGGTATTTGGTTGAAAACTCACTATCTAAAACCCTAAGTCCAGAGATAAAGAGCAGTATGCGAAAATTCCTGCAGGAAGGTAGCACGACCAGCATGTGAGCCTAAGAGCTACTATCCCACTAAACGGAGCGACAAGCAACCTAATTGGATAAATTAAGAAATCTATTTAGGAGTTTTGAAAAAATTTCCGACAATAAATTGATACAAACGTTTCTTCAATTCAAATTGATTTTACCTCATTTCTCTGTTAAAGTGGGTACAAAAAACACTTACCAGCTTGGCAGTGTTTTCTACAAGTCGCTCTACACTCGCACTGAGCAAAGTAAATCGTGCAACTTTTTAATTATCTATTAATTGTTCATGTTCTGAGAGCAAAAACTCAATCTGTCGTTTGTCTCTCTCAATGTCCTGTTGGAAAGCATTATATTCATTACTTCCCCTAGGATATTGTTTCTGCATGTTTGTGTTAAATTTTATAATTTCCTGCAAATGTCTTATTTCAAGCAAATTGTTATTAGCTTTGTATGTTTTATAATCCCAATCTTCAAATGATTGGTCTAGGTTAGGTAATTCCCCCAAGAAGCCTTTGTAAGAGTGCAGTTCCCAAAGTATTTCAAATTCTGAATACAATTCCTTGCCTTGCTCAGTTAAAACCACTCTATTTTTGTCATCTCTAGTTAGATAACCCTCTCGAATAAATCTTCCAGTGGTTTCTTCCGTATTTAGATGGTAGTCATAGTAGAAATATCTCGGCGGTTGACTTGAAGGCTGTCGTGGTTTTTTAGTTCTTCCCCACCATATCAAAAGCAGTAGTTCTCTAAGTTTATAACCAGTACCTGTAAAATATGTATCGTCATATCTTAGGCCTGAAGGATTCACACGATATTTGCTAACATCTGGATAATCGTCCCAAACCAGTCCGCCAGAACTTTTAATTTCTGTGGAAACTTCAACATCGAGTTGATCTAAGCTATCACCCGTTGAGCTGATGTTTTGATCTTTATTTGAAAGCATAGCTATTATAAAGCTAATGGCTATTATAACCCCACCAATTAAAGGGTTAACAAATAGTAATATCACCCCTATAACGAAGAAACAACCAATTGCAGTATTTTTATCCTTCATTTCACGTCCTCACTATATTCTTAAATTAATCTTGGATTATTTGTTAACCTCATGTTAAGTCTCCATCAGTATAAAATGCTCAGCAATCAACTCAACAATATCATCATTTTATTTTAATTATACCACATAGAAAGGGGCAATTATGAACAGCAAATTCACCTTAAACGTCGAGTTATCCAATTTAGATAAACTCAAGGATTTAGCTAATGATGTTTTACAAAAAGCCGAGGAACTGGAACAGGCAGTTCAACGGCTGAACGAAGTTGAATTGGGATTAAAAACCAAGACGATTGGTCAGTAAAGTTTTACTAGCTTCGGTCATCATTTCTCTCCAAGTACTGAACTTTGTTTGTTGAGAAACAAATGTGTCTATAATTGCTTCATCGGCATTTTTGAAGTCTTCTGGGTTTGAAATGTTTTCAGGACTTGACAATAGAAACTCTTGGATAGTTTTAAAGTTCGTATTTTCAGACATGAATCTATCAGAAAAGATTTCATCGAAACTGTAGTCGTGTTCTCCAGACAGAGCTTGGGCATTTTTGGATAACTTATCGAGATTTTTTTGAAAGTCAACTAAGCCTTTGATTTTGAAACTCATATTTTATCTCCTTTCTAATAATTTTAACAAAACAGAAAATCACTTAATTTGGTAAATAAAGTTGGATTTAATATATTTTATCTTAAATATACTATATCACAATATATAGGATGTGTCTCGGTAAAAACACAATAATTACACTATATAATGTGGTATAAAATCAATGTTCAACAAAAAAAAGCTTGACATTTAGCATCCTGGGCTGGACTTTTTCCTGGAAATCATGAAAGCGCAGGAAAGAAACGCAGTACACACATTAGGCACGGGAATGCTTACTTAAAACGCTCTTTATGCCAGTCTGTCTATGCGGCAAGGCGACAGAAAGATTCTCCTATTGCACATCGTTTTAATCAGTTAAAATCATGACGAGGACCACAAAAGGCCACCATTGCCATAGCCCATTATTTACTGAAATTAACTTACTATTTATTAAGCACCCATCAAACTTATGAGCAGGCTCGAGACAACAAAAAAGGATTGTTAGAGGCGAGCTAACAGTCCTTAATCAAAAAATTCACTCTTAGAATATCATAAGGGAGGATTTTTTGCACTTTTTTAGGAGTTTTCGTATAAGAAGTCCTAGCCTTCTTATAATTTATCATCCGTTAAACAAGACTCAGTGGTTGAGAGTAACACTCACTGGCTATGCCAGATTTAGTGTTACCCCTGCACAGGTCATTAGGTGCATTATCACCAATGAGTCACTGCTGATTAGAAGCCTTAAACCCTTGCTATGCAATCGTTAGAGGTCATCCTAATCAACTGTTCTCAGCCTGAACTTAAAAACTAAAAAAGCGAAGGGAAGTCAATTTCTTCAAAATCATGACTTCTGTCACACTTTCATAATTTCAGTTAACCTTGTCGCAGGCTTTCTAGAATGGTTTTAGCTTGGGCTAGGTTGGTATGCTGGCTTTGACGCAGTTGTTGGGCAACCTGTTCAATTTCGTCTCCTTCAGCTCCAGCAAGCATGGCTAAGGACTTGGCCTGGAGTTTCATGTGACCAGCTTGGATTCCTGTTGTTACAAGAGCCCTGAGAGCCGCAAAGTTTTGGCAAAGGCCCGTTGCAACGACAAGACCAGCTAAGGTTTTAGCATCTGGATGATTGAGGAGGTCAAAGGCTGCCTTAACCTTTGGATTAAGGCCTATGGAGCCACCAACAGTGGCAATCGGCATAGGAAGCGTCAGTTGACCGATCAGGTAACCGTCGGTCATTTCCCACTTGGCAAGCCCTCGGTATTGGCCGTCTTGACACGCATAGGCATGACTACCGGCTTCAATGGCTCGCCAATCATTTCCTGTCGCTAGAACAATAGCGTCAATACCATTGAAAATACCCTTATTGTGTGTAGCTGCTCGATAGGGGTCAATCTGTGCTAGGCGGCTCGCCAGAGCGATTCGATTAGCCGTCTCGATGCCACCGGGTAGAGTTGCAGGATTGACTTGGCAACTGGCCGTAACGAGGGCATCTGTTGCGTAGTTTGACAGGATGGCCATGAGGGCTTGTCCGCCAGTTAATTCGGTGAGGTAACCTTTGATGGCCTCGAGCATGGTATTGAGAATATTAGCCCCCATGGCTTCTTGGACATCTGCATGCAGATAGACGATGAGAAATTCACCCTTAACTTCGGTTGTGAGATACCTAGCACCACCGCCTCGTGCAACGATAGAGGGGTGAGCTTCATTGGCAATGGTCAAGATATCATTTTGGTGCTGCTGGAGTTGAAAGAGGGCTTCAGCTAAATCCGTCAGCTCATAGAGAGCCACTTGACCAATCATGAGGCGTTCGTGCACTTCTGTCTTAAAACCGCCTGATTTTCCAATGAGTTTATTGGCGTAATTGAGGGCAGCAACGACAGAAGGCTCCTCTGTGACCAAGGGAATATGGTAGTAATGCCCATTAACAAAAAATTCGGGAACGACACTCATGGGTAAAGCAAAGGTACCGACATGGTTTTCAGCCATTTGACCTGCAGTGCTCTCAGGAAGATTATCGTCCTGGTTTAGAGTACGGTAGGATTCTTCTGAAAGCCCCTCTTTCAGCAAGTCGATCCGTTCTTGGCGTGTTTTTTTATGAAAGCCGCTATATGAAGACATAAAAACTCCTTTGTAATCATTGAGTTAGGGAGTTGGTTTCCTATAGTAGGAAATCATTTGCCCTTCTGAGATGGGAACCATACCGATGGATTGGTAGAAAGCATTCGCCGTGGTATCATAGAGATCCGTGTTGAGCTGGAGCATGCGAACATGGGCATACGTCTCCCAAACGGTTTGCAACAACTGGCGACCAATGCCCTGTTTTTGATAGTCAGGGTCAACCAGTAAATCTTGGATCAAAACGATATGTTGGCCGTCTCCGACACAACGAATAAAGCCCACCAGCTGATCTTCAACAAAAGCCCCTAGGACGAGTAACGACTGGTCAAATGCTGGTGCTAAGAGGCTGGGGTCTTGCAAATAAGTGGACCATCCAACAGCTCTATAGAGGTCCTTGACAGGTTTACTTTCATCCTTAAAATTAAAGGGTTTAATAATCATGGTAGTTCTCCTTGCTGTTATTATAACACATCTTGATGCTTGAAAAGAGAAAGAATACTATCCTTTTTAACGGTGAAAAATAGGGGAATAATCCTCTTTTTTAGACCTGTCACTGCTCAATTTTACCTTTACAAAATAAGAGATTTGACATACAATGATAAAATGACAAATGATCTGATATTAAGAAGTATACAATTGCTGTTGATTGGCTTGATTGTATGGGTAGTTGTACTCATTAGAAACCATGTGGTAGCCCATAAGATTAACCTAAAGGAACGGTTTTTGACGGGATTTTTCATCGGTTATGTCACTGATTTGCTGGATACTCTAGGAATTGGTACCTTTGCGACCACCACAGCCCTCTTTAAGGCGACTCGTCTGGTTGAGGATGATCGTAAAATTCCAGCGACCTTGACCACAGCCCATGTTATCCCAGTTATCGTAGAGGCGCTGTGCTTTATTACCATCGTGAAGGTTGACATGACGACCCTCATTTGCATGTCCCTGTCTGCCTTTTCAGGTGCTTTGGTCGGGGCGAGGATGACCAGAACTTGGGATACCCGTCGGGTCCAAAAAATCTTGGGGACCTTGCTCATTATTGCGGCCCTCATCATGATTTACCGCATGGCCACCAATCCTGGAGAAGGGTTGTCTGAATCAGTCCAAGGCTTAACAGGAATCAGGCTGATCATCGGGATGGTGTTTGATTTTTGTGTCGGACTCTTAATGACCATGGGGTTAGGCAATTATGCGCCAGAGCTGATTTTCTTTTCATTGATGGGGATTAATCCTGCTGTCGCCTTACCCGTCATGATGTTAAACGCTGCGCTGATCATGGTGGCAGGGGCCAAATCCTTTATTCAATCAGACCGGGTCCACTGGCCTGGGGTTTTAGGCATTATTGTCGGAGGGATTTTAGGTGTGCTAACGGCCGCTATGTTCTTGACGCAGTTAGATGTCAACCATTTAAAACTATTGGTTGTCTTTATTGCCCTCTATACCGGCGGTATGTTGCTTAGGGCTTCTCTGGTCAAACGAAGTTTTTAATTCCTGATAGGAGAACAGCTTTTTAGGGTCAAACGGCCTGTGAAATGGTACAATAAAAGGAAGAGTGTGTTAAAGCCTGTCTTGACTTGCGGTGAGGAAGTACCAGAATGACTTGCCGAGATTCATCAGGATCAGAATAAGCAAGTCCATCAAAAATCGATAAGGAACTGCTTAGTTTTCACAGAGCCTAACACTAAAAAGACGATTATCAAGAGGAAATATGATGACTAGAGGATTATTAATCTCAGTAGAAGGCCCAGAAGGGGCAGGAAAAACGAGTGTCGTAGCGGAGCTTCTCCCCAAACTACGTGCTTATGGTGATGTTACTATGACTCGCGAACCAGGCGGTGTCCCCATTGCTGAAAAAATTCGAGAGGTCATCTTAGATACCGAACACACCAACATGGACGACAAGACAGAACTGCTCTTATACATCGCTGCGCGTCGTCAACACCTCAAAGAGCGAGTCTTGCCAGCTCTTTCGTCTGGTCAAATCGTGCTTGTGGATCGCTTTATTGACTCCTCTGTAGCCTATCAAGGCTTTGGTCGTGGCCTGAATCCTTCAGATGTGGATTGGCTAAACCAGTTTGCGACAGATGGCTTGGTTCCTGATCTCACCCTTTATTTTGATATCGATGTCAAGCTTGGGTTAGATAGGATTGCCAAAACACGTGGGCATGAGGTCAACCGTTTGGATCTTGAGGGGATTGACCTTCATGAGCGTGTGCGACAAGGTTATCTGTCTATTTTAGAAAAGAATCCCGAACGCTTTGTCCTTGTTGATGCTAGCCAGCCGTTAGATCTGGTCGTTTCCGATGCTTGGACCATTATTGAAGACCGATTCTTTAAGGACTCCTTATGAAAATAGAAGATCTAAAAAAACAGCAACCAAAGGTATTTTCAGAATTTCAACAGATAGTACAGACAGGTCGGTTGGCGCATGCCTATCTCTTTTTAGGGAACTTTGCGAGCTTAGAGATGGCTCTCTTTTTGGCACAGGCCCTTTATTGTCAAGACCTTAAAGAAGGTTTGCCTTGCCAAGAGTGTCGTAATTGCCGGTTGATTGAAGCGGGGACGTTTTCGGATGTTAAACGCCTAGCTCCGACCAATCAGGTCATTAAAACAGACTTGGTTCGAGAGGTCATGCAAGATTTCTCACAGTCAGGCTTTGAAACGGACCACCATGTGTTAATCATTGAAGGGGCTGATAAGCTTCATGTCAATGCTGCTAACAGCTTATTGAAATTTATTGAAGAACCACAAAGTAAGGTCAATATTTTTCTAATCAGTAACCAAGAAGAGCGAATTCTTCCCACCATAAAAAGCCGCTGCCAGATCGTTCATTTTCCAAAAAATGAAGGACTAATGAGGGAAGAACTAGAACAAGCCGGAGTTTTGAAGACCCAAGCACAACTCTTGGCGGCGCTATCTTCATCGACGGAGCAGGCTTTAAATCTGAACAAAGGGCAACAATTTCCAACGCTTATGAGTGTCGCTGAACAGTGGGTCAAGAGCTATCTTGCTCAAGATGGTCAAGATTACCTCTTGACGGCTAAGTTATGCCAGCTTATCGATGATAAAGAAGGTCAGGCCTTGGTTTTGGATTTATTGACCCTTTTGTTGGCTCGAGCGTTACCGTCAACAGCGGCACAAGATGGGCTTAGCCAACTCTTAAGGGCAAAAGACATGTGGCAGGCAAACGTTAGTTTGCAAAATGCTTTAGAGTATATGGTTTTAGAAGCTAGAACGTAAGGGGGGTATATGGACAAACGCGATTTATTTAATGCTTTAGACACTTTTTCACAGGACCTCATGCAGACCTTAGCAGAAGTAGAATCCATCAAGATACATTTACAAGAATTGGCTCAAGAAAATACGGCGTTACGACTTGAAAATGATAAACTAAGAGAACGTTTGTTTCAAGAAGAGAGTTCAGTGGAAGTCTCTAAAAAACGACAACGCAATACCAGTGTGATTGAAAAGAATTATGACGAAGGCTTTCATATCTGCAAAGATTTTTTCGGACAAAGACGAGATAATGATGAGCCCTGTTTGATGTGTTTGGAAGTCATTTATCGGGAAGATGTGTAACTATGCAAATACAACGCTCTTTTAAAGGCGAAACGCCTTATGGTACCCTATACCTCGTTGCGACACCGATCGGTAATCTGGCGGATATGACCTTTCGCGGTGTTGAAACCTTAAAAGCAGTGGATATCATTGCAGCAGAGGACACGCGAAATACAGGTATTTTATTAAAGCACTATGGGATTGAGACTAAACAAATAGCCTTTCATGAGCATAATGCCATGGCTAAGATACCTGATCTTCTGGCCATGCTCAAAGAGGGGAAAGCTATTGCTCAGGTTTCGGATGCTGGCCTTCCGTCCATTTCAGATCCTGGGCATGATCTGGTCAAGGCTGCCATTGCGGAAGAAATTCCGGTGGTGGCCTTACCTGGTGCTTCAGCAGGCATTACAGCTCTGATCGCCTCTGGTCTTGCGCCCCAGCCCCATGTTTTTTATGGGTTTTTGCCCCGCAAAGCAGGTCAACAACGACAGTTTTTTGAAAGCAAGAAACCTTATCCAGAAACTCAGATTTTTTACGAGTCACCCTATCGTGTTGCAGACACATTGGCCAACATGCAGGCTGTTTATGGGGACCGTCAGGTGGTTATCGTTAGGGAATTGACCAAGATTTATGAAGAGTATCAGAGAGGGCCTATCTCTGAATTGCTCCTCTACCTTGCGGAAACCCCGCTAAAAGGGGAATGCCTGTTAATAGTTTCTGGAAATGACGCTGACCCTCTAATGGACAGTCAGGACGATTTGGATATTCCTCAGGCTGTTCAGGCGCTTATCGATGACGGGCAAAAACCAAACCAAGCTATTAAGGCTGTTGCCAAACGTTATGGCTTAGAACGGCAGGCTGTCTATCAAGCATTTCACGGCCTTTAACCAGGATAACTAGAAAGGACTTGTCTATGCGAAATACCACTCCGATTCACGTTAGCTCAGAAATTGGCCGATTAAAAAAGGTGATGCTTCACCGTCCGGGCAAAGAAATCGACAATCTCATGCCGGATTATTTGGAGCGGTTATTGTTTGATGATATTCCTTTTTTAGAAGAAGCTCAAAGAGAACACGACCAGTTTGCGCAAGCCCTAAGAGACGAAGGCGTGGAAGTTCTCTATCTAGAAGACTTGGCAGCGGAATCTTTGACCACACCTGAGATTAGACAACAGTTTATCGAAGAATACATAGCGGAGGCTCATATTAGGAGCCAAGCGATTCAGGATGCCATCAGGCAGTTCTTACTAGCGATACCAGATAATCGTCAGTTGGTCGATAAGACCATGGCCGGTATTCAAAAGGTTGAATTGCCTGATATTCCCTTAGAGAAAAAGGGGTTAACGGACTTTGTCGAGTCTCACTATCCCTTCGCTGTGGATCCTATGCCTAACCTTTACTTTACGCGCGATCCTTTTGCGACTCTTGGAAGAGGGGTTTCTCTCAATCGGATGTATGCCGATACGCGAAACCGTGAAACCTTATATGGGAAGTACATTTTCACTCACCATCCCATCTATGGGCAAGGGGTTCCCTTGGTCTATTCTCGAGAGGAAGGGACACGGATTGAAGGTGGGGATATCTTAGTTCTATCAGAGGAGCTTCTGGCTATTGGGATATCCCAGCGGACAGATGCTGCCTCTATTGAAAAACTCTTGCAAAATTGTCACCAAGAAGGTCTTGGGTTTAAGACAGTCATCGCATTTGAGATAGCCAATAATCGCAAATTCATGCACCTAGACACGGTCTTTACCATGGTTGATAGAGATAAGTTCACCATTCATCCTGAAATTGAACAAGATCTCAGGCTCTATACATTAGCTATAGAAGCTGGCGAACTCTCCATCATTGAAGAAGACTGCGACTTGGCCACACTTTTAGCCCGACATCTCAACCTTCCGCAAGTAGACCTTATCCGCTGTGGAGGTGATAACAGGGTCGCTGCAGGTCGGGAACAATGGAACGATGGCTCCAATACCTTGACCATCTCTCCTGGTGTTGTTGTCGTCTATAACCGTAATACCATCACCAATGCCATATTAGAATCCCGTGGCTTGCGCCTCATCAAGATAGGAGGCAGTGAATTAGTCAGAGGTCGAGGGGGTCCTCGCTGTATGTCTATGCCACTTGAGCGGGAACCATTATCCTAACACTCATCAGTGTTTGCAAAGCTGTATTAAGAGACCATCTTTTCTTCAGCAGGCAAGCCCTGATTTTTTTGACCTAAAAGCGCTTTTTTTGTGATACAATAGAAGACAGTAGTGGTAGATTTTTTCTAACGCAAAGGATAGGATATGCCCTCTTTTTTTGCATTAAAAAATTATTGCCCAATTACTGATGAAAAGGAGACCTTATGTCAAAAGTACAACGTTTAATTGAAACCTTTGTTCCAGAAAACTACAAGCTTTTCTTGGACATTGACCGTCCGTCTAAGACCTTCAAGGGTCAAGTGACCATCACAGGGGAAGCTGTTAAAGAGCAGGTGTCTCTCCACCAACACGAGCTGGAGATCCTTTCTGTCAAGGCTGGCGATAAATCACTTGACTTCACCATGGATGACGAGCATGAAGCAGTGCATGTCGCTCTTGGTGTGACAGGTGATGTGGTCTTGACCCTCGACTTTGCAGGGAAAATCACTGACAACATGACTGGGATTTACCCGTCTTATTACACCGTTGATGGGGTCAAAAAAGAAGTTATCGCGACCCAGTTTGAGAGTCATTTTGCCCGCGAAGCCTTCCCCTGTGTGGATGAGCCAGAAGCCAAGGCAACCTTTGATTTCTCTGTCAAATTTGACCAGAGTGAAAACGAAATTGCCCTTTCCAACATGCCAGAAATCAAGAGCGACGAGCGCAAGGAGACAGGTGTCTGGACCTTCGACACGACCCCTCGCATGTCTTCTTACCTTTTGGCCTTCGGTCTTGGTGACCTGCAGTCTAAACTTGCTAAAACCAAGGGTGGCACCGAAGTGGGTATCTTTGCGACTAAGGCACACCCAGCATCATCGCTTGACTTTGCCCTTGACATTGCCGTACGTGTGATTGATTTCTACGAGGATTACTTCAAGGTCAAGTACCCGATTCCGCTCTCTTACCAGTTGGCTCTTCCTGACTTTTCTTCAGGGGCTATGGAAAACTGGGGCTTGATTACCTACCGTGAAATTTACCTCTTGGTGGATGAAAACTCTAGCGTTTCCAGCCGTCAGCAGGTAGCCCTTGTCATTGCCCACGAATTGGCTCACCAGTGGTTCGGAAACCTTGTCACCATGCAGTGGTGGGATGACCTCTGGCTCAACGAAAGCTTCGCTAATATGATGGAGTATGTGGCCATTGATGCCATCGAGCCGACTTGGAACATCATGGAAGACTTCCAGACCACAGGTTGCCCGCACGCGCTCAAACGCGATGCGACCGATGGCGTGCAGTCTGTCCATGTTGAAGTCAACCATCCGGATGAGATCAATACCCTCTTTGACCCAGCTATTGTTTACGCCAAAGGTAGCCGTCTCATGCATATGCTTCGCCGGTGGTTGGGGGATGACGCCTTTGCTGCGGGTCTCAAGATTTACTTTGAAAAGCACCAGTACGGCAATACCGTTGGCCGTGACCTCTGGGATGCCCTTAGCCAAACCTCTGGCAAGGACGTGGCTAGCTTTATGGATTCGTGGTTGGAGCAACCGGGTTACCCAGTCGTTCGAGCTAAAGTCACTGACAACGCCTTAAACCTTAGCCAAGAGCAGTTCTTTATCGGTGAGCATGAGGCCAAAGGCCGTCTTTGGGAAGTGCCTCTCAACAGCAACTGGTCTGGTCTTCCAGATACCCTGTCAACAGCGGAAACGGCCGTTGAAGACTTCAAAGCACTTGCGGATTCCAATACAGGAGCCTTCCGCCTCAACACGGAAAACACCGCCCACTACATCACGGACTACCGCGGGGAGTTGCTCGAGGCTCTCTTGGCAGAATTGCCAGCATTGGACCCAACAACCGTTCACCAAGTCTTGCAAGAGCGCCGTTTGTTGGCAGAAGCGGGCCATATTTCCACAGCTGACTTGGTTAGCTTGATTGCAGGCTTGACGTCTGAAAAATCCTACATGGTGGCTGCAGGAATTAGCTACATCAGTGCTAGTTTAGACCGTTTTGTGGACGAAGGCAGTGCCGTTGAGAAGGCTTATAAAAACTTCTTGATCAATATCTTTGCGGCTGACTATGCCCGTCTTGGTTTTGAAAAAGTTGCAGGTGAGCCTGATGAAGATGAAATGATCCGTCAAATCGTCCTTGGTGAATTGCTATATGCCGACCAAGAAGATGCTGTTGCCAAAGCGTCAGCCCTTTATGAAGCTCACAAGGATAATCTTGCTAGCCTTCCTGCCAGTCTTCGCTCTCTGGTCCTTGTCAACCAGATGAAAAATGCAGAGACAGACGCCTTGGTGGACCAATACTTGGACGCCTATGTGGCAACCAATGACAACAACTTCCGCCGTGACTTGGCCTCTGCCTTGGCCCGCGCCAACAGCGAGAAGACCGTCAACCGCATCCTTGAAAGCTTCAAGGACAAGGACATCATCAAGCCACAGGACTTGTCCATGTGGTATGCCTTCTTCCTGCGTCGTCCATTTACCCAAGAACGCGTTTGGGCTTGGGCGCGTGAGAACTGGGATTGGGTCAAATCAGCCCTCGGTGGGGACATGAGCTTTGACAAGTTTGTCATCTACCCAGCCAACAGCTTCAAGACAGCTGAGCGCTTGGCCGAGTTCAAGGCCTTCTTTGAGCCACAACTCAGTGACATGGCTATCAGCCGCAACATCTCCATGGGCATCAAGGAAATCGCAGCTCGCGTCGCCTTAATTGAAACCGAAAAAGATGCTGTGCATCAAGCCATCGAAGCGCAAAACGAATAACACAGAAAACCAAGTCAGAATCTGGCTTGGTTTTTGGTTGAGATTGATGAAAAGGTAAGGAATAGGCGGGCTTGGTTGAATTGAGGTATTACAATTTACTCTAATTTATGCTATGCTAATGGTATCAACGTCAAGGAGGTTGTCATGACCATTACAGAAGTAATCGAGACGATTAAGGCCTTTTATCAGGGGGATCCTGCTATCACAGAAGAGACAACGCGGGACCAGGTTCTCTATGGGGAGACAGATGGGGACTGCACAGGTGTTGTGACCTGTATCTGGCCCAGCGTCCAGGTCCTTGAGGAGGCTCACGCGCTTGGAGCGAATCTGATCATCTGCCACGAGGCCCTCTTTTGGAACCACGGGGACCATCAGGACTGGTTGCAGGAGAATGGGATTCAGGCTTATGAGGGCAAGAAAGCCCTGCTGGACCAGTATGGCTTGACCGTTTGGCGGTGCCATGACTATGTGCACTCGGGCATGCCGATTGAGACGGGGGAGTACAAGGACGGGATCTTTTATGGCTTGGCCAAACAGCTGGGCTGGGAGGGCTATGACATCAGCAATCACCCCATGCCCACCCTCTTTGAAATCCCTGAGGTTTCTGGTCGCGAGCTGGCGAGCCACCTCATTCACAAGCTTGGCCTTGACGGGGTGCGCGTGATTGGAGATCCTGAGACTCGAGTGAGACGTGTCAAGATTCCTTTTCATGTTTTTGGCGATGCCAATGCGGACATCATTCAAATCGATCAGGAAGACTTTGACGCCATTTTGCCCATGGAGATGGTGGACTTTACCATAGCTGAATACATCAAGGATGCTAGTCTCCTGGGGCAGAACAAGGTTGCTATCAGCGCAGGCCATTTCAACCTGGAAGAACCTGGCATGGCCTATATGGCTGACTACCTTCCTGCTGTGCTTGGGCACCAAGTCCCTGTCCACTTTGTCAAGGTGGGCGATACCTATGGCTATATTACAAAATAAAAGATAGAAGGGAATATTATGCCTAAAAAAATAGTGTTTCGAGCAGATGATCTGGGCTACTCTGAGGGGGTCAACTATGGGATTGAAAAGGCCATCCGAGATGGCCTAATCAGGAGTCAAGGGGTTATGGTCAATATGCCAGCCACCCAACATGGGGTGGACTTGGTCAAGGGCTATGACATCGCCTTTAGTGTCCATGCTAATATCTGCAGTGGACGTCCCTTGACCGATCCTGAACTCATTCCTAGCTTGGTCACAGCGGATGGGCTGTTCAAGTCATCGTCAACTTATCGTGCTGCGTCCGAAGACTTCGTGGTCTATGAGGAAGTTCTCCTAGAGGTCGAGGCCCAGTACCAGAGGTTTGTTGAGTTGTTCGGACGAAAACCAGATTATTTTGAAGGTCACGCGGTCGCTTCGGCCAACTTTTTCAAAGCCTTAGAAGCTATCGCTGAGAAATATGACCTGACCTACTCAGGCCTACCGCTGGATTTCAGTCAGCCCTTGACCATCGGCCAGTCCCAGGTTCGGATGAACATGGAGTGCATGAGGCCAGATTATGACCCTCTTGAGATGGTTCAGCGTGTGGTTAGTCAGATGACTGAGGATGTGGTCGAACTCTTCGTCTTCCACCCAGGGTACCTCGATCAGGACCTGCTGGATCATTCCAGCCTGACCCTGCCTCGGCCTAAGGAAGTTGCTATGCTTATCGCTTCTGCCACCAAAGAGTGGTTGAAGGAGCAGCGCGTTGAGCTGATTGATTATAGGGATTTGTAAATAGGTTGAAACAACCCTCGCTCACAGATGTGGGCGAGGGTTTACGCTATCAAGCGACAGGTGTGACAGAGGGCTAAGTATAGCTCTGGTAGTTTTTCTGGCCTATTTCTTGATAATCATGTGGATGACTTGTTCTAGGTTGGCTTCAAAGTCTTCTGGTTTTTTAATAAAAGAAAGGGTGACCTCCTTACACTCGATAACGTCTTCAATATCTTGTGTTATAATGTGACTGGGAGGTAAGCAAGATGGCTATTTTTTTAACAGAAGAGTTGATTCAGAATCTTGTTCATGAAATCAACGTGATGAGACCAGCCCATCAATTTGAATGGCAACGGTATCTTGTTGGCAATGTTCGAGATGGTCGTAGGAGAGTTCCACTGATTTTTTTAGAAAATCCAGACTGGTTTGCCTTACTTTATTTGGCACCCTTTAATGTCTCCAAAATTAAATCCGTAAACTTTATTGCGAAAGATGAGATAGAAGGTTTAGAGTTTAATAAGGAAAAGAACAATTACATTTTAAAAATGAGACAGGCTAATGCAGAGTTTCTAAAAATGTATTTTCCTCTAAAAAGTGGTGGAAAACACTGCCATCTTGGGAAGACCAATCTAGTTCATTATGAGAAACGATTTAAGTCGGAATACACTCAAAAAACAGATATGCCTGAGTGGAACGAAAGACCAGTTTTCAATATCATAATGCTGTTTACCTTCTATGCTATAATTTTTGGGGGATTGTTTCTGATACTTATCGTAGAGAAGAAATGGTTGGCTATTTTAGGAACAGTTCTTACAATGTCGGTCTTCCTATTTTTTGGAATTTTTGGAGAGGTTTTCTTTGCAAAACTAAGAGACTGGCGCTTTTATGAAGAGTACATGGCATTGCACAAAGGTTTAAAGGACGACGATTCCGTCGCTTATCTCCAAGGATTGAAACAGATAAGCCATAAACCGGTTACCCCTTATTTTCAGTCTTATTATTATGGAGAGTTGGTCAAACATGCTCATTTGGTTGGGCAAGATGAAGAAGCCCAAGAATACTTGGCAAGTTTCCCACGTGATCATTCCGGAATGACGGCGAAAGTGTATCAGGAGCTGTTGCAATTTTTAGCGACTCCCAAAGAAGAAATAGAAGTGAAGATTCATAAATGAGTCACGACTAGGATTTTTCAATTTTCCAATAGATTGACCGTTAGAATGGCGATTAAACGAAAACAAACCCCTCGCGCACATTTGTGGGCGAGGGGTTTGGCTTGTCTTATTTCTTAATAATCATGTCGATGACCTGTTCCAGGTTGGCTTCAAAGTCCTCTGGTTTTTGGTCAGGGTCTTCAAAGATTTGGTGCATCTTGGTGCTGATGACTAGGCCAAGGGTGCGGTTGATACTGGAGCGGACAGCTGTCAGCTGGGTCACGATGTCGATACATTCTTGCTCGTCTTCAATCATTTTTTGGATGCCTCTCAGCTGGCCTTCAGCCCGCTTGAGACGGTTGAGAATATTTTTTTGATCTGTTTGCATAGGAACCTCACTTTAGAATCATTATACGTCCTAGGGGTATTTTTGTCAATCCGAAAAGTCTTTTCTTGACGAAGAGGTGACTATTTGGTATCCTCTTAATATACCCATAGGGGTATCTGAAAAATTATCCACAATGTAAACAGAGAAAGGAAAGTAATGATGATCTGTTTGTTTCAACGTCTTTGTCAAAATAGGCTGAAAAGTATTGATATCAAGGACTTAGATAGGGTTTTACAAGAACCTAAGTCAGTCGTTTTAGATGTTCGGACGAAAGAGGAATACCAGAGGGGGCATATCAAGGGGGTTCGCAATGTCCCTTTGGATCAACTATCACAGTTTCAAGGCGCCAAAGACCAGGTCCATTATCTCCTGTGTCAGTCAGGGGTGAGAAGCAAGCGCGGTGCGCGTGTCCTTCAAAAGAAGGGCTATCAAGTGGTTAATATCAAGGGTGGCATGTCTGCCTATACTGGAAAAGTAACAGGAGGAAAGTAAGATGAAGATTCTGATTGTTGGTGGTGTTGCAGGTGGTATGTCTGCTGCAACGCGTTTGCGTCGCCTCATGGAAGACGCTGAAATCATTGTCTTTGACAAGGGACCCTATGTTTCCTTTGCCAACTGTGGCTTGCCCTACCATGTTTCTGGGGAAATAGCAGAGCGGTCTAGCTTGCTGGTACAGACACCAGAGCGCCTCAAGGCGCGGTTTAATCTGGATGTTCGTCCAGAGTCAGAGGTCCTCTCGATTGACCCTGAAAACAAATCGATCGAGGTCCAAACCAAGACAGAAACCTATACCGAAAGCTATGACAAGTTGATCCTGTCACCGGGTGCTAAGCCCTTTGTCCCACCGATGACGGGGCTTGATCAGGCTGAGAATGTCTTTACCCTGCGCAGTATTCCTGACTTGGACCAGATCATGGCTCAGTTAGAAGGAAAAACAGCAGGTGTGGCAACAGTGATTGGTGCAGGTTTTATTGGCCTTGAAATGGCTGAAAACTTAGCTAAAAAAGGCCTTGAGGTCACCCTTATTGAAAAAGCTCCCCATGTTCTACCGCCTCTGGACCAAGAAATGGCAGCCTTTGTGGAAGCTGAGTTAGTCAAACAAGGCATTACGGTCATCACAGGCCAGTCAGCGCAAGCCTTTGAAGACAAGGGCAAAACACTTGTCTTAGAGGACGGTCGCCGCCTGTCTTCAGATGTGACCATCTTGTCGGTCGGGGTGCAACCGGAAAACGGACTAGCTCAGTCAGCAGGTCTTGAGCTTGGCCTCCGCGGTGGGATCTTAGTTGATGAGCAGTATCAGACTAGCCAAGAGGATATCTATGCTGTTGGCGATGCGGTTGTGGTCAAACAGCAAATCACTGGGGAGGACGCCCTCATCGCCCTAGCCAGTCCTGCCAATCGCCAGGGCCGTCAAGTAGCGGATGTGATTGCTGGGCTTCCTGCCCAAAATAAGGGCAGTATTGGGACGGCGATTGTCCGTGTCTTTGACATGGTGGCAGCCTCCACAGGTCTCAGTGAACGGGTGGCTCGTCAGACCTTTGATAAGGTTGCAGTAGTTCATACCAGTGGTAATGATCACGCTGGCTACTATCCAGGTGCAACGACCATTACCCTCAAGCTGATTTTTAACCCTGAAACAGGAGCAATCTATGGGGCCCAAGCCGTCGGCCAAAAAGGGGTTGATAAGCGGATTGACATCTTGGCAACGGCCATCAAGGCTGGTCTGACGATTGAGGATTTGCCAGAGTTGGAATTCACCTATGCACCGCCATTTGGTTCTGCCAAAGACCCTGTCAATATGATCGGCTATGCTGCTATGAACCTTGCTCAAGGCTTGAGTCACAACGTTCAGTGGTACGACCTCTCTGATGAACTCGCTAAAGGCAAGGTGCTCCTTGATGTCCGCAATCCTGGTGAACTCACCGCAGGGCGCTTCCCGAATGCCATCGCCATTCCCTTGGATGACTTGCGCAATCGTCTCGGAGAGCTCGATAAGAGCCAATCCTATATCGTCAGCTGCCATAGTGGCCTACGCTCCTATGTAGCAGAGCGCATCCTCAAGCAAGCAGGATTTGAGGTCGCCAACTTAGACGGGGCCTACGCCCTCTACCAAATGGTCAAACCGGAGGACCTGATTTATGATTAAAAGCCAACACCTAGCAGACTTAGTCGCTGCCATTGACAGCCAATCTCTATCTTTGATTGATGTTCGTGAAGTAGATGAATACCAAGCTGGTCATGTGCCTGGCGCTAAAAATCTCCCGCTGAGTGAACTGGCAGAACGCTATACTGAGTTAGACAAGAACACGCCTTATCACATAATTTGCCATTCAGGGGGACGCTCCGCCAGAGCTTGCCAATTTTTAGCTGGTCAAAACTATGACGTGACCAATGTCGAAGGGGGCACCATCGCTTGGACAGGTAACCTGGAACAGTAACTTTAGTGACAATGAAAACCGTTAGCCTATGGGGCTGACGGTTTTTTGTATGGACAATCTTTCCAAACCGTAGCAAAGGTGAGAAAAGAATCTTGAAAAGTGATATAGTAAAGGTAATAGAAGTTAGAAGACGATTTTGAAAAAGCATAGCGTAAGTGTACATAGGCTAGGTAAAATGTTCCAAAAGAAAGCGAGGAAACAAGATGAAACTGTCAGTCTTAAACTTAGCCCCATTACGGGAAGGGCAAGATTTCAAGGAAGCCATGGATGATTTGGTTGATTTAGCCCAAAAGGTCGAAGACATGGGCTATGAGCGGTATTGGATCGCTGAGCACCATAATTCTAAAACCATCGCCAGCAGTGCCACCCAACTCCTCATTCAGCAGACGCTAGCCAATACGGCGAGCATACGAGTAGGGTCTGGTGGAGTCATGCTCCCCAACCACACGCCCTATATCGTGGCCGAGCAGTATGGGACGCTAGAAACCCTCTATCCTAATCGTGTCGACTTAGGGCTGGGTCGGGCACCGGGCACAGACCAACAGACGGCGCGTGCCATCAGACGGACCGACAACCTCAACCCGCATTTTGAGGAGGACATTCTAGAACTGCAAGGCTATTTTGCGGATACCTTGCCTGTCCATGCCTACCCAGCAGCAGGACTAGATGTGCCTCTTTATATCTTGGGGTCTAGCACGGACAGTGCTCACCTGGCTGCCAAACTTGGCTTGCCCTATGTCTTTGCGGCCCATTTTGCCCCACGGATGCTGATCCAAGCGGTAGCCATTTACCGTCGAGAATTCAAACCCTCAGCGACCTTGGCTGAGCCCTATGTCATCCTCTGTGCCAATGTGATTATGGCCGATACGGACGAGGAAGCCCAGCGCTTAGCAACCACGCAGACCATGAGTTTTGCAGGCATTGTGACCAATAGAGGGCAAAAATTACAGCCACCGAAAGAGTCAGATGACGCTGTTTGGGAAGACATTTTGCCGTCAGGAGAAGTGCCACACTTTGGACCGGTGTCGTTCAATGCTCAGATTTCACTGAATCGGGTCAAACAAGCTGTCAGCCAAATGACAGCAGGCTCTTTTGTCGGGGACAAGGCTTCAGTCGCCACTCAGTTGCAAGCCATGCAAAAACAAGTGCACTTTGATGAACTCATGGCTAACTCTTACATCTTTGACCAGGAAAAACAAGCCAATTCCTATCAGCTTCTTGCAGAATTAGTGGCCGAAGAATTTGCAGACTAACCCCAATATCTATCAATACCTCGTTCACCTATGTGGGCGAGGTTTTAGCTAGTCTTGCTGATAAGATGATCTCTTTTTTGAAGTCGATGAGATAGGGGCAAGGACCTTGAAATTATTTGAATCAGAGGCGCAAACCAATGCTACTGCTACCCATTTATTGTGGTATAATGGTGGTAGGAGGATATTCTCATGGCTTTTAAATTAACAGAAGAAACGATCCAAGACCTTGTCACACAGGTAAACGAAGCTTACCCAGCCTATCAGTTTGATTGGCAAACCTATATGATTGGCAATGTGCAGGAAGGAAGTCTCGTGGAATCACTGATTTTCTTGGAAAACAAAGAGTGGTTTGCCTTGATTTTCTTGGCTCCGCTAGATGTATCCAAGATAACCAATATCAAATTTATTGAAAAAAGCGAAATCCAGGGCCTCAAATTTAAGAAAGGCCTTGTCAATTATGTCCTTAAACTCAGGCTGCAAAATGGCGAATCGCTTAAAATTCTTTTTCACCCTCTCGGTGGGGGCAAGCATTGTCCTATCGGCAAAGCCAATATCGCCCAATACCAACAGCGGTTTTCGACAGAATACAATGACAAAGCAGACATGAAGGACCGAAATAATGGGTTATCCCTAAAGCTCTTGACGGGCTTAGGGTTGGTTTTGATGTTTGTTGTGGCCATCTTGTTCATCTTTACGACTGATAGTAAACTCATAACCATCATCGGTACTCTGGCTTTTGGCTTTCTCTATGCCATGGCCCTAAAGTATGGCGAACAATTCATAGCTAAACAGAAGGACAAGGACTTTGTCGCTGAACTGCAGGCTATTGGACAATCAATGGACACCCTAGATTCTGAGAGTTACTACCGTCAATTAAAGGCTGTCACACACCTACCAGTGACTGGACAATACCAGGCTTTCTATTATGCAGAGCTGGTCAAGCACGCCCATCTGCTAGGGTTGGACAAGGAAGCTGAGCAATACCTAGCCCTTTTCCCACGTCGCTATTCAGAGGGTGCCGAAAAAATGTACCAAGAACTGATTAATTTCATGGCTACCCCCAAAGAAGAACTCAACATCCGTTTTCACAAATAATGGTCACACCCTGATGAAACGATGTAAGGAAATTGCGGAGTTGTATACAGGGGAAACGAGGTGGCTAAATCCTAGATTAACCATTAAACACGCTCACATATGTGGGCGTGTTTTGCGGGTTTACTACGGAACTCTGCCTAAAAAAAGTGTCTAAATATGGTATAATAAAAGGTAACGAAAAATTAGAAAAAACCAGAAAATCAGCTTCTCTGCTGTTTAAAAACAGTTGAAAAGATAGATTTTCTAAAGATATGAAATAAGGAAGCATCGCATATGCAGTATACCGGTGAATTAGCCATCGAGCAACAGCTCATTGACCAGCTGACAACAGGGACCAGCCAGTGGACCTACCGCAAGGATTTGAAGACCGAAGAAAGCCTTTGGGACAATTTCTTTGCCAAGCTAGAGCAAAATAACGTGGCCATCTTAAATGGCACACTTTTAACCGAGCAAGAAAAGGCTCAGGTCAAAAACCAGCTCAACTTTGTCAATTACTACGAAGCGGCCAAATGGCTGGCTGGGGAAAATGGCATTGCCAAAGTCCAAGTCCAACGAGAGGACGCGACCCTAGGCAACATCCGCCTGTCCGTCATTTGGCGGGACAATGTCGCTGGTGGTAAATCCAGCTATGAAGTGGTTCATCAGGTCAAGCGTCCCAAGGCTAATCCGACAGACCAGGACAGACGGCTGGATGTGACGCTCTTGATCAATGGCCTGCCCATGATTCAGATTGAGCTAAAAAGTGCCAATAATCCTTTCATGGATGCCTTTCGCCAGATTCAAAAATACGATAGGGAAGGCAAGTTCCGTGGGATTTATTCGAGCCTGCAAATGTTTGTGGTCTCTAACTTGACAGATACCCGCTATATCGCTGCCGCCAAGGAAAACAAGCTCAATGAGACCTTCCTCACCAAGTGGGTCAATACCAGCAATCAGCCGGTGCCAGGCCTCTATGCCTTTGCCAAGGAGGTCCTCTCCATTCCTCGGGCCCACCAGATGGTCATGCAGTACTCGGTCATTGATGATGACAAGAAGGCCTTGATTTTATTACGGCCTTATCAGGTCCATGCCATCGAAGCTGTCCAAGAAGCCAGCAAGGCCCAGCAGTCTGGTTATGTCTGGCACACGACAGGTTCTGGTAAGACTCTGACCTCCTATAAGGTGGCGCGCAACCTCCTGCAAATCCCGTCGATTACCAAGACCATCTTTGTCGTGGACCGGATTGACCTTGACCAACAGACGACCTCCAGCTTTACCTCCTATGCGGCCAATGATGTCATCGACATTGATGAGACGGACAACACCCATCACTTGGTCAAACGTCTAGTGGCTGATGACAAGCGCGTGGTGGTGACGACTATTCATAAACTGGCTACCATGATGCGCAAAATTGAAGATGGGCTCTACGCCAAAGAAGCGGCGAAACTCAAGCAGCTCAAGGTCGCCTTTGTCGTTGACGAATGTCACCGTGCTGTAAAACCTTTGGCGCAACAGAAGCTCTCCAGCTTCTTTGTCCACTCCCTTTGGTATGGCTTTACAGGAACACCGATTTTTGCGGAGAATAAGTACAAAAAGTTGGGTAATCTGGCCCAAACGACTGAAGAGCAATACGGCAAACGCCTGCATGAGTATACGGTCAAGGAAGCCATTCATGACAAGGCGGTCCGTGGTTTTAAAGTTGACTATAAAAATACCCTCTTCCTATCAAAAGAGGTCCCTGAAGAGGACATTCCTGACAGCGCCTATGAAAACGAGGAGCATATGCTGGAAGTGCTAGATGTCATCCTCAACCAGTCTCGTGGCAAACTGGGTTTTCAAAATGGGGTTGGAAAAACCTACAATGCCATCCTGACCGTCAAGTCTATCGCCATGGCTCAAAAATACTATGACCTCTTAAAGCGGGTCAAACGAGGCGAGACCCGTATCAAGATTTCTGAGCGGACCAAGCAAACCTTACCGGACTTTCCAAAATTCACCATTACCTACTCCGTGACGGAAAACGAGGAAGACTCTACGCTTAATCAGGACAAGATGAAAGAGGCTTTGATCGACTATAACCAGGAATTTGGCACGCACTACACGTTAGCTGACCTGCGTGGCTTTAACACCGATGTCAACAACCGCCTAGCCCGTAAAAAAGACAAGTACCTCTTCCGGGAGGAACAGCTAGACCTGGTCATCGTGGTCAACCGCCTGCTGACAGGGTTTGATGCCCCTTGCCTCTCGACCCTCTTCATCGACCGCAAGCCTATGCGACCCCATGATTTGATCCAGGCCTTTAGCCGGACCAACCGTATCTTTGATCAGGCTAAAAAATTTGGTCAAATTGTGACCTTCCAAGCGCCAAATGCCTTCAAAGAAGCTGTGGACAAGGCCCTGCGTCTATACTCTAATGGCGGGGAAAACAGTGTTCTAGCCCCAGAATGGGCAGAAGAAAAGGCCAATTTCGATGAGAAACTGGCCAACCTCCAAAGCCAAGTAGCCATGGATGGTGACATGGGACTGGATATTGACAGTGCCAGTGACGAATTACTGAAAAAATTTGCCAAATCCTACCAAGAATTTGACCGCTATTTCGCCTCTATCAAGGTCTACTCTGAGTACAACCAGGAGCAAGTCTTTGCGGAAACAGGCCTGACAGAAGAGCTGCTTGAGACCTATATGGGCACCTACCAAAATGTCCTAGAAGAAATCAAACGCAGACGAGATGATGGAGATAACACAGATGAGGACCCGTTGGATATCTACTATGAGCTCGAGTCCGTCCATATGGATGAGATCAACTACGAGTACATCATCTCCCTCATCCAAGCTTTTATCCCGCAGGACGATGATGCCCAAAAAGAATTGACCGCAAAAGACATCGTAGCCGTGGACGCCTATATCGCTGATCTGGCCAAGACCAACCCAGGCCTCGCCCAAGTCATCGCCGACCTCTGGCTCCAAATCCAGATGGACCCCGAAAGCTACCGCGGCCAATCCATGGCCAATATCCTCGATCAGATGATCGAAGCCGTCATCCAAAAAGAAGTCAAACAACTGGCCAAAAAATGGTATATCGGCTATGACGAACTCATGTACATGGTCAAAAACTACCGCAAAGGCGAAAGCAAGCAACTCGGCGAAAGCGAACTCAGCCAAAGCCAACGCTACCAAGACTACAAAACCGAAGTCGCCGAAGCCCTTAACCCCCTCAAATACAAAATCGAACTCAAAAAAGCCTACACCCAACTCATCGAGGATGTGATCGAACCCTTGAGAGTTAGGAGGTAAAACCAAGATACAGAGCCGTTAAGCGATGCCAAGCAAAATAGGAACCATGACGAAGACGATTGGCGTCTAGGAAATGGTTATCTTTTTGCACAGCATCGTAGGCGAGTTCAGTTAGGATATCTTGATTTCAGGGTTTTAAGCCATGTTCAATTCAGAAGATACAAAGTGTATCCTGAATCTAGCAAATAATTCTCTTAATAACTTTTGTGTTGAGTTTGTTTCATAAAACTGTTAGAATAATATTAATAACAAAGCGACTAGAGCGCTTGAAAAGAGTGGTGCCCTCGGGTGTCACTTTTTTTATTTACCCAATTTGTGAGAATGATGAAGTACTGAGGAAATAACCCTTTACCATAAAATCGTATGAACTTTTATTTTACGCTTAAATCATTGTTTAAAAACAAAAAAAGACCAGCTTCCGCTAGTCGTGATAAAGGAGAAAGAGAATTCACTCTTCAGAAGATTCCTCAGCTAATTGTATCCAGTATTCTATCATTTCTTGTGGCGACATGATTGGCTCACCGTCAAGAGGGGGAATATAATCTAGCATGGATGTCACCTCATTTTATATCTTATACTAGTATTATACATTTTTTTATTACTTTTTCAATACAATAGTAGGGCACACTTCAACTCCTCTAGCTGATTTTATGACATTTTAAAATTTATCTTATTGATTTTAGAAAGGTGCATTACCATGTGAGTATTATTAACAAGTTGTTACTATTTCATTGATTGATTATGTACTTTTTATCCATAAATTAACAGAAATAATTGGTATAATGAAGGAGAGTCAATTTATGAAAGTAGAAAACTATGACAAATAAAAATATACCTCAACTTCGATTTAAGGAATTTGAAGATGAATGGGAGATAAATTTACAATTAGGTGAAACTATTAAAAAACAATTTAAGGGTAAAGCAAAGCTAGATCAACTCAATGCCGGAACTGTGATGTATCTTGATGCAAATGCTTTAAACGGTGATATTCCGTTTATGTCTAATGCCGAGCATGATACGGAAGCTAATGATGTGTTAATTATGTGGGATGGTTCAAATGCTGGAAAAGTATTCACTGGTTTTGAAGGTGCCTTAGGTTCAACTTTAAAGGGTTATAAAATAAAAGATGAAAATAATTCTAGTTTCATTTTCTACCATCTTCTAAAGCATCAACAAAAAATATATGAGCAATATCGCACTCCAAATATCCCTCATGTCATTAAAAACTTTACCGAGGCCTTTAAAATATCATCTCCCGCCCTCCCCGAACAATCCGCCATCGGATCTCTCTTCCAAACACTTGACGAGCTCTTATCTGCCTATAAGGATAATCTGGCCAACTATCAAGCCTTTAAGGCGACCATGTTGTCTAAGATGTTTCCAAAGGCAGGACAGGCCACGCCTGAAGTCCGCTTAGATGGGTCTGATGAGATGTGGGAGGAGAAGAAACTTTCTGAAATCGCAATCTTCAATCCTAAAGCCCAACTTCCTAAAGTGTTTAAATATGTTGATTTGGAATCAGTTGTAGGTACAAATTTAATCTCATATAGAATTGAGAAGATTGAAGTAGCTCCTTCGAGAGCGCAAAGACTAGCACAAAAGGGTGATATATTCTTTCAAACTGTACGCCCATATCAAAAGAATAACTACTTGTTTTCTACAAATGAGACAGATTGGGTATTTTCTACTGGATATGCTCAACTAAGGCCAAAAATTGACAATAGATTTTTATTCAACTCTATGCAAAGAGATGAGTTTGTGAATACGGTTCTCTTAAACTGTACCGGAACAAGTTATCCTGCTATTAATTCAAAAGATTTATCTAAACTAAAAGTTTATGTCCCAAATATAGATGAACAACGCGCCATTGGTGCTTTCTTCGCTAACCTTGACGATTTAATCGCTTCTCAGCAAGCCAAAATTACAGAACTTGAAACCTTGAAGAAAAAACTCTTGCAGGATATGTTTTTTTAACTATGAAACCAATAACACTTAATAACACAAAACAATTTACGAGTGATGCTAAAATACTTCACGAAATATTGGAAAGCAGTAGAGAAAGATTTCAAAATGAGAAAACTTTCTATAACACAGAGGCTTCTGTATTGTGGATTATTCGTGGCTGTATTGATTACTTTGATCGGTTAGACTCAGATTTTCTTGGAGAAGGGAATGATTTAGGTATTCCAGACGCCAAAGCTGACCAATTTGCCAATAATATCTATCGCCTATTGAATGCCTTAGAATATCTTTTGGAACTTTGGAAAATTGAAGAACGCATAGAACTAAACCAAGATTTATCGTTATTATCTGATTTAAGGACTTGGATTGTTCACTCTGGTGAACAAGTCAGTAATTTGATATCACTATCATCGCAGAATTTCAAAGATAGTCAGCTTGGGAGAATTATAAAGAAAGGGTATCAGACTTTTCAATTTCCAAAAGAATATGATGATATGGATTACCGTATAGAAATTTGGAACGATAGGAAAGATAAACAAAAGGCTAGAAAATTTTGGACAGAGGTAGATTACAATGCTAAAAAAGGAAATCAAGTAGATTTGACGATATACCTGAAAGCCGAATCTATTAGAAATATTGTCTTATCCCACATAGAAGAAGTATTAGATTTAATCAATAGTACAGACGTAAAATTAGCGTTTAAAAAATTACCAGAAATCAAAGATAGATTAATAGATTCTAAAGCAAAATCTATTGATTTTGATAAAATTGGTGAATTATTAGCAAAAGGTACAAGAAATGTTGGTTATATCATTGAGGATGGGGTACATCACTGGGATGGATTTGGATTAAAGAGGATGTTGATGTATACTCAGTCACATTTTCCAGAAAATCATTTCATCAGAAAAATTGTTGAGGAAAGAATTACTAAGGCAATAAATACTTTTTGGGAATGCTATCAAGATCCTTCTACCTCTGCTGAAGAGTTTCCTTCATTAGATATTAGACATATTTTTTCTGATTTTACTCCACGATTTGATCAAAAAGCCTATTTAGAAGGTGAGAAATTATTTCACTATATCGCGCCTTATTTCAATACAAATGTTGTCGATGACAGAACAGATATAGATTATTTGAATCGTTTTTTGATTGCAGTGAATGATGCCTTTAAAATAAAAATGAATACAGAGCAAACTGTAGATAATTTTGTATGTGATTATTTCATACAATCTATCCAAAGTAAAACAGGGTTAGTTGGTCAGCGCAAAAACAACACGTGACCGGCGGTACAGATTAGCTCAAAATCCGCTCATTTTGTGAGTAGCGGTATATATATTTAAGACTTAGCTTTTGCTAAACCAAATTTACAGATATAGAAAGTACACATATGGAACAAACACAAACTTCCCAAGCGCTTTATCAGGCGCTGTGGAACTCAGCGGATGTGCTCCGCTCGAAGATGGACGCCAATGACTACAAGTCCTATCTCCTGGGAATGGTCTTTTACAAGTACTTGTCTGACAAGATGCTCTATTTCGTGGCGGAGACCATGGAGGAGCCGACCGAGGACTTGCAGCAGGCCTTGGACCTTTACCGGGGCTACTACGAGGACGAGGAGACCCATGCAGACCTGGTCGCTGTGATCAAGGATGAGATGAGCTATGCCATTGCACCTGACTTGACCTTTACAGCCTTGGTCAATCGGGTCAATGAAGGGACCTTCCAGTTAGAGGATTTGGCACAGGGCTTTCGCAATATTGAGCAAGACGATGGACTCTTTGAAAACCTCTTTGAGGACATTGATCTCTACTCTAAAAAGCTTGGGAGGACTCCTCAAAAGCAAAACCAAACCATCTCTGGGGTCATGAAAGAGTTGGCGGCGCTTGATGTCGCTGGGCACGCTGGTGACATGTTGGGAGATGCCTATGAGTATCTGATCGGTCAGTTTGCGACCGACTCGGGCAAGAAAGCTGGAGAGTTCTACACGCCACAACCCGTGGCCAAGCTCATGACCCAGATTGCTCTCCTTGGTTGTGAGGACAAGAAAGGCTTTACCCTTTACGATCCGACCATGGGGTCTGGCTCCCTCCTCTTAAACGCCAAGCGTTATAGCAAAGAGCCCAATACCATTTCCTACTTTGGTCAGGAGCTCAACACCTCGACCTATAATCTGGCTCGCATGAACATGATTCTGCACGGGGTTCCGATTGAAAACCAGTATCTGCACAATGCCGATACCTTGGACGAAGACTGGCCAACCCAGGAGCCGACCAACTTTGACGGGGTGCTCATGAACCCACCGTATTCTGCCAAGTGGTCTGCAGATAGTGGTTTCTTACAAGACGCTCGCTTCTCGGCATTTGGTGCCCTCGCTCCCAAGTCTAAGGCTGACTTTGCCTTTCTCCTGCACGGCTATTACCACCTCAAGCAAGATGGCGGGGTTATGGCCATTGTCCTGCCACACGGGGTGCTTTTCCGTGGCAACGCAGAAGGCAAGATACGTCAGCACCTGTTAGAAGAAGGGGCCATTGACACCGTCATCGGTCTGCCTGCCAATATCTTCTTTAACACCAGCATTCCGACCACAGTCATTATTCTCAAAAAAGACCGGACCAACCGTGATGTCTTCTTCATTGATGCTTCGAAGGAATTTACCAAGGGTAAAAATCAAAACCTCATGGAAGACAAGCACATCGAGAAAATCCTTGAGGCCTACACGTCTCGTCAGGATAGCGATAAGTTTGCCCATCTGGCTAGCTTTGAGGAGATTCAGGAGAATGACTTTAATCTCAATATCCCGCGCTACGTCGATACCTTTGAAGAGGAAGAAGTAGCACCGCTGGCTGAGATCGTAGCCAATATCAACACGACCAATCAAGTGATTGAGGAGAAAACGGCCAGCCTGATTGGCATGCTTGGCCAGCTCAAAGGCACTACACCAGAAGCCAGCCAAGACCTTCAAGCCCTCTTGGAGCAATTTAAGGGGTAGAGAGGATTTGAAAGCATCCTTATGGCAACCCCTCCTTTAGACGCGATTCTAAAGGAGGGGTTGCTTTTGATTTTGCAATCATTTCAAAGAAATAGAGTAAATCTCTGGACAAATTTCTCGCTATTGGTTATACTTGTATCACAAACAAGAACAAGTTAGAAAGGAGGATTCGTAAAATGGATACCAAATTCTCTGTGGCCCTGCACATCTTGGCTATGATTTCAGAGAGTCAGGAAACCTTATCCTCTCAGGCTCTAGCGGAAAGTGTCGGGACCAATGCCAGCTATATCCGCAAGGTCATCGGGCTCTTAAAAGGAGCAGGACTGATTGTCTCCCATCAGGGCAAGGTCGGCTACCAGCTGACCAAGGCCGTTTCAGAGATTAGCCTCTTGGAGGTTTACTTTGCTACCCAGGAGCTAAGCCAGATCAAGCTCTTTCAGGTCCACCAGTCCCCTAACGAAGATTGCCCGGTAGGAAAGCATATTGACCAGGCCCTGACGCCAGTCTTTTCAGACATCGAAGATGCCTTGACCAAGCAGTTAAAAGACCATAGCCTATCAGACGTTATCCACAATCTCTATGACCAGGCTGGTCTAAGCAAACACTCTTAAGCAAAAGAGTGTTTTAAACCACTCGGCCTATACCTGTATTAGATACAAGTATAAGAATTACCATTAGAAAAGGAAAAAATCCATGAAAGCAGCACAACATACCGCCTACAACAAAAAAGCCATCGCTCTTACCCTTACAGATAGTGACATTCCTGAGATTTCACCTAACCAGGTCTTGGTTAAGGTCAGCGCAGCGGGTGTCAACCCTCTGGACAATATGATTTCCCGTGGCGATGTCAAGATGATCGTCCCTTATGAGATGCCCCAAACTGCAGGTAATGAGCTGGTTGGTCAGGTCGAAGAAGTCGGCTCAGCCGTTCAGGGGTTTGTAAGGGGAGACCGTGTATTTGCCCGCTTGCCCTTAGATGCGATCGGCGCCTTTGCGGAGTATGTCGCTGTCGATAGCGCAGCCCTTGCCCATGTCCCTGCTTACCTGACAGATGTGGAAGCAGCAGCGGTTCCCTTGACGGGACTCACCATCATGCAGGCCCTTGATCTGATGGAGGCCAAGGCTGGCCAAACCCTCTTTATTTCTGGAGGGACCGGAGGTGTCGGTGGCATGGCCATTCCCCTTGCTAAGGCCAAAGGCTTGCGCGTCATCACCAATGGCAATGGAAGTCATGAGGAGCGTGTCCTAGCCCTCGGTGCAGATCAGTTTATCGACTATCAGACAGAGGATTATAGCCAAGTGCTGAGCGAAGTGGACCTTGTCCTTGATACCCTAGGTGGCGAGGAAACAGAGAAACAGATGACTATCCTAAAAAAAGGAGGACATCTGGTCTCGCTCCGTGCCATGCCGAATGGTGCTTTTGCCAAACGAATGAAGCTACCAAAATGGAAACAAATTCTTTTTGGACTGGCGGGTCGAAGCTTTGATCAGATGGCAAAAAAATACGGTGTCCGCTATGATTTCATCTTTGTGGAGAGCAATGGGGCCCAACTCCAAGAAGTCGCTGATATCTTAGAGAGTCTGAAACTCAAACCGTCGATTGATAGTGTGTACCCATTTGAGGAGGTCAATGCTGCTCTGGACAAGGTTGCTAATGGCCGTTCCAGCGGGAAAACAGTTTTGACCATGAAGGGGGAATAAGATGAGCTATTTAAAAACGGCCAATCAATTGGTTTCGGTCTCGGGTCAGCTGCTGGCCTACAGAGAGTTAGGACAGGGGCATGCCGATCGTCCCTTGGTCTTACTGACACATTTGGCAGCAACCTTAGATGAGTGGGATCCTCTGCTAGTTGACCGATTGGCAGAAGAGCGCCATCTTATCCTGCTTGACTTACCAGGTGTAGGTGCTAGTCAAGGTCGGGTGCCAGCGAGTATCCCCCAAATGGCTGCGCAGGCCATTGCCATGGTGGAGGCATTGGGCTATTCAGAAATCGACCTCCTAGGTCTCTCTATGGGGGGCATGGTGGCTCAGGAAGTGGTCCGTCTAAAGCCGTCTCTTGTCCGTCGCCTCATCTTGGCTGGTACTGGTCCTCGTGGCGGTATCGGCGTCGACAAGGTGACGGGAAAGACCTTCCAATTCATGTTAAAAGCAGGTTTAGAGAAGGTTGACCCTAAGCGCTATATCTTTTATAACCACGATGACGGAGGGGGAAGACAGGCGCAATTTGTCTTAGATCGTATGGCTCAGCGTCAGAAAGCTTTTGCCGATAAAAAGATCACTGTCCTAGCCTTCTTGACCCAACTGCGAGCGATTAAACGGTGGGGCAAGGCTGATAGAGATGATTTGTCCTATATCTCACAGCCCACCTTGATCGTTAATGGGGATGAGGATAGGCAGGTCCCAACGGCTAACTCCTATGACGTGCATGACAAGATTGCCAACAGCAAGCTGATCATCTATCCAAATGCTGGTCACGGCTCCATCTTTCAGTACGCAGAAGAATTTTCACGAGAGGTCAAGCTCTTTTTAGGAGAATAAAATCATGAAGACCATTATCATTACTGGTGCGACAGACGGCATCGGAAAACATTTAGCTAAAAAACTAGCAGCAGAAGGCCATCATCTCATCATCCATGGGCGCAACCCGCAAAAGTTAGAAACAACGGTAACAGAGATCATGGATGTGTCCCCAAACGCCACTCTTTCTGCCTATCTAGCGGATTTTTCCAAGATGGCTGATGTCTACGCCTTTGCATCATCGATTCAGCAGGATTTTGACAGGATCGATGTTTTGATCAATAATGCTGGCCTCTTTGCAGGTAGTGAGCGTCTAGCCACTGCTGAAAATATTGAACATACCTTTATGCTGTCCGTTCAGGTGCCCTATATCTTAACGACAGAACTACGGCCCTTGTTGGAAACTGCTCCTGAAGGTCGTGTTATCAACACATCGTCTTACATGCACCATTTTGCCTCTGTCAAGGACCTAGACTTTGGCATGGAAAAAGATTACAGTGCTAAACAGGCCTACAACAATGCCAAGCTCTACCTGATTTGGCTAACCTGCTACCAAGCCCAGCAATTCAAACAGGAAGGCTCTAACATCACCATCAATGCCTATCATCCTGGGCTGATCGCGACAAATTTGGGCAATACCAATGGGAAGAAGAAAGAGACTAAATCGCTCGTGAGCCGTGTGGTCAAGTCAGTCTATCAAAGTCTTGATGAGGGGATTGAGACGGGCTACTTTTTAGCCCTGTCGAATCAGGTCGCTGCGATAAGCGGCGCTTACTTTGACACCAAGACCATAAAGCGCGTGTCCTATAAGGGCTATAACGATGAGAAGGCCAAGGCGCTTTTAGCCTATTGCGACCAAAAAATCTTTGACTACAAGGAAAGCTTGCTTTAACGATAAGAGAAAACCCACCTCTAGAAGCGATTCTGAAGGTGGGTTTCGTCTTATCTGAGCGTCGTCTTAGACCAGGTTCAAAGCTTTTTGGTAGATGGCTAAATCCTCATCGGTAAAGACATCAAAGATGACCGTGAGCTGGGGGTGTTTGGCCTGGAAGAGACGGACTGTTTTGATAGCGATTTGCGCTGCAAGCTCCTTGGGAAAGCGAAATTCCCCTGTGCTGATGCAGCAAAATGCGATGCTGTCTAATCCATGGTCGAGCGCAGCTTTGAGGCAGGAGTGGTAGCAGGAGCTGAGTTGCTGGATCTGGTGAGGGTGAACCTCCTCTTGGATAATTGGGCCGACGGTGTGGATGATGGCCTTGGCAGGGAGGTGAAAGCCTGGGGTGACCTTGGCTGTTCCTGTCGGTTCGAGATGGCCTTGTTCCGCCATCAACTGCTGGCAATGCTGTCTCAGCGCCATGCCAGCCTGGGTGTGGATGGCATTGTCGATACATGCGTGATTGGGCACAAAACACCCCAGCATCTGACTGTTAGCTGCGTTCACGATGGCATCCACTGCCAAAGTCGTGATATCCCCCTGCCAGAGGTAGAGGTTGTCTGTGATCTTGTAAGGCTCTAAGTCAGTCAGGGCAACCACTTGTTGATCTCGGTTAACCTCTTTGAGGTAGTCGGCTTCAAGCGAGAGCAATTCTGCACTCAGGTTACCAGGTGGCCGTGTATTGACCAGGGCGCGGTAGAGCAAGTGACGCTCGTTAAAGGTCTGGGGCAGGTCGAGGTCAAGCTGGCGTTCTTCAAGCAAGGCTTTGATCAATGTCTCTTGGGTCATGGGAATCTACCTTTCTAACCAGCTGGCAAGGATAGTTGTCATGTCTTCTTTGAAGGACAAGGTCTTTTTAGCATTTTCAGGATAGCCTTGGGCGAAATCCCGGTTGAGCCGTATCAGTGTGGCGTGATCAGATGCCTGAGTCAGGCGCTCAAAGGGAAAACGAATGATGTCTGGTGTGTTAAAGCCGACACCAAGCTCCAGAAGGACAATGCGTTTCCCGTCAAATTGCTCGATAAAAGCACCGTAACGCTTAAGGGCTTGATGCCAGGATTCGTCCTGCACAAAGCGGTTATCGCTTCTCAAATGGGGCATCATCTCCGCCCCACAGTCAGGGCAGTGGGGGATGAGCTGGCTTGGAATCTCAAGGTTTTGGGTGGCTTGAAAGAGCTCGAGGACCTGCTCAGTATTGGCATAGGTCTTTTGCTGGCAGGGAATGGAGCATTGCCAAAGTTCATAGTTGCCCTGCACCTCAAAAAGGCTATCAGAAGCAAAACCTGCCTTGGTAAACTGGCTGTCAACGTTAGTCGTAATCACAAAGTGTGGTTTGTCCTTGACCAGCTGGAAGAGGTTTTTGTAGAGGGCTGTCGCTTCTGGGGCAATGGCATTGTAGTAGATATGGCGTGCCCAAAAGGCCCACTTTGTTTCGGGAGTGGGATAAGGGTAAAACGTCGCTGTAAACATATCCGTCAAGCCGTAGGCTGCAATATAATCAGCAAACAAGGTTTCAAAGCGCTCACCAGCATAGTGGAGCCCTGCTGCCTCTGATAGACCAGCACCCGCCCCGATTAAGATCAGGTCCGCCTGGTCAATGGCTTTTTTTGCTTGCGTGAGGGCGTTTTTTTGAAATAACATACAATACCAGAGTGCCTTTCTAGTGTCATAACCACTGGCAAAAAAGGCCAGACCACCTGTCCAGCCCAATTTGCCATATTCATGGACTTACCTTATTTGTAAAGGCCAAATCCACCTGTCCAAGAGATTTTCTCACCAACTGCCAAGACAAGTTGTAAGAAACCAGTTGCTTCTAATTCGCGTGCGCGTTTCAAGCTACCAGCGTCAACCACTGCCAAGCCAGAACCGTCCAAAGCTGCTGTGAACGCTTCTTTAGCGCCAGCGTCATCACCAGCAACCAAGACAGTTGTGTCAGCAGCGTCAGCTACTTTTTTGCTGGCAAGGCTTGCTGCAAAGTTAGTGTTGAAGGCCTTCAATACATTTGTGTTTGGAAGAGCTTTTGCGATTTCAGCAGCTGCTGAACCATCAGCAGGAACAACCAACTCATCAAAAGTTTCAAAGTTAAGGGGGTTCGTGATGTCGACGACGATTTTACCGGCCAAAGCATCCTTGTAAGTTGCTACGATACCATCAACAGCTGGGTATGGCACTGCCAAAATCACGATATCACCAAGAGTAGCGTCTGCTTCACGACCAATCAAGTTAACCGTGTTGCCTGCTTCTTCGTAACGTGCTTTCAATGCTTGCGCCATGTTGCCTTTACCGAAAATAGAAATAGTTGCCATAAGTTGTCTCCTTTTTAGTAAAAAATATTTTTGTTAGCTTGCTTTTCTCAAGCTATGGGTATATAATAACACTGTAGCATCCATTTGGGAAGTACGCACTTTAAAGTGCTATAGTTACCAAAAGGTACCAAATGGCTGAGATAGCCTATTTTAGGCTGAAAAAAATTTTAAAAAAGATTGGAGAACATGATGCCAGCAAGTACATTACCAGCCTGTCCTGTTGAAACCACCCTCTCCCTAGTGGGAAACAAATGGGTCGTTCTGATCTTGCGGGACCTGTTCACTGGAACCAAACGCTTTGGTGAGTTGAAAAAATCCTTGGAGCCCATTAGTCAAAAAGTCTTGACCCAGCAGCTTCGCCATATGGAAGAAAAAGGCATTGTTCACCGGGAAGTTTATCCCCAAGTGCCACCCAAGGTTGAATATTCGCTGACAGAACTGGGCTGGAGCCTGCAACCCATCGTCATGAGCATGTCGGATTGGGGCAGATGGTACCAGACCTTAGAACAATAAGAAATCAGTTTTCTAGAGAATAGTTCAGAGGAGAGGATTAGGTTGTTGGCTTTTACTTGCCTCGTCTAAATCTCTGTGGGGAAGGAGGAGCTGTGCTGACGGAGGACTTTACTTATTACACGCTGACTGTCTCGCCAGACTTAGCCCTGCATGTCTTGACAGATGGCGTTTACCAAGCTATTTCCTATGACGATGCGACCTTTTGGTCACAGGTAGAGGCTATGCTCGGACAAGAAGATCGGACCTATATCAGTTACAGAGGTGGCCATGTGGAGAAACCTCTTTTTGTCTTATTGGAAAGCTTACTTAGCAAAGCTTGGCCGACGGAGAAAGTCCAAGAAGTCTTGCTCCGTTTTCTAGAAGCTGAAGGGTCCCCCACCAAGCGCCTCTTGGATTTGGTCGGTGAGGAAGATCCAGAAGTCTATGAGCACTACCTGGCCTGGCTCAATCAGCCCAACTTGTTGGATATTGAGACCTTTGATGGGCGGATTTACCACAACGCCTTTGACCGGTTGGAGATTCAGCTGGGCTTGCCCCCAGCAGAGACCACCGAGACCTACCTATGCCATTTGGAGCTCATCTTTCAGACCGAAGCTTTTCAGACGGTCTTTGAGGAGAAGCGTTACTTGTTAGAGACCTTTGAGGGAGACTTTCACCTGCCGGTCAATGCGACAACGACCGATGCCCAGTTGACCGAGTCCTTCTATACCAAAGGTCATCTCAAGGATGCTCGGTCGGTCTTTATTCCTCGTCCGTTTCTACCCTTTACCTATTTCCTGACAGGTAATCTTGAACGGCTTTACCAGACCTATCAGGAGCGTCAGCCCAAGGAAGCCATCCGCAGACGCTTTGGCAAGGACGGGGCCATCACTCGATTTGGTGACTTTGTCCTGTCTTCCGGGGCGGGAGCACCGATGGGCTTTGAGATAAGGGACTACAACCCACAGCAGTCTTGGACCAGTCAGGTCAGGGTTAAGCGTGTTAAGACGGCCATTCGGATTGACTTGACCCACATTCAGGCCAATATCATGGCCCATACGGTCAAAGACCGGCACTTTAAAACCCGCTTAGCCTTGGTGCAAAAGCTCTGGAAGGACCAACCGGAACGACGCTCAGGCCTCAACCGCCTGCTCTATCCTATCCAAGGGGCCATGGACACGCCTTTTGACCATGATCTACACACTCCGCGTTATGCCTACAGCATGCGGATGACCCACAATTTGCTCTTAGCGGGCCTTTTAGATGCCTTGACCAGGGCTGGCATTCGCCCGCTTAGCCTCAACAATGAAGTCCTTTTTGTGGAAGACCAGGACCTGAAGGTTGAAGTGCTGACGGCCTATCTCGACAAGCTAGGTGTCTACTATGAGTATCGTCCCATAGACAACCTCCTCATTAAGGATACCAATAATTACACCTACTGGGATCCTAGGAGCCAGGAGCAGGTCTTTCGCGGGGGTTCCTTTAACCACCACGAAGGGGCAGATGTGACGACCAACATGGACACGCCACCGATTGTCGACTGGGTCCTGCAGCAGATGATCCGAGACAGGGGCGACTTTGTCGAAAGCCAGATTCTAGATTATCTCCAGGCTTTTATGGAAAAAGCTGCGCCCGATCAGCTAAAAGAGTTTTTCATGGTGCCCCTCTACCCGATCAAGAACCGTTGGGGACTGCTCTATGCTAAAGAAGATAGTCAGATCATCACAAGGGCTAAGGCCTGCTTTGCGACTAACCATCAAGCAGGTTGGTGGTACAGTCAACTCTATCAGCCCAAGTCTGGAGTGTCAGACCGAGAGGCCAAGGATTTGGTCAAGCAATACCAACTGCCCATAGAAGGTCCTGTCAAACTGGTCAAACAGGTCACTGTGCGCCTGGATGCTATTGACAAGCTCACCAAAGACACCATCAACAAAACCTACTACGCGACCCTAATCGCAAATGAAATCCGCCTCTGGCGAGATGAGGAGACGATATGACCACAGTAGACTTTTTCAAATCTTTAAATTATGACAACGGCTTGGAAGTGGCTACCAGCATCCTTGAACGCTTCCCCCTCCAATACGGAACGACCCTGGGCTTGGATGGCCTGCCCCAAATCCGTCCTTTGGAGTTCAAGTTTGAGGAACAAGGCCGCCTCTATTTTGACACCATCGCCTTTTACCAGTCCTATAAAGAATTGCAGGCCAATCCCGCCATTCAGATATGTATCGGAGACCAGGAAACCATGTCCTATCTCAAAGTTAGCGGGCGCGTGGTCTTTGATAAGGATGAGCGATTGATCAAGCGTTGCCTTGAAGCCAGTCCCGTCTTGGCATCGCAGTTCGCCCACCAACCCGAGCTCATCATCCCTTACTACCTGACCGATGTCCTGGTCCAATTCCAATCCTTTGCCCCAGACCTTCCCAATAAAGAATGGCGGTTATGAGTTCTTTAAAAGCTATTGAAACTGACTCGGAAGGGTCATTTTTTTGAAACTTATTATTCAAAAATAGTTTTGAATGTGGTATGCTATAGTCAAATTTAGTTTTGAATGAAAGGATTCACCATGTTTCAAACATTAGTCACGTCTTTTTTTCTTTATGCTGCGACAGCGGTTGATTTACTGATTATCCTTATGATTTTCTTTGCCAAGGCTAAGTCTAAGCGGGAGATTTCCCATATCTACCTAGGGCAATACTTGGGCTCAGGGATTCTGATTTTGGCCAGTTTGTTTTTTGCCTTTGTCCTTCAGTATGTGCCTGAGGAGCGTTTTCTAGGCTTTCTCGGTGTGATTCCAATTTTTCTGGGGCTAAAAATCCTCTTTTTAGGAGAGGGAAATGGCGAGGAGATGGCAGAGGAAAGTCTGGAAAAACAAGGGCTGTCTAAATTGATTCCGACCATCGCCTTTATCACCATTGTCAGCTGTGGGGCAGATAATATTGGACTTTTTGTTCCTTACTTTTTGACTTTGACGACTGCTGAATTGGTCCTAACCCTAATCGTTTTTGCGGTTGCTATTTTTGTTTTGGTCAAGCTGGCGCAGAGCTTGGTGTCCTTGCCTGGTATTGGGGAGCGGATTGAGAAGCACAGCCGTTGGATCATCGCACTGGTTTACATTCTTTTGGGGATAGGGATTCTAGTGGAGACAGAGGCCTTGAGCCTCGTTTTGAGTTGGTTCCGTTAGGAGGATTTGTTGGTATGGCAAAAATTGATTCTTGTGATGTTACTGTTTTTTCTGAAGAAAAGGTCGAGCGAGCGACCGCTTTTATCCACAATGGGCAAAGTCAAGCCTTCCTGAGCCTCCTTCACAAAGTCTCCGACAGCAGACGCTCTGCCATTATCCTGGCCCTGATCAGCGAGGAAACCTTATGTGTCTGTGATATCGCCAATATCCTCAATATGAGCATGGCATCAACCTCTCATCATCTGCGCCTCATGCACAAGGAAGGGATTCTAGGGCGAGTAAAGGAAGGAAAGTTTATGAATTATTACCTGCAAGACCAGGAGATTAAGGCTTTCTTTCAAGCACAGCTTGGCTTGGTGGCTCAGTAAAGTTGAAGCCTACGTTATGTTTAGTTTTGTAGCAGTGAAGAACTTGAGCATCGTCTCAAGTTCTATTTTTTAGAAAATAGTAAAAATATTTGACTAAATAGAATGAGAATGATAGACTAGGTCCCATGAAAGTAAAACTATCTTACTAAATGGACAAGGAGAATCCTATGGAAAAGCTGATTGCAATGGCAAAAGACCGCTTTGAAGCGGTTAACACCACGGTTTTGGAAACAAACTTGGACGGCGAAGCTGTCCTGGAGGTGCATAAGGCTGAGAAGATCATGGTCTTCGACGAAAACACCTATGCCAAACTCAAGGACCTGAGCTTTAAGGATGGGGTGATTGAAGTCAGCGTGCGCAGCCAATTCTTACCTGAAGCACCTGATTTTGCTAGAGGTTTCATCGGTATCGCCTTTCGCATTAGTGAGGACGATGACCAGTTTGAATCCTTCTATGTCCGCCCGACCAATGGCAACCATGAGGACCCTGTTCGCGCCAATCGTGCCAGTCAATATTTTGCCTATCCGGACTACAAGTTTGATTACTTTAGGGAGCAGGGCATCACGGCCTATGAAGCGCCAGCAGACATTGCCCTTGACGAATGGATCAGGATTCGAGCGGAGATTGCTGGCCAAGAAGCAGTCTTTTATGTCAATGGTCAGGAAACCTTGCGGGTGTCTGATTTAAAACTTGGTGCAGGTGCCCGGGGCAGTTTAGGCCTATTTGTAGACATTGGCACTCGAGGCTTTTTCAAGGATTTGAAGGTGACGGTTAATGACTAAGGAATCAAACATTTTGAAGGAAGAGAGAAGTACCTCATCTGTTGAAAAACGATTTGCGAGGTTACGGGATGACCAGTTTGCCTTGTACGAGCACTATGCTAGGCAGCATGGGATGAACTACAAGGGACTGTTGATTCTACTGTGGCTTTACAATAGTCCCCAAGGGATTTCTCAGAAGACCTTATGCGACAAAACCTATACTACCAAGCAGGTCGTCTATGCGATTATTCAAGGTTATCTGGAAAAAAGCTTTGTCGAGCTCAAAGCATCCCAAGAAGACAAACGTAGCAAAAAGGTAGTCCTAACCCCAGAGGGAATGAATTATGCAGATTCCATTATCGCCCCCTTGGACACTATGGAAAAAGAGGCCATGGCCCAACTTTCTGAGCAACAAGTCGAAATGTTACTGGAAAGCACAGCCCTATTTAACCACTATCTAAAGGATAAACTACTCCCCTAATTGGCACGTGATACTAGTAGATAGTTCAAAACAACGGCTGATCTTTGACCGACCGCTGAGATAAGGCTTATCAAGAATTTTCGGATTTCCTAAACCGATTATATTTTTGGTATAATAAAAATGAATGAGGCCAATTGTCATACCTTTATCACCCTGATTTAGCGTGTAGAGAGTATTTGCTAACGAGTGACATTTGTCATATCCACAAATGACAAATAGGACTACTGACTAGTTACCCTGTCTGCTATAATGAACCCATCACGAAAGAGAGGATGGCCCATGACTGAATTTCGTTCCTATATCAAGTCTAGTATCCTACGGGTAATCCTTATTTTAGGTCTTGCCCTGATTATCAGTTTCTTCATCAAAGATGCCCAACAGTCCAGATCGATACTGGGAGCGGCCATTATCGCTGCTGGGATTGCAGGAGCTTGGCATATCTATGACATCAATAGCTGGCCGCTGAAAAAAAGGATAGGTCTCCATACCTTGGTCATGTTCCTTGTTGTGGTCTTGGCTTACCTTGTTGGTGGTTGGATTAAGACCTGGACGGATGTTTGGATTGGGTTAGCTGCCTTTGTAGGTAATGGGATTGTCCTATGCAGCTTAGGCTATTTCTTCTTTAAAGATAAGTAACTCATAACACCTATCAAATTTTGGTTTGATAGGTGTTATTTTTCTATTACCCGTTTGGGAGTCTCTGTTAGGGAAAATGTTATGCCAAGGCTTCAATTTTTTGCTGAATACGGTCGACTTCGGCTCCAAATTGGTAGTCCCAGTCTTCTTTTAGAACCGTCAGCATGTCCTGATAAGCTTTGATGGCATTGGCCTTGTCGCCAAGTCTCAGGTAACACTGGGCCATAGCATAATGATAGTCCGTGTAGCGTGGTTTTTCTTGTGTCTCAAAGGCTGCTCGCCAAATCGGAATGGCTTCTTCGTAACATTCATGCTGGGAAAGGCTATTGGCGACAGAGAAAAGGACACGCCAATCATCAGGATACCGCGCAGCTAAATCTAAATACTGCGTTTTGACTGAGGAAAAACTGGTTTCTTTTTCCGTGATGAGAATGCTGTAATAGTCATTGAGACGGTCAGGATTTTTCTGATACGATTCCTCTAAGTAATCTTTGGCTTCATTTAAACGACCATCTTCAATCAAGTTGTCTAGCAAAAAGGCATAGACGCGTTTGTTTTCAGGGGCAATCCGTAAGGTTTTCTGGTAGTAATCGATCAACTCATGGTGATTTTTAGTGTCCCAATCGTAGAGAGCACCGCGTGACGCATTGTTAATGATGGTCAGGTCAGCTTTAGAATTCGGGGAGAGTTCCAGAGCTTTCTTAGCATAGATACTGGCTTTTTGCGCCAATCCTTCAGACTGCTTGAAATACAAATAGCCCAGAGTCGATGTGGCGTCATAATGGCTGGAATCGTCTCGAATCTCATCTAACAAAAATTTTTCAAACTCAGCAAATTCACTATTGGTCAGGCAGGTTTCGCTTGCAATCCGACTGTCAATGCGGGCATACATTTTTTCCTTGGTGTAGCCAAAGAGGGAGTCGATGCTGACACCAAATAGCGTCGCCAGGTCTGGCAAAAGGCTGATGTCTGGCTGGCTAAACTGGGTTTCCCACTTGGAAACGGCTTGATTGGAAATGCCTAATCTCTCAGCTAATTGCGATTGACTGAGCCCAGCCTTTAAACGTAGTTCTTTAATCGTATCTCCAATGGTTTTCATAGAAGACCTCCTTGTCATGATGGTCAAGTGCACTTGCTGACTTTATTATAGCCCTTTGGGCATCAATCAACAATAGGAAATTAGTTGAGTTTCCTATGCTTTTAGTTGATATGAGGTCAGAAATGAGCATTTTCTTAATATTTTCTAAAAAAATAGCAAATATCGTAGAAATTTTCAGAACATTGTGATACAATGGTCAAAATTTACTTTTTGGAGGTAGCGAATGGCTATTTATAACTTTTCTGCAGGCCCTGCGGTCTTGCCCAAGGAAGTGTTGACAAAAGCGCAATCTGAATTCTTAGATTATGCCGGCACTGGCATGAGTGTTATGGAGCTGTCGCATCGATCCAAACCTTTTGAAGAGATCATTCAGCAAGCAGAAAGCCTCCTCAGAGAGCTCATGCATATTCCAGATAACTACAAGGTCCTCTTTTTACAAGGTGGCGCGTCCACTCAGTTTAGCATGTTGCCCCTTAACTTAGCGCCAGGCAAGAAAGCTTATTATGTCGTGGCAGGTTCGTGGGGTAAAAAAGCCTATACGGAAGCGATTAAGTTGTCTAAAACGATCGCTTTTGAGCCGATTTTATTGGCATCATCTGAAGACAGCAACTTTGATCATATTCCAAGTTTTGAGGCGTCAGCCATTGATTCTGATGCAGCCTATGTGCACATCACGACCAATAATACCATTGAAGGCACAGCTGTTTATGACCTGCCAGATACCAATGGCGTGCCCCTAGTAGCCGATATGAGTTCTAATATTTTGGCCTTTGACTATCAGGTGTCTGATTTTGGCTTAATCTATGCTGGAGCTCAGAAGAATATTGGCCCTGCCGGTGTGACCTTGGTCGTGGTCCGTGAGGACCTCTTAAACGACAGTCCTGTTTTGTCTTCGATGTTAGATTACCGGATTCAGGCTGACAATGGCTCTCTCTACAATACCCCGCCAACCTACGGAATTTACATGGCAAAACTCGTCTTTGAGTGGGTCAAATCCCTCGGTGGTGTTGCTGGTATGGAAGCTAAAAACCGTGAAAAATCAGGCTTGCTCTATGACTTTATCGAACAGTCGGATTTCTACAGCAGTCCTGTTAAAGACGTGAAAGATCGCTCGCTCTGCAACATCCCATTTGTCTCTCCAAGCGATGAATTGGACGCTCTCTTTAACAAGGAAGCTGATGCAGCAGGCTTTAAAAACATCAAAGGTCACCGTTCTGTTGGTGGGATGCGAGCGAGTCTTTATAATGCCTTCCCGCTAGAAGGTGTTGAAGCCTTGATTGCCTTTATGGCAGATTTTGAAGCTAAACATAAATAGGAGAAAACCATGGTATTTAGCGTAAAAACCTTTAATAACATTAACAAGATTGGCTTAGCTGAATTAGGCAATGGCATCCAAATTGATGGGGACAAGTCTGATAATCCTGATGCCTATATCCTTCGTAGTGAAAGCCTTCATGGCAAAGCCTTCCCTGAAAACCTGAAAGCCATTGCTCGGGCAGGTGCAGGAACCAACAATATCCCCATCGATGAGGCTACAGCAGCAGGTATCGTTGTCTTCAACACGCCTGGGGCTAATGCCAATGCCGTTAAAGAAGCCGTTATCACTTCGCTCTTGCTTTCAGCGCGTGATTATTTTTCAGCGACCAACTGGACCAACACCCTAAAAGGGGCTGATGTGCCGAAGCAAATCGAAGCTGGAAAAAGCCAGTTTGCAGGAACTGAAATCTCTGGCAAAACCCTCGGAGTTATCGGTCTTGGTGCCATTGGTGCTCGAATTGCTAACGACGCCCGTCGTTTAGGCATGAATGTTTTGGGTTATGACCCTTACGTGTCAATCGAGACCGCTTGGAGCATTTCAAGCCATGTCAAGCGGGTCAATGACCTCAAGGAAATCTTTAATCAGGCTGACTACATCACGGTCCATGTTCCTTTGAATGATGATACCAAAGAAACCTTTAACGAAGAAGCCTTTGCCCAAATGAAAAAAGGCGTGACTCTGGTCAACTTTGCTCGGGACGAACTGGTTAACCACAAGGCGCTCTTTGCAGCCTTGGAGGCCGATGTGGTCAAACGCTACATCACGGACTTTGGTACCGAAGATCTCCTTCATCAAGACAAGATCACTGTCTTTCCGCACGTCGGAGGCTCGACCGAAGAAGCTGAGTTAAACTGTGCCATCATGGCCAGCCAAACCGTTCGCCAATTCTTAGAAACTGGTGAAATTACCAACTCAGTTAACTTCCCTAACATGCACCAGGTGCAGGATGCGCCTTACCGCATCACCTTGATCAATAAAAACGTGCCTAATATCGTGGCTAAGATTTCAACAGCTGTTTCTGACTTGGATATCAATATCGACAACATCCTCAACCGCTCACGCGGGGATTATGCCTATACGCTTCTTGATTTAGATGAAAGCAACAAGGACAAAGTCGATTCCTTGGTACAAGCTTTTGAAGATAACCAAGATATCATCCGTGTGCGGTTGATTGAGCTAAAAAAATAGATGCTGCCACTTTGAAACCAATCGTTATCAAAAGTAGTAAAGTCAATAAATAAGGATTCAGAATAACTCTACGAAAAGAGTTGTTCTGAATCCTTTTTCTGTATTTCAAAAAGGTCTCTAATCAACTACACGATGTTGATTGGGGACCTAATTGGGAAGTAGATCATTTTCCTAGGACGTAGCCACCATCAACTGGAATGCTAACACCTGTAATGGTTTTAGCTTTGTCAGAACATAGCCAAACAACAGCAGCCGCTTGGTCTTCAGGATCAGCTAAAGCGCCCATTGGAATCGTTTTGACCAATTCCCTTTCAAAGGCTTCACCGCCGTTTTGCTCAATAGCGTTGTCCATCATAGCAGTTCGGGTGCTACCTGGACAAAGGGCATTGACACGGATGTTGCGGTGTCCGTAATCATAGGCGGTGCTCTTGGTTAACCCAACCACTGCAAATTTAGCGGTGTTATAAGGACTATTTTGAGCAACTGCGATGAGGCCAGCACCAGAAGAAGTATTGACAATGGCGCCACCACCTGTTTTTTCCATAGTAGCGATCTCATGTTTTAAACAGTAAAAGACACCGTAAACATTGACTTGCATGACCAAATCCCAGGTCTTACTGTCTTGTTCTGTAATCGGAGCGAACTTACCATTAGCACCCGCATTATTAAAGGCAAAGTCTAACTGACCAAATTGCTCTAAGGTCGCATCAACTAGCCCCTTAACCTGCTCTTCATTGGTCACATCACATGGAAAGAAGGCTGCCTCTCCACCGAATTCACGAATGAGTCGGACTGTTTCTTCACCATCTTTGACGCTAATATCTGAGACCATGACTTTGGCCCCTTCTTTAGCAAATTCGATAGCTGTTGACCGACCGATGCCAAGGCCACCACCAGTGACTAAACCTGCTTTATCCTTCATTAATAACGACATCATTGTACCTCCGTAAAGTAAGTTTTATTTTATGTCATTTTAAAATAAAAGCGCCTTAATGCCAATAGCAATACATCATTTAGTGTTAGTTATCTAACATGGTGTATAATTAGTGTAAGGTATTTATCAATTTATCCATTTTAAAGGAGATGTTTATGAACACTGAAGACCTTCGCTATCTTAAAACAGAACAACTGATTCAGCAGGTTTTTCTGGATTCAGTAAATGCTGTTGGTTTTGATAAAGTAACCGTGACTAGTCTTTGTCAAAAAGCTCAAATAAGCCGTTTTACCTTTTATGCTCACTATGACGACAAATTTCAATTGCAGGAAAAATTGTTTCAAAAGCTTGAGGAGAAGTTTAAAGACAGTATCAATGCAGAGGTGTTAAATCGAGCGCGTGGTGGAGATTTTTTGAGTTCCGTTGAACGCTTTATCATGGATGTCGTCCAAAATAAGACGATCATCAAAACAATGTTTAATTGCAATAAGACGGAGATGAGTCGATTATTAGCCTATCATTATATTGACGAACCGACAGCAATTTTAGTGCCGAATTATTATAAGAAAATAGCGCAAACAGATACGATTAGGCGGAGTCGGCTTTATTTGGTTGCGGGCTTAGTCAGTTTTATCGAAGATGTGGTTAATAGTGACAATATTGACTCTCTAGAGACCTTGATAGCGCAATATTATCACTTAAGTAACGAAGCGGGGAAATATTTTAATCAGCAACTTTTAAAGTAGAAAATGGAAGATGAGTCGTAAAAGCCGATTGCTCATAAACAGCAGTTCTTGATCTTACCGAAATAAAAATCCAAGCAGGACTAAGGACGGAGCCTCACCTTACTAGGTTTTTATGTGACAATCAACTGATTTAATACGGAAAATCGTTTTGCTCCTCAAGAATGGTGAGGAGCTTTTGCTTGTTGATTAGAAAAATTCGTTGCCCAGATTTTTTAAGAATGCCTTGGCTACAAAGGACTTTAACCAATTTTGCAACAGTGACTGGATGAATGGACAAATAATCAGCGATTTCCTGATATTTAAAGAAGGGTGGCAAAGCTAGCCGGCCGTTGTCAAGCTGCGTTTGTTCTAGGACAAAGCGGCTAAACCGCAAGGTAACAGGCTCTTCCACTAAACTCTTAAAGTGTTGAATCAGCTGAATATTATTTTCAACAAGCGTCTCTGCAACTAGGCTTAAGAATAGAGTATCCGTCAATAAGGTTTTAAAGGCCGTTTGGCTCAATCGGTAAACCTCCACAGGGGTACGTGCCTGGATGGTAAAGGAAGACCAAATGACTGTACTGCTATGGGATTCTTGAAATAAAAACGGGGCAAAACCGATGATGCGGAGACCACTATAATAGGCATAGACCTTTTCGGCCCCTTTCGGAGATTGGGTTAATAAAGCACAGGTGCCCTTACTCAGGATATAGATATCCTCAGAATGCCCCTTGTCATCAGATGTGGTGATGTTTTGACCTGCTTGAAAGCTTAGGTGGCTTCCTAAATGAAAATACTGGCTTAAAGTTTTCATAAACACCTCTGAAAATTAGTCTGGACTATATTTTTTTCTTTTAGTTTACCCTAAACTAGTCTTATCAACAAGAAATTGAGGTCTATTTTATGAAAAAAATTCTTTTAACCCTAACGGCGTCAGCTATGGTTTTAACACTGGCTGCCTGCTCAACCACATCTGAAACAAGCACGCCTTCATCAGAAACCACCACATCCACCAGTGCAGAAAATACATCGACGACAGACACGCTCGTTGGGGTGGTTAACAATGTCCTAGCAGAAGATGAGGACGCGTTGATCAGTGCGACCGCATCACAATTTACGCAAGTTGACTACACAGACGAAGAAACGGGTCTGACCATTACTTATAATGTTTACTTACCGGAAAATTATGATGAGTCTAAAGCATACCCAACAGTGGTCTTTATTGGCGATAGCAGTACCACTGGGGATGATGCGACAGTTTCCCTGACGCAAGGGCTGGGTGCAAATGTCTGGGCTTGCGAAGAGTGGCAATCCGTCAATGAATCCATTGTTTTGGTACCAACCTACCCTGAAACCATATTGGATGACCATGGCAGTTACACAACGACGGAATATGTGGAATTGACTAAACGCTTTATCGACTATGCTAGCCAAGAGTACGCAGTTGACACTAACCGTATTTACGGGACAGGTCAATCGATGGGTGCGATGACAACCCTTATCTTGGCCAGTCAATATCCGGACCTTTATGCAGGCGTAATGATTGTTGATGGGCAATGGGATATCAGCACCCTTTCAGGACTTGAAGGCCAAAACATCGTTTACTTCGCTGCTGAAGATGACGAAAATGCTTGGGCTGGTTTGCAAGAAGTGATGGCCATGTATGATGAAGACGGGGAAGCTTATACTTATGCCCAGTGGGACGGGACTTGGACCCCAGACCAATTGAGCGCAGCAACAGAAGAGTTGATTGCCAATGACACCAATGCTTACTTTATTTCATGGGCATCTGGCACAATTGATATCAGTGATTCTAACTTCCAAGGAAGCTCCGCCTACCACATGGCTAGCTTTGACTATGCCTATCGCTCAATTGCCATGATGGAATGGCTTTTCCAACAAAGCAAGTAGAAAGACTCAGTCACACAATGTCATAGAAAGCCCAGCTTCGTCTGGCTTTTCCCAGATTGAAGACAAAGTCTCTTTTTAAACTTTCCTTAGGTGATAACGGACGGTAGCGACTCCCTTCGGGATTCCAAACCTAAGTTTTGAGCCTAAGGTCTCAAAACTTCCGAGTGCCTGAAACGCAATAGTTTCAGGCACTTTTATCACAGCGGAAAGTTTCGATAATTGCTAATTGCTCGCTTAGCTCGCAAAAAATCAACTCTTTAAATCCTTGCAAGAACTTCGTATTGTCCTTCTGACAGAAAACTAGGGTTTGTCTACGTCCTCAGAAAACCCAGCTTAGTCTGGGTTTTCTTGCGTCTCAGCCTTAAAAATAGTATCATAGAAGAATAGCAAATCAGAGGGAGACAAAAAGATGGAAATCAGATTAGCACACCCTAATGAAGTCAATCGGATTGTGGAGATTTTTGATCAGGCGAGAGCTTTTTTGGCAGCATCTGGCAGTGACCAGTGGCAGGGCGAAGATGGGTATCCCAATGCGGATAATGCCATCGAGGATATCCTAGCGGGCCATGGCTATGTTGGCCTGATTGAGGGTAAGATTGTCGCTTATGCAGCTGTTATTGACAGCGGTGATCCAGCCTATGAGAAGATTTACGATGGCAAATGGGCCCACAATAACCCGCGCTATACGGTTTTCCACCGGATTGCAGTAGCATCAGATTATTCTGGACAACAGGTGGCCCAAACCTTCTTACAGGGCTTGATTGAAGGCCACAATGCCAGGGATTTTCGTTGCGATACCCATGAGAAAAATACCATCATGCAGCACATCTTGACCAAGCTGGGCTATGTGTACTGTGGCAAGGTTCCCATTGATGGCGAACGCCTAGCCTATCAAAAGATCAAGGGCAAAAACGAAAGAGCCCTGGTGCAAAATGTCGGCGATTTCTATGAAGCCGATTAGGCCAATCTATCGAACCGTTTTCACCTCTCCGCTAGGCCCCATGAGCCTGCTAGCTGATGATGATGCCCTACTTGGCGCCTACTTTGTCGGCCAAAAGCATTTTGAAAAAGGCTTTAAGGAGACACCTGTCATCTCGACCATCAATCCTCCTCTATCCCAAGCACTTTCCTGGTTAGACGCGTATTTTAAAGGGGAAATGGCAGAGCTGCCAGCCTTAGCTCCGCTAGGCACACCTTTTCAAACCAGGGTTTGGGCGTTGCTTTCAGAGATTCCCAAGGGAGAGACCGTGACTTACGGTCAACTGGCTAGAAGCTTAAACTGCCAATCTGCGCAAGCCATAGGAGGAGCGGTAGGTCGCAATCCCCTGAGCCTTTTTATCCCCTGTCACCGGGTACTGGGAGCATCTGGCCAGCTGACAGGCTATGCCGGCGGCCTTGATAAGAAAATCTGGCTCCTAAACCATGAGCAGGCGTGGTGCGATTCCCCGCTTTGCGATTTTACAACAGAAATGAGGACCTTATGTTAACCATTTACGAATACCCAGTTTGCTCGACCTGCAAGAAGGCCAAAGCAGAATTAAAAACACTTGGTCTTGAAGTGGACACCATCAATATCAAGGAAACCCCACCGAGTAAGGTACAGCTGAAAGCTTGGCTAGATTCAGGTGATTACCCGCTCAAATCCTTCTTTAACACCAGTGGTAACTCCTACAAGGCTCTTGGTCTCAAGGACAAGTTGCCGACCCTCTCTGAGGACGAAGCGCTCGACCTCTTGGCTGCAGACGGCATGTTAATCAAACGTCCTATCCTGGCAGATGGCGATAAGGTCCTTCAAATCGGCTACCGTAAGCCCTATGAAGAACTGGGATTAGCCTAAGTTGCATCGTCTTGTTACAGGGAACAGTAGCTTTTGTCATATAAAAACCAATCCAGTATTGAACTTGGATTGGTTTTTATATGGTGTTTTTAACGCATGGTGACAAATTCTTCAGAACCGGTTGGGTGGATAGCCACAACAGCATCGAAGTCTGCCTTGGTTGCTCCCATCTTTATGGCAACGGAGAAGCCTTGAATCATCTCGTCAACCCCATAGCCGATACCGTGAAGACCGACAACTTTTTCATCCTCACCAGTCACGACCAGTTTGAGCTTGGTCATTTGGCGATGCTGGGTGACAGCTGAGTACATGGACGCAAAGCTTGAGGTATAAACCTTGACTTGGTCATCACCGAAAGCCTTGATGGCTTCCGGTTCAGTCATGCCGACAGTACCGATCGCTGGGTGGGAGAAGACCACTGTTGGGATGTCCTTGTAGTCCATTTTGGCTTGAGTTTGCCCGTTAAAGAGGCGCTCCGCCAAGAGACGTCCTGCCTTGATGGCCACAGGGGTTAATTCTTTTTCGCCGGTCACATCACCAAGGGCATAGATAGTTGGGACAACTGTGTTTTGGAATTCATCGACGGCGATAAACCCTCGGTCAGTCAAGGTAACTCCCGCTGCTTCCAAATTAAGAGAGCTGATATTTGGACGGCGACCAATGGCCCAGATAACCCGTTCGGCTGTGTGTGTCGTGCCATCTTCAAAGGTCAATTGCAGATGACCGTTTTCTAATGGTTCAAGCTTGCTAGGCACCTTATGGGTGTGAAGCGGTAGCTTGGTCCGCTCCATTTCCTCGACCAAGGCTTCAACGATATAAGGATCGAAGTTGCGTAGAGGGCTTTCCTTGCGGACAAAGAGGTCCGTTTTGACCCCAAGGCCGTGTAAAACTCCTGCAAGTTCAACAGCAATGTAGCCAGCACCGACCACAGCAACAGACTCTGGCAGGCTTTCCCAGGCAAAAAAATCGTCAGAAGTTTCACCCAGCTCAACACCAGGTAGGTCTGGAAGGGCAGGTTGGGCACCGGTTGCGATTAAGATGTGCTTAGCCGTGTAGTGCTCGCCATTGACCTCAATCGTTTTGCTGTCCACAAAGTGGGCGAAGCCCTCAATGTGAGTCACGCCATTACGGTTCCAGTTATTGGCGTAGCCATTGCGGGAGCGGCCGACATAACCTTCACGGTTTTCACGGAGTTTAGCAAAGTCAAACTGGGTTTTATCAGCAGTGAAGCCATAATCTGGTCCATAGTAGTGGAAGGTTTCAGCGACTTGAGCGCCATACCACATGATCTTTTTAGGGACACACCCGAGATTGACACAGGTCCCGCCAACCAAGCCGCCCTCGATCACAGCAACGTTAGCACCGTGCATGGCTGCGCGATTGACAAAGCCAGATCCACCAGACCCTCCACCAATTGCGATAGCATCAAATTCTTTTACCATAAGATCCTCCATATAGTGTCTTGTTCTTGTTAGTCTTATTGTAGTCTTTTTTAAAATTCAGGTCAAAAATCTGCTACGCCTAACTTGCTTCCAATTTTTTAGGAAAATACTTGCCAAACAGTTCTAGAAATTGTATTATATAAACAGAACAAAGATACAAAAAGGAGAAACCTATGTTTAAAGGAAAGAGTAAAGGGTTTAAGGTTGCCGTTATTGGCCTTGGAGCCCTTGTTGTCGCAGCTGTTGTGGGGATTTTGGCCCTTGGACTCACAGGATCTGCTACCAAGCAGCAAGCAACAGATGCCGAGATGACTTACACAACAGCTCAAGCTAAAGAAGGCCAGTTGACCTCTTCGACGCTATTGACAGGAACAGTTAAGGCCAACGAAGAACAGTACGTCTATTATGATGCGACTAAGGGCGAAATTGCCTCAATTGCCGTTAACGTTGGCGATCAGGTTCAGGCCGGGCAAACCTTGGTGACTTATGAGTCAGCAGACGCACAGTCTGCTTATGATGCGGCTGTTCGTGCCCTCAATAAAGTGGATCGTCAAATTTACGAATTGAATACTTATGGTGTTACTGTTGCTGAAACAGGAGATGCTGAGACGGATCAAGAAGCCTTCTCAACAGCGCAACGCACCGTCGATGGTCAAATGCAGGATCTCCAAGATGCGAGGGCGGATGCCGCAGCGGCTGTGGACAAGGCTAAAGTGGCCCTTGATGATGCCAATGTGAAGAGTACTGTTTCAGGGACAGTGGTCGAAGTGAACCGTGATGTGACCAAGAGCACGACGAGCTCAGCACAGACCGTTGTTCATATTGTCAACAGTGGTAGTTTAGTGGTTGCTGGGGAAATGTCTGAGTACAACCTGGCTAATATCAAAAAAGACCAAGAAGTGACGATCACTTCAAAGGTCTATCCCGATAAAACCTGGAATGGTAAAGTCAGCTATATCTCTGATTACCCAGCTAATGCTGGTGAAGCCAGTGTTGCCTCAGCAGGGACTGGCTCGGGTGGCTCTGCCTCTAAATACCCGTTCAAAGTGGCTTTGACCAGTGAACTTGGTGAGCTCAAACAAGGTTTCACCGTTAGCGTCCAAGTTAATACAGACCAAAAAGGGATCGTGGTGCCTGTAGCAGCAGTCTTGACTGATGATGACACCAATTTCTACGTTTATACTTATGACAAAGCTAGCAAAACAATCAAGCGTGTCGATGTGGAAGTTGGAAACGCTGATGGCGAGAACCAGCAAGTGACCAGCGGTCTCAATGCAGGAGACATCGTTCTTGCTGATCCAACCATGGACCTTAAAGACGGTCAGGAGGTGACAGTCAATGACAAAACCACTGATTGAAATCACCAACATTAACAAATCCTATCAAAACGGTGATCAGGAACTTCGGGTTCTTAAGGATATCAGCCTAACCATCGATGAAGGAGAATTTGTCGCCATCATGGGCCCATCAGGTTCTGGGAAATCAACCCTGATGAACATTATTGGCCTTTTGGACAAGCCAACCTCTGGCAACTATGACCTAGAAGGCCAAGAAGTAGACAGCCTGGGTGATCAGGAATTGGCCAAGGTCCGCAACCAGCAAATTGGCTTTGTCTTCCAGCAATTTTTTCTCTTAGCCAAGCTCAATGCCCTTCAAAACGTTGAATTGCCCTTGATTTATGCCGGTGTTTCACCGAGCAAGCGCCGTGAGCTGTCTAAACAATACTTAGAAAAAGTAGAACTCGTGGAGCGCATGCATCATTTGCCATCAGAATTATCTGGTGGTCAGAAACAGCGGGTCGCTATCGCGCGTGCCCTGGTGAACAGCCCTGCAATTATCCTAGCTGATGAACCGACAGGGGCCCTTGATACCAAGACGGGCGCACAAATCATGGACCTTTTGACAGATCTAAACCGCGAAGGCAAGACCATTATCATGGTTACTCATGAACCTGAAATCGCGGCCTATGCCACAAGGCAAATCGTGCTTCGTGATGGCGTCATCACTGAAGACACCAGAAAAGGAGGGGAAATCTAATGGAAAACTGGAAATTTGCCCTCTCCTCAATATGGAGCCATAAGATGCGCTCTTTCCTGACCATGTTAGGGATTATCATTGGGGTTGCCGCAGTCGTGGTCATCATGGCTTTGGGGCGTGGGATGACGGATCAGGTCATCAGTAGTTTCTCTCAAGACCAGCAAGACCTGCAACTCTATTATGAATCCACAGAAGAGTCTGCGGACAGTGGGTTTATAGGCATCCCTTATAGTGAAGATGTCCCTGAAATTAAGGAGGAGTGGTTGCTTCCCCTCAGGGAAATCGACGGTGTTGAGAACTATTATGTAACCAACAGCGCTATGGATGCTGTCAGTTATGAAAACAAAACAGCTGAGTCTGTGACCCTAACAGGTGGGAACAAAACCTACTTTGAAGTCAAGGACTACAAGGTCCTAGCTGGACGGAGCTTCCGGCCTCAGGATTACGCAACCTATGCTAGTATCATTATGGTCGATCAAACCCTGGCTGAAAAACTTTTTAGTGATATGGCTTCTGCTATTAATAAGATAGTTACCGTCGGCAGCAAAAGTTTCCTCATCATCGGGGTTTATGAAGATCCAAATGCTGGGACAGCGATTTACGGCATGGCTTCAGAAGGAAGCGCCCTAATGACTAACGTCCAGCTTGCAGCTGAATTTGGGAGCTCTGAAGTGGGATCTGCCTACATTCACATCTCTGATCCCAAACGTGCAACGGAGATTGGGGATATGGCTGCTGCAAAATTGACTGAGGTATCCGGAGTTGCTGAAAAAGGCGGTCGTTTTACGACCTTTGATATCAGCGGTATCGTGGAAGAAATCAACGCTTCCTTTGGTCTTATGACAACCATTATCGGTGCCATTGCAGGGATCTCCCTCCTGGTCGGAGGAATCGGTGTTATGAATATCATGCTGGTATCCGTGACCGAGCGGACCCGAGAAATCGGTCTTCGTAAAGCTCTTGGAGCGACTCGTTTTAAAATCTTGACTCAGTTCTTAATTGAAGCTATGGTTTTGACGATGATTGGTGGTGCGATTGGTCTAGTTTTTGCTTTTATTGTTACCAAAATCATTGAAGGCCTCATGGCAAGCAACCCTGCTATGGCCATTCCGTTATCTGTTTCTCTTGATGTGGCCCTTGGTGCCATTGCCTTTTCAGCCCTTATTGGTATTGTCTTTGGGCTTTTACCGGCCAACAAGGCTAGCAAGCTTAACCCTATCGAAGCCCTCCGTTACGAGTAGGAGAAAAGGAGTCTCAGATGAAGAAGGTTCTAATCTATGTCAGTATCTCTTTAACAGTCTTTTTGTTAACTGGTTGCTCCCTATTTGGCGCTAAAACGGTTAGCCAAGAGAAAATCACGGTCTATGATACGGAAAATAACAATATTTTTGAGTCAACGAACCAAGAAGTACTCGATGTTTTTGGAGAATACATTGGTCAAGCTGGAGGAACGGTAGAAGGGACAGAAATTTTTAGTGATGTTCCCGACGATGCACATGTTCTCTATCGTTTTGAATTCACCGGGGAGACCGGTCATGGGATCCATCTTTATAATTACAGCAATTATGATTATCTCCTTCTTGAAAAATTGCCAATTATTGGTGATATGAGGTTGGAGATGGACAAAGGAACAGCTGAATGGATGCGACATCCAGCTAATTGGGAAAGTAACTAAGAATCAAAGCCAAGTGGTCTGAAACGATGACGCTTGGCTTTTGATTGATTACTATATTCGCTATTTTCTGTATTATTTAAAATAAATTAAAAATATGTCAAATAAGTTACAAATAGATTACAGAGAAACTTGAAAAAATCTGACCATTTGGTATAATAGTTAGTAATCAGAAAAGTACTTTAATATGGAGGATTGACATGAAAGGAAAGACGTTAGCAGCAATTGTGACCCTTATGAGTGGGATCATTCTTTTTAGCGCGTGTAGCAACAAGGATGACAAGAAAGAGAGCCAATCCAGTTCGAGTGCGGTAACCACTCAAACAAAGGACACGTCTAAAACAAAAACAAGTAAGAGTGCTTCCTCGTCAGAAAAAAAATCAACAAGTAATCATCAAGACAAAAAAGAAACAACAACCAAGTCTTCCACGTCTCCTAAAAAAACAGCAGAAACGAAGTCCTCTTCTTCAACCGCAGCTTCAACGACAGAGAACTCTAAAAAGCAAACATCCAGTAGTTCTGAGGCAACCCCAGTTACTGGGATGAATGTAGAGGCTATTGCAAAGGGAGATTTTTCAAGTATAGCAGGAACTTGGCAAAATGACCTTGGCCAAACCTTAGTCTTTAATAACAACGGACTTGTTTCAGATGAGAATATGATTGGTTTTCTTGGTCTTTCAGATCAAGGATTAGCTAGCTTTGGCCTACAACCGATTCATTCAGCTGTAGGTGGTGCAGGGCTTTATATGATTCCTAAAGGCAAAAATAGCCCATCTGGCCTAAATTTTGGACAGGATGCTATGACTGCTGGTCAGAGTGCTGGATCTGAAAATCATCCATTTTATAAGGTTTCAACCAGTACTGCTGCGCAACCCTTTTCAAATCCAAGTGACGCAACAACAACGATTCCTGAAGGCAGTATCGCCATTATCCGAGATGTCCCTGTCTATGCTTTTCCTGATAGATCGACTGAACCAGTTTTTGACTATCCAGCTGGTAGCTATGTCCTTTGTGATCAGTATTTTGAACAAGATGGTGAGTATTGGTATAGCTATATTAGTGAGACAGGAGAACGCTATTACTTTGCTGTTTCAGACATGTAAAAGATATGATGACATTGCTATAGAGCAGAAAGGCGGTAGGAGCATTCCTATCGCTTTTTAGTTCAATCAGTTGCGTTAATCAATAATTAGTGATAACATAAGTTTATAAAGAAATAGAGGTAAACAGATGATTGAATTAGGGATTTCAACTTTTGGGGAGACAACACCCTTAGAAGGCAGTGGTGAGGTGTTCAGCCATGCTGAGCGGATTCGCCAGCTAGTAGCGGAGATTGAACTGGCTGACCAGGTCGGGCTTGATGTTTATGGGATTGGGGAACATCATCGTGAGGATTTTGCGGTGTCAGCCCCTGAGATTGTCTTGGCGGCTGGTGCTGTTAACACCAAGCACATTCGCTTGACCTCTGCTGTGACCGTTTTGTCGAGTGCGGATCCTGTTAGGGTTTACCAGCAGTTTGCTTCGATTGATGCCTTGTCAAATAGCAGAGCCGAGATCATGGCTGGCCGTGGGTCTTTTATCGAGTCATTCCCTCTCTTTGGGTATGATCTCAAAGATTATGAGGCACTCTTTGATGAAAAATTGGCTATGCTCCTTGAAACACGTCGGGCGCCTCAGCTCACTTGGCAGGGACAACTGGCACAAACCGTAGCCGGTAAAGACGTCTACCCGCGTTCTGTGCAGGAAACACTCCCAATCTGGGTGGCAACTGGTGGCAATGTTGAGTCAACCATTAAGATTGCCCAACTCGGCTTGCCCATTGTTTATGCTATTATTGGGGGCAATCCCATGTACTTTAAACGCTTGATTAACGCCTACCATCAGGTGGGTGAACAAGCAGGGCACAAGAAAGGAGATCTCAAGGTCGGTGCTCATTCCTGGGGCTTTATCGCAGACAGTCAAGAAGAAGCCGTCGCTAAATACTTCTACCCAACCAAGCAAACCGTCGATGGGATCGCAAAAACCAGACCGCATTGGTCAGAGATGACCTACGCCCAGTACGAGCAAGCCATCGGGCCAGACGGTGCCATGATTGTCGGGGACCCAGACCACGTTGCTCGGAAAATCATTGCTTTGATCGAAAGTCTGGGTCTCGATCGCTTCATGCTTCATCTGCCCCTAGGATCGATGCCACATGAAGAAGTCTTAAAAGCCATCCGTTTATACGGAGAAGAAGTAGCGCCTAAAGTTCGGGCTTACTTTGCCAACAACCGATAAGGAGGAAAAGATGGGATTACTGATTGATGGACACTGGCATGACAAGTGGTACGACACCAAATCAACAGGCGGAAACTTTGTCCGCACGACCACCCAATTTCGTAACTGGATCATACCAGATGGAACAGCAGGGCCGACAGGGGAATCCGGTTTTAAAGCCGAGTCTGGTCGATATCATCTCTATATCTCCCTCGCCTGCCCTTGGGCCTGCCGGGCCCTGATGATGCGAAAACTCAAAGGTTTAGAAGACCACATCAGTCTCTCCATCGTCCATCCCTTGATGTTGGAAAATGGGTGGACCTTTGAAACTGGAGAAGGGGTGGTTGAGGACACTGTCAACCACAGCGATTTCCTTTACCAGGTCTACACCGCTGCACAGCCCGATTATTCAGGACGCGTGACGGTTCCGGTTCTCTGGGACAAGAAAACACAGACCATTGTCAACAACGAATCCTCCGAAATCTTACGGATCTTTAACACCGCCTTTAATGAGATGACGGGAAATACAGACGATTATTATCCTGAAGCCTTGCGAGCAGATATCGATGCAGTGAATAGCTTTGTCTATGACACCATCAATAACGGTGTCTACAAGGCTGGCTTTGCGACAGACCAAGCCGTCTATGAAAAAGAAGTCACCGCCCTTTTTGCCGCCTTGGACCAGCTGGAAGACCGTCTAGCAGATAAAGAGTATCTGGTCGGCAACCAGTTGACTGAAGCAGACATTCGACTCTTTACGACCTTGGTGCGGTTTGATGCGGTCTATCATGGCCATTTCAAATGCAACCTCAAACGGCTAGTTGATTATCCAAATCTTTGGAATTACACCAAACGCATTTACAATCTTCCGGGCATAGCAGAGACCGTCAACTTTGACCACATCAAACGACACTACTATGGTAGCCACAAAACCATCAATCCAACAGGGATCGTTCCAAAAGGACCAGAACTGGATTGGACGATTTAGTGTGATAACAATTAAAAACGAACACCCCACTTAGAATTAAATTTCTAAGTTTAGGGTAGTTCGGTTTTTATTGACTTAAAATCTGTGAATTTTTGTTAAATGTTTGTTATGTTATGCCATTCTATCTCTCAAAACCTTATAATATCAAGGTTTTTAAGCGTGATTACTTCATCGTAGGGAATAGAAGTGCATTAATCTATAATGTTTGCCGTTTTTTCCGATATAAGATTCAAATAATTTTTTTCCTGAATCGTCAGAGCTTTTTTTCGTTTTTTCCCCTGAGGTCTTGATTGTCAGAGCTATTTTAAGGCATTATCGGAAGGATTCGAGTTCAGATAGTTAGCGGCCCTGCACCCACAAAATGAGACATAAGAAAAACACTCCTGTTGAAATCTAGTAAACTAGAAACAGGAGTGTTTTATTATGGCCAAAAAAGTGTATTCTGTGGAAACTAAGTTAGCCTGTATCCAGATGAAAAAAGCAGGCAAAAGCAATAAGGTGAATCGGTTACACTAAACTAGACAGAATTTATAAAGTGTTCTACACTTAAAGAAAACAGGAGAACAGATATGTCTAGAAAAATACGTCGCCACTTTACCGATGACTTTAAACAACAAATCGTTGACCTTCACAATGCAGGGATGAAACGAAGTGCGCTGATCAAAGAATATGATTTAACCCCCTCAGCCTTCAATAAGTGGGTCAGACAAGCTAAAACGACTAGCTCCTTCAAGTCTGTTGATAATCTGACAGATGAACAACGGGAACTGATCGTACTCAGAAAACGCAATAAACAACTCGAAACGCAATTAGACATCCTAAAGCAAGCGGCAGTGATTATGGCACAAAAAGGCAAATAATCACTGCTAACAAGGATAAATATAGCATTTCCGCTATGTGTCGCTGGCTGAACATCCCACGCTCAAGTTATTACTACCAAACTGTAGAACCGGTGTCCGAGGCGGTTCTCGAGGAAACCATTAAAACGATTTTCCATGAAAGCAAGTCTAGATATGGCGCTCGTAAAATCAAGAAATGCTTGGAAAAGGACGACATCATACTCTCTCGCCGTCGGATTCGTCGGATAATGAAGCGCTTAAATCTCGTATCTGTTTACCAGCAGGCTAGCTTTAAGCCACATTCTAAAGGGAAAAACGAAGCCCCTATTCCAAATCTCTTAGCCAGACAATTCCACCAAGAAAGACCACTGGAAGCGATTGTGACAGATTTGACCTATGTCCGTGTTGGTCAGCGTTGGGCTTTTGTTTGCTTGATTATTGACCTCTATAATCTTGACATTATTGGTTGATCAGTCGGTTGGTAGAAGAGCGCAGAACTTGTCAAACAAGCCATTCAAAGCATCCCTTATGCACTAACCAAGGTCAAGTTGTTCCATTCTGATCGCGGCAAGGAGTTTGACAATCAGCTAATTGATGAGATGCTTCAAGCTTTTAGTATCAACCGTTCTCTCAGTCAAGCTGGTTGTCCCTATGACAATGCCGTCGCTGAGAGCACCTAACGTTCCTTCAAACTGGAGTTTATCAACCAAGAAACCTTTCATTCGCTGGAAGAATTAGCCCTCAAAACGAAAGATTATGTCCACTGGTGGAATCACCATCGCATTCATGGTAGTCTTAACTACCAAACGCCTACGACAAAACGAATTATCGCTTTAAAAACACTTTATAAAAATTATTTAGAAAAGTGTTGCCTTTTCACTCCTGTTCAATACAGAAAACTGGCCGCCTAAAGAGTGTTTTTCTACTGTCCCATTAGTGGGGGAGGGCAGGGCAATCTTCGACCGTTATCTCCAGAACCTGGTGCAAAACAGTATGAATACTGTCTATCGTATTGACTTTAACTTTGCGTTCTTCAGCTAAAAAGATGTAGAATGAACGAATATCCGTTTTTCTCAAGTTTGTAATCAAGACGTTTCCAAGAACTAGTTTAACAAACTGATTACAGAGATAAATATTTATTTCCAATCCAATCCATTCCATTCAACCTTTGTTTGTTGCCTCTATGGGTATTTCATCAGGCAGCTTATCAGAAATAATGATTTTAAATTGTTTAAGGTTATGGATTTCTAAGAAACTAGATTGATAGAATTTTGAGTGATTATTAAGTAGGATTATTTTTGTAATCAATAACAATTTTTGTTATTAAAATCACTATATATTTGTTCTATCAAACAAATTGCTTTTTCTAAAAATATGCTATTATCTTGGTAACGATTACAAAAGGAGACTTACGAATGACTACTCTCAAAAATGGAACATTTATTGGAACTGGTGAAGGTCAACACGGAAATTATGATGTTGAAGTTCAAATTCTGGATGGGAAATTGCTATCTGTAAAGGTACTTGGAGACCATGGTTCCCCAGCTTATCCTGATAATGCAGCTAGTCTCATTCCAGGTAGAATTGTAGCTGCTCAGTCGACAGAGGTTGATGCTGTTAGTGGAGCAACGGTGTCTTCCCATGCTATTATGGATGCTGTAAAAGATGCTATGAAAAAAGCAGGCCTTCAAGAAGAGCAAGATTTATCTGATAGAGAAATTTTAGTTGATGTGGCAATTGTAGCCGCTGGTCCTGCAGGACTTGCTGCAGCAGTTACAGCGGCAGAAGCAGGGCTATCTGTGGTGGTATTTGAGAAACAATCTATCACCGGTGGAACTGCCAATATGGGTATGGGACCTCTGGGTATTAATACAAAAATCCAAAAGGCAATGTTCAATGATCTATCCGTGAAAGATGCATTGACTAAGCAAATGGAGTACACTCATTATCGCGTAGATAGTGGTTTAGTACAAACTTATTTTAATCTCTCTGCAGATACGATTGAATGGCTTGAAGAAATGGGAGTGAAATTCGCAGGTGCTTTCCGTTATTTCAAAGAGTCTGAAGCGACTTGGCATATTGTTGATAACGAAGGAAAAATTGGACCAGGGGCTGCAGCTCCTATGAACAAAGCCATGACTGAACGGGCGAAATCACTAGGAGTTACCTTCTATTTGAATACACCTGTTGAAGAGTTACTTGTCGAAAATAACGAGGTCGTTGGTCTGCGGGCTCAAACTAAGGAAGGGCAAGTGATAATAGCAAGAGCTAAGGCTGTCGTGGTTGCCACAGGTGGATTTGGTTCTAATCCACAAATGATTCAAGACGAATTTGGTTATGAATTGAATAAGGATTTTTATACTTTTAATGTGCCAGGAATCACTGGGGAAGGTCTGAAAATGATGTGGGAAGCAGGTGCTCAAAAATTCGGACTTGCTACTGAAGCTATTTTTGTCTTGCCACATAATCTTCAATATATGATTGCGGATGGGGTTCTTCGGCAACCAAATCTTCTGATTAATCAACATGGAGAACGGTTTATGAATGAAGGCTTCATGGGGAACACAACCTTTGCAGGTAATGCAATTGACCTTCAGCCTGGACACTATGCATATTGTATTATGGATCGGGCCATCCTAAAAGAGTACCAAGAGAATGGACCGGATATTGTAGATTTTGTTCATCCGGTTCAAGGGTTCCACATTATTGACCAAGACATCCAAAAAGCTAAAGAGAATAACTATGAAGGTATTATTACAGCAGATACTTTAGATGAGTTGGCAGACAAACTAAGCATTCCTGTCCAAAAGTTGTCTGAAACGATTGAACAATACAATCATTACTGCGAGACAGGTGTAGATGAATTGTTCTATAAAGATGTGAAGTATCTTCATCCATTAACTGGAGAAGGTGGCTATTTAGTAGGTAAATACTACGTTGGTGCATATGGAACGATGGGTGGCGTGCGTATTAATTCTAGTTGTCAAGTTCTGGATAAAGACGGTAAGTGGATTCAAGGACTTTATAGTGCAGGTTCAGATGCGAACACCATTTATGGAGATAGTTACAACTTTACTCTTCCAGGGAATTCAATGGGATTTGCTGTTAATTCGGGAAGAATGGCTGGAAAGGCAATTATTGATTCGTTTAAAGGATAGAAAAAGGCTGATTATGGCACTGCACCCCACTAATGGGACAGTAGAAAAACACTCTTTAGGCGGCCAGTTTTCTGTATTGAACAGGAGACTGATCGTTTAATCTCTGTTGAATCCTCATTTCATTATAAAATATGATGTAATTTTGCACAATATCTTTTATACTGTTCTTAGTTAGATTTCTCCACTTGTGGAGATAGAAGGTTTCAGACTTTAGAACGGAATGGAACCATTCGATGCAGGCATTATCCGCTAGTGTTCCTTTACGGGACATGGAGTGGGTGATGCCTTTTTCTGTGCAAGCCTGAAAGTATGCCTTCGAAGTATAGACCGAGCCCTGGTCGCTGTGCAGCAGCGCACCTTGAGGCAAGTCTAGCTGATTGAGTGTGTCCAGCACAAAGTCCGTATCTTCGCAATCTGAGATAGTATAAGCCACAATTTCACGATTGTAGAGGTCCATGATAGAGGATAAGTAAAGTTTACAGTTTCCAAAGTAGAGATAAGTGATATCTGTGACAAGCTTCTGCATTGGTTTATCTGTATGAAAGTCGCGGTCTAGCTTATTTTCTGTCACATAGTATGGCTTTCCTAAATTGGCTGTCTTCTTAGGCCGTGTTCGACAGAGCCAGCCCTTTTCCTTCATGATACGATAGACTTTCTTACGATTCACGACGAGATCAAAACTCTTCTTGAGCAGTCGAGTGATGGTACGATAACCGTAGATGAACTGATTTTCCATACAGAGATACTCGATTTTATCTATCACTTCCTCTCTTTGTTCTGTCCTTATCCCCTCAGATTTCCAACGGTAGAAGGTGGAGCGTTTGACATCGAAACAGTCTAGAATAAGGGACACTGGATACAGTTTCTTGTATTCTTCCACTAGCTTGATAAGACTTACTTTGTCGAGTTTCTTATCAAGCTTCGATTCTTTTTTAGCAGTTCCACTGTAATCTCAACTGTTCTACTTCAGATAGTTGCTTCATCCCTTTGTCGTAGGTATATTGTTTTCCTACAGGTTGATGAAGGCGGTGCATTTCATCCTGTTCATGCCACTTCATCCAAGTATAGATTTGACTATTATTTTTAATCCCTAGAGTCTCTTTGATGACCTTATTGCTCTTACCTGCTTTTTTCATCTGGATACAGGCTAACTTAGTTTCCACAGAATACACTTTTTTGACCATAATAAAACACTCCTATTTCTAGTTTACTCGATTTCAACAGGAGTGTTTTTCTTATGTCTCATTTTGAGGGTGCAGGACCTACTTCAGCCTTTTATTTTCGTCTATAAAAAATAACGATCATTTCGAATGATTAAATCTTGATTGGAAATTTCTCCTAGCTGGAAGAGTTGAACAAGCGAATCATAATACGTTTTCAAAAGAAGCCAATCTGTTAAATTATTTTGTAGTATTGTTTTTATTTTTTTGATGCGATAGCGAAGGGTATTGGGATGCACATATAAATAATTTGAAATTTCTTCAGTATCTTGATTAAAGAGAATGTAGGTTGCTAGTGTGATAAGTAACTGATTATTTTTTTGTTTATCGTACTCCAACAACTCTAATATATCGGGATGAATAAAAGAAGTTTGGTGTGTACGATGGGAATCCAGCATGATGAGGCTGTTCATATAGCGATAAGAAAAAAGAGAACCATTTAACTGGTATTTTTGTACGAGTTGTTCTACTTGTAATGCTTGATGATACAGTTGTCGAAACTGTGAAAAATCATAAAAGATATGGCTTGCACTCAGGCGAATCTGTGATATTTGACAGAAATCTAGCAACTCACAAACCTTTGCTTGTAGAAAATCTTTTTGAAGACCAGAAGCTAAGAAAATAAGCCGATTTTCATGAAACATGAAAAGTGCATTTCCTAACAGTTTTTTTAATTGTTGTGCAATAACGAGGCGATTGTTTTCTGTTATATCAGGATTCAAAAAATGAACAGACAAAACTCGTTTGTAATGTTGAACATGCAATCCTAACTCTTCTAATTGGGTATTTCCCATCACTGGAGTATTGTATTCCCTATTAAGTAGTGATTGTAAGAAGTAGGAGTATGGTGCATCCTTGTTCATGAGATAGTTTTTATCTTGGCTAAAAGCTAATGCAACAATACGTGCAAAGTGCATAAAGACAATACGGTCACCTTCTGTTAAAGGTTTGTTCTTATCATATGTCATTAGGCGACCCAAAACAGAACCGTTTAATCGAATAAAATCAACCAAAGTCTGATGATTTAAAATGGGATTTTCAAAAAGATAGGCTTTTTCTGTTTCTTGTAAAATCTGATCTACTTTTAATCGTTTTAATTCGGATAAGTCACTTGCCAATATGTATCCTCGTTGGCGTTCTTGCTGGAGAATTGTCTCTTCATCTTGTTGAAAAGGTGGAAAAGCAATATAGTTTCCCAAGTTATCTAATATAAAAATAGGATTTCCGAAAATAGCACTACCAATTTCAGATAATTTTTGAAAATTAGCACCCGAAAAAACAGCATGATAGGCCTCAGATAGGCGTTCTAAGGCAACATAATTCATATGTAAAGAATTTCTAACAACTTGTTTAATTTCTTCAAATTGCTGTAATGTCGCTGCTAGAATAATCGTTGCATTAGGGTAGCAACGACGAATTGGCTCGATTTTTGTTTCTTTTATGCACAGAATCGTGACAGGCTCAAAATGTACTAGAGTAGGTTTAACAAAGGGATCTGCGATAAACCAAAAAATGGAATGTTCTGGATTACTTTCTAAAGTAGTCCATGTAGTCTCTTGACAATCGGTAATATTGATAGAACTATCACCCAATTTAGCAATCGTAATTGAATGTGAAGTGATAGTAGTTAAAATATCATCTAGACGCATTATTTCTCCCTATTGTAATATTTTACAAATATTATACCACTTTTTAAATATTTTTTGTAAGGGCTTACGATAAATTACCCTCATCAATTCAGTATAATTTTAGTTAAGAAAGGAGCGTATATGACAAAATTACAGTTTGCAATTCTAATGAATGGAACTGTCTCTATTGCATTTAGTATTGTTAACCTGATACTGATCAATGAAGGACCGACAACAGAAAATTTTATGGTTCCTACAGTAGAAGGATTTCTCATAGCTATGGTGTTAGTGAGTGTTTTACCGATTGATAAGTGGAGTTCAATCTTATCTGAACGAAGTAAAATTTCTTCCGCTAGGTTAGCATTAGTGATAACTGCCTTTATAAACGTAACCGTTATTACGTTTATTTTATCTGTACAAGCGATGTCATTCAATAAAGAAACACTTAGTATTTGGCTAAAGCAATTACCTACTTTTTACCTCACAGCTCTGCTCGTTTCTTTTTTCACAGATAGAATGATAGAAAGTCTAACAAAATAAAATGTTAAAGAGAGGAAAATATATGGAACATCAAGGAGTATTAAATCGCACAACACTTAAGCCGTATGGTCGTAGTGTATCAATTATCGGAGTTGGGTGTACCCCATTTATGGAAATTCTTGGTAGTCCTGAAACAGAAGGTCTAACAGAAGGAGAACTTTTTGGCTACGCTGCCATTGAAGCAATGAAGGATGCAGGTGTTCAGCCTAAGGATATTGATTATTATTTCCATGGACAGGCAAACGCTAGCTTTGTTTCTGAGTATATTACACCAAACATGCAAGTGGCAAACTGGTTTGGTATGAAGGGAAAAGGTTCCATGCATCACTCAGAAGCTTGCTGTACAGGATATTTAGCTTTGGAGATTGCTGTTATGGCAGTAGCTTCTGGTAAATATGACATAGTATTAACGGGTGCAGCAGATATGGGAGCTAGCCTTCCGGTTGACGGACAACCAGCCCATAAACGTCGAGGTTTTAGTCTAGAGGAATTTAATTCATCTCTAAAATTTATCTATGATCGTGCTTATACACGTGGCATGCAGGCTGGTATGTATACCGTATTTGATGACCTAGCATCTTTGTATGCAAGAGATCATCAGCTGGATGCCAAAACGATGGATGAAGTTCTCTGCGCTATGGCCATCAATAATCGCTACAATGCTTCTAAAAATCCATTAGCTAAATTACAAACAACATATGATGCTATTGCTAAAGAAAAAGGATTTGCTTCTGCAATGGAATTTTTACAATCTCCATTTAACCCTAAGATTGGAGATTATATGCGTGTTAGTGGTTTAGAAGAGCGTAGCGAAGGTGCAGCGGCCATCATTGTTTGTCCAACAGAAATGGCCTATAAATACACGGATCATCCAATTGAGATTTTAGGTACCGGATCGTCAGCCTTGGAAGCATCTAATCCACACTTGGAACGTCGTGCTACACGTGAAGCTTGTCGCCAAGTATATGAAGTTACTGGGGTAAAACCAGAAGAAATTGACTTGTTTTATGCTAATGATTTTATTATTACTTCCCATTTAGATGCTGCGGAAATAGCTGGTTATTTGCCTGAAAATGAAGGTTATCAGTATGTGCTAGACGGTCGAACACGATTTGATGGAGACAAACCAATTAATACGAATGGTGGGCGAACATCATTTGGACATGCTCATGCTGCCTCAGGTCTTGCAGATATTTACGAAGCCGTAAAACAGATGCGTGGGGAATGTGGTGAACGTCAAGTGAAGCAATTACCAAAAACAACCATGTTGCGTGGATTTGGTGGTGGACAAAATGTTTCTGCTACTATTTTGAGAAACTTATAAAGGAAGAGGATTTTCATGGAAAAAATTGTAAAAACATACTATGATGGGTTGGATGAAGGTCGTTTACTCGGTCGTAAGTGCACAGGCTGTCAAGCAGTTGAATTCCCACCAGTTTTAACGTGTAATACTTGCGGTGAATTACATGATATGGAATGGGTTGAAATCTCAGGGAAAGGGAAGATGATTGACTTTTTCCTTCCTGGGATGATGACGCATCAGCCAGTGAATGATGATATGAAACCTTATGTGTATGGCTCTGTTGAAATTGAAGAAGGTGCTTACTTTAATTGCATGATAAAAGGAATTAAGAAAAAGCATCGTGACTTTGTAGAAAAGCATTTGCCAGAAGTACCTGTACATGCGATTATAGTTCCACGTGATGGCTACAAAATGGTCGCATTTGAGGTTGATAAAGACTTTATGGAAGAATAGAAAGGTAGAAAAAATGTCAGAAGTAAAACAAACTATTATGGAACTTACAGCTCAAGCCTTTAATGTATCAGTTGAGGAGTTGTCTTTAGAAACATCGTTTAAAGATGAACTTGCAGCTTCATCTTTAGCAATGGTGAGTTTGATTGCCAATATTGAAGATGAGTTAGATGTTATGATTCCGCTTTCGGAAGCAGGAAAATTTAATACAGTTGGTGATGTTGTGGCTTTTGTAGAAGCAGAGATGTAGGTGTGTTTATGGCGATGATGGATAGGATTTATCAGAAAGCACAAGAAAGACCGGCGCGCATGGTTTTCCCTGAGGCAGAGGAAGAGAAGATACTTCTTGCTGCATCTAAAGCTGCTCAGGCAGGCTACATTATACCCGTTTTGGTTGGAAAACTAGCCTCTATGACTTCGGAATGTCAACGCTTAGGGATAGACCGTGATATTTTTGAGTTTTATGATATTGAGGATGAAGAAACAGTAGAGAAGCTCGCTTCTTCTTATGAGACATATTCTTATGCCCTGTTTAAAGGAAAATCTCTCAGACGTCGTCTTTCAGATCCACTTTATTATGCGATGGTTCTGACAGCGATTGATAAGGTTGATGCAGTATTTGCAGGCTTATCACACCCTACTGGTGAAGTAATCTTGGCAGGTCAAAGCATACTATGCTTACAAAAAAATATTGAAACAGTTTCGAGCTGTGGTATTTTAGACATTCCTGGATTTGAAGGGGCACAAGGTTCTCTGATAGCTTTTGGCGATGCAGCGGTCTGTCAGAATCCGACTTCTGAAAGCCTTTCTGATATTGCTATCGCGACTTGTGATACGGTGAAATCTTTACTAGACTGGGAACCACACTGTGCTTTTTTGTCCTATTCAACGCAAGGAAGTGGAACAGGAGAATTAGTCGATAAGGTTGTTAAAGCAGTCAAAATTGCTCAAGAGAAGCGTCCAGATTTGCTAATTGAAGGTGAATTTCAGTTGGATACAGCAATGAATCCTATGGTAGCGAAGAAAAAAGTCCTTACTGATAGTAATGTGGCAGGTCAAGCTAATGTATTAATCTTCCCAGACTTAAATGCAGGAAACATTGGTGTAAAACTTTTACAACAATTTGCACATGCGGATGCCTATGGACCGATGATTACTGGAATGAATAAGGTTATCAGTGATTGTTCTCGTAGTGCACCAGTATCAGAATTAGTAGGAAATATCGCCTTGACAGCTGTGCGAGCAATGTATTAGGAGAAATTTCTATGAATGAATACCGTGTGTTAACGATAAACCCTGGGTCGACCTCAACTAAGATTGCCTATTTTGTAGGAAAAGAGTGTTTATTGAGTGAAAATGTCGCCCATCAATCAGATGAATTAGCAACCTTTTCTCATATTAGCGAACAATTCTCTTATCGAAAAAAAGTTATTGAAGATTTTTTGCAACAACAAGCAATCAATGCTACTATGTTTGATGCAGTAGTTGGACGTGGAGGTGGTTTATTAGCTGTTGAAGGTGGTGTTTACAAAATAGATGATTGCTTACTGACAGATGCGAAAAACTGCGCAAATGGTGTAGAACATCCAGCTTGTTTAGGACCTCAATTGGCAGCCTATTTTGCGGAACAATCTTCTTGTTCAGCCTATGTAGTCAATCCACCGGATACAGATGAGTATCAAGATTTAGCAAGATTGACGGGCATAAAAGGTCATTATCGGACGAGTCATCTGCATGCTTTGAATCTTAAAGAGACAGCACTTCATCATGCTCAATTGATGGGTGAAGCGTATAGAAATAAAAACTATATCGTCTGTCATATTGGAGGGGGAATATCTGTCTCTGCTCATAGAAAAGGGAGAATGGTAGATGGCATTGACATTGTAGGTGGAGAAGGTCCTTTTGCTCCAACGCGTTCGGGAAGTCTAGGCTTATCCACTGTTATTGAACTCATTCAGGAAGGTTGCACCTCTGAAGACCTTAAAAAGTTCTGTACGCAAACAGGAGGTCTAGTGAGTTTACTGGGAACCTCAGATGCGAGGGAGATTTCTGAACAGGCAAATCAAGGAGATGAGCCGAGTAAACTTGTTTGGGACACCATGTTATATCAAATTAGTAAGACGATTGGGCAAATGGCTACCGTTTTAAAAGGGAATGTGTCAGCAATCTTGTTAAGTGGTGGCATGGTTTACAATGAAAATTTGGTTCTACAAATAAAGGATTATTGTGAGTGGATTGCTCCTATTGTTGCTTATCCCGGGGAGTTTGAAATGGAAGCAATGGCTAATGGCGCTCTCCGTGTTCTGTCGTGTAAGGAAGAATTAAAGTACTATAAGGGTGTCCCAATTTGGCAACCCAGTGATTTCCCCCTTTAGATGGTTAAAGGATAAGCCTAAGCATAAAAAACAAGCACTTTCAATAATAAAGTGCTTGTTTTTACATTATGTGACTTTCAGTCCGTTTCGCTCCGCAGGTGCGAAACAAATAAACCACCCGCTATGCGGGTGCGCATCGCTGGTTATACCAAAAAACTCCAAACGCGATACAAT
>NZ_JAUSTM010000007.1 GCF_030812835.1 Streptococcus moroccensis
TTGAACAAAGTGAAAGCCAGCGTCTTTAGGCGCTGGCTGGTGATGTGGGCTTATAGCCCCTGTTCAAACCACCCGTTAGACGGGTGGTCATGATTATTGCCCGGCAAAGGATGCCTGAAAAACGGCGAGTATAAACTTGGCGGCGGTGTGGTCGATCCGCTTCCGGAAGACGCGCCTTTCTTTGTGAAGGATTACTACGACTATTACAAAACTGAGCGAGGCTATCACGCCCGTTCCCTGAATTCCAACGGCGGCTGGAACGTCATCGGCTGCGAGAGCTTTGTCAACCAGCCGATCCTTCAGTATTCCAATGAGATCCGAAGCACAGTCCTTCTGATTCACGGCGAGAACGCCCATTCCTGCTATTTCAGCAAAGACGCCTATGCCGACATGATCAAAGACAGCAAATACACGGACAACAAGGAACTCATGATCATCCCCGGTGCCGTCCACACCGATCTCTACGATGGCGGTGGAAAAGATGCCATCCCGTTCGACAAGCTGGATGCATTTTTCACCGAACATCTGCAGTAAAGGAGAACCGTATGAGCAGCGTACTTGTAATTTCCACCAGCCTCCGGGCGAAAAGCAATTCGGACATCCTGACAGAGAGTCTGATCAAAGGCGCTCAGGATGCAGGACATGAAGTCGAACATATCAGCCTGAAGGGTAAGGAACTGAAATTCTGCATTGGCTGTCTTGTCTGTCAGAAGACACAAAAATTTGTCAAGTAGATTCTGCATTTTGTTAAGGAAGCTCGCAGACCAATGATTGCCGCATCCTTCATTTTTGACTATCTGCCCGTTTAGTTAAGAAAACATCATCCGACTTTGTTATATCCTTTGAATGAAAGTTTTCATACGCTTGGTATTAGATGGATCAGCATGATCAGTTATGTTTTTCCCGGTATTCAGTCGGGGTCGTTCCGATATGCTTTTTGAATACATTGGTGAAATGCCCGGGTGAAGAATAGCCAAGATAACTGCTGATTGCAGTTAAAGTTTTATCTGAGTAGCGGAGGAGGCGTTTTGCTTCCTCCATTTTTTCCAGCGTGATGAACGTACTCAATGTCATCCCTGTTTCCTGATGAAAGCGTGCGGAGAGATGCGTCCGATTCATATAGAGGTGATTCGCCAGCGCTTCTGTATTGACAGGTTCAGAAAGATGCTTCTGTACATAGCTCGCTACCTGAATGGCTAGTTTTGAGTTTTGCCCTCCCAGGCGAACCCTTTCTACACGATCTGTAAAGTCAGAAATCATATGAAATTGAAGATTGATTAGTTTCTCCTGGCTGTTGATCTCTTCACAGCGCTGAATGTAGGCATCGGAGAGAGAAAGCGCGTCCTCCACATCCATCCCGCCGCGGATCGCGGCGCGGGTAACCAACGTTGTTGTACAGATGATCGTGTTCTTCAGCTGCTGGAGGGAATCCATGGCAAGCGTTCCTGGCCGTACTGCCGGTGGTGAAGATGCCCATTCACGCAGCGCAGCACTGTCTCCTTTTCGGACAATGGATAACAGCATCTGTTCCAAGTCGTATGTGTTATGCAGGGTGACCGGCTCCATGATATTCCCGGTAACTTTCCTGACCTGGTCTTCCTGGCTTGCCTGATGAAACTGAGATTGTTCCTCTTCATGAATGATGAGATCCTTCATCTGAATTTTTCTTCCGCTGAAGACATAATTCAGCATGCAGAGAATCTGCAGCATACTTTCCAGCGGCAGAGAATTGATTTGACTCATGCCTTGGACAAAATCTCTTGTATCTTCGGGAGAAACATCGATCTGGAAGGCAAGTGTGTGAAGGCTTTGCTCTGAGCCGGCAATATGAAAGGTAGGGCCAAAGATGATTCTGGTCTCCTCGAAGTTGACAATACCGTAATATAGAAATTGCGGCGTAACATAGTAGCCTACCTGGTCGGTAATTCTCCACAGCTCTTCTTTGCAGGCCAATAGTGGATCCTTTGGCAGATGAATCAGAGAGTGCCAGAGCAGCAGCTGTTCCCCTAGATACACGCGAATTGGAATACCTGACAGGTCAGCTACGATTTTGCAGATATACTCCAGATCCGCCTTTTTCATACAAAATCACCTCCTATCGGATTTACCAACAATTATATAGAAAAACAAACAAATATGCAAGCTTCATGTGAATGTTTTTGATATACTTACTACAGCATACCGAAGATGTATTCGAAGCATCGCGGAGAACAGACACTACTGAGGAGGAATTATGATGGCAAGCAAGCAATTAGGCTTTGATAAAGACGGTATTCAAAAAGTCATGCACGCACCAGACTACTTGCCCATCCGCGCCATGGGCATGGGCGGAGGAAAGCGCGGCACCATATCGACTGCCTGCATGCTTACCATGCCTGACGGAGAGAAAAAGGAACTGGCCAGCGGACGCCACAGCTTTCCCTGCAGCCTGCAGAAGCGTCCGGGAAAGGAACGGAGCGTAAGATGAGAGGAAAGAATGGATTTTTGGAGAAAAAGATATGGGACAGCCGTATCGTTTCGGAGGATGTGACTGGAAAGGAAAAGGTTTTCGGATACCTGGTCGGACCCGTGGGAGCGCTGCTGTTCAATACCATCGTGAGCGGGTATATCAACCTGTACTATACGGACGTGCTGAAGCTGACGGTAGTGGCGGGAGGCGCTTTTCTGGCGGTTTTCCCCTTGGTATCAAAGATTCTGGATGCCGTCACCAACGTGCTCATGGGCTATATCATCGATCATACCAGAACGAAACAGGGAAAGGCCCGCCCTTATATTCTGCTGGGGGCAGTGATGATGCCCATTGCCGGTATTCTGATGTATGTGATCCCCAATGCCAGCATGTCGGTGCAGCTGGTCTGGGTGGTGGTGTCCTATAACCTGTATTACGCCGTAAGCTACACGACTTATAACATGAGCCACAATATGATGATTCCCCTTTCCACCAGGAATACGGAGCAAAGGACCACGCTTTCCACCTTTGCGAGCATCGCCAACATTGTATTTGCCGGAACCATTGCGGCGGTGCTGGTTCCGATGCTGGTGCTGCCTGCAATCGGGGTGAACAAGCAGGGCTGGATCACCATGGTCTGTGTGGTATCCATTATCGTGCTGCCGCTGGGGCTGCTGGAATACTACTTTACGAAGGAGCGCGTGACGGAGGCGTCAAGGGAGACGGAAGCTTTAGAAGGGAAGAAAGAGGAGCTCCCTTATGCCGCCCAGATGAAAGTCTGCTTTACGGATAAGTACATGGTGATCGCTCTGGTGATATTTGCCATCACTCAGTTCGTGACCATCCTGCGGAATACCAGCCTCTTATATTACTGCAACTACATTTTGGGGAGCTATAACGACGGCATCACGCCTACCATCCTGCAGGTGCTGGGAGGCGTCCCCATGGGGCTGGGGATGTTCGTCATTATCCCCCTGACGAAGAAATTCGAGAAGCGCACCCTTTTTCTGGCGGGGAATGTACTGCTGGTGACCGGAAACCTGATCTGTCTGACGAGCCCGGCCAATATGGTGACGGTGATTATCGGGCATGTCATCAAAAATGTGGGCTGTATTCCCACTTCCTATATTTTCATGGCCCTGTTCGCAGACTGCCTGGATCACTTTGAGTGGAAGCATAAGTTCCGCTGCGACGGATTTGCCATGTCCGTGTACAGCATTATCCTGACTATCACCACAGGAATCTGTACCAGCGTGTTCAACCTGATCCTGGCCAGGACCGGCTATGTGGCCCCCAGCCTGGTGGACGGGGTGACGGTGGCCGCTCAGCAGAGCAGCCGGACGATCCATGGGATCCTGTGGAGTTATTACGGCGTGGAAGTGATAGGGACGCTGGTCATCATCGGGCTGTTCGTTCTGTTGAGGGTCGAGCGGGATCTAAGGAAGCGGGAGACGGAAAGGAAGGAAAGCTGATGCGGTATGACTTCAACAGAGGCTGGATGGTGGAGAGGGAAAGCGGCGGTGCAGCAGGTCCGGGGAAGAAAATAGATTTGCCCTATGATGCCATGATTCATGAGCCCCGCCGCCAGGAGACGAATAATGGAGACCGGAGCGGGTTCTATCCAGGGGGATGCTACCTTTATAAAAAGCGGTTCATGATATCCCGGGAGATGCTTTCCTGCCAGATCCTGCTCTGTTTCGATGGGGCTTATGGGCTCACCACGGTTCTGGTAAACGGGCATGAGGTCTGCAGGCATGCTTATGGCTTCACGGCGTTTGAGGCAGATATTTCCGGGGCTGTGGCGGAGGGGGAGAACGAGGTCCAGGTAAAGTGCGACAATTCCTATACCCCTAACTGCCGCTGGTACTCCGGCTCCGGCCTGATCCGTCCGGTGAGCCTGCTCGTCAGGCCATGGGAGCATATTGAGGATGTGGAGATCATTACCCGTTCGGTCAGCCCGGCGGAAGTTGAGATAAAAGCCTGCGTCAGGAACAGCAGGGAAAACGGGAGCCGGAAAGATGAGCCCGCTCCTGTGACAGTGGAGATCATGGACGGGGAGGACTGTATCTACAGCGGCTCGGCAGGGCGGATCACCCTGCCGGGGGCGGCGCTTTGGAGCGCGGAGAGCCCGAAGCTGTACTTGGCAAGGCTGAAATCGGAAAAGGATTGTGTGGAGCAGAGGTTCGGGATCCGGAAGCTGTCCTGGAGCGCCAGGGAGGGCTTCCTTGTAAACGGCGAGGAGACAAAGCTGCGGGGCTGCTGCCTACACAGCGATAATGGCATCCTGGGGGCCTGCACTTATCCGGACGCGGAGCTTCGCAAGGTCAGGATACTGAAGGAGAACGGCTATAACGCCATCCGCAGCGCCCATAATCCCTGTTCGGAAGAGCTGCTGGAGGCCTGCGACAGCCTGGGGATGTATGTGATAGATGAACTGTATGACGGCTGGTATATTCCAAAGACTTACCACGACAGCGCAAGATATTTTCAGGAAACCTGGCGGGACAGCGTCAGGGCCATGGTGGAAAAGGACAGAAACCACCCGTCCGTCATCATGTATTCCATCGGCAACGAGGTCACGGAACCCCGGACAGAAGAAGGGATCCGGACCGGGAGGGCGCTGATACAGGAGATTAAGGGGCTGGATGGGGAGCGGCCCGTCACCTGTGGGCTGAACATTATGCTGATGAAATGGAATTCTACGTTCACGGAGCAGGGAGAATACAGGAAAGAACACCTGCCGGACTGCGAGGTAAAGGACGAGGGAGGCTCGGCGTTCTTCAATGCCCTGATGCTGAAGCTGGGAGCGGCCATGGGGATATTCGTTAAGGGCAGAAAGTCGGATCGGATGATTTCCGGCCTGGCGGACAGCCTGGACATTGTGGGATATAATTACGGCGAATGCAGGTACGACGAGGAGGGAAAAGCAAATCCAGGCCGGATCCTGTTTGGTTCCGAGACCCTGGTAGGCAGACAGTGGTACAACTGGCCCAGAGTGATGAAGCATCCGTACCTGATTGGGGATTTTGTATGGACAGGGTTCGATTATATCGGGGAAGCCAATATCGGACATTGGAAATATGAAAATAAGAAAGGGCTGCCTCTTTTGTATGGTGGAGGAACCATAGATATCACCGGAATGGCGGACGCCCAGATGGCATACCAGCAGGCGGTATGGGGAGAACTTCCTGAGCCATATCTGGGGGTCCGGCCTCTGGACATTGCGAACGTCAGGTGTATCAGGCGGAATTGGCGGATGACGGATGTATATGCTTCCTGGACCTGGCATGGGCACGAGGGGGAAAGAACCGCAGCGGAGGTCTTTGCGGATGCACCGTATGTGAGGCTGCTCAGGAACGGGGAAGTCATCGGAACAAAAAAGGTAAGGAAGTATAAGGCCTCTTTTAAGGTCAAATATGAACCGGGGACACTGACAGCTGTCCTGTTAGACAGGGAGAAAAGGGAAACAGGAAGAACGGAGCTTGTCACAGCCGGGGCGGCAGAAAGAATTCTGGTCCAGACCTCAAAGGACATATTGCGGGCCAACGGGCAGGATTTATGCTATATGGATTTTACCATTGTAGATAAAGACGGATATCCGGTGCCGGACAGCGAATGGGAAATCTCCATAAGGCTGCCGGAAGATTCCAAAGTGTCATTGGCTGGCTTCGGGAGCGCGGCTCCTGTCACAGGGGAAGGATTTACATCGAATCTCCATAAAACGTATTATGGAAGGGCACAGGCCGTTTTCCGCGCCGGGTACGAGGACGGAGATACGGAAGTGGAGATATGTGCAGGAACGTCAGGAACAAGGCAGATCGTGAAGCTGTCCTGTGTGAAAGGGGATCGTGAATTCGGATAGGAAAAAGAACAGAAGGAACGGCAATGACCGGTACAGGCCGAAATACCATGCAAGCGTTCCTAGCGGTTGGGCGAACGATCCCAACGGCTTGATATGGTTTGACGGAAAAGCGCATCTGTTTGATAAAACTTGTAGAGAGAAATTGAAATGAAAAACAAAAGTAAGATCGTACTGGGAATCGGATCCGGCTTCTTTGCGGCCTGCCTGATCGGACAGGCTGTGACTGGCTATGAGATCGGCTGGGGTCCGTTCCGTGGCTTGTTCAAAGGCTTCGAGGGCGAGGTCGTTGCCATCGAGCAAAAGTACGACACTAATACGCGCAAAGGTGAGATCGTCTTTTACGGCGCGTCCAACTTCCGCCTCTGGTCAGAGATGGAAAACGATCTGGCAGAATATAAGGTTCAGAATCATGGCTTCGGCGGCAGCACTGACATACTGCTCATGCAGTATGCTGATAGGATTCTGTATCCCTATGAACCTGCGATTGTGTTCTTTCAGACCGGCTCTAACGACTATGTAGAGTTGTCTGGTTCAGACGAGGAGAAGGTCATTGCCTGCATGGCTCGCAAAAAGCAGATGTTTCAGACCTTTCATGAACAGCTTCCCGAGACAAAGTTTGTTGTCATGAGCGGCCTGCTGCTGCCCGGACGCAGTAGGTATACAGTATTGACGCAGGAAATCAACCGACAATTGGAAACCCTTTGTGCCGAGCATGCTGACTACATGACCTTTGTCAACGCGGAGGATATGACCTTTGACGGAGAGAACTATGCTGAGGAGCTGTTTATCTCTGACAAGATCCACCTTAACCATGAAGGACAGCTGCGCTGGTGTGAGAATTATATTCGCCCCGCTATAGAAAAGGTTATACAGCAGTACGACTTAAAGGAGCTTCGCAAATGAAGAAACAGGCTTTCAATCCTTATCTGCCTCTGGACACATATATTCCCGATGGAGAGCCTCACGTTTTTGGTGATCGAGTGTATGTTTACGGCAGTCATGACGCAGAAGGGGGAACGAATTTTTGCCTGCTGGATTATGAATGCTGGTCAGCTTCGGTACATGATCTGAGTGACTGGCGTTGTGAAGGCACCATCTATCGTGCAGAGCAGTGTCGCCATTATTCCGGAGAGCGGCAGGATATGTATGCTCCAGATGCGGTTCAAGGTCCGGATGGAAGATTTTATCTGTATTATGATCTTTCCGGGCAGGGTAACCATGGCTTCGACGGACCAATCAGTGTTGCGGTCTGCGATACCCCTGCGGGAAAGTATGAATATTACGGGGATGTGCATTACCCGGATGGCCGGCCTCTGCTGCGCTTTATTCCTTTTGACCCGGCAGTACTGAACGACAACGGGAGAATCTGGCTGAGTTATGGCTGGGGACTGGGAATCGATACGCATGCTCCCATTCTTCGTCGAGTCATGCCGAAGGTAATGAGCAAGATCTTTAATAAGAGCATCCGGGAAATACAGGAGGAAGAACCTCTGAGTATTCTCGGCGCCAATGTTGTGGAGCTGGAGCCGGATATGCTTACCGTAAAAGGAGAACCGAAGCGCATTCTTCCTGCAATGAACAACGCACCGAAAAAAACAGCCCTCCGTGATCACAGCTTCTACGAAGCGGCCTCGCTGCGCAAGTTTGGGGATTTGTATTATTTTATCTACTCGAGTCATGTGAATCATGAGCTGTGTTATGCGACCTCAAAATATCCGGATCGGGACTTCACCTATCGGGGCGTGATCATCTCCAATGGAGATATCGGAATGGACGGCCGCAAGGCAAAGGATCGTCTTTGTGCCACAGGCACGAATCACGGCAGTATTGAAAAGATCAACGGACAGTATTACATCTTCTACCACCGTCTGACCCATAACACGGCGTTTTCCAGACAGGGTTGCGCTGAACCTATTCAGATCGACGGAGGTGGCACAATACGGCAAGTAGAGATGACGAGCTGTGGCCTTAACGGCGGTCCACTCAGAGCAGAAGGTACATATCCAGCCGCCATCTGCTGCAACCTGACCAACGGGCACATGCCGCATCTGAGCAACGCCCATCCCAATCGCTATTCTCCCAATATTAGTCACGAAGGCGATAGCCGCTTTATCAGAGATATAGAGAACAAAACATTGATTGGTTACAAATACTTTGCTTTCACAGGGAATTCAAGCCTGTGCGTAACCTATCGGCACGGCGGAGGAAAACTCCGCGTCATGACGGAACCGGGGTATCCGCTGGCCGAGATTGAGCTTCCATTTCAGCCAAACTGGTGCGAATCGGGTTTTGCTCAATTTGCCGCGGTTGGAACACTCCCACTGTACCTTGAGTACTTTGGAAAAGGGAAGGTGGATCTTTTGAATCTTAGAATGGAGCAGTTCCCCCTGATAAACGCGAATTGAAATATCTGACAGGTCAGCCATCCAGGCCACAGACCGTTATGGGAGGAGCTTATGAAAAAACAGGTATTTAACCCCTATCTGCCAAGCTATGAATATGTGCCTGACGGAGAACCGTATGTTTTCGGCGACAGACTATATGTGTATGGGAGCCATGATAAATTTAACGGGAAAAATTTCTGCCTTGGGGATTATGTGTGCTGGTCTGCGCCGGTTTCTGATCTGGGGGAATGGAAATACGAGGGTGTGATCTATCGGAAGACACAGGATCCGAAGAATAAGAAGGGGCTGTCTGTCCTGAATGCGCCGGATGTACAGAAAGGTCCGGACGGGCGTTATTATCTGTATTATGTGGCCAGCATGCTCACTGTGGTTTCCGTGGCGGTATCGGTGCGCCCGGAGGGCCCCTTTACATTTTATGGATATGTGAGGCATAAGGATGGCACCTTGTACGGGAAAAAGCATGGCGAGGCCTACAATTTCGACCCGGCGGTATTCATGGATGAGGACGGAAGGATCTATCTTTACAGCGGATTTGCACCGGATAGAGGGTTCCTGCGCACTGTCATGGGAATGCGGGGTAATCTGGACGGGGCCTATGGAATGGAACTGGAACAGGATATGCTCACGCTGAAGGGAGAAGCTGTGATGGTGGCGCCGGGGCCGTTGCTTGTATCGGGAACCGGCTTTGAGGGCCATGCCTTTTATGAAGCAAGCAGTATGCGCAAGGTGCGGGGGAAATATTATTTCGTCTATTCTTCCGAACTGAGTCATGAATTATGCTATGCAACCGGGGATGCCCCGCTGGGCCCATTCCGCTACGGCGGCACGTTGATCAGCATCGGTGATATAGGGCTGGACGGGAATCAAAAGGCAATGAACTATCTGGGGAACACCCATGGCGGCATGGCGGAAATCAACGGCCAGTGGTATATCTTTTACCACCGCCAGACCAACAGGCAGAAATGTTGCAGGCAGGGATGTGCGGAAAAAATCACGATTCTGCCGGATGGCTCCATACCCCAGGCGGAGCTTACGAGCTGCGGGTTGAATAATGGTCCGCTGCCCGGTAGGGGAGCCTACGAAGCGAGAATCGCCTGCCATCTGATGAGTCGGGAAGGAACTTTCAAATATGAAAAAAGCTTTGAGAAAGATAAAGATGGCATGCACCCATATTTTACGCAGTCCGGCGGGGACAGGGATGAGAATGGGGATCAGTATATCGCGAACATGACCGATGGAAGCGTGGCTGGATTTAAATATTTTCGGTTCGAAGGCGCTTCAAGAATTCAAATCATGACAAGGGGGAACGGAAAGGGCAAGGTGGAACTAAGGACAGGACCCGAAGGCAGTGTAATTGGGCGGATAGAGGTTGAGCCTTCAGCTGAATGGCGGTTATCACCTGTGATCGGTGTGGCTTTGCCGGAAGAAGTTTCTCCGCTCTATTTTACTTATGTCGGAGAGGGATATATGGATTTCAATCAATTTGAATTATTATAATATGGAAGAAAAAAATCAGGGGTAAGAATGGAGGCTAAAACATGAAAGCGATCCGGCTGAAAACCGAGTACCTTGTAAATCCCGTTGGAATTGATTTGCTGAATCCTCGCCTGATGTGGAACTGCGAGGGCGGAATCAGGCAGACCGCTTATCAGATTGTTACAGACAACTGGGATAGCGGCAGGGTGGAGTGCGGCTCCATGCAAACTGTATATCCGCAGCCACTTCACAGCCGCGAGCGAGTGAACTGGAAGATACGCTTATGGGATGAAAACGACGAACCCGGCGAATGGTCTGAGGCTTTCTTCGAGATGGGTTTGCTGGAGGAAAGTGACTGGCAAGCCACATGGATCACCGGAGACTATACGCCGAACAAGAAAGAACGCTATCCGGTGGATTGCTTCCGAAAGGTTTTTCGGGTGAAGGGGCCTGTCTGTCATGCACGGCTTTATATCACTGCTTGCGGACTGTATGAGGCAAAACTGAACGACGAAAAGGTGGGTAACTTCTGCCTGGCCCCCGGCCATACGGATTATCGCAAACGAGTCCAATATCAGACCTATGATGTAACGAACATGTTGCATGCCGGCGAAAACGAATTGACCGTTCAGCTGGCTGACGGCTGGTATCGGGGAAGCTGCGGAGCCTGGGGCATCACCAACCAATACGGCACAGAGACAAAGCTTATATGTCAGCTGGAGTATGAGGACGAAAGCGGTCTGAGGGAAAACGTGAGTTCCGATGGCAGCTGGCAGTGGGCCAACGACGGCCCCATCCGTTTTGCTGACAATAAGGACGGCGAGGTTGTGGAGGCCTTCCGCAAGCCACTGTATCAGGGCAAAGCGAGAGAGTCGAAACACAATGTTGTTCCATCCGCTTCCAACAATGTTGTTGTAACCGAGCATGAGCGCTTTCATCCTGTCATCAGCACCGCTCCCAACGGCAGGAAACTCCTGGACTTCGGGCAGAACCTGGCAGGTTATGTGTTTTTCCAGGTGAATGCCCATGCCGCTCAGCGGATGCTTTGGCGCTTTGGTGAGATGTTGGACACTGATGGAAATCTGACGCTGAAAAATATTCAATGTGTTGGCAAAAAGAAGACGACGCCTTTGCAGCAGATCGAATATATCTGCGGCGAAGGACTTAACGAATACAAAACCACCTTTGCTGTCTTTGGATTTCGTTATGCAGAGGTGGAAACGGACCTGGAGCTTCTGCCAGAGAATGTGGAGGCTGTTGCCGTTTACTCAGACATAGCAGAAACCGGACACTTCGAAAGCTCCAATGAGCTTTTGAACCGCTTTGTGGAGGCTACAAAATGGTCGACTAAGTCCAATTCCCTCGACATTCCAACCGACTGTCCCACCCGTGAGCGTCACGGCTGGACGGGGGATGCACAGATCTTCTTTGAAACGGCTTCCTACCTGTTCGACTATGCGGCCTTTTCGCAGAAATATCTGCGGGATATTTTTGACTGGCAAAAGCGCAATGGACTGCTTCCCCAAATCGCGCCTTACGGCGGTGTAGACTTTTATATGTGGACGATGAACGGTTCGGTGGGCTGGTCGGATATCGGCATCCTGCTGCCCTATCGCTTCTGGAAAAAATACGGGGACAGGCGGATTCTCGAAAGCTATTATGATCGCATGAAGAAGTATGCGGAATTTATGATTCGGCGTATTTCTAGGGATGGTGTTGTACGAAAAGGACAAAGCTTTGGCGAATGGGCGGAACCCACGGACGTCATGCCCAATGACTGGAAGGACGCGGTGCTGCCGCATCCGGAGGTCAGCACTGCCTACACCGCCTATGTCCTGCAATGCCTGGCGGAGATTTCGGAGGAGCTTCATCACCCGGAGGACGCGGCAAAATATAACGCCATCTCGGCCGGATGCAAGGCTGCATATCAGAAAAAATTTGGGAAAGAGCTCGACACGGACAGGCAGTCACAGCTCGTGCGGCCTCTGGCCTTTAACCTTCTGACAAAGAAGCAGAAGGCATTCGCCGAGAAACGGCTTGTGGAAGCGCTTGATCATTACGGCTGGAGGCTGGGTACCGGATTCCTCTCTACACCGTTGATTCTGGATGTGCTTAGTCAGATCGACATGGACGCCGCGTATCGGTTGCTCGAAAATGAGGAGATGCCCGGTTGGCTTTATATGCCCAAGGTGGGCGCCACCACCATCTGGGAAAGCTGGGAGGGAACGGAAGCCCAGGGCGGCATTGCCAGTCTCAACCATTACTCCAAGGGTGCGGTTGTAGAGTGGCTGTTCAAAACCATGTGCGGTATTCGCGTGGATGGCGAGAATCATTTCATCCTGGCGCCACACCCGGGCGGCACGTTCACCTGTGCAAGAGCATTGTATCAGAGTATATACGGTGAGGTTTCCAGCGCATGGGAGAGGCAGGAGGATAGAACGATCTATCGTTTCACGGTACCGGCAGGCTGCGCGGCGAAGCTGATCTTACCGGACGGCAGGATCGAAACTATCCGTGCAGGGGCCTATGTTTACACGGAGGAAACAAGATGAAAGATGTAAACGAAATCATTCAGCGCATGTCTCGGGAGGAGAAGATTGCTCTTTGTGAAGGCAAGGATTTTTGGACGACTAAAGCATTTCCGCAGTATGGCATCCCGACCATTTTTATGAGTGATGGGCCTCATGGCCTCCGCAAGCAGGAGGATGCGGCGGATATGCTCGGCTTGAACCGATCTCTGCCGGCGACCTGTTTTCCCACCGCGGTGACAACCGGTGCCTCATGGGATACAGAACTGCTTGATGAAATCGGAAAAGCAATTGCGCAGGAAGCGAAGGCGCAGGGTGTCGGACTTGTTCTTGGCCCGGGTGCGAATCTGAAGCGAAATCCACTGTGCGGACGGAATTTTGAATATTTTTCTGAAGACCCTTACCTGACCGGCAAGCTGGCCGCTGCCTATATCCGCGGTGCGGAAAGCGAGGGCGTGGCCACGAGCCTGAAGCACCTTGCGGCGAATTCACAGGAGCGGGATCGCTTCACATCTGACAGTGTGATGGATGAGCGCACGATGCGGGAGCTTTACCTATCCGCCTTTGAAACAGCCATCAAAGAGGGCAAACCTTCCACGGTGATGTGTGCCTATCCAAAGCTGAACGGCACACATTGCAGCGACAATAAAGCGCTTTTGACCGATATTCTGCGCGCTGAATGGGGCTTTGACGGCCTGGTTGTGACGGACTGGGGTGCAATGAACAATCGGGTCGAAGCGTTCCGGGCAGGGTGCGATCTGAACATGCCGGGAGGCAGCAATTATATGATTCGGGAAACGATCGACGCGGTCAAACGCGGCGACCTTCCCGAAAGCGCGATTGACGCATGCGCCGCACGGGTGCTGCGTCTTGTGCTGAGAGCAGATGAGAACAAAAGCAAACAGGCATCTTGTGATTATGACGCGCACAAAGTTGTTGCCAGGAAGGCGGCCCTCTCCGGTGCGGTGCTGTTGAAAAACGAAGATCATCTGCTGCCTCTTGCAAAAACCGTCAGGCTTGCCGTAATCGGTACGATGGCACAGGAGCCGCGCTATCAGGGGGCGGGATCGAGCCACATCAATCCGACAAGGCTGACCATTCCTCTGGACTGCTTTCCGGGAGCAGTATTTGCCGCGGGCTGCGACAGCCGGGGCGATACGTCTGATGCGCTGCTGGAAGAAGCGAGAACAGTTGCGGCGGGGGCCGAGGTTACAATCGTGTTTGCCGGTCTGCCGGACCGATATGAGTCTGAGGGCTTTGATCGGGAAAATATGCAGATGCCGGAAGGCCATAATCGCATGATCGAAGCCATTGCCGAAGCAAATCCGAATACGATCGTTGTGCTGCTGACGGGCAGCCCTGTAGAAACGCCATGGGCAGACAAGGTCAAGGCGATTTTATATATGGGTCTCATGGGGCAGGAAGGCGGCGCTGTTATCAGCGATCTGATTTACGGTGCAGCGAATCCCTGCGGCAAACTGGCTGAATCGTGGCCGATTTCCTACGAGGATTGCCCATCTTCCTCTTACTATGGCAAGACGAAGGACGCGCTTTATCGTGAGGGCATCTATGTTGGATATCGCTTCTACGACAAGGCGCGGACAGCTGTCCGCTTTCCCTTTGGCTTCGGCCTGAGCTACACAACGTTTGCCTATTCTGATCTGGTGGTGACCGGAAATACCGCGGAGGCAGTTGTGATCAATACGGGGAACCGTGCCGGCGCGGAGATCGCCCAGCTGTATATCGAGGCGCCGCAGGTCGGGATCCATCGCCCGCTGCGTGAGCTGAAGGGCTTTCAGAAAGTCTTTCTGCAGCCGGGAGAAAGCCGACAAATTGCATTTAAGCTGGATGAGCGGGCTTTTGCGGTCTGGCAGAACGGGTGGAAAGTGCCTGCCGGTGAATATACAGTCTGTGTGGGTTCTTCGAGTCGCGACCTTCCGTTACGTGCCGTTGTACACCGGGGCGATGAAACGCTTGAAGTCCCGGATTGGCAGGCAGACTCCTGGTACGAAGCACCTAAGGGGGTTCCGTCCGTAGAGGAGTTTGAACGTATGCTTGGGAGAGCGTACATTCCTCCCAAACTCATCAAGGGACTGTTTACCATGGATCATACAGTCGCTGAAATGAAGGATTTCTCATTGCTGATGAAGATCATGTACAAAGCTGTCGAAAAGACAATTGCCAAAGGCTTCGGAGGAAAAGTCGACTATGAGAACCCGGAGTTTCGGATGATGATGGCCTCCTCCGCGGGTAGCCCGCTTCGCAGTATGCAGATTTTCGGTGGCTTGAAGAACGGCGTCGTACATGCCATGCTGGAAATCGCCAACGGGCATCTGCTGAAAGGCATCGTCCGCATGTTTGGAAAATAAATACTGGATCTGAAAGACGATGCGGTCTGGATCGCCGAAAAGGTCAAAAACGCGGATACCCTCGTGTTTGCCACACCGATCTACTACTATGAAATGAGCGGCCAGATGAAGACGCTGCTGGACCGTTTGAATCCTCTGTATCCCTCGGATTACAGATTCCGTAAAGTCTATATGTTGATGACAGCCACGGAAGATGAAGACTATGTGCCTGAAAAAGCCATAAGCGGCCTGCAGGGCTGGGTCGATTGTTTTGAAAAGGCAGAGCTTGCCGGATCACTCTTCTGCGGCGGCATCTCCGATCCGGATGAGGCCTCCGGGAAAAAGGAGGAACAGGATGAAGCTTATGAATTCGGGAAATCGCTTAAGTAACAGAAGCCGTATATCTGCTCTTTTGCTGGCCCTGATGCTCCTTCTTCTCACAGGCTGCAGCAGCACCGGGCCAGCGGAGACAGGAGCACTCACAGAGTCCGGCTCGGCGGAAGAAACGACTCTCCCGACAGCTAAAGAACCGGCATCTGAGAATGAAGCTTCGGAACCTTATAGCACAAAATCTTCATTACCGGAAGGAACGGACAGAATGTTTTATGCACATGTAAACGGAAAGGTCCTGAAGATCCTTCGGAGGCCGGGGCCACACATCCGAGCATTTCGGAAATGAAGTGATCAAAGAACTGGCAGAAAAGTACGGAAAGTCTTCTGCGCAGATCATCCTCCGGTGGCAGCTGCAGGCAGGCTTTATCGCCATCCCCGGTTCCTCCAATCCGGACCATATTGCCGAAAACTATGACATCTTTGATTTCGAACTGAGCAAAAAGGATATGCAGAGGATCCGGGAACTTGATCAGCATGAACGGTACGAGAACTGGTAAAACCGGCTGGGGACGATAATTCCAATAATCAAAAAATGAAACCGAAGCCAGAGCAGGAAATCGGAAAATGATCCGATATCACCTGCCCTGGCTTTTCGTTTTTCCTGAGTAAGGTATCCGGCTATATAAGCGTTTTTGCAAAATGCGCAGCTCACACGAAGTGTGATTCAAAGGGTTTGGGAATCCCCAACATGCAAGCGTCTGGACGAAAATAGCGTTCCAGACCCTGCTTGCCAAGTTTATCAGGAATTCCTGATAACCAAGTAGTGAAATGAAGAAAAAGGCTTATCTTGATGTTTATAACCGTCAACATCACGGCTCGTCAGGGAATTCATCTTGAAAATGTGTGGGTTTTTGTGGTATAATCCAAAATGTTGAATTGTATCCTGCTGAAGCAGCAAGATTTGGCGATATACCCAGGTTACTAAGGCAACACCAGCGATGTTTTCAGAACAGGAGGGGTGTTCATGGCAATTTGTTACAATAAGCTTTGGAACCTTGTCAGACAGAACAAGATGAAGAAAGGCGAACTTGCAAAAGCCGCCGGAATCAGCGATTACATGATGTCCAAGTTAAACAAGGACGAACCGGTACAGATGGAGATAATGATCCGCCTGTGCAAAGTGTTTCATTGCGATATTGGAGATCTGATGGAAGTCATTGAGGAGGAATAAAGATCATGGCAGAAAAAGTCACTGCAGATATCGGGTTTGAGAAGCAGATCTGGGATGCAGCTTGTGTGCTACGTGGCAACATGGATGCGTCAGAATATAAAAATGTTGTCCTTGGCCTCATCTTCCTGAAATATATTTCGGACCGCTTCGAGGCGAAATACCAGGAATTGGTTGATGAAGGAGATGGCTTTGAAGAAGATATTGATGAGTATACTTCTGAAGGCATTTTCTTCGTCCCTGTCGGAGCGCGGTGGAGCGAAATCGCATCAAAGGCTCATACCCCGGAAATCGGAGTTGTGATTGATGATGCTATGCGTGCTATTGAAAAAGAGAACAAGCGGCTGAAGGATATTTTGCCGAAAAACTTCGCTCGTCCCGAATTGGATAAGCGACGTCTTGGAGATGTTGTCGATCTTTTCACCAATGTTCAGATGATTGAGCACGGCGATGAAAAAGATATTCTTGGACGAACTTATGAATACTGCCTTTCCATGTTTGCTGAACAGGAAGGTAAACGCGGAGGAGAGTTCTTTACTCCTTCCTGTGTCGTACGTATCCTTGTCGAAGTGCTTCAGCCGTTCAAGGGCCGTGTCTACGATCCTTGCTGCGGGTTTCGTGTCATAATAATGACAGAGGCAAATAGTTCAGTAAAATCAAAGGTTTTGAAGCTTCTACCAAAGTTAAAAACTGAAGAAACTGATAGTTTATGTGTTGCTTAGAGCCATTATCTATTAAAATAATGGTTGTAAGCAGCACATAAACCAAAGAGAAAAAGAGGTAGTGTATGCGATGGATATTAAAAATTATCTTATTTCCGATTAGTCTTGTCTTATCAATTTTGACTGCTTTTCTGACATTCCTGCTTGGTATAGGAACAGCATTACTGTATATCGTTATGGTGTTCTGCATATTTGGGGCGTTAGCATCTTTCATTCAAGGAGAAGTCGGAATAGGTGTATCATCGGTTTCCTATTTAGTCCATATGGGCTTCCGATGATAGGAGCAACTGTGATAGCATTTATTGAATCGATAAATGAGAAGATTAAAGCGGTGTAGACAAATTTGAAGTTGTGGAGGTGCAAGGTATGGCTTCAAGTAAAGAATATTTGGATTTTATTTTAGAACAACTATCTGAGTTGGAAGAAATAACATATAAAGCAATGATGGGTGAATATATTGTTTATTATCGCGGGAGAATTATTGGTGGAATTTATGATGATAGGTTTTTAGTGAAGCCTATTAAGTCTGCAATAGCATATATGCCAAATGCAAAGTATGAGTTACCATATGATGGAGCAAAGGAAATGTTATTGGTAGATGATGTTGACAACAAAGAATTTTTAACCGGCTTATTCAATTCAATGTATGATGAGTTACCTGCACCAAAACCGAAAAAAAAGAAATAATCAAATTAGAATTTGAGAGGATATTTAATGAAGTTAAAGAAAAATAAACAGGTACCTGTTGGGATGTTGTTTTTGGTATTAGCTACCATCTTAAACAGAGTATCCAACATAAGTGATTTATTTATTTTTATGCTTTTTCGCCATTCATTTTGCGGTTAAAAATTATAATAGCGAAAATAAAAATGACTATGGTATATCCTATTACGACAAGCAAATGAGGAAGAAGATTATTGAAATTACCGCTTAAACTTATCCTTATTGCTTCAACACTATGATAAACCGGTAAAATATTAGTTATTGTTTTGAAAGCACCGCCTATCAAATCAATTGGAATAAAAACTCCAGATAGCCAACCTGCGACATTAGTCAACAATGCACCACAAACTCCACTAACTGCTTTATCATTCAGAATACTACCGAAAAACAAACCTGTACCAACAAATAATAATGAAGTTAAAGCGGTCATAATAATCGCAAAAAGAATATTGATATTTATATCAAGTCCCAAAAATCCTGCTACTAATAGGGTTATTGTAGCTTGTACGATTGTCATAACTATCATAGGTAAAGTATAACCTAAAATGAAATCAGTCGCAGTCATAGGAGATGTAAATAAACGCATTAGGAAAGAAGAGGTACGGTCTTTTGATAACAACATACCTGCAAATAACGCCATAAATACACTACCGAACATTGTCAAGCCCGGTGCGAGATTATTTATTTGAAACATCGTGTTTTTTGCTTCGGGCGGAATAGCAGAATTGATAATAGATAACAAGGCTAACAAAACAAGTGGAAAGCCAAGACCAAAAAAAAGATTGATAGGGTCACGCAAAATCTCTTTTATATTACGCTTTGCAAATAGAAACATTCTCATAATATACCTCCTGAAAGCATAACAAAGGCATCTTCTAATTTAGAAGTACCCGTTTGTGTAGTTAATTCTGGTACTGTACCTACTGCTGTTAATTGTCCCTTTGCCATTATTCCCACTCGATCGGATAAATTTTCGACCTCATCCATATAATGAGTTGTAAGAATTATTGTAACTTTTCCTTTTAATGATTTGATGGAAGACCATAGTTCACGACGAGCCAAGACATCAAGTCCTAAAGTCGGTTCGTCTAAAAATAAAATTTGAGGTTCTGAAATCAGAGCCATAGCAATAGAAAGGCGGCGTTGCATTCCACCAGACAAATTTTTGGCTTTCTTACTCAATTCATTTTCCAAACCAAATTTTTGTGCCATTTCATGAGCCTTTTTTTTTCGCTGTTTTACTATTTTGTCCATATATTCCCGCGATAAGTTCTAAATTCTCTAAAACAGATAGGTTTGCAGCTACTGCCGTTTCCTGTGGTGAAATATTGGTTTTTTCTTTTATCGCATTGGGATTTGAGATAATGCTGTCGTTAAGAAGCAAAGCATCACCACTTGTGGGTTCTATCAAACAAGATAACATTTTTATCGTTGTGGTTTTTCCTGCACCATTTACACCAAGTAATGCAAACAACTCTCCTTGTTCAATTGTCAAATTAAGATTATTTACGGCAACTACACTTCCGTATTTTTTTGTAAGTTCTTTAATGATTATTGAATTCATTCTTTGTCCTCCTTTTCTGCATTTTGATTAAAAACTGTATCCATCAAATGTGAGAACATATTTTTAGGGGGAATGGCTATACCTTTATTTACATCTGCTAGAACAATTAAAGTATCGCCGGGCTTAATGTTGAAAACATCACGAGCCTCTTTAGGTATAACAAATTGCCCTTTTTCTCCTACCTTAACAGTCCAAGCGTATTTCCCTTCTGGGTGTTTCATATTACTACCTCCCAACCATTAGTATGATTTGTATGATTGGTATAACATAAACCACTTTTCATGTCAAATGGTTGCGTCAATAAATAAGAAAAGGTACTTGACAAAACGCTTCCTGGGAATTAAAAGAAGATGTTGTCAACTTACTCTTATGCTAATTGTTCATTTTATTGTAAAGGTAAAATAAGACTGCCTATTGAGTTTTTTCAAAAAAAACGTCCTTAATGAGCAAGATGGACTCAATTTGACTTGAGTTAAAAGGGCGGTATCTTATAGCAATGCTAACTTCCAAACGAACGGTTGAGTTCTTATGGGAGTTAGTTTTTTTCTTTGAAAGTACTTTCAAAGAATCTCTTCAAAGGTCATAATTGTGATTGTAAAATCTAAATGACTTATTGGTATTGTCAAATGACTTTTCTTTTTTTATAATATTAATTGTAAACGCTGTCATATATTAATTAAAAAAGAAAGAGAGGGGCCAGATGGTCAAGTTAAGTAAAGAAGACCTGATTGGTCAGATTCAGGGAGGCATTATCGTTTCCTGTCAGGCTCTTCCTGGCGAACCGCTTTACACGGAAGCCGGAGGTGTCATGCCACTTCTAGCAAAAGCTGCAGAAGAAGGTGGAGCCGTAGGAATTCGTGCTAATAGCGTCCGTGATATTAAAGAAATTCAGGCTGTGACAGACTTGCCGATTATCGGCATCATCAAACGGGATTATCCCCCGCAAGAACCTTTTATCACAGCGACCATGAAGGAAGTCGACGAATTAGCTGAGCTTGATATTGCGGTTATCGCCTTGGATTGTACCCAGCGGGAACGTTTTGATGGGGAAGAAATTGGGACCTTTATCCGAAAGGTTAAAGAAAAATACCCTGATCAACTCCTTATGGCAGATACTAGCGCTTTAGAAGAAGGCTTGGCAGCCTATGAAGCTGGCGTCGACTTTGTTGGAACGACACTCTCTGGTTACACCTCGTACAGCCGACAGGAGAGTGGCCCAGACATTGAACTGATTCGTGCCCTTTGTGATGCAGGTGTTGATGTGATTGCAGAAGGTAAGATCCATACACCAGAGCAGGTTAAGGAGATTCAAGCTCTCGGTGTCAAAGGTATCGTTGTTGGCGGAGCCATTACCCGGCCAAAAGAAATCACAGAGCGCTTTGTAGCAGCAACTAAATCGTCATTAAACTAAGGGCAGAAAGCCCTAAACCAAGAAAGAATGGAGTGATTGATGAGATAGACGGTAAGAAAAAGATATCGTTGGCATCCCTAAAGGATAACTTTTAAGACTAAAAAATTACTTAAAGGAGTAAGGAAATGAAGAAATTTGCACGTACCCTATTAACAGGTGCAGCCTTGCTGGCTTTGGCAGCCTGTGGCAATTCAGGTGGTGAAAAAACAAGCACATCGTCAGAAGCTAAAGACACTGGCGGTGCTAAAACAGAAATCACATGGTGGGCATTCCCTGTCTTTACACAAGAAAACACTAGCGACGCTGTAGGGACTTACGAAAAATCAATTATCGCAGCCTTTGAAGAAGCGAACCCAGACATCAAGGTAAATCTTGAAACTATTGACTTTACTGCCGGTCCTGAAAAAATCACGACTGCTATTGAAGCGGGTACAGCACCAGACGTACTCTTTGACGCACCAGGCCGTATTATCACTTACGGAAAAAATGGCAAATTAGCAGACTTGAATGACCTCTTTACAGACGAGTACATCAAGGATGTTGACAATGACAATATCATCCAAGCAAGTAAAGCCGGTGATACAGCTTACATGTATCCAATCAGTTCAGCACCATTCTACATGGCTATGAACAAGGCGATGTTAGAAGATGCTGGTGTCCTTGACCTCGTGAAAGAAGGCTGGACAACAGAAGACTTTGAAAAAGTATTGAAAGCTCTTAAAGACAAAGGCTATAACCCGGGTTCACTCTTTGCTAACGGTCAAGGTGGTGACCAAGGTAACCGTGCTTTCTTGGCTAACCTTTACAGCGGAAGTATCACTGATGAAGCAGTAACGAAGTATACAACTGACGATCCTAAGATGGTTAAAGCCCTTGAAACCGTTAAAGGTTGGATGGATGAAGGGCTCATCATGAACGGTTCTCAATACGATGGTGGTGCCGATATCCAAAACTTTGCCAACGGTCAAACCTCTTACACAATCCTTTGGGCACCTGCTCAAAACGGTATCCAAGGGCAATTGCTTGAATCAAGTGGTGTTGAAGTCGTTGAAGTACCATTCCCATCAGAAGATGGCACACCAGCTCTTGAGTACTTGGTAAATGGTTTTGCAGTCTTTAATAACGGAGACGATGCTAAAGTTGAAGCATCTAAGAAATTCATCCAATTCATCGCTGACGATGAAGAATGGGGTCCTAAGAACGTTGTTCGTACAGGCGCTTTCCCTGTTCGCACATCATTTGGTACCCTTTATGATGACGAACGTATGGAAACCATCAGCGGATGGACTCAATACTACTCTCCATACTACAACACTATCGATGGTTTTGCTGAAATGCGTACCCTCTGGTTCCCAACTCTTCAAGCCGTATCTAACGGTGATGATGAGCCAGAAGCAGCTTTGAAATCATTCACAGAAAAAGCAAACGCAACAATCAAACCAGCTAACTAATTTCTGACGATGCCCCCTTTTCCCCATGACAGTCTATGTGTGCTGGAAGAGGGGGTTTTCTGTTAAGTGATGGCGCATTCTCTGTATTGAGCATTAGGGAAAAGGTGTTCAACACAGAGAGATGACCTCACATCCTTTTTGGAAAAAATTCTAAATAGAGAGGTATTTATCGTGCGAGTTAATAAGATTAGAATGCGCGAAACCATCGTCTCTTATGCCTTCTTGGCGCCGATTTTGGTGTTTTTTACCGTTTTTGTCTTGGCGCCTATGATCATGGGATTTGTGACGAGTTTCTTTAAATACACGATGACAGAGTTCACTTTTATTGGACTTGACAACTACATCCGTATGTTTAACGATGAAATCTTCATCAAGTCGTTAATTAACACGGTCATTATCGTTATTGGCTCTGTTCCGGTCGTTGTTTTCTTCTCCCTCTTTGTGGCAGCAAGAACCTATGACAAGAATGTGATTACGCGTTCCTTCTATCGGTTTGTCTTCTTCCTGCCGGTTGTTACAGGGAGTGTGGCCGTAACCGTTGTTTGGAAATGGATTTACGACCCGCTATCAGGGATTCTCAATTTCGTATTGAAAACTGGCGGTGTGATTGATCAAAACATTAGCTGGCTAGGGGACAAGCAGTGGGCACTCTGGGCCATTATCATCATTTTGCTGACAACTTCTGTGGGGCAACCAATCATCCTTTATATCGCAGCCTTAGGAAATATTGATAACTCTCTCGTTGAGGCGGCGCGTGTGGATGGGGCAACTGAAACACAAGTGTTCTGGAACATCAAGTGGCCATCACTCTTGCCGACAACCCTTTACATCGCAGTTATTACAACCATCAACTCCTTCCAGTGTTTTGCCTTGATTCAGCTGTTGACTTCTGGAGGACCAAACTATTCAACATCAACCCTGATGTACTACCTTTACGAAAAAGCCTTCAAATTGTCTGAGTATGGTTATGCCAATACCATGGGTGTGTTCTTGGCGGTCTTGATTGCCTTGATTTCTTACGCTCAGTTCAAGATTTTAGGCGACGACGTCAACTATTAGGAGGCATGATATGAAAAAGAAACAAATAACTGTATTTGGTGTGATTAGTAATATCGTTCTTCTACTCTTAACAGTCCTCTTTATCTTTCCTTTTTATTGGATTTTGACAGGGGCTTTTAAATCACAACCTGCTACTATAAAAATACCACCGCAATGGTGGCCTGCTGAGCCAACATTAGAAAACTTTGAAAAATTGGTGGTGCAAAACCCAGCCCTCCAGTGGTTGTGGAACTCTATTTTTATTTCGCTAGCGACCATGCTTTTGGTTTGTGCGACTTCTGCTTTGGCTGGCTATGTTCTTGCTAAGAAACGCTTTTACGGCCAACGATTGCTCTTTTCGATCTTCATCGCCGCTATGGCTTTGCCTAAGCAGGTGGTACTAGTACCACTGGTGCGCATTGTCAACTTCATGGGGATTCACGACACCTTGGCAGCGGTTATCCTGCCTTTGGTTGGTTGGCCATTTGGGGTGTTCTTGATGAAGCAATTCTCAGAAAACATTCCGACAGAGCTATTAGAGTCTGCTAAAATTGATGGTTGTAGCGAGCTTCGGACCTTCTGGAGCGTTGCTTTCCCGATCGTTAAACCAGGGTTTGCTGCGCTTGCCATCTTTACCTTTATCAACTCGTGGAATGACTACTTTATGCAATTGGTTATGTTGACGTCTCGTCAAAACCTAACCATTTCGTTGGGGGTAGCGACCATGCAGGCCGAGATGGCAACCAACTACGGTCTTATCATGGCGGGAGCTGCTTTAGCGGCAGTACCGATTGTTGTCATCTTCTTGATCTTCCAAAAATCCTTTACCCAAGGGATTACTATGGGAGCCGTTAAAGGATAATGCTTTTAAAAGTGAGATAGCTTATGATTTACGATCAATTATCAGAACTGAGCAATTACAAGGGATTACATCCCAATTTAGATGCGGCTATTGATGCTCTAGCAGAACTTGATTTAATAATGTTAGATCTTGGGAAGCACAGCATTGATGGCAACAATTCCTTCTTCATGCTTCAGGAAAATAGACTGGATAAGGATATTGGTCCTGAGTTTGAAGTTCACAGAGATTACTTAGATTTGCAATTCTTATTAGAGGGTAGAGAAATCATTAAGTATGGTTTTGGCGACCGTGAGGTCAGCAAAGCCTATGACCCGACTATCGATTTTGGTCAGGAAACCTGTGAACGGGAAATGGATGTGGTGATTGACCCTGACCACTTTGCCATTTATTTTCCTGGCGAAGCCCATCGGCCAAATGTCTATGCCAACGCTGGTGAAACCGTCAAAAAATGTGTGGTCAAGGTCTTGATTGATTAGAGAAATGTGTGCTAAAAAGAAAGAATAGAGAGGAAACCTTATGGGCGAGAAAACAGAAAAATTAGTCAAAACAGTTTTTGGGGTTGACAATGCCTTTGTTCGCGCCTGTGAGCGGGTTTTGGACCTAGTGGTTCTCAATCTCCTCTTTCTTTTGACTTGCTTGCCTGTTATTACGATTGGAATCGCTAAGATGAGCCTTTATCAGGTACTTTTTGACCTCAAGCGACAAAAACGCTTAGCTATTATCAACAGTTATCTAGCTGCTTTTAAAAAGCATGGGAAACTTGGCCTTCGTCTAGGTGCTCTGGAATTGGTGATTGTTGGCTTTTGTGTGTTGGACCTGCTCTTGGTCAGCCGTTTGGATATGGCAGGAGCGCGTTTGATTCAAGTCTTGGCCATGGCGGTTTTGATTTTGGCAACCATTCTCTTTCTCTATGCGTACCCGATTGCAACACGATTTGATCTTGGGATAAAAGATATTTTAAAAAATGCCTTTGTGCTGGCGGGGGTTCATTTTCCCTGGACCTTCCTCATGATTGGGGTTATCCTGCTACTAACAACATTGCTATATACGACCAGCCTGACCTTCCTCTTAGGCCTTAGCCTTTTGCTACTAGCAGGCTTTTCAAGTCTTGGGTTTGGTCAAGTCTGGATTATGGAAAAAATTTTCAAACCCTATTTAGGGACGACTAAAAGTTTAAACGGAGCAAACAATGAGTGATTTAAGCAAATACCATGGAATTATTCCTGCTTTTTACGCTTGCTATGATGAGGCAGGCAACATCAGCCCTGAACGTGTTGAAGCCTTGACCCAGTTCTTTATTGACAAGGGTGTCAAAGGACTCTATGTCAATGGGTCCTCGGGTGAATGTATTTATCAGAGTGTCGCAGACCGCAAATTGGTCCTTGAACATGTCATGAAGGTGGCTAAGGGCAAATTGACCATCATCAACCATGTAGCCTGCAACAGTACGCGCGATAGTATCGAGCTAGCTAAGCATTCAGAAAGCCTTGGTGTCGATGCTATTGCAGCCATTCCACCGATTTATTTCCGTTTGCCGGAGCATGCCATCGCCAAATACTGGAATGACATCAGTGCGGCTGCGCCTAATACAGACTTTATCATCTACAATATTCCACAGCTAGCTGGAGTTGCTTTGACACCAATGCTCTACCGTGAAATGCTGAAAAATGAACGGGTCATCGGGGTTAAAAACTCCTCCATGCCGATTCAGGACATCGAAATTTTCCGCTCGCTCGGTGGTGATGACCATGTGGTCTTCAATGGTCCAGATGAGCAGTTCCTTGGTGGACGCCTCATGGGAGCAGCAGGTGGGATTGGCGGTACTTATGGTGCCATGCCAGAACTCTTCCTCAAGTTGGATAGCTTGATTGCGGAAAAAGACCTTGAAACTGCGCGTGAATTGCAGTATGCCATTAACAACATCATCGGTCACTTGGTCGTGGCTCGAGGGAATATGTATGGTGTCATTAAAGCAACGCTCAAGATTAATGAAGGCTTGGAGCTGGGCTCTGTTCGTGAACCGTTGATGCCGGTTTGTGAGGAGGATGCTAGTGTCGTTGAAGAGGCTGCGCGTTTGATACGTGAAGCTAAGGAACGCTTTTTATAAGTAAAATCAGTGGGAGGGGCCGATGGGCGGCCTCCCACCTCTTATTGAAACCCTTTTATGAGGAGGATGATGAAATGAGTAGGTATGTCGCCATTGATATTGGTGGAACCAGTATCAAATATGGCTTAATTGATGACAAGGAGACCTTGGTTGAAGGGCACGAGATGCCGACAGAAGCCCATCTTGGTGGCCCAGGCATTATGGCAAAGGTCAAGGATATAGTAGCCAACTATCAGGCAGAAGAAGCATTATCTGGCATCTGCCTGTCGTCGGCTGGTATGGTGGATCCTGATAAGGGGGAAATCTTTTATGCAGGTCCACAGATCCCAAACTATGCTGGCACCCAGTTTAAAAAAGAGTTGGAAGAAACCTTTAACCTGCCCTGTGAAATTGAAAATGATGTGAACTGTGCTGGTCTCGCTGAGGTGAAGTCAGGCAGTGCCCAAGGCAGCCCAGTGGCGGTCTGTTTGACAATAGGTACCGGGATTGGCGGTTGCTTGGTGATTGACGGCCAGGTCTTTCATGGCTATAGCAACTCTGCCTGTGAAGTGGGCTACATGCACCTGAACGATGGCCCCTTTCAAGATTTGGCCTCAACCACAGCCTTGGTCCATTATGTGGCCCAGCAGCACGGCGATCCTGTAGACCAGTGGAATGGTCTTAGGGTCTTTACAGAAGCAACAGAAGGAAACACCCATTGTATCGCAGGGATTGATCGCATGGTGGATTATCTGGCCCAAGGGATTGCCAATATCTGCTTTGTGGCTAATCCGCAAAAGGTCGTCCTAGGTGGTGGCATCATGGCCCAAGAAGCCATTTTAAAACCAAAACTTCAGACAGCCTTAAAAGGGTACTTAGTACCAAGTATCGCTGAAAAGACAGAGCTGGTCTTTGCCCAGCATCTCAACACTGCGGGTATGTTTGGGGCTTATTATAACTTTAAGAATCAACAGGAAAAACGGGCTCAGGCCTAAGTTTGTGAAAGGAAGATACTATGTTTGATACCATGTCTCTGGAGGCCATGCAGACCTATCGTGGCCGTCAGGAAGTGCCAGAGGATTTTGACCAATTTTGGGATGGCCAGCTGGCTAAACATCAAGACTTACCAGATTATGAACTGATAGAGCAGGATTTTGACGTTCCTAACGCAGACTTTTATGCCTTAACCTTTACCGCTGAAAATGGCTCAACTATTTTCTCCAAGTGCGTCTTTCCAAAGTCAGAGAAACCTGTTCCTGTGCTCTTTTACTTCCATGGCTACCAAGGCCAAAGTCCTGACTGGACAGAAAACCTGAAGTTTGTAGCGGCTGGTTACGGGGTCGTCTGTATGGACGTACGTGGCCAAGCGGGTCGCTCGACCGATATGGGCCAATTTGAGGGCATGACGGTGAAAGGCCAGGTGATTCGCGGGGCTGTTGAAGGGCCAGAACACCTTTTTTACAAGGATGTCTATCTGGATGTTTACCAGTTGATTGAGATTGTAGCAAGCTTTGACCGTGTGGATGACCAAGCACTCTATAGCTATGGGGCTTCTCAGGGCGGCGCTTTGGCCTTGGTGGCTGCAGCCCTCAACCCTCGCATCCAGCGGGTTGTTTCCATCTATCCCTTCTTGTCTGACTTCAAGCGGGTGATGGAACTCAATGACGTCAACGAACCATACAATGAACTCTTCCGTTATTTCCGTTTCTCAGACCCCTTCCATGAAACAGAAGAGACCTTCCTGCATACATTGGGGTACATCGATGTGAAGAACTTGGCTCACCGGATCACCTGCCCTGTGCACATGGTGACGGGCTTAGATGACATCATCTGCCCGCCTTCGACCCAGTATGCCATTTACAACCGCTTGACTTGTGACAAGGACATCAAGCTTTTACCTGATTATGGCCATGATGCCCTCAATGTCAAGGTCAACGACTATGTCTTTGACAAACTCTTTGGCACCAAGGTTTTGGGCTTGTAGGGGATAGGAAACTATGAATGAAAAAACCAGCTCAGTGGCTGGTTTTTTTGAGTTTTGCACATATACAGTTGACATGTATAGTTCGGCGTTGTATAATATAAATGTAAAGTCGAACTGTATATAAAAACAAGGAGGTCAGGGTGAAACGAAACAAACATTTGCCCCTAACAGAAACGACCTTTTACATTTTGCTGGCACTGAGGCAGCCATCGCATGGCTATGTCATCATGCAGACTGTGGAAGAGTTGAGCTGTGGCGATGTGCGGATTGCTGCAGGAACCATGTATGGGGCTATCGAAAATTTACTCAAGCTCAAATGGATCAAGTCAGTAGCTTCTGAGGACAAGCGGCGGAAGGTCTATCAAATCACGTCTCTTGGAGAGGAAATTTTAACCTTAGAAGTTGGCCGTTTGAGACAATTGAGCCAGTTAGCAGAAAAACTGGGATTATAAGGAGGAACCCATGAAAAAGTACAAACTATTCGCTGACCCTAGCCAAGAAGAAAGCTGGATCGATGCTATTCAAGCCCAAGGCTATCAATTGGTTAAGGTTGAGCCATGGCGCTTTCGGTATGAGTTTGAACCAACAACGTCGCCTAAACCAATCAGAATTGATTACCGTGACTTTTATTCCAGTCGCTCTCATAAAGAGTACGTGACCTTCTTTGAAGACGCTGGCTGGAAACACCTTGCAGGAGTAATGTTTGGTGGCCAGCAGTATTTCGTCCAAGAAGGTCAGACTCCGGATACGGAAATCTTTTCAGATTGGGAATCTAAAAAAGCCATGAAGAAACGCATGCTGGATGGAGCAATCTCAACAGGATCTGCCTGTGTTTTATACGTTGCGATTATGATGGGAAATAAAGGAATCCATTTAGGAGACTACTTAATACCTAGTCGGTGGTTTATGGCAGAAGGACTTTGGCAGATGCCTAAGGACTTGATGTGGAAAGCAGTCCTGTTTGAACTGCCCTTTGCCCTCCTAAGGGTGCTGCCCTTCTATCTGTTTTTGGGGATGGCAATCTTCTATAGCTATCGCTATGTTAAAGTATCGCGAACGATCAAAAAAGGGGTCTGAGCTTTGGCTCAGACCTTTTGATTGGCTGGTGGGAAGGTGTAGGCGTTAAAGATGGCTTCTTTTTGCTCACGGTTAATTTCCAGAAAATAGGCATAGAGTATGTCCAGTAGAATCAACATTGGAAACTGTGGTGAGATGCGATTGCCGTAATCCAAGTGAGGGACAGAGGCTAGTGTGACAGTTTCAGTGTACTCTTCCTTGTGGTCAGCGGCTTGGGTGCTAAAGAGAACCGTTTTAGCACCCTTTTCCTTGGCAGCGGTAAGACTGTTGAGGACTGTCATGGTAGAGCCAGAAAGACTAAAACCGATGACTAAGCACTTAGGATCAAGGATACTGATGGTCCATGCAAAGCTTTCCTGATCCGTCAAAGCCTCGCAAATCACACCAAGACGCATGAGACGAAGCTTCATCTCTCTGGCTACGAGACCAGAGCTACCTTGCCCGAAGAAATAGACCCGATCAGCTTCTTCAATCAGCTCAGCGATGCGCTGCAATTGGTCCTCATCGATTAGCTGGTGGCTTTGCTGGGTAATATCATCATAATCCAACAACACCCGCTTGGTTAAGGGGTGTTTTAAGTGCTCGAAGGACTGTTCCACAGAATCTCTGCTATTGAGGTATTCAAAAATAAAGGCCCGATAACCAGAGAACCCGCATTTTTTGGCAAACCGGGTCAAGGCAGCTTGAGACACATGAAGGTCCATAGCGACCTGCTGGGAGGAAAGGTCATCTGCCGTTAGGGCATGGGTGGTAAAATACTGGGCGATTTGCGCTTCAACCTCCGTCATCGCTGACAGATTTTTTTCAATAATGGCAATCGTGTTGCTTACTTTCGTCATAATCTCATCCTTAAACAATTCTAGGCCTATTATATCATATTTCAGCTAAAGCGCTATCACTATATGAAGGAACCTTTTCAAATGTTAGGGTTTTACGGCTACCCTCTAGCTCGAAAAATAGAGGGCTTTGTGGTAAAATGGAAAGACTAAGTGTTGAGGAGTTGGACATGTCAAATACCTTTAAACTGCTGATGGCTCAGATTAATTTACCGCTGGATTTGCAAGAATCTAGCGCTTTTTCCAGTGGTCAGATTCGTGCGGTCCAGCTCCATAAACTCAGCAAGCACTGGGAATTTCATTTCCAGTTTGACAAACTCCTGCCGATTGCTTCTTATCAAGCCCTCAAGCATGGCTTGACGACAACTTTTGAGGCCTTGGGCAACCGTGTGACCTTTGACATTACTGTGGCTGATCAGTCTGATGGCCCCGAGCTCATTCAGGCCTACTACCAAGAAGCCTTTTCCGAAGAGCTCTGCCAAAGTATCGGTTTCAAGTCTATTTTTCAGCATCTTGAGGTTCATTTGCAGGAGCAGACCTTGACTATTTGTGGGCCTGAGTCTATTACTAACCCGCATTTTCGGAAAAATCACCTACCAAACTTGGAAAAGCAACTGGCTCTTTTTGGCTTTGGTTCCCTCAGCATTGAGGTTCAAGTCAGTGAGGAGTTGACCCAGAGCCAGCAGGCTGATTATGTTGCCAAAAATGAGCAGATTGTCCAAGCAGCCAACGAAGAAGCGCTAAATGCTCTGACCTCTCTAGACAAGCAAACGCCACCGCCTCAGGCAGACAGCAAGCCTGCCTTCGACTTTGGAGAGGTAGCTAAGATTCGCCAATCTAACGCCAAATTGGACAAGGCTGACATCACACCGATGGTTGATGTGACCACCGAGGAAAACCGTCTGGTCTTTGAAGGTCTGGTCTTTGCTGTAGAAACCAAGGTCACAAAGACTGGACGTTGCCTCATTAACTTCAAGATGACAGACTACACCTCGTCGTTTGCTCTCCAAAAATGGGCCAAAAACGAGGAAGAAGCCCAGAAGTTTGACATGATCAAAAAAGGCGCCTGGCTCCGTGTCCGAGGCAATATCAGCCTTAACCCTTTTACCAATGACCTGAACATGAACGCTCAGGACATTATGGAAGTGACCAAGCCAGGTCGTAAGGACCTGATGCCTGAAGGGGAGAAGCGGGTCGAATTTCATGCTCACACCAACATGTCTACCATGGATGCTCTGCCAACGGTTGAGGATCTGGTGGACCGAGCAGCAGACTGGGGCCACACGGCTCTAGCCATCACAGACCACGGCAATGTCCAATCCTTCCCCCATGGCTACAAGCAGGCCAAGAAACGGGGCATCAAGCTCATCTACGGTATGGAAGCCAATATCGTTGAGGACAGTGTGCCGATTGCCTACAATGAAGCAGATGTCGACTTATCTGAAGCGACCTATGTGGTCTTTGACGTGGAGACGACAGGGCTCTCTGCCATCTACAATGACCTGATTCAGATTGCGGCCTCTAAGATGTATAAGGGCAATGTTATTGCCGAATTTGACGAATTTATCAACCCAGGCCACCCCCTATCTGCCTTTACGACGGATCTAACAGGGATTACAGATGAGCATGTCAAAAATGCCCGTCCATTAGAGACAGTCCTCAAGGCCTTCCAGGACTTCTGTGACGGTGCTGTCCTAGTCGCTCATAATGCGAGCTTTGACGTGGGCTTCATGGATGTCAACTACAAGCGACATGGCCTGCCTGAAATCAGTCAACCGGTCATCGATACCTTGGAGCTGGCCCGTAACCTCTATCCGGAGTACAAGCGTCACGGCTTAGGCCCTCTGACCAAGCGGTTTGGGGTGGCTCTCGAGCATCACCACATGGCCAACTACGATGCGGAGGCTACCGGACGCTTGCTCTTTATTTTCCTAAAAGAAGCCGCGGAAAAGCATGGCCTGACCAACCTCAATCAGCTCAATACCCAGCTGATTGCTGAGGATTCTTATAAAAAAGCCCGTGTCAAACACGCGACTCTCTACGTTCAGAACCAGACAGGGTTGAAAAACATGTTTAAGCTGGTCAGCCTGTCCAGCACCCAGTATTTTGAAGGCGTGTCGCGGATTCCTAAGACGGTCTTGGATGCCCACCGTGAGGGGCTTCTCGTGGGAACAGCGTGTTCAGACGGGGAACTGTTTGATGCTGTTACTTCAAAAGGGACTGATGAGGCCGTCAAGGTCGCCCGCTATTATGATTTTATCGAGATTATGCCACCTGCCATCTATGCGCCTCTGATCGCGCGTGAACAGGTCAAAGACGACGCAGAGATTCAAGAAATCATTAAAGCCATGATCGAGGTTGGTCAGCGCCTGGATTTACCAGTTTTGGCGACAGGAAATGTCCACTACTTAGATCCTGAACAGGAGATTTACCGGGAGATTATTGTGCGCAGTCTCGGCCAAGGGGCTATGATTAACCGCAATATTGGACATGGGGAAAATGCCCAGCCAGCGCCACTGCCCAAGGCACATTTTCGCACCACCAATGAACTCTTGGACGAGTTTGCCTTTTTAGGCAAGGATTTGGCCTATGACGTGGTCGTGACCAATACCCAAGCCATGGCAGAGCGTTTTGAAACGGTGCAAGTGGTTAAGGGTGACCTCTATACGCCCTTTATTGAGCGGGCAGAGGAGCAGGTGGCTGAGATGACCTATGCCAAGGCCTTTGAAATGTATGGCAATCCTCTGCCAGACATTGTTGACCTGCGGATCGAAAAAGAACTCTCCTCTATCTTGGGGAATGGCTTTGCCGTGATTTACCTGGCCTCTCAGATGCTGGTACAGCGCTCCAATGAGCGGGGCTACCTGGTCGGTTCCAGGGGGTCTGTCGGGTCTAGCTTTGTGGCGACTATGATTGGAATTACAGAAGTTAACCCGCTCTCGCCTCACTATTACTGTGCAGATTGCCAGTATTCGGAATTTATCACAGATGGCTCCTACGGGTCCGGCTTTGACATGCCTAACAAAGACTGTCCTAACTGTGGGAAACGGCTGATGAAAGATGGCCAGGATATTCCCTTTGAGACCTTCCTTGGTTTTGACGGGGATAAGGTTCCCGATATCGATTTGAACTTCTCAGGAGATGACCAACCGAGTGCCCACTTAGATGTTCGGGATATCTTTGGGTCGGAGTATGCCTTTCGGGCCGGAACGGTGGGTACCGTTGCTGATAAGACAGCCTATGGCTTTGTCCGTGGCTATGAACGGGATTATGGCAAGTTTTACCGCGATGTCGAAGTCGAGCGTTTGGCTGCAGGAGCTGCCGGGGTTAAGCGGACGACTGGTCAGCACCCAGGCGGGATTGTCGTTATCCCGAACTACATGGATGTCTATGACTTTACCCCTGTCCAGTACCCTGCAGATGATGTAACGGCTGAATGGCAGACCACCCACTTTAACTTCCACGATATCGATGAAAACATCCTTAAGCTCGATGTTCTGGGTCACGATGATCCGACCATGATTCGTAAGCTTCAGGACCTCTCAGGCATCGATCCGAAGACGATCTTAGCCGATGACCCTGGAGTCATGGCCCTCTTTTCAGGGACTGAAATCCTAGGAGTCACGCCAGAGCAGATCGGGACACCGACGGGTATGTTGGGGATTCCTGAGTTTGGGACCAATTTTGTCCGCGGCATGGTGGATGAGACTCATCCCACGACCTTTGCCGAGCTGTTGCAGCTCTCAGGCCTATCGCACGGGACAGACGTTTGGCTGGGGAATGCCCAGGACTTGATTCGTTCAGGCATTGCCGACCTGTCTACGGTTATCGGTTGTCGGGATGACATCATGGTTTACCTCATGCATGCTGGCCTTGAGCCCAAGATGGCCTTTAATATCATGGAGCGCGTGCGTAAAGGCATGTGGCTCAAGATTTCAGAGGAAGAGCGCAATGGCTATATTGAGGCCATGCGATCTAATAATGTGCCTGACTGGTACATCGAGTCTTGTGGGAAGATTAAGTACATGTTCCCCAAAGCCCACGCGGCAGCCTACGTTATGATGGCCCTTCGGGTGGCCTATTTCAAGGTCCACCACCCTCTCTATTATTACTGTGCTTACTTCTCTATCAGGGCCAAGGCCTTTGATTTGGCGACCATGTCTGGTGGCCTTGACCGCGTCAAAGCCAAGATGGCTGAAATCGCTGAGAAGAAGAAAAATAATCTAGCTTCAAACGTGGAAAATGACCTTTACACGACATTGGAAATTGTCAATGAAATGTTGGAGCGTGGCTTCAAATTTGGCAAGCTAGACCTCTACAAGAGCGATGCGACCGAATTTTTAATCGAAGGTGACACCTTGATTCCGCCGTTTTCAGCTATGGATGGTCTGGGGGATAACGTTGCCCGCCAAATCGTTCGAGCGCGTGCAGAAGGCGAATTCCTCTCCAAGACCGAGCTCCGAAAACGCGGTGGCCTTTCGTCGACACTGGTTGAGAAGATGGACGATATGGGGGTGCTCGGCAACATGCCTGAGGACAACCAACTCAGCCTCTTTGATGATTTGTTTTAAGTATAACCCCAGCTAGCCATAGGCCAGCTGGGGTTTCTGTGTTATAATGAAAGAAAAAAGAGGAGGCTTCTCATGATCATTGAAGTGTGTGCGGGTTCTTTAGAGGACTGCTTGACAGCTCAAGTCGCAGGAGCTGACCGGATTGAACTCAATAGTGCCTTGCACCTGGGGGGGCTCACCCCAAGCCTTGCGACCGTCAGACTGGCCAAGCAAGCAGTCACTTTGCCCCTCATCTGCATGGTTCGCCCTCGGGCTGCGGGGTTTTGCTATTCGGATAGGGAAAAAGCTGTCATGCGCCTTGATGCCCAGCTCCTACTAGAAGCTGGAGCGGATGGCCTTGCTAGCGGTGCCCTGACCCCTGATGGCCAGCTGGATACATCCTTCACCGCGGAGCTTATTGCCCTTTGCCATAGCCATGGTGCGGAATTTGTCTTTCACCGGGCCTTTGATGTTGTTAAGGATCCTTTTGACATGGCAGAGCAGTTGATCGCCCTAGGTTGTGACCGGATCTTGACGTCAGGTCAGATGGCGACAGCACCGGAAGGTCGCGACCTGCTCAGGCAACTGCAGGCCAGGTTTGGCCAGCAGATGGCTTTTTGCATGGGAGCTGGTATCTCAGCAGACAATGTGGTTGACCTCATTCGCGAAACTGGAATCGCCCAAGTCCACGCCAGTTTTAAAGGGTGGGCGTTAGACCCAACCAGCTCTGGAAATGGGGTCGATTATAGCTACGCGCAGCCAGACCATTACGACCTGGTTTTAGCAGACAAGGTCACAGCTCTCAAAAAGGCCTTGTTAGAGGCCGGTCTTGTCTGATAAACAGTGATCTGAGGTCGCAAATTGGCCAGCCACGAAGGGTAGCCAGAAAGGGTGCGTCGGTAGCTCTGCTATTTTTCAAAACTATTTATGGAAATGGTTTGAAAACGTGATGCCAAGCGATTTTTAGAGTTGACAAATGCTCTTAAAATAAGGATAATAGAGTAAAGAAACTGTTTTCAGAAAATGGAGGTGCCTATGCAGATTACCAAACGTAATGGTCAGGTCGTAGACTTTGATCCGGATAAGATTTACCAAGCGATTTTAAAAGCGGCTCAGACGGTTTATGTGTTAGATGACAAGTTGCGTTATGACTTGGCGGAAGTGACCAAAAAGGTTGTGTTGGATTTGAGTGAAGCCCAAGCGGAGCGCCCGACCATTGGTATGGTGCAGTCCCAGGTAGAGTACCGCCTTTTGGACGCGGGTTATTTCAAGATTGCTCAGCACTACATTGAGTACCGCCTTCAACGCGATTTGGAGCGAATCGGTTTTGATGACCGCTACGCCGTGCATTTGCGCTTCGAGCAACTCCGTTAACTATCTCTATTTGAAAACCAGCTAGTGGGCTGGTTTTTTGATGCTTTAATGGAGTAGTAGTGTTAAAAAAGAGAGCTAAGCAAGTGACACAAAATCCCCCGTATCTGAGAATACGGGGGATTGTCTTAAGCCTTATTCGATAATCAGGAGGCCTTCTTTGATAGCAAATGGGTTGTCCTCATTAATGCGATCGTAGAACATGATGCCATTGATGTGGTCGATCTCGTGTTGGACGACAATGGCGTTGTAGCCCTTAAGTTTGACCCGTTGCTTGTCACCGTTCTTGTCCACGTATTCCACGGTTACCCGGCTGTTGCGGATGACATAGCCTTCTACCGGACGGTCGACGGATAAGCAGCCTTCGCCATCTGCCAGTGCCGCTTCTTGGACAGAGTGGGCAACGATTTTAGGATTATACATGATAACTTCTAGGGAATAGGCTTCCTTGGGAGGGTTCCCCTCTTCATCTTCGGGATTTGGAATGAGGCAGGCAATAATGCGTTTTGAAATGTCGAGCTGGGGAGCAGCGAGTCCGACACCTCCGCGCAGGCCTAGTTTTTCAGCCATGACAGGATCCTGCGAATTCTTGAGGAACTGCATCATCTTCTCGCCGAGGATGATGTCCTGGTCTGAGAGGGGCAAGGCCACCTCGTCAGCTACCTGACGTAAGGTCGGGTTGCCTTCCCGAATAATATCGTTCATATCGATGAGATGGCTCGCACGGGTTAATTTTTCAATAACAGTCATGATGTCTCCGTTTCTCTGTAAACTATAACTGTGAATCCTCAAAAAAACTGTCTAGGATGAGGGAACAGTCCTCTAGGTATCCTCCCTTTAAGAACATGAATCCTATGATAAAGGTGAAGTTAAAGCTCGACAGTCTTTTTTCAAGGGGTTAAGTAATAGTCTTACTATACCACAAAAACGTTTAGAATAAAAGATTTTCAATTAAGGGGACTTTGTGTTTTAAGGGGATTTCCTGTATAATAAATCAAAACACGATTTCAAGTAAGAGAGAGATTGGACAAGCTTATGCAACGCTTTTTAGAAAAAATGAGTATTCTTTCATTGTCATTTATGTTGGTGTCGACCTTTGCAGTCTCTCCAGCCCTGCCAGCCATGCTAGACCATTTTGCACAAGATGGTTATTCAGAGCAGCAGGTCGGTTTTTTGATTACAGTGACGTCCTTTGCTATTATGACTAGCCTTGTTCTAAACCCTGTTTTGACCAGATGGGTATCCGAGCGGGCCATGATTTCTATCGGGCTACTGTTGGTAGCGCTAGGAGGATCGGTGCCCTTATTAAGCCAGGTTTATGCCATCTTATTTATTGGGCGTCTCTTTCTTGGTTTTGGACTAGGGATGATCAATGCACGAGCAATCAATATGGTCAGCACTCATTTTAAGGGGAAGGAACGGCTCCAGATGATGGGGCTTAGAGGTTCTACAGAGGTATTGGGGTCAGCTATCTTGACTGCTATCGTCGGTGCTTTATTGGGCTTTGGGTGGCCTATAGCCTTTTCCATCTATCTCTTAGCCCTTGTGGTTCTCTTTCTCTACCTGCGCTTTGTTCCTGCAGAAGCAGACAAAGCAGAGGAAGCTTTGGATGGTCCTAAGGCCAAACTCAGTCAAAGGGATTGGCTAAGAGCCCTTGGGTTAGCGGTGGTTGCCTTTTTTGTCATCAATGTCAATTCGGCTCTGACCCTGCGAATCCCTGTTATGGTACAGGAGTCTGGGATTGCTACACCTCAGCAGGCTAGTCTTATTCTTAGTGCCATGATGCTGATGGGTATTCTAGCTGGTATGGCCTTTAGCCATCTCTTAGGTCACCTAAAAAATGCCTTGCTTCCTGTCTCAGTGCTAATCTTTTCACTCTGTATTCTCTTGGTGACCCAGCCGATGAACCTTCTTGTCCTTTACATCGGTGCGATGGTGACAGGCTTCTTTTATAGCCTAGTCCTAACGTTAGTCTTTAATATGGCTTCAGAACAAACGCCTCAAGCCTTGCTTAACGCGGTGATGACCATCATTTTAGTGGGTTGCAATACTGGAGGGGCAACCTCCTCCTTATTACCCCCTCTTCTCGAAAAACTACCAACATTTGGAGCAGGAGCCTATGGCATTTATGCTCTTGCTGGTCTGGTATTAAGCATCATATTGTTTTGGAAAATGCGCCAAAATAGTGTTAACGAAAGCTAATAAGGGATCTGGTTAAGACTCTTCTGCCATTTCAGCAAAGAAGCAATCATCAGAAGAGAGGACGGGAATAGTGGTTAACCTGGGACTCTCAAAAAGGAGAATCATGCTTGTAATCCGAATGTATGCGACGCTGTTTCCAGTTATTTTAGCTGGTATGGCCAATATGGCTTTTTGTCGTAGTGAAATAGCTAAAACCTGGTATCGACCGATTGACCGTGGGAAGATCCTTTCGGATGGGAAACGGCTTTTTGGGGACCATAAAACCTGGAAGGGTTTTGTTGGCATGATTGGGTTTGGCTACTTCTTTCAGGTTTTCTGGGGTGGCCTGGGCCATGTCATACCTGCCCTGAGTCGGCTCAACATGGTTTATGAAACCCAACCAAATACGTTCTGGTTTAATAGTCTGTTTGGCGCTGGTCTAGGCTTCGCCTATGTTTTATGCGAGTTGCCAAATAGCTGGCTAAAGAGACGGTTTGATATTATCCCTGGACAGTTAGCCCATCCTAAAAACCAACGACTCTTTTTCTTCCTTCTCGATCAAATCGATTCCCTCATTGGATGTGTAGCTGTTTTAGCACTGGTTTATCCTATGTCTATTTGGCTTTATCTAGGCTTTATTGCCCTAGGTGCCTTAACACATGTCGGCGTGAATCAGCTCTTGTTTCTCTTGAAACTCAGAAAGACCCAATTTTAAATGGAAAACTTAATCACTGAAAATACGCCTCAGCCTTCTTTTGGTGGGAAGGCTAATGGTCTCATAAGCATACAAGGACTTGGCTATGCTGTTCCAGAGGCCTTGCTCTTTCCAGAAGAGGAGCTAACGGCTCTCTGGCAACCGATTGTGCTATCTCGTTTTCCACGAGACAGTTGGGGACGGCTAAGGCCTAAGGAGGTTCTTACTTGTCTAGAGGACTTACCTATTCCGCAATCCCTTTCTCAAGCCTGGGCCAGCTGGCATAAAGCTGATCGGACCTATATTGTCCGCTCCAGTGCTTTACATGAAGATGGGCAAGAGCATTCCTTTGCGGGCCAATACGATTCCTTTGGAGGCTGTGAGAATTTGGAGACCGTGTGGTCAGCCATCAAACAGTGTATCGCGTCTCTTTTTCAAGACCAGGTCCAGGCTTATTGGGAGCGATTGGGGATGGCTAAAGCTTATCAGTTAGCACTCCTTATCCAAGAAGAACTTCATCCCGATTTCTCAGGAGTTTGCTTTACAACAGCTCCAGAAGGACAATCAGATACCAGGATGTTGATTGAAGTCGTCGAGGGAAATGGTTCAAGTCTCGTTGATGGTTACCAACGACCAGAATTTCTCACCTTGGACTGGTTTTTTCCAAAATTTGAATCTAGCGTCTTAACCATTAGCCAGCAGCAACAACTTCATACGATGGGTATAGAGGTTATGGCTAACTTTGGTCATCCAATGGATATTGAGTTTGCCTTTGTGGGGGAATGCCTTTACCTCCTTCAAGCTCGACCAATCACCGAACTCCCCTTAATCGTTGCTAGCGGAAGCTGGACAACAACTAACTTCAGAGATGGCGGTGTGTCGGCGTCATCCAGTCCCCCACTCATGCGTTGGCTATACCAGCGGGTTTGGCAAGCAAGTCTTTCTCAGTTTATGATTGAGGCTGGGTTATTTAAGCCATTCGAAATAGGGTCGCTATCTATAGTCCGTTTTTCAAGGCTTTATTGGAACTTAGGTCAAGTCAAAAAAGCTATGGCTAAAATCCCAGGTTATGTGGAAGCAGACTTTGATGATGAGCTAGGAGTTGCCAAGTATTATGAAGGCATGGGAGAAGTAACACCATGGCGAGTAAAACAGGCGTTTCATCTGGCTGGAATTGCGTGGCGCATTCGACAAATGAATCGCCACCATCAGACAACCATCGAAAAGGTCTTTGAGGACGCGCAGAGCCATTTAGAGCAACTGGTCCAAGAACTCTCTCACATGACCAGTTATCAACCAACGGCTGATTTGGAAAAATGGTGGCTCCAGCTGACGCAGGACATCCATAGTCAGTACGAAGGCTTATACTTTAGACAAGTCTTTTTAAACACGGTCCTATTAGCCATGAAAAAGACAGCACTCTTAAAAAAGGTATCGCTAGAAGATTTCTTCATTCTGATTGAAGACCTAGGTCAGTTATCCCATACAGATCCTCTACGTGCCATCGCTAACGCTGTGCAAGCTGATGATTCTGAAAAAGCGTTCTTAGACTTCAAAGAGCGTTTTGGCTATCACTCCAGTCGTGAGCTTGATCTCTTGACCCCTAGCTACGAGGAGGATATGACACCTATCAGGGAGCAGGTCGCCTACTTATCCCAAAACCGAGAGGCCTTTGAAAGTTTTCAAAAACGTCTAGCCCCTAAGGTTAATAGAGACGAGGACTTAGAGGCTATTTATAGCAAATTGTCGACAGGTCAGACCAAGCGTGTGAAGGCCATCGTCCAGGAATTACGGGACTTGCTCTGGTGGCGAGAAGCATTAAAAGATGTTTCCACCAAAACCTATCACCTCATCCGGAAAGGGACATTGGCCTTGGGCGAGCATTATGTCAAGCAAGGTCTGCTCGAACAAGCAGAAGACTTATTCTTTTTAACCCCCGAGGATTTGGTCGATCCGTCGACCTGGCAGGAGCGCATCAGAAATGAGAAGACCTATTACAAGGCTTATCAACAGTTTAGGGCGCCCAATGATTTACGGGCGGACCAAGTGCGAGCTATAGTTGGACAGACAGCCTTGAAAGGTCGTGGCGCTAATCACGGCATTGCCACAGCGCGTGTGAGAGTCTTAAAAGATTTGTCTGACATATCCCTTATCCAATCAGGTGAAATCCTAGTGACTCCGTATACAGATACAGGATGGTCCTACGCTTTTGGGCAGATAGCTGGCTTGGTCACAGAGTATGGCGGTGTTTTATCTCATGCTTCCATAGTGGCGAGAGAATGTGGGATTCCAGCAATCGTTTGTGCGGTGGACGCCACCAAGCATTTGAAAACAGGCATGCGAGTAACGATAAATGGGACAAGTGGTGAGATTATGATTATAGAGGAGGAAGTGTAGATGTGGCTAGGTGAGTATAATAAATCAGTTCTTTTAACCTACCTAGGTGTCGTCTTTGCCCTTTTGGCTATTGGTGCGGTCATCAATGACCAATTAGCCTTGGCGATGATGGCATTTGTGATCAGTGGGATTTGTGACTTGTTCGATGGGGTTGTCGCGCGTAGAATGACGAGAACAAAGGCGCAAGAGCAGTTCGGGGTTGAGATTGATTCCCTCTGTGATATGATCAACTTTGCAGCCTTACCGGCTATTTTGCTCATGACGCAGGTCCCAATTTCAGGGTTGAATGTTGTTTTGGCCGTCTTGTATAGCTTGGCTGCGGTCACACGGTTGGCGCATTTTAACCGCTTAACAAAAGGAGAAGAAGGAAGCACCACCCATTTTGTTGGGGTTCCCGTAACTTATGGGGCCCTCGCATTTCCTCTGAGCTATTGGCTCTGTGAAATCTTTCTAAAGGGCTCTTCAGGCTATGTTTGGATGCTTTTAGGCCCCTTGATGAGTCTCTTATTTATTTGGAACCATCCAATTCCAAAACCCAACAAAAAAGCCTATATCGTCTTTGTCGTATTGGCTTTAGTGACCTTACTTGGTCTCTCGTTAATGCTATGACACAGATTTATCATAAGGAAAAAAGACAGCTCATTGACTTGCCGGATTACCAATCACAGCTGGTCGATAAGCTGTATAAAACAAAATGGGGAAGGTTTTTACAACCCATCGTCACTTGGCCTCCTTTTTCAGAACTGCTTCTGGTAAAAGAAAAACTTCCCAGCTCCCGTCGGAAAATCCAAACGTTTTGCGACACTTATCAGATTAACTTAGCTGAGTTTGAAACACGGGATTACCCTCACTTTGCAGCCTTCTTTACAAGAACTCCCCTCCTTAAAGCGCGTCCTCGTTGTTCAGAGGAGCAGGTGATGGCGGTTGCGGATGCGAAATTGCGGGTACAATCTATCAGTGCAGGAGAGACTATCGTAGTCAAAGGTCAAATCTACCCTCTAGCAGAACTTTTGCAAGATCAGACTTTAGCTTCACTGTTTGAGGGTGGGTGGCTATGCCTATACCGCTTAGGGGTAGAGGATGTGCACCGTTACCTTTATGCGGAGACCGGTCCTGTTTTGGCTAGCAAAAGGATCCCAGGGAAACTCCACAGCATTCGCGACATGGTGCATCAAGAACTGCCTGTTTTTAAGGAAAATCGGAGAGCCTTTGAGGTGTACCAAACCTCTGTTGGTCAGGTGCTTCAGATGGAGGTTGGTGCGTTACTGGTTGGCGCGATTCATAATCCAGGACACTTGGAAGCTAGTAGAGGTCAAGAAAAAGGCTATTTTAGTCTAGGGGGCTCTAGCATTTTAGTGCTATATCAAAAAAATAAGGTATCCTTTGACCAGGAAATTTTAGAGTATTCAAAGCGTGGTATAGAGGTTCAAGTCAAAATGGGCCAAGCCATTGGTAGAAAAAAGGAGAACACAACATGTTATCAAGATTAGCCACCTATTACAAAGAAATGTACCCGATCATCCCTCGCTTTTTACTAGCGGTCATCATGTTTTTTGAAATTTACTTTGTCCTATTGCTCAATCAAGGTGTGCACACCTTTGACATTGGGATTCAAGAATTTGTCGGTATCTTCACCATTTTTGTCTTTCTAATGATTTTACGCATAGCGGATGACTTTAAGGATTATGAGACGGATCGCCGCTTATTTCCAGAGAGAGCCTTGCCATCAGGACGCGTGAAAAAATCTGACTTGGCTATTGCCTTGGGGGTGGTTGTGGCGATATCTGTTCTTTTGAACATCCTATTTATGAATAATATCGGCTGGTTTTTGTTTCTTTATATCTATGGAACCCTCATGTCCTTTTGGTTTTTCCAAAAAGATAAGATTCAGAATTCACTCCCTATGGCGCTGGTCACCCACAATCCCGTCATGATGGTTCTCAATATTTATACCATTTCCTTCGTTTGTTACAAATACCAACTCCCTCTCCTGTCATGGACGACCGTTTTACTCGCCTTTACCATGTATTTTCCGAGTTTGATATGGGAAATTAGCCGTAAAATAAGAGCTCCCAAGGATGAAACAGCCTATGTCACCTATTCTAAACTGTTTGGCTACCAAAGAGTGACCCGTTTTGTTCAATTTCTTACCTTGCTTGATATTCTAACCAATATTGCCTTGCTATGGGGAATTTCAAAACTTGGTGTTCTTGTTTTAGTCGTCAACGTTTTATGGATGACAATCCAATTTCAGCAGTATATCAAGGATCCAACTCGCTTTAGTATTAAAGAACGTGTGGAACGCTATACCTACATTACAGAAACAACCATGGTTGTCGCTGTCGCTCTCTACCTTTTGATTGGACGTTTTTAAATGAAACCTATCTCTCCTATTACCGCTAAAAAAGCAGGAGCCAAAGCCTATCATTTAGACCGCTTGCGGGAAGCTGGTCTTCCTGTGCCACCCTTTGAGGTATACAGTTACGACCTCTTTGATCTACCAGAGAACCGTTCAACCCTAAAAAACTTTCAGGAAGCTTATACCAATGGCCTGTACACGATTGAAGGCTTGAGCCAAACCTTAAAGACATGGGCTCGGCAGCAATTTCCCTTGGAAGAGTTGTCCACCGTCAAGGAGATGATAGAACCGTCAACAGCCCTGTTTTCTGTTCGGTCTTCAGCAACCATTGAGGATTCTGCGCAGTCTTCTTTTGCTGGACAATTTCACACATCCTTATACCAGCACCCCTCTGACCTCCAAAGTGCCTTGTTAGAAACCTTATTATCCTTATATGAGGTTTCTGCTTTAGCCTATGCCTTTGAGCAGGGACTGCAGGTAGCTGATTTGGAAATGGTAGCCCTTGTTCAAGAGATGGCGGTTGGCCAGTTATCGGGCATTTATTTTACTGCCAATCCTCAAGGCTTAATTAGTGAGCATGTTATTGTTGTCGGAGAAGGCGATGGGAGTCAAGTCGTTGAAGATCGGATAGAGACGACAATGACAGTTTACCATCCCTTGGATGATTTATCATATACTCAGGGACTACCCCTTTTGAATGCTTCTCAATTGTCAAGTCTAAGAGGTGCAGCAAGGTCTTGTATCAGCCTATTTGGTCCTTATTTAGACATTGAGTTTACCTTTGTTGAAGATCATTTATACCTCTTGCAGGTGAGACCGATTACCACGCTTCCCGATGGCCAACCCCTCATACTAGATAATAGCAACATTGTTGAATCTTATCCTGGGTTAAGCACTCCTTTAACCATTAGTTTTGTGAAGGAAGCCTATACCAGTATTTTTAGGAGCCTGGCAACTCGATTGTTAGGAGGTAATCAGGTAGCCCTTGAGGCCTATGAGCCAACCTTTCAGCAAATGGTGACTGCGGTTAATAGTCGGCTGTATTATCAAATATCCTCCTGGTATCAGCTCTTACAGATTCTGCCTTTTTCTAAACAGATTATCCCCATTTGGCAAGACATGCTAGGAATAGAGGATAAAACCTATAGCGCAATCCCAATAAAGCTTGGGTTTTGGCAAAGGGTAAAGACCAGTGGACAGATTATGAAGCAGTTCCTCTCGACACCCAAGCAAATGGCTGATTTGGAAAAAGATTTTGCTGAAATCGAGCGGTATTTTTGGCAACAGATAACTAAAGATCAGAGCCCTCAGGCCCTATACAACCTCTTTGAAGAACTCAAGACTCAAGTTTTAGACCATTGGGATATCACCCTAATCAATGATCTTTACGCCTTTATTTATACAGGGCTTTTGAAAAAATACAGACCATCAGAGGATGTACAAGCCACAATAGCTGGTATTTCACAGATAGAAAGTATGAAACCGGCTCATGCCATGCAGGCATTAACAGCTCAATTCCAGCAATTACCTCGCTCGCAGCAAGACAGACTTTTGCAATTCACAAAAGAAGAATTACAGGAATGGCTAGGGAGTACAGCTTCGTTAGCTCAGGAGATGGCGACCTTTATCCAGCTTTATGGGGACCGAGCTCCAGAAGAATTAAAAATGGAAACAGCGACTTTTCGCACCAATCCAGAACGCTTAGTGGCCCATCTGGCTCAACAACACAGCCAGGATGTCCAAAGTGCATTCCCTCAAACTCCTCCTCAAAAGGCAGGGTTTATTCAAGAGCAGGCTATCCAGGGGATTCGCAATAGAGAAAGTTCCCGTCTCAACCGCACCCGTATCTACGGAATGATGCGTGAAATTTTTCTAAATATAGGAAAAGACCTTGTCCATAATGGGAAATTGGACCAGCTGGAAGACTGTTTTTACCTCACTTATCCGGAATTGTTTGACTTGGCACTGGGAAAAAGCCAATCGATGACAGATATCATTGCCCAAAGGCGATTCAAATACCAGCAAGATGCTAAGCTTCCAACCTTTAGCCGCCTTGTTTATTTGGGGGAGGCTTTTGATCGCCAAGTCACAGAGAGTACCGAAACAGGCCAGACGTTTGCTCAAACACGATTCGTCCAGGGAATAGGGTGTGCTAAAGGAAAGGTTAAGGGACAGATCAAGGTCGTTAAAGATGTCACTCAGGTAGGTCCTTTATCAGATCACATTATTGTCACCCAGATGACCGATCCTGGTTGGGTTTACCTTTTATCCCAGTCCAAAGGTATTATAGCTGAAAAAGGTTCGCTTTTGTCTCACACTGCCATTATTTCAAGGGAACTCGGGATTCCATCCGTTGTGGGCGTTAAACATGCGACGGAACTGTTTCAGGATGGTGATTGGGTTATCATGGATGGCTTAACTGGTCAAATTGAACGGCTAGAAGGAGACCAAGATGATTGAGATTAAGGAAGTAAGACCAAATTCTAAAGAGATGCAAGATTTTTTAGCCCTTCCCAAAACCTTGTATCAGCCAACTTTTTTAACACAATCTGAGACTGAAGAAAAAGCCCAACTCTTAGGAGAGCATGAGCTGAGTTCTTATTACCAACTTGAGGCTTTGGTGGCCTACAAGGAGGGCAGGCCTACAGCTCGATTGGCCATCATCGGTTATCCCAAGGAAAACAAGGCCTATATAGGTTATTTCGAGGCTCAAAATGACTGGCAGACAGTTCGAAAACTATTTGAAACGGTCAAAGCAAAAGTGAGAGCACAAGGCAAGACCCATCTTGTTGGACCAGTTAATGCTAGTTTTTGGCTAGGTTACCGTATGAAGTTGGACCACTTTGATCAGCCTCCCTTTACAGGAGAGCCCACTGGTCTAGCTTTCTATCCTAAACTATGGCAGAGGGCTGGTTTTCAATTAAGCGAGACTTATGGTTCAGTTTTTTACCGTCGTGTGCCTCTAGACGATCATCAGGGGAGATTAGAAAAGCGTTACCACCAATTTTTATCTAAGGGCTACACTATCCTTTCTCCCAAACCCAACGATTGGACGAGGGTATCTGCTCAAGTCTTTCGCTTGTTGTCAACCCTGTATGCGGACTTTCCTCTTTATCATGCCATCTCTGAGGACTCTTTCAAGGAACTTTTTGCGCCTTATCGCTATATTTTAGACTTTTCGATGGTTAAGTTAGCCTATAAAGATGATCAGTTGGTCGGTTTTCTCATCACCCTCCCTGATTACGGAAACCTCGTCTATCAAAAAAAACATCCTATCAATCTCTTAAAACTGCTCAAGATTCGCAAGAAAGCGAAGCGCTATCTCATCCTCTACCTTGGAGTGGCACCAGACCATTTAGGACTAGGCTCCGCCCTCACCTACCCTATCTATCAAGAAATCAAAGCCCGCAAGGCTCTGGCAGTGGGAGCATTAATACATCAAGGAAAAATCACAGAACATTACGCCCCAACTTTAAAGGCAGACAATCATCACTACGGTTTATTCGAAATGATATTATAAGCTACAGAAAATAGATGAGAGTGGGACGAGGCTGGGGGAAAAAGTTATATTTTAATTATTCTTTTAAAAGAAAAATGGCAAAGAATCAACGTTATTCTATGCCATTTTCTGTTTTTCGAGACTTTTTGCCCAGCTTCGACTCACTCTCAACTTGCTAGAATCATGAGAAGACCCTGTGCTTGCCAGAGCTGGCAACCTTTTAATACATCGCATCGATCATTAATAAGAATAGGATGTCTATCAAACGACAAACCCCCAAAGGGCTACATGGAGCTCTATGGGGGCAATTCTTTATTCTGGGCTAACCAAGATTTTGATTTGAGATTTTTCTTTGACAAGGGCTTCAAAGCCTTCCTCCACAATGTCGTCGAGTTTAATAACCTTGGTCACCAACTTATCTTTAGAGAAGTAACCTTGTGTCATCAATTTCAAAACATCAGGGAAAATATGACGGTAAGCGATGATTCCTTTCATCGTTTTTTCCTTGATAACGAGCTCATTTGGATGGAAACTAGCTTCTGTTTCCCAAATGCTGACGACGATACATTCCCCGTCATTTTTGAGCGCTTCAAGGGATTGTGCCAGAACTTTTGGCACACCTGTTACCTCAAAGGAAATATCCGCTCCGCCGTTAGTTAATTCTTGAATTTTAGCTACAGCATCCTCAGCGGTCGGGTCAATCGCAATGGCTCCTAGTTCGCGTGCCAATTCTTGTCGTTCTGGAGAGACTTCTACCGCATAGATTTCAGTAGCACCAGCGGCATTTAAGGCGTCAATGATTAAAAGGCCGATAGGGCCTGCACCAAAGACAACAGCAGAATCTCCCACGCGGAATTTACTTTGGCGAACCGCATATAAGGCAACAGCTGCAGGCTCAGTCAAAGCTCCTTGTTGGAAATCAACACCGTCTGGTAACTTGTGACAGTTGCAGGCTTCGACCACTGAAAATTCAGCGAAACCACCATCACCAGCAAGACCAATAAAGCCGAGATTAGGATCAATATTGTATTGGCCAACCAATTGACCGTCAGCTGTTAAGATCGGCTCTACCACAACACGGTCACCAGGCACAAGATTAGTAACCTGATCACCAACGGCAACCACTTCCCCACAGTACTCATGTCCCATTGTTATAGGAGCTTTTCGATGAGAGTAAGGATGCTCTTGTTCAGTTGGGATGAAAATAGGTCCGCCTAAATATTCATGCAAATCACTTCCGCAAATACCAGCGTATTTGACAGCTAACTTCACTTCAGTTGCTCCTAGTGTTTCGGGAGTTTCAATCTCCTCAACGCGAACATCTTTTTTGTTATACCAACGTGCTGCTTTCATAAAAGACCTCCAATTTTTAATAATGATATGTAAATTATATCACAAAATCCCGAAAAAGGAAAACGATTTCAGAAATAAAGATAATTCTCTGAAAATCAGAACAATTTTTGGTAAAATAAGAAAAAAGCACAGTAGCAGCACAAAAAGAAAGTGAGGTCTGCCATGACACGTGCCTTATTGATCATAAATCCTAGTGCTGGTGGTGAGAAAGCCTTGGGATACGAAGCCTCAGCAAAAGCAAAATTAGCCACAGCATTTGATGACCTAACGGTCAGCTACACTGAAAAAGCCGGGGATGCCTTCACCTTTGCCAAAACCGCTGCCCGTGAGCATTTTGATGCCGTCTTTGTTATGGGAGGGGATGGGACAGTTAATGAGGGGATTAGTGGATTGGCTGAAGAAACTTATCGTCCAGCCTTTGGCTTTTTCCCTTTGGGCACGGTCAATGACTTAGCGCGTGCCCTCAAGATGCCATTAGACCCAGCTGAAGCCATCGCCCAGCTGGATTTGAGCAGGACCAGACCACTGGATATCGGTAAGGTTAATGATAAGTACTTCATGAATGTTGTTGCGATTGGAGCTATTCCCGAGTCCATTAATGATGTTGACAGCAAGGAAAAGACCAAATATGGCAAGTTCGCCTATCTGATTGCCGGAATTGAAAATCTGGTCAGCACGTCACCCTATCGTTTTCAGCTAGTCATTGATGGGGAGGAAAAGGAAATCACTAGCACGACCATTATCATCGGGCTCACGAATTCCATCGGCGGCTTTGAAAGTATATTGCCAGAAGCTAAGGTCAATGACGGCAAGTTGCACCTCATCTACCTTAAGGACAAGAATCTCTTAGAAACCATTCAAGCCATCCCAAGTCTGGTTTCAGGCGTAGACAGCTCCAATGAGTTTGTCGCCTACCAAGATTTTAAAGACATTACCATTTCCTTGCTTGATTCGCAAGACACCTTAACTCTAAACGTTGATGGAGATGAAGGAGATCGTCTCCCAGTTACCCTTAGTATCCTGCCATCCCATCTGCAGGTCTATACTACTGGAGACTAGCCTAAATTTGCCAGCCTTATTTCAAATAACTAAGGGCAACTTCAATCATCTCGATGGCCAAAGATTGGTAATCACTGACCAAATCAAAAATAGCATCTTGGCTTAGGATGGCGTGATTCGCTTCTCTAGGAAAGTCCGGAAGGTTAGAAGCCTCATAATCGCCCGCCCAATCTTGGCTGTAATAGTCTAATAAAGTATTGTAATTAGTTTTATTTGCTTTTAACAAAGCTAAACGAGCTCGGAGTTCTTCTAGTTGGGTGATGCTCACATCATAGCGCTCACCCATTTCTTTGATACGGTCAAGACTTTCCATAACGCACCTGCTTTCTTTTATTACCCTCATTGTAAAGAAAAGAAAGGTATTGGTCAAGGCAAATAAAGAGCAAAGGCATTTGACAAACCTAGGAAATCTTGCTAGAATACTAGGTGTCGTCTTGAACGACAAAACTTTTTCTTGGTTATAGGCTGCCAACCTATCACTCGGATTAAGCAGTAAACAAAAAGGAGAACAAACTCATGGCAATCTCAAAAGAGAAAAAAAATGAAATCATTTCACAATACGCACGTCACGAAGGTGACACTGGTTCAGTAGAGGTACAAGTTGCTGTCCTTACTTGGGAAATCAACCACCTTAACAGCCACATCCAACAACATAAAAAAGACCACGCAACTTACCGTGGTTTGATGAAAAAAATCGGTCACCGTCGTAACCTCTTGGCTTACTTGCGTAAGAACGATGTTAACCGTTACCGTGAATTAATCAACTCACTCGGACTTCGTCGTTAATTTTTTCAATAAAGTGTCTTTACTCTTCGTTAGAGCGCTGGTGATAACCTCAAGGTTTATCACCAGCGCCCTGCCTAGATTATAGCCACTCTATTTGAAAAAATACAAGGGCACTAATCGGTCGTTGCTTCGCAAAGACCTTAGACCGAGTTCAATTAGGCATCCTTGCTTTAAGGGTGTCTTTTTGCATGCCTGATTTTTGATGCGTTTCAGTGTGCCCTGATGGACTCAAGTCCAATTTACGGCTTCGCTCCCTAGCCTCAAAGCATTCAACCACTTAGTAGTTATCCTCTGTGAAAGCTCTTTAGATTGAGAGGACTTTTCTTATTGTCTGAGGAGATTTTGTTAGCTTGCCTGGTGGGTTAAGTCCATACAATGCTATGTAATATAAAACGATCATTAAAATGACGAACACACAAAAAACAGCAGACGTTCATCTGCTGTTTTCATCTGTTATTGATTAAGCTTCTTCAGTACCAAGAAGGTGTTTGCCAACAAGGGCAGCGAGAACACCACCTGCGATTGGAGCAAGGATGAAGACCCAAACTTGCTTGAGAGCAGCTCCACCGATAAACAAGGCAGGAGCCAAGCTACGGGCTGGGTTAACTGAAAGGCCAGTCACGTTAAGACCAACTAGGATGAGAAGGGCCAATGTCAAACCGATAACGAGACCAGCAATTTTGCCATTGCCTTTAGTAGCAGAAGTTACGGTAACAATAACCAAGATAAAGATGAAAGAGACAATCAATTCAAACAAGAATGCGCCAAAAGCGTTCACTTGTGAAAAGCTATTTTCTCCAAGACTAGTCACTTCAACACCTGCGTTCAGCAAGAAGAAGTAGAGAGTTGCTGACCCAAGAAGAGCACCAGCAAGTTGAGCAAGGATGTAGATGCCAAGATTTTTAGCATCTAAACGTTTATTCACAAACATAGCAATCGAAACAGCTGGGTTTAAGTGAGCACCTGAAATTGTACCGATAGAGTAGGCTGCAGCAACAATGCTCAAACCAAAGGCTAAGGCGATACCTAAGTGACCTACACCGTTAACACCATTTCCAAAGACAACTGCACCTGTCCCGAAAAAGACAAGCATGAATGTACCGATTAATTCGGCAACAAATTTTTTCATTATGATTTCCTCCATATGAAAATAGTTTAAGGAAATTCCAAGAAAATTTCAAGGGATTTGTTCAATAACTTGAGAAAAACCATGCAAAAAATGGCAACAGCAATCTATGAAAACGCTATATTGACAAAGCCGGATAAACTGCTATATTAGTATTAGAAAGGCTTTCGCGCGAAAAGAGGTGGTCAAATGACAGCTAAGAAATACTTATTCGAGTGGCTAAAGTGGTTTTTGGTTAACTGGGCCATCTGGATGGGAATGACAACCCTCCTGATGTTCCAAGATACGGGAAGTCATTATGGTGTGCCGCCTATAAGCCTTATTTTTCCTTTTGTTTATGCCTTTAATCATGCGGACGGCAAAGGCTTTCGTTGGTACAAATTGCTGATTACACTGATCTTTACTGGCATCATGGTTTATGCGATTCCAACCTTTGGATATGATGGGTTACGCCTCTCCAAAGTCTTTGTCCTCGTATCTCTTCTAATCGCCATTTTATTGTCGGCATTCGTCTTTCGCTTGACCAAGGCTGACTGGAAACGCTGGTGGGGCTTTTCTCTTTTTACAAGTGATGATGAAGAAGGCTAAGAGAGTCAGTTTGTCATAGGTTGTTGAACAATTCTTTTAGATGTTAGTCTGGGGAGCTAGCTATTAGAAATTCTTCCTCTTTTTTGAAAAAATCTCAAAAACAGTGGTTTTTTATGAACTGCTGTTTTTGATTTTGCTAAAAATATGCTAAAATAGAAGGCGGTACGTGGTTTTGTACAAAGAAGAGCTGGTCAATGGGTTTGCTCTCTTTTAGCCGGTTGTTTTTTGTGGAAAACACGTCCGAATAAAAACAATAGACCAATCTGTAAGAGTTACGAAAAAATCAATCGTGATAAATGTGTCAGCGATGAGAATTTCGTTGGGTTTTACGGAGTGATGTCAGGAGAACAAATGACAAAACAAGTTTTTGAAACGACCTTTGCAGGCCGTCCCCTTATTGTTGAAACAGGCCAAGTCGCCAAGCAAGCTAACGGTGCTGTAGTGGTTCGCTACGGTGACAGTACTGTCTTGACGGCTGCTGTGATGTCCAAGAAGATGTCGACAGGCGATTTCTTCCCTCTTCAAGTCAACTATGAAGAAAAAATGTATGCCGCAGGGAAATTCCCTGGTGGCTGGCTCAAGCGTGAAGGCCGTCCATCAACGGATGCGACCCTTACAGCGCGCTTGATTGACCGTCCAATCCGTCCCATGTTTGCTGAAGGCTTCCGCAACGAAGTCCAAGTGATCAACACCGTTCTCTCTTACGATGGCGATGCGTCCGCACCGATGGCTGCTATGTTTGGCTCATCTCTGGCCCTTTGCATCTCAGATATCCCATTTGACGGTCCTATCGCGGGTGTTCAGGTTGGTTATGTCAATGGTGAACTGGTCATCAACCCTACAGAAGACCAGCAAGCAGAATCCTTGCTTGAATTGACTGTGGCTGGGAACAAAGACGCCATTAACATGGTAGAGTCTGGTGCCAAAGAGTTGTCAGAAGAGATCATGCTGGAAGCTCTGCTATTGGGCCATGCCGAAATCCAAAAACTCTTGGAATTTCAAAACGAAATCGTGGCAGCGGTTGGCAAAGCTAAAGCGGAAGTGGAATTGCTCCATGTGGATGAAGTCTTGCAAGCTGAGATTGTGTCTATCTACAACGATGACTTAAAGAAAGCAGTCCAAGTCGAGGAAAAATTGGCGCGCGAAGACGCGACTAATAGCGTGCGTGAGCGTGTGATTGCCGACTACGAAGCGAAGTTTGAAGGCGACGAGAATTTTGACACCATCATGCGTGATGTCAATGAAATCTTGGAGTTGATGGAGCACGCAGAAGTGCGTCGCCTTATCACGGAAGACAAGGTTCGTCCTGACGGCCGTCGTGTCGATGAAATCCGTCCGCTCGATGCTGAAGTTGACTTCTTGCCAAATGTACACGGTTCAGGTCTCTTTACCCGTGGCCAAACCCAGGCGCTCTCTGTCTTGACCTTGGCGCCACTCGGTGAAACACAAATCATTGATGGCCTTGGAGACGAGTACAAGAAACGTTTCATGCACCACTATAACTTCCCACAATACTCTGTCGGCTCAACCGGCCGTTACGGTGCGCCAGGCCGTCGTGAGATCGGTCACGGAGCGCTTGGTGAGCGTGCGCTTGAGCAAGTCTTGCCAAGCTTTGAAGAGTTCCCTTATGCTATCCGTCTGGTGGCAGAAGTCTTGGAATCAAATGGTTCCTCATCTCAGGCATCCATCACAGCGGGGACCCTTGCCCTTATGGCAGGTGGTGTGCCAATTAAGGCGCCAGTGGCAGGGATTGCCATGGGTCTGATTTCAGACGGCAACAATTACACCGTCTTGACCGATATTCAAGGTCTTGAAGACCACTTCGGCGACATGGACTTCAAAGTAGCAGGTACCCGTGAGGGGATTACTGCCCTTCAGATGGACATCAAGATTTCAGGGATTACGCCAGAGATTTTGACAGAGGCCCTTGCGCAAGCTAAGAAAGCCCGCTTTGAAATCCTTGATGTGATTGAAGCGACCATTCCAGAAGTCCGTCCTGACTTGGCACCAACAGCACCTAAGATTGATACCATTAAGATTGATGTCGATAAGATTAAGATTGTTATCGGTAAAGGTGGCGAGACTATTGATAAGATTATCGCAGAAACCGGTGTGAAAATCGATATCGACGAAGAAGGTAATGTGTCTATCTTCTCGAGCGATCGGGATGCCATTGAAAAAGCCAAAGAAATTATTCAAAACCTCCTGCGCGAAGCTAAGGTCGGCGAAGTCTTCACAGGCGCTAAAGTTGTTCGCATTGAAAAATTCGGTGCTTTTGTCAACCTCTTTGAAAAGACAGATGCCCTGGTGCATATCTCTGAAATGGCTTGGGCACGAACCAATCGCGTTGAGGACTTGGTTGAAATCGGTGATGACGTCGATGTTAAAATCATCAAGATTGACGAGAAAGGCCGTATCGATGCCTCTATGAAAGCACTCCTTCCAAAACCGGAAGGTTATGAGGAGCCAGCAAAACCAGAACGTCGTCAACGTGACTATAAGGCGCATAACAATCATAGCAAGACTCACGATCATAACCGCAAACCGCGCCAAGATGACAATAGCTTTGGTGGACTGAAATTCCACGAAGTGAAACGTGACCAGTAATACAATGAGATGAGGCGGGCCAAAAGCCAGCCTCGTCGCTTTATCAATCAATCCGTTTTGACAGAACCAGATGAAAGGAGGTGGCCTATGGGCTGGTGGAGAGAATCCATTGACATTGTAAAAGACTTAGACCCAGCGGCACGAAATGGTCTTGAGGTGGTTTTGACCTACCCTGGCATCAAGGCTCTAGCTGCGCATAGAATTAGCCACTTTCTCTGGAACCATAATTTTAAGTTATTAGCCCGCATGCATAGTCAATTTTGGCGGTTTTGGACGCAGATTGAGATCCATCCAGGGGCTCAGATTGCTCCGGGGGTCTTCATCGACCACGGGTCTGGACTGGTGATTGGGGAGACAGCTATTGTTGAGCGAGGTGTTATGCTCTATCATGGGGTAACCCTTGGCGGAACAGGAAAAGATGTGGGCAAGCGCCATCCGACTATAAGAGAAGGCGCTCTGATTTCAGCCCATTCACAAGTGATTGGGCCGGTTGAAGTCGGCCGCAATGCCAAAGTTGGAGCGGCTTCAGTGGTTCTGGCAGATGTCCCAGAAGACGTAACGGTAGTAGGTATACCAGCCAAGGTTGTCCGTGTCCATGGCGAAAAAGACGAAGAAGCCATCCATCAACTGGAAGAAGTCCGAGAAGGGCAGTATTACACAACAAAACTGGAAGCTATGCGTGATGCCAGCCACCATTCCTCGCATTTGTAGGTAGAAAAAATGGAAATGGTAACCTTGACCGAAAAGGAAGTAACAACCCTAGAAAATAACCTTGACAAGTATGACCGTCAGTTTATCCGTTATCCCAAAGAGGGTAAGGTCTCTATCGGGATTAAAGATGACACTGGAACACTAATCGCTGGCTTAGCTGCGACGATGACCGCTTTTAACATTCTCTATGTGTCGACGGTGTTTGTCTCAGAGTCTTACCGCAGAGCGGGCCTAGGGCGTCAGCTCATGTTAGAAATGGAAAAGCAGGCTAAGGCATTAGGTGCCAACACCATACGTCTGGATACCTTTGACTGGCAGGGCTATGACTTTTATAAAGCCATCGGCTATGAAGAGGTTGGCCATTATCGTCATGAAACAGACGGCTACTCGGAGCATTTCTTCGTCAAAAGAATATAGGAGAAAGACCATGATAACAGCCGTTTCTCGGTTAACAGACGACCAGTTAGCTGCCTCTAAAAGCTTGATTGCAGCTGTTCAAAATGCAGATGGGACAGCTCGTGTCCCTTATCTGTCAAATATGCTGAATTTTGATCCGACCATGCCAGCTTTTTTCTTGGCTTATGAAGAAGATCAATTAGTTGGCCTTTTATCCGTCTATGCGGATGATGAGGAAGCTGAGTTAGCTATACTGGTTCATCCAGACCATCGGCAAAAAGGCATTGCCAGGCAGCTATTTAAGACGTTTCAGGCAGAGACAACTAGCTATCCGATTACAGAAGTGACCTTTTGGACAGAGCGGGTCTTTCTAGAAAAGAACCCTTGTTTGCCGAAACATTGGGGCCTGGTTGAAAATCCAGATAGAGACACCTGGTTGGTTCGTGAGCGGACGTCCTATCCTCTGAGTAGCCGGAAGGATATTGTGTTTGACCAGGCGACTTTGGAAAATAGTGAAGCGATAGCCACTTTTCAAAGTCAGGTCTTTGACAATTCTTATGACGTCAGTCTGCGCTATGCTAGAGAAGCCATAGGAGATCCTGACAGCCTGCTCTACCTTCTCCAAAAAGGCGAGGAAGTCATCGCTTCTTGTACTGTTGATGTGAGTTCAGACTACAATTACCTCTACGGCTTAGCTGTTTTGCCTAGTCATCAAGGTCAAGGCTACGGAACCTATTTGGTCCAATCGATTGTCAATACCCTGATAGAGCAAAATGACAAGGCCTTTCAGATTGCTGTGGAAGATGATAATGTTGGCGCAATGCGTCTATATGAAAAAATCGGCTTTGCCGAACAGACGCAAATCATTTATCTGGACTATCCCCAAGGAGGCTAAATGCTACTAGAAGAATTTGAAAATGGTCCTGCGGTCATTGAGCCAAGTAATCTGGGCGTCAGTCACCGGATGGACGAGGTCTGTCCGACCTTGATTTATTCTTTCAATGGGGAAATTGTGCAGCGCGTGAGCCAGATGCCAGGCGTCAAGCAGATTGGATTTGTCAACAGCATTAACGGCCACAATCCGGTCTATCTTTATGAAAAAGATGGGCTCAAGGTGGCGGTCATGATGGCGGTGGTTGGCGCAGCCATGGCAGTAGGACAACTGGAAGAACTCAAGGCTTTTGGTTTTGAGAATTTCATTGTTTTGGGCTCTTGTGGGGTTCTGGACAAGTCCATCGGAGCCGATAAGATTATTCTGCCAGCGTCAGCCCTACGGGACGAGGGGACCAGCTACCACTATGCACCAGCTAGCGATGAGATCGCCTATGAGGAAGCTCTGCTTTTGACCATGGAAAAAGCCCTAGATAAACACGGGATTGAACACGTTCGTGCCAAGGCCTGGACGACCGATGCTTTTTACCGAGAGACGGCCGATAAGGTCAAACGTCGCTTGGCGGTTGGGGCATCCGTAGTCGATATGGAAGCGTCTGCCATCATGGCCTGGGCCCAGTTTCGCTCAGCCAAGGTCTACCAGTTCTTCTACACGGCAGACTATGTAGACCACACGACCAACCAGTGGGACAAACGCCAAGAAGAGCGGACAGCAGATGTACTGACCTTCTTCGAGATCGCTTTAGCTATTGCTAAGGAGCTTTAAATGAAAGCCTTTTTTAAGAAAAATAAGTTTTTTGCGATCTATCTTGTGGGAAGCTTGCTGTCGAGCTCTGCTCAGTTTCACGCTGGGAATCCTTTAGCAGCTCTTGCTATTTTAGCCTTTGCCTTGCTTGTCTTTTTCTACCTCTACTACATTGCCCGAAAGTAAGCCTCTTTTTGAAAGGAAAAACCTGTGATTAGCATTTACGATACCATGAGCCGCAGTTTACGCGAATTTGTTCCTCTGGAAGAGGGCAAGGTCAAGATGTATGTCTGCGGACCGACAGTTTACAACTACATTCATATCGGTAACGCCAGAAGTGTCGTGTCCTTTGATACCATTCGCCGTTACTTTGAGTACCGTGGCTACGAGGTCACTTACATTTCCAATTTCACGGACGTGGACGATAAGATTATCAAAGGTGCTGCGGAATCTCAGATGGACACCAAGGCCTTTGCGGACAAGTTTATCGCAGCCTTTCGTGAGGACGTGACCAAGCTTGGCGTTAAGCCTGCAACGGTCCACCCACGGGTCATTGACTTCATGGATGAGATTATCGCTTTTGTGGCGGATTTGATTGCTAAAGGTTATGCCTACGAAAGTGGTGGCGACGTCTATTTCCGCGTCGAAAAGGCCAAGGACTATGCCAAGCTCGCCAATAAGACCCTAGAAGATCTGGAGTTGGGAGCCAGTGGCCGTGTGGATGCCGAGTCGGCTCTCAAGGAAAATCCAGTCGACTTTGCTCTTTGGAAGTCGGCCAAACCGGGCGAGGTGTCTTGGGCCAGTCCATGGGGAGACGGGCGCCCAGGTTGGCATATCGAGTGTTCTGTCATGGCGACGGAGTTGCTTGGTGACACCATTGATATCCACGGCGGCGGAGCCGATTTAGAGTTCCCCCACCACACCAATGAGATTGCCCAGTCAGAAGCCAAGACCGGTCAGACCTTTGCCAACTACTGGATGCACAATGCCATGCTCAACATAGATAACGAAAAAATGTCTAAGTCTCTAGGTAACTTTGTGACTGCTCACGATATGCTGGAAACGGTCGATGGTCAGGTCTTGCGCTTTTTCCTAGCAACCCAGCATTACCGTCGTCCGGTCAACTATACTGAGAAGGCCATCCACGATGCGGAGACCAATATCAAGTACCTGAAAAACACTTATTCACAGCCCCTGACTGGGCAAGCGGATGACCCAGCATTAGACAGCTTTATCCAGCGTTTCGAGGAAGCCATGGACGATGACTTCAATGCGGCGAACGGCGTGACAGTGCTCTTTGACTTGGCTAAGTGGATCAATTCAGGCAACTACACTGAAGTGGTCAAGACGGAATTTGCCCGCATGCTGGCTGTTTTTGGCATTGCCTTTAAGACGGAAGTACTAGATGAAGACATTGAGGCCTTGATTGCCCAGCGTCAGGAAGCTCGTGCGAATCGCGACTTTGCGACCGCAGACCGAATCCGCGATGAACTGGCAGAGCAAGGGATTAAGCTCTTGGATACCAAGGATGGTGTGAGGTGGTTGCGTGACTAAAGTTGATGTCAAACTGATCAACGGTGTCGCCCTGGCTTTTGAAGGTGATGCGGTATACTCCATGTATGTTCGCCGTCACCTCATCTTTCAGGGACAAACCAAGCCCAGTCAGCTGCACCACAAGGCAACCCGCTACGTCTCGGCTAAAGCCCAGGCCATGTTGGTCAGTCAAATGCTGGACGAAAACCTCTTGACCGAGGAAGAAGAAATCATCTATAAACGTGGCCGTAATGCCAGTACCCACACCAAAGCTAAAAACACCGACATTATCACCTACAAGATGTCCACTGGTTTTGAAGCCGTCCTTGGCTACCTCCACATGCTGGAGCGCCACGACCGCTTGGAAGAACTGATCGCCTGGTGCATTGAGCGGGTGGAAATGGAATAAAAAACAAAACCCAACGCGACTCCCCTGAGTTAGGACTTGTATTTCTAACTCAGGGGAGTCGCGTTGGGTTTTGTTTAAAAAAATCTTTATCGAAAATAAGTTGTTAGAATAATATGTTGGTTATGATTACCAAAGCCTTTTCCATATATTGTTAATCCTCCTACATTTTCGGAATCTTGCTCAACAGAAAGTTTAATTTTCCATTGTGAATTTAATGTTGGTAGAATTTCTTTAAGTCCATTAAGAGAAATCTTGCTACCATTAACATAAGTTCCTCCAGTTGTAATACGTAAATTTACTAGGATTCCATACTGATTTGTGTCATTAGGCCACCATTTTGGTGTATATATTCCCCTAGTATCTGAAAAATCTCCAGGACTTGTCCAAAAACCGAGTGGTATATCATTTATTGTAAAGGTAATATCAGAGGGCCAAACGTTATTAGAATATGGGAATTCCGAAGCTATTTCTAAAGAAAGATCTATCATTTCAAGTGTATCAGTTTCTTCTAGAAGATTCGGAATTTGGTATTCAACAAAACCAGAGGTAAACCATAAAATTCCAGCATCATATTTTCGCGGATCAGAGAAATATTTTGGCTCATCATATACCCCGATATAAGTTTCAGTAGTTGCTAACCCACATGTTGGTTTTACTGAGAAATCAGAAAAATGACCGATTGGAATGTGTTGTTGGTAAGTTTCATAAGCAGTATAGAGCTTTTGTGGGAATTCTAAATTAAGGCGATCAATTTTTAAGACGACAACTTTCTGGAGCCCAGATTTTCCTGGAGAAGATTCTGTTTTAACGATCCCGGCATCTACTAAAGATTTAACATGTCTACCGATTATAGCACTTGAAAGGCCTGTTTTCTCAGATAGTTCAGTAAGGTTCAATTTATTATGAGATAGTAATTCAATGATTTGTATTCTGGTATCACTTGCTAGTGCCTTTAAAACAGGCAAAGCTTGATGGTTTAATTGTAATTCCATAGAATTTCACTCCTTTATCTGTAAATATAATAAACTAAAAAGTTTATAAAGTCAACAATAAATATAAAAAATAAACCAAAAAGTATTGACAGCGCTTACTAATGAGGTTATAATAACTAAAAAAATATAAAAGGAGTTCTTTTATGAAAAAGAAACAAAAATTTGTTTTATCTATGTTGATTGGTTTAAGTATTTTAGGAATAGCTGCCTGTAGTAAATCTGGAGATCAATCTCAGAGAGAAGATAATACAACTCTAACTTTATATTCATGGGATACTAAAACGGTTATGCAACCAGCTTTAGATGCTTTTCAAGATAAATATCCTGATGTAACTATAGAATTTTCAAACAAACCTCCAGTTGATGAATATGTTCAAGGGTTACAAACTAAATTGTTGTCAAAGACTGCTGCGGATGTTTTTGTGATGGGAGCAGAAAATAAAACTAATTTGATAACAAGTGGAAATGTTGCAGATTTATCTGAATTTAGTTTTATGGATAATCTTAATGAAACCAATAAGAATCTTTACTCATCAGAAGGTAAAGTATACTCGGCCTCAATTTCGTCATGGGGTGGTGGTATTGCATATAATAAAGAAATTTTAAAAGAAATTGGTGTCGAAGAATTTCCAACTACATGGGAAGAATTCATTGAATTATGTCTAAAACTTAAAGAAAGTGGCATTAATCCATATTATGAAGGAGGACAATCAGGAAACTTTATGTCCCTCTCAGCATTAATTGGATCAAACTATGCTCGCCGTGGAGGGATTAGAGATGAAGAAATTTTTGATGGGACAACTACATTTTCATCAGAGTACATTGAAGCTCTGGAAATGTGGAACGAATTAAATGAGAAGGAAATTTTTACTCAAGATATCTTAGGGCTATCTGATGACCAAATTATTAATGAATTTATAAATGGAAATGTAGCTATGGTATGTATGGGACCGTGGAATGTTTCAACTGTCAGAACTTCAAATCCTGATTTAGATTTTGAAATTGCTCCAGTTCCAGGTAAGGAAGTAGGAGATGAATACGCGGCAGGAGCACCATCGCCTGGATACTCTATTAATGCAAACGCTAAGAATCCGGAATTGGCTGCCAAATTTGTTGAATTCATGACAACACCTGAAGCTGCAGTAGCTTTGAATGGTGATGGGAGTTCAAATAATATGTATACTATTGAAGGTACAGAGAATGTCAATAGTACATTAGATTCTTCTTTACTTAGTATTAACCAAGTTGTACAAGATGGAAAGATTTACTTAGCTCAGATGACTTGGCCAGCATATCAGGATATTTTAACAACTCATTTTAGATCCCAATTGCAAGAGCTTATCCAAGGAAAAACTACTCCTGAAGACGTTTTAAAATCAATGGATGATAAATTAAGTGAATTAATGAAATAAGGAGATTGAGTATGTTTAAGACGAGTGCCATGAATAGACAATTTAGCTATTTTTTAATCCCTATTTTACTAGTTTACGGAGTACTTACTCTATATCCTCTGGTCCAATCGTTTGTATATTCTATTAGTGATTTTAATGGCTATTCATTAGATTATAATTTGATTGGTTTTTCAAATTATTTAAAAGTATTTAATGATTCATCCATGGCTTCGGCTTTACAATATACAATTCTTTATACTATTGGTGTTACTTTTTTAATTACCTGTTGCGCAATTCCTTTAGCTATAATTTGTGATAAAAAGTTTTTTGGGAATAATTTTGTTCGTTCAGCATTGTTCTTTCCTTCTGTTCCTAGTGCCCTACTTTTAGGTTTTGTATGGGGGTTTCTATTGAATCCCTTAGGAACGGGGGTCATCAATTCGGTCATAGGACAAATAGGGGTGGCGCCTATTAAATGGTTGTCAGATCCAATTCTAGCAAGGATTTCAACGATTCTTGTTGCGGTGTGGCAACAGACTGGCTACCATACATTAATTTACATAGCTTATTTACAATCTATTCCGGAAGATTTTTACGAGGCTGCTGAAATAGAGGGGGCTAATAAATTACAAATTTTCTTTCATATCACTTTACCTCAATTAGCACCAGCTATGACAGTAAGTGTTATGTTGCTTTTAACTGGTGGATTAAAAGTTTATGATTTACCATTTTCGCTAACTTCTGGAGGTCCCGGCTTTTCAACGTACACGGTTACGCAAGCAATTATCCAAAGAGGTATCTCAGAAGGAGATTACGGCCTAGCGTCAGCCTTATCTATCGTATTCTTTTTAATAGTTCTTGTTATAACAGTAGTTCAGCAACTCCTAATGGGTAGACGGGAGACACGTTTACGATGAAAAAAAACAAAAAAAATTATCTATTGTCAATTATCATGATTTTTGTTGCAGTACTTTTTTTGATACCTTTCTACTATATTTTGGTATCAACCTTCAAGACTCAGCAACAAATGACTCAAAATCCTTTGAGTTTTCCTATGGAGCCATATTTTGGAAATTATGAAAGAGTACTTGAAACGACCCCTATACTTCAAAGTTTCTTAAATACTTTATTTGTAACAGTGGGTGGAGTTACCCTAACAGTCTTGTTAGGTGCTATGGCTGCATTTCCAATTGTTTTCAATTCGAATAAAACTAATAATATTATTAGAATATTTTTATTAGGTGGTTTCATGGTTCCTGCTCAAGCTAGTATTATTCCGTTGTATTTGCTCATGTCCAGAGTAAATATGATTGATAGTTTAACAGGATTAATTATTTTAACACTTCCTGGTTCAATTTTTTGTTCATTTATGATTCAAGGTTACATGAAGTCTATTCCAATCGATCTTTTTGAATCAGCTTATCTAGATGGTGCTTCCGTATGGCAAGTCTTTTGGAAGATTGTTTTTCCATTATTGCAGCCTATTTTAATTACTACCGCAACCTTTCAAACGATGTGGATTTGGAATGATTTTATGACACCAAATATTTTCATAAATAGTGAAAGTAAGAAAACACTTGTATTACAAGTTTATTCAGCGATAAGTGAATTTACTGTTGATTGGCCAGCTTTCATGACTCTTAGTGTGATGGTTATTATACCGATGGTATTCTTCTTTATATTTGCCCAAAAATACTTAGTAAAAGGTCTTACAAGTGGAGCTGTTAAGGGTTAATTTTATGCTACAAATTTATGACTATATGAAATGGCTATCTATATTCGTTATACTATCTTTATTAGTAGTCTTATCTACAATTATCACTTTAGGAATTTTTGGGGTTATGCCCAGTTTAAATGCTGGAATGGCAGTAGTAGAAGTTTGCTGTGAAGATTCTAATCGGAATGTTAAAGATATTATTCAATTATTTTGTAATGAATGGATTAATCAAATCAAGAGTTCTGGATTTTATCTATTTTTGATGACAGTAGTAAATCTATTGAATTTGCTCATTTTGATTAGGATTCCATTTTCGATTATTTTTCAGTGGTGGAGTTTGATGGTATTCGTGCTATCCTTTCTTTTAAATGTGGCTTGGTTACTAAGTGAGGCTAAGGAGCCTAAAGTAGTTTGGATCTATTTAATTAATAATTTAACGAAGGTTGCGATAACTACTGTAGTAATACTAGTTACTACAATTATTGTCTTTTCTTGGATTTCAATAGTAGGGATATTGATAGTTGGTTTGACATGCTATATTTTAAATATGATTCGAGTGTTCGAGTTAGAAAGAGGTTAAGAGAAGGGAGTCTAAATGACACATATATTATTTACACACTTTATTGGAGAAGAAGAAGGTGAAGAGGCTGTCTACTTCTCTTTAAGTAGTAATGGTCTCAATTTTGAGGATCTTAATAGCAAACAAGCTATTTTAAAATCTTGTATAGGTACAAAAGGGATTAGAGATCCCTTTCTTGTTCGCCATCAATCTGGGAAATTTTACATTTTAGGAACTGATTTAAGTATTTATGAAAGCCAATCTTGGGAGAAAGCTATTCATGAAGGAAGTCTAGATTTGCTCATTTGGGAGTCGGATGATTTGGTTTACTGGTCTGAACCGCGAGCAATAAATTTGGCTCCAAAAGGATGTAGTAATCTATGGGCACCAGAAGCGATATTTGATGAAGACAAAAAAGCTTATCTAGTATATTATGCTTGTTTCGATGGTAAAAAGCATAATATATACGCTAGTTATACGAATGATTTTCAACAATTTACAGAACCATTTCTATTTATAGAAAAGGAAAAAGACATTATTGATACTACGATTATTCATAGAGATAACTTTTATTATAGATTTTCTAAGGATGAGACGACTAGTCGTGTTATCTTGGAGAAATCAGAGGATCTTTTGGGGCATTACCAAGAAATCTCTGTGCCATTACTCAGGTCTTTAGACGGTATTGAAGGTCCACAGGTTGTTTACAATTCAATTGACGATACTCTATATCTTTATGTAGATTTTTTTAAAGAGGATAAAGGCTATCGACCTATTAGAATCAATGACTTAGATCAAGGAGATTTTCAGTTAGTTGATCGATCGAATTATAATATGGGAGAGTTGAAGAAAAGGCACGGTGGGTTTATTTCTATTTCAGAAGAAGAAGCTAGAATATTAAAGAGCTTTTATGATCAAAATAATCCGGTAATTTCTGGACTATTTGCTGATCCAGATTTAATAAAATTTGATAATTATTTTTATATTTATCCAACAACAGATGGAAATGATAATTGGTCGGGTTCTACCTTTGAGGTCTTACGATCAGAAACACTCAATGATTTTGAAAAGAGAGGAACCATTTTAGAATTTGATAATAACCAAGTACCATGGGCTTCAGAGGGTGCTTGGGCACCGTGTATAACTAGAAAGGATGAGAAATACTACTATTATTTCTGTGGTAAAAGAGATGATGGTAAAAGTTGTATTGGAGTAGCGACTTCAGATTCTCCTGAGGGCCCTTTTATCGCAGAACCTGCTCCATTGTTAACCCCAGAATTAGTTTACAAAAATGACATTGAAATGAATCAAGTTATTGACCCCTCTATCTATATTGAAAATAATCGATACTATTTACTGTTTGGAAATACAGGAGCAGCTATATGTGAGTTGGCTGATGATATGTTTACTATAAAACCCGGTAGTTTCTCACAAATTATAGGATTAAAAGATTTTAGAGAAGCTGTAGAAGTATTTAAAAAAGATGGTATTTATCATTTTACGTGGTCCTGTAATGATACCGGTGATCCTGATTATCATGTAAATTATGGTATTTCGCGTGAACTGAGAGGGAAAATTACTTTTTTATCTACTATCTTGAAAAAAAATGAATCTAAAGGCATTCTCGGTACAGGGCATCATAGTTTTTTAAAAGATAATAATGGGAATATAACTCATATTGCTTATCAACGTTTTGCGCATCCAATAGAAAAATTTGCTGGACGAAACGGATTCAATCGAGAGTTATGCATTTCTCCAGTATCGTTTGATTCAGAAGGGTTGCTTCAAGAAGTTATAGTCGATTAATAGTTGTCAATGTAATTGGAGGACAAGAATGAAAGCGTTTTATGAAGATGTAAGTCTTTTACACCAAAATCGTGAGAAGCCACGAGCATATTTCTTCTCATACAATAATAGAGTGGATGCAAAGACATTTGATCGAGAAAAATCAAGGGGATTTCAACTTTTAAATGGTGAATGGAAATTTAAATTAGAAGAATCACCTGAAATCATCCCACAAGAATTTTTATCTATGGGTCTTTTAGATGATTGGAAAGACTTGATGGTACCGGGACACTGGCAACTACAAGGATATGGGAATCCTCATTATACAAACTTTGAGTATCCCTTTCCAGTCAACCCACCTTTTGTTCCAACTTTGAATCCTACAGGGTACTATGTAAAAGATTTTGAGGTCAGTGAATTCAATTTTAATGATGAATTGATCATACATTTTGGGGGTGTTGAAACAGTCTTTAAGGTTTGGATTAATGGGCAAGAGGTTGGTTATAGCACTGGTAGTAGGGAAGTATCCGAATTTATGATACAAGATTACATAAAGATAGGGACTAATCGACTGCATGTGCAGGTTATTCAGTGGGCTGCTACAAGTTATATTGAAGATCAAGACATGTGGTGGTTAAGCGGGATTTTTAGGGATGTTTATTTGATGAAACGTCCACGAAAAGCAGTGTATGATTTAAATACTAGTACAGAGTTATCGAATAATTATTTAAAAGGTAAGCTGAAATTATCGTTATCTTTCAAAGGCGAAACTCTAGATGGTTCTGTCAGAATGACTTTGTTTAGTGATAATAATCATGAAATTGCAGACTCTGTTTTTAAATTGGATGAGGATAATGACTACTATTTGGATATCTCTAATCCGATTCTTTGGAATGCAGAAATTCCCTATTTGTATACGCTGTTAGTTGAAGTGACGCATGATGATTTTGTAGAAATTATTCCTCAAAAGATTGGGTTTAGAGAAGTAGAATTAAAAGATGGTTTGATGTGTGTCAATGGTGAACCGTTGCTTTTAAAGGGGGTTAATCGTCATGATTGGCATCCTGAATTAGGGAGAGCTGTTTCTGCTGATTTGATGGAGAAAGACATTCAGCTGATGAAGCAATTCAATATTAATGCTGTGCGAACAGCTCACTATCCTAATGATCCAAGATTTTATGATTTATGCGATTATTATGGACTATATGTTATTGATGAAGCGGATATAGAGACTCATGGTATGCAGCCTCTGGGGAATTGGGATGCTTTCAGCGATGACACTGAGTGGTTACCAACTTATCTGGATAGAGTTATGAGAATGGTAGAACGTGATAAAAATCATCCCTCTATTATTATTTGGTCTTTAGGCAATGAATCTGGATTTGGCCAGAACCATTTAGCTATGTCTAGATGGATAAAAAGTAAGGATTCCTCTCGTCTTATACATTATGAAGGCGAGACGCGGCGATTACTTGAAGAGGGGAATCCTTCTGAGAATAATGCTGCTGATATTTTTTCAACAATGTATACATCTGTAGAAGAGATGATTATTCAAGGAAATAGAAAAGAACTTAAACAACCCCATATTCTTTGTGAATTTGGGCATGCTATGGGAAATGGACCTGGAGGCCTTAAAGAGTATTTTAAAGTGTTTCAATCTTATCGTCGACTCCAAGGAGGTTTTATCTGGGAATGGATTGATCATGGAATTTTACAATATATAGACGGTGAAAGGCATTATGCATATGGGGGGGATTTTAAAGACACCCCTCATGATGGCAATTTTGTAATTGACGGCCTTTTATTTCCAGATCGTACGCCCTCTCCTGCTTTGCATGAATGGAAAAAAATATGTGAACCAGTGCATATAGAGATTGATTTAGAAGCAGAAAGGATGGAGCTTAGGAATGATTTTACTTTTCGTAATTTAGATTCTCTTCAAGGAGAAGTCATATTTGAATGTGAAGGAAATATTTTATATCGCTATTCTCTTCCGAATATTGAATTAGCACCTAGTTGTACGATCCTGTTACCAATCCAAAACAAATGGTTGGGAAGAAGATTGAGTGACATAGATAACTTATTAGTTACTGTTAAGTTTATCGATTTGACTTTGCCGTCAAATGATAATGGAGATCCAATAGTAGTTGCTTGGGGCCAAAGTGAAATGCCTTCCTATAAGCAAAATGACACTATTCATATGGCGAGAACAGAAGATGTTTCTAAAGTAGAACTGGATAATAGTTTGAGTTTTCAAAATCAGGAAAATGAACTCAACTTTAGCAAAGTATTCGGAGTTTGGAGTCAGTGGTTTGTTAAAGGAAAGTCATTATTTAAACTTCCACCAAAAATGAATTTTTGGCGTGCATTAACAGATAATGATCGTTTAGGCTTAGAAGAATTTCATGCTAAACCTGTCGTTCAAGAATGGTATGAAAAAAATGTAAACGCCCTAAAAGAACGTATTGTAAACATCAGTACTTCAAGAGACGATGGTGTTTATACTGTTGAGGTTGTTTCCGATATTGCAGCAATTGCCCAAGAGTGGGGGGTATCAGTAACCACGAAATATCAGATCTTATCTTCTACTCAACTAAAAGTTTCAATTTTTGGGAAACCTTATGGTAATGGTCCAAAAACATTACCTAAAATTGGTTTACAGTTTGCTTTAGACGAATCATTTCAAAAAGTTAGTTGGTATGGTTTGGGTCCTAATGAAACTTACATAGACAGTAGAGAAGCCGGAATGATAGGAGTGTGGACGGCAGATGTGGAAGAGATGTGGACTAACTATGTTCGCCCTCAAGAAAATGGGAATCATATCGAAACTCGAACATTATGGTTGAGTGATAGAGAAGGTAATTTATTAAAGTTTTACGGGGAGTCATTTGATTTTTCTGTTAGAAATTATTCAACTGAGCAAGTAGATAAATCTGAGCATACTTATGAATTAGAAAAAGAAGACTATTTAGAGGTTAATATTGACTATGGTCAATATGGACTTGGATCAGCTAGTTGTGGGCCAGAGGTTGCTGAGCAGTACCGTCTACTTAATGAAGACTTCTTATACTCATTTACTATCGAATTTATTCCTATTAAAGAATAAAAGAGTACTATAAGACTCAAATTTTATAGACAAACAATACGATATTTTAAAGATTGTGGAATCAGAATTTATTGTTAAGATTGATAGCTGGCGTTAGTACAATTTTTTCTTAAAAACCCCTTAGCTAAAGCACATTAGCTAAGGGGTTTTATCGTTTTAACAGAATCCCTAATGATTAAGCGGGTATTGATGCGTGTCTGCGTTTGATTAATTTCACCATTTTTTATGATAGAGACAGCTTTTTCAAGAGCTTTGGTCACCATAAACTGGCGATTGATATCGATGGTAGATAATTCTGGTGTGATAATAGCAGCTTCTGAAATATTATCAAAACCAATAACAGAAATATCTTCAGGCACACGAATTCCTACAGCTTGGAGGGAGCGGATTAAACTGATGGCGATAGAATCGTTCTCACAAAAGAATGCTGTTGGTAATGTGGAAGAAGGAATCTTATCAGGATACGTTCCAATAGAATTAGCGGAAAACCGTAAGCGATGAAATTGCTTAGAATCCAGAGCGTGTTTTTTCATGGCTCCTTCAAACCCATTATAACGTTCTTGGAAGTTACGAATCCGATATTTTGCCATAGCGTAACCAATGTCTTTATGACCATTTTGAATGAGATGTTCAGTAGCAATAAAAGCACCTTGATAGTTATTGATGCTAATGAAATTACTATTAAGGTGGTCGAAACAGGTATCGATAACAATGATGTGGTCATGCAATTCTTTTATCCTAATCAGAACACTTTCTGGAAGATCTGTTCCGAGTAGGATAATAGCGTCTGAAGTTTGCTGGTTTTCAAGAGTCATTAAATCATCTTTAAGGTGGTTGATGGAAATGGAATTCACAGTAAGATGAATCTGAAAATCAGGAGAAAGCACCAAAAAATCATTGATCAACTCATTGAAATGAGGAAGTTTTTGGAAATTATAAGTGAATCGATTTACTTCGTTGCAAGCCAATAGACGAACCATATAACGAGAAGAATTATCTTCTTTTTGTCGAGGTTTTCGTAATGGACGGTACTTGTGATCTTTTACAAGCTGGAGAATTTCCTCTCTCTTTTGTTGACTAACACCAGGCTTATCATTTAAAACGAGCGAGACTGTTGCCTTTGAAACCCCCGCTAACCGAGCAATATCTTCTAACTTAATCATAATGTTTTCCTTGAAATTTAGTGTAAACCAAGTATAAATGAAAATAAAAGAGATGTCAAATTAGTTTACTAAACTAAAATAAATTAAGTGATTTTTTATTAAAAACGGTTGCAAGAAAGTCTCGTAGATCTTAAAATAAGGTTGTAAAATCCTTTCAGTTAGAAAGGGATGGTTTTAGAATAACGAAATGCCTAAACGCTATAGAAAGTATAGAAAGTATAGAAAGGAGTTGTTGTCGGTCTTTGTGTTGGGTATTTCAGTAAGGAGAATGTCTAAAAATGAATTTATTAGATTTAAAACGTAAGGCTATCGAGCTTCGGAAAGATTTTGTGACCATGATCTATGAGGCGGGAGCGGGCCATGTGGGATCTGACTTGTCTTGTACCGATATTTTAGTCAGTCTGTATTATCACCAACTTCATGTTGATCCAAATAATCCAGAAGACCCTGAAAGGGATCGCTACATTCAAAGTAAAGGACATGCTGTTGAAATCCTTTGGGCTATTTTAGCGGATAAGGGCTTTATTGAAAAGGAAGAATTAAAAACCTTCTCTCAATTTGATTCACGCCTATTAGGGCATCCTAATAATCTTGTTGACGGGATTGAGATGAACACAGGTTCATTAGGGCATGGTCTATCTGTTTCTGTAGGGAGTGCCTTAGCAGCCAAATTAGATGGTGCCAACTATCAAACTTATACTCTGATGGGTGATGGTGAGCTGGCAGAAGGCTCTGTCTGGGAAGCGGCTATGGCAGCTACTCAATATAAGCTTGATAATTTGACGGCTATTATTGACCGCAATGGACTTCAAATTACTGGGTCGACGGAAGATGTCATGGGACTAAAAGATCTTCATGGCAAATGGGAAGCCTTTGGTTGGCATGTGGTTGATGTAAAAGATGGCAATGATATCGAGCAATTATTAGCTGCGTACAAGGACAAGGTTGAAGGCAAACCAACGGTTATTATTGCGAATACCTTAAAAGGAAAAGGAGTATCTGCTGCAGAAGGGGTGGCAAGCTGGCACCACCATGCTCTTAATTCAGAAGAGTATGAAGCAGCAATTGCTGACCTAGATCGAGCGTTGGAGGAGTTAGTCAATGGCAAATAAGATAGCAAACAGAGCTGTGATGTGCGATGTTTTAGTAGAAGCAGGTCAATCGAATAAAGATATCGTGGTCCTAACCAGTGACTCAAGAGGGTCGGCTTCTCTTGTCAAGTTTGGTGAGACTCTACCTGAACAACATATAGAAGTCGGTATTGCTGAGCAAAATATAGTCGGTGTGGCAGCAGGGTTAGCTCTCAATGGAAAACGGCCCTTTGTGGCATCACCCGCATGTTTTCTTAGTATGCGAAGCATTGAGCAAGTTAAAGTTGACGTAGCTTATTCTAACAAGAATGTCAAATTAGTCGGGATTAGCGGTGGCGTCAGCTACGGTGCTCTAGGAATGAGTCACCATTCTCTTCAAGACATTGCAGTGACACGGGCCATTCCAAATTTAGAAGTTATTATTCCGGCAGACCGTCATGAAACAAAAGCAGTTTTTGAATACTTAGTTAAGTCAGACAAGCCAGCCTACATTCGTCTTGGCCGAAATCCAGTTGAAGATTGTTTCACAGCTGATAATGTTTCATTTGAAATTGGAAAGGCGCGTGAGATGGTATCGGGAGATGCCATCACGATTGCAGCAGTTGGTGAAACGGTTCGAGTGGCTATGGACGCTGCGGAAAACTTGGCAAATGAGGGGATTAAAGCACGGGTTCTCAATTTTGCAAGTTTAAAACCATTTGATGCAGAGACTGTAAAAAAAGCAATCACAGAGACAGCAGGTATTGTGTCTGTTGAAGAACATAGTCCGCATGGAGGTCTCGGAGAGGCCATCGCATCTGTTGTTGCTCAAGAAGGACGTGGTATTTTAAAAATCATGGCTCTACCAGACGATCACATTGTCACTGGGACAACGGCGGAAGTTTTCAATCACTATGGTATATCGGTTGACGGTATCAGTCAATCTGTTAAAGAACTCTTAAAAAGGTAGGTAAAAAAATGGATAAAGTTACTTTAGGATTTGCTCCAACACGTCGTAATTTGTTTAGTGCAGATGCAGCTATTGAGTATGCTAATTACACACGTGAAAAATTAGATGAATGGGCTATTGATTACATTGATATCAAGGATATTAATGACGATGGGTTGATTTTTGATGATGCGAGTGTCAATGCTGCTGCTGAAAAATTTAAGGCTGCAGGCATTGATGGCCTCTTTATCGCTAACGAAAATTTTGGAACAGAATACGCAGTTGCGCGCTTGGCAAAACAGCTTGATGTCCCTGTCTTGCTGTGGGGACCAAAAGATGAAACGCCTGCGGAAGATGGTTCGCGGTTGCGTGACAGTCAGTGTGGCCTTTTTGCCATCGGAAAAGTGTTGCGCCGTTTCAAGGTACCTTTTACCTATATCAAGAACTCTGATGTAGACGACCCTGCATTTGAACGTGGTGTGAAAGATTTTGTCAAGGTTTGTAATGTTGTCAAAACCTTTAAAAACACTCGTATTTTGCAAGTTGGTCCTCGTCCATTTGACTTCTGGACGGTTATCTGCAATGAGGGAGAGTTATTGGAACGGTTCAACATCGACTTATCGCCAGTTCCAATCCGTGAATTGGTCAATGAAATCAATCGCGTTAAGGTAGAAGAAACTGAAACAGTAAAGTCGGTTGAAGACTGGTTCCACACAAATACAGAAGTTCAAATTACTGCAGATGAATTGACTATGGTTGCTGCTTTAAAAGTAGCTCTTGAAAACTTGTGCAAATTTTATGGTTGTAATGCTGGTGTCATTCAGTGTTGGACAGCCCTTCAAGAAGAAATTGGTATTTTACCTTACGCATCTTTGTCTCTTTTGCAAGAAGAAGGCATTCCATTTGTATGTGAAACAGATGTTCATGGGGCGATTTCAGAACTTTTAGTAGAAGCTGCATCTATGGGAGAACACAGAGCTATCTTTGCTGATGTTAACTGTCGCCATCCAGAAAATCCAAATGGTGAATTGCTCCAACATTTGGGGGTGTTTGCTTATCAAACAGCTGAAACAAAACCAATTTTGCCACCACGCCATTTTGTCTTTGATTATCCTGGTTCAGTTGGTTTTCTAGCTAAGAAAACAGATTATACCTTGTGTCGCTTTGATGGGGATAATGGAGAGTATTCTTTATTGATTGGTAATGCCAAGGGAATTGATGGTCCCTATAATCAAGGAACATACTGTTATGTGGAATTTGACAATTTGAACCGTTTGGAATCACATTTAGTGTATGGACCATATATCCATCACGTGGCAGCTATTCAATCTGATGTCGTTCCAGTGCTTTATGAAGCGTGTAAGTACCTAGGCATCAAAGCAGACCTCTACGATCCGATCGAAGATGAAGTGAAGGCGTACCTGGCTGGGGATGATGCAACCTACTTCCGCCCTGCCCGAGGCTAAGCCTATGACTTATGTGATAGGTATTGATCAAAGCACTCAGGGAACGAAGGTACTCCTTTTTGATCAGGAAGGAAAAATCGTAAAAAAACTCAGCTGTGCTCATCAACAGATTATCAGTGAGCAGGGATGGGTCTCCCATAATCCCACAGAGATTTATGACAATGTCATTAATCTAGTTGATGAACTAATCCGAGATATTGATAAAAATAAGTTGATCGCTGTTGGAATCACCAATCAGAGAGAAACCGCCCTAGCCTGGTATAAGGGTACTGGTCAGCCGATTGACAATGCAATTGTCTGGCAATGTGCGCGTGCTAAGGCTATTACGGATCAGATGGATGTTTCTCAAGCTTCCATGGTTAAACGAAAAACTGGGTTGCCCTTATCTCCGTATTTTTCTGCTGCTAAATACAGTTGGTTAATAAAGCACTATCAAGGAGAACTTGACCAAATTGCCTGTGGGACAGTCGATTCTTGGCTGATTTATCAACTCACATCTGGGAAATCGTTTAAGACGGATGTTTCCAATGCTAGTCGCACCCAGCTAATGAATCTTGAAAAGAGGGCATGGGATGAGGAATTATGTAGTCTTTTCGGGATCCCTGTCAGCTGTCTTCCTCAAATTGAAGCTTCAGATGCAAATTTTGGAGAGACTGATTTTGATGGGATATTGCCCCATCCTGTTCCTATTCATGCTGTTATGGGTGATTCTCATGCTGCACTCTTTGCTCACAAAGGGTTCGAGGCAGGAGATATTAAGGCTACTTATGGGACTGGCTCTTCAATTATGATGAATATTGGGACAGAAGTATCTATTATGCCTGAAAACCTTGCAGTTTCTGTAGGTTGGCAGTCTCAAGGTACATGTCATTATGTAATAGAAGGAAATATCAATTATTCTGGAGCTGTTATGACATGGTTGAAAGATAGCCTTCACCTTTTTGAAGACATGGATGAGCTTAATCAGCTTGTAGCCGAAGCGAATCCCTTGGATAAGACATATCTAGTACCTGCTTTTTCTGGATTGGGAGCACCTTATTTTAGAGATGATGTCACCGCTGCTTTTGTTGGGATGACGCGCACAACTGGTCGAGCAGAATTGGTTAAAGCTGGTCTTGAAAGTATTGCGTACCAAATCAACGCCGTTCTGAGTGCTATGAAATCCGTTTCGAAACTAGAAATCAAACGGATCAGTGCTGATGGTGGACCGACAAAGAATGCTTATCTCATGCAATTTCAAAGTAATCTAGCTAAGGCAGATGTTGATGTTGCAACTGTAGAAGAGGCTTCCTGTACAGGTGTTGCCTATTTAGCTGGTATATCTTGTGGGGCCTATCCAGAAACTATTCTTGATCAACTGAGTAGTCATCGAATGTCCCCTGAACCCTCCTTTGCTTCTATTCGTTTAGAAAAGTTGGCAGGCTGGGACCAAGCAGTTAATAGATTGACATCTTCATAGATTATCAGTGTATAAAAGATCAAAAAAAAGAAAGCCGCTTCGGTTTTCTTTTTTGACTTTAAATGGGAAAAGTAGCGATTAAAAAAATCAGTGCTAAATAAAGTAAAAATTAGGGCATCTCTCTGCTAATTTTTGCTGTAAAATGAAAAAATAGGCTATAATAACGATGCCATTGAAGGAGTTTTATTAAACCAATATGCTTTGGTTGGAGATGGTTACTATTTAGAAGGTGAGATTGATAAAGATCAATTTGGTCAACAAGAATGGCTTGATACCCACCCTGACTATGACCGATACGATTTTATTTCTGAAAGGGACTCTCCTTCTTATTTCAATCTTCTACAAACAGGATTGCGTGGATTCGAGCATCCAAGTTTTGGTGGATGGGGAGGACGCTTCACCGAAATAAACCCTAAAACTTATACTACTGAAAAAGCAATTGATTATAATCCAAAGGAAAAACGTTTTGAGCAAGAATACAATCTTTACCGATGGATTAAGGATATACAGTCAGACTTTGCAGCGCGTGCGAAATGGTGTGTGGCAGCTACCTTTGAAGAAGCCAGTCACTATCCAGAGATTGACACTGAAATGGAAAGCATGTCAGCTAAACCTGGAGAAGAAGTCACTCTTAAGGTGAGTGCCTCAGATCCTAATGGTTTTGCTTTAACGTATAACTGGTGGTGTTATCATGAAGCTTCTACCTATTGGGACTTTAGCCATATAGCGTTAACCTCTAGATCATGGAAACTTGGAAATAGAGAAGTCATTGATTCCTGGCATTCTGAGCAAATGGAGAACAATTGGAGTTTACCACTAACTAACTCTGATACGAAAGCTGTATCATTCGTGATCCCTGAAGATGCGAAAACAGGAGACACCATACATATGATCGCGGAAGTTAGCAATCAAACAGAACTACCTCTCAAAAGTTATAGGCGTATCATTGTGACGGTAGCGTAGATTCTGAAAAGATGACGCTCACACCGAATTTAAAAACCTAGGTGATTCTATGAACCTAGGTTTTTTTGATGTAATGACAACATATACCAGAAGGTGAAAAGTAGCGGTCGATAAGAGGTTTAATGAAAGAAGCAGATTTTTTAAGAAATAGTTATAGCATAGTTGAAATGATTATATTGAAGGTTCCCCCTTACTTAATCGGTACTTAGCAGGTGTCATTCCATAGTGTTCTTTGAAGAGTTTATAATATTGATTCAAGTTTGAAAACCCTGAATCAATAGCGATATCTTGAATAGATGCTGAGGAATGGAGTAAAGGAATAAGGCTGACTTCGAGCTTTTTGGATTGGAGTAATTGTTTAAACGTTAATCCGGTTGTTTGCTTGACAAGTTGGCTAAAATAACTGCTATTATAACCAAAATGTTTTGCACAGTCAGATAGTGTTGCTGTCAAATAGTGATGGTCAATGAAATTTAGAATATCTAACGTTAGTTGTTGTTTTTCACTATCTTTATTAATACCATTTGCTTCTACAGAAAAGGATGTGATTAATTCTAGGAGAATTAATTGAAGAAAATGACTTTGGATTTGAACATAATATTGGGTTGGAAAATAGGTTTCGTGCAGTAATTGTTGAAATAAAAGATGGAGATTTTGAGTATCCTCACCCCAAAAAATAAGATATTGGTTATGATGGCGACTTTGGGAGATAGCCTGAAAAAGGAATTGAGATAGAATTGAAGAGTCTTTAGAAAGATTTGAGAAATGTTGTTTAAAGAAGTCTTGAGTAACATTGATGCTGATAATAATATCATCTATACCTACAGCTTCAGCTTCGTGGCTGGCATTTGTATCAATGATAATTAGGTCTCCTTGTTTGAGAGTAATGGTTCTACCGTTAATTTTCTGATGCCCAGTTCCTTTGTAGACATAATTAATTTCGATGACATCTGTGACGTGTTCTGGAACAGGTACAAATCGACTTTGTTTTCGTATAAAGAAAGGAATTATTTTATCTTTGGGAAATTGCTTGTATGAAAAATGATATACTGATCTATTTTGAATAGTTGTTGTTGGATGCTTGTAATAATCAGGGACATCATTTTCAAGATATCGTTTCTCGCTATCAGTTAATGCAAACAAATATTTTTCTAAACGCTTAAAATCCATCGTTACTCCTAAAGAATTGATAGTGTATTTCTAATGATTTGTTAGTTCTATTTTATCATGGACGCGTTATAATTCAAGGTGTATTCACTATTAAATTTTTTAGTTTATTAAACAAAATAATGATAGGAGAAGCTATGAAATTTTTTGAGAGAAAAATCGGTCAAAACGGCGCCTATGCTAAATACTATTTTCAAGAAGCCAATGAAGAGATAGATCGTGAACGTCTTTTCCCGACGATTGTTATATGCCCGGGAGGTGCTTATTTATGGACATCTTTTCGAGAAGATGAAGCGGTAGCGCTCAGATTTTTAGCAGAAGGTTTTCATGTTGTTGTAGTTCATTATGCGACAGAAGGACTTGAGAGATTCAATGTTAATAAAGTTGAAGAGCTTCCTGAAAATCCGGTTTCAGTATTTCCTAATCCGTTAATTGAACTAGCGCTAGCAGTTATTTACTTAAGAGAAAATGCTGAAGAATTCTCAATTAATACTAATCAAATTATTGTTTCAGGATATTCAGCAGGGGGGAATCTTGCGGCTCAATTAGGAACTTTGTGGCACGAAGAATGGTTGGAAGAAAAAGTGGGAAAACCCAAAGAATTGTATAGACCTACTCATTTGCTTTTGGCTTATGCCGCTTTAGATTTTACACCAAAACGCAAGTTGGATTTTGGAGAGATAGATTCTATCACTTATGCTACAACCGGGAGTGTAACTCCGAACCAAGAGTTGATAGATGCGATGAACCCCATATTGCATGTGACCACAATGACTCCGCCAGCATTTATTTGGCATACGAGAGAAGATAAACTAGTTCCCGCAGAGAACGCCTTAAGATTTGCTTTGCAATTAGATTACCATCAAATCCCTTATGAATTACATCTATTTGATAAGGGAAAACATGGGTTAGTCCTAGGCGATTTGCGAACTGGGGTTAAGTCAAGTAATGAAGATGCTCAGGTGTACAAATGGGTAGATTTGTTTTTAGAGTGGATTTATCCAAATAAAACAATTCGAGGAGGCTTTTACAAAGGGAGGTAGAAGATATGTTTAAAGTTAGTAACAATAAGCGTGTATTTACAAAAAATGGGAAAGAAACTTTTTATTTAGCAGATACATGTTGGAGTGCTTTTACAAATATCTCAGAAGAGGATTGGGAATATTACTTGAATTACCGTAAAGAGCAAGGATTTAATGTCATACAAGTAAATATGCTTTGGCAATGGGATTCTAGTAGCTCACGTTTAGGTATTCTACCATTTAGTCAAAAGGAGAATGGTTATTTTGATTATTCTCAGCCTAATGAGGACTATTTTGAAAGAGCAGAACGAATGATAGGTATGGCTTATGAGAAAGGAATAACAGTTGCTCTTGTTTTACTTTGGGCAAACTATATTCCAGATACATGGGCTAGTCAGATGAATATCAGGCAAGTTGGTTTGTTTCCTAAAGAACTCATTGAAGATTATGTAACGACTATCGTTTCTCGATATGATAGATATGAGCCCCTCTACATTATTAGTGGAGATACTGATTTTCAAACGCAAGAAGTAATTGAAGAATACTACGGTAAGGCACTGGAAAAGGTTAAAGAGTTATCGCCAAACTCTTTAACAGCAATGCATATTAGAGGTCGTTATAAAGAGATTCCTGCTTACTTTTTAAAGGAACCTTCTGTTGATTTTTATATGTATCAGTCTGGGCATAACCAACAATTTCAAGAAACTGCTTATAGCTTAGCGGATTATTTTTACCATAAAGAACCGACTAAGCCAGTTATTAATTCGGAACCTTGTTATGAAATGATGGGCTATAGTCGTCGGGAATATGGACGTTTTAATCGACAGGATGTGAGAAAAGTTGCGTGGCAAAGCATTTTAGCAGGGGCGAATGCAGGAATCACTTACGGAGCTCATGGCATTTGGAGTTGGCATGATGAGAATCTCTATTTTGATTCGTCAATAGGTGAAGCCTTTGAAACGCCATATGATTGGCGAGAGGCATTAAAGTTTGAAGGAGCCTCTGACTATGGCTTTATTAGGCAATTTTTTGAGACGGAACAATTGTTTGGTATAGAACCAGCGCAACATCTATTGCTGAACGGGAAGTCCACTGGTATGCTGGAGTCTAGTGAGTCACGAAAGACTGTAGCAACTGAAATCCGAATAGCAGAAAATGAGAGATTGATTTTAGTCTACGTACCTTCAAATATCCAGATAAAACTTTCTGGAGATTATAGTCAACGGGATGCATACTTTATTGATTTAGAAAATAACAGGCGGTCGGGAGCAACGTGTGAGTTTAACCTAGAAAAGAATCAAACAACCTTTAAAATGTCACGATTTGTTCATGACACACTGTTGGTTATTCTAAAACAGTCCTAAAAAACTGATATGTTTTTTCTAAAACATAGGTAGTTACAATTTAATAGAAAACGATTACAATTTAAATATCATAAAAAAGGGGAAGGCTTATGACAAACGAAACATTAGCTCAAAACATTTTAGACCTCGTTGGGGGGCAGAGAATGTAACGCGTGCGACGCATTGCGCAACGCGTTTACGTCTTGTTCTTGTTGACGAGAGCAAGGTTCAGAAAGAGGCGATTGACAGCCTAGAAAAAGTCAATGGAAGTGTTTTTGCGGGTGGTCAATATCAAGTTATTATTGGTTTAACTGTTCCTACAGTTCATGAAGAATTTCTAAAAGCAATGGGTGCTCCGATTACAGACGAGGAAGCTCCGACCGAAAAAGAACAAGGGAATCTTTTTAATCGATTCTTTAAGAGTATTGTAGGAATTATGACCCCTACATTTGGAATTATGGGTGCTGCAGGGATTTTAAAAGGTTTATTGGCTCTTGCAGTTGCTATGAAACTCCTGCAACCAACGGATGGTGCTTATCAAATCTGGTATGCTGTAGCACAGAGCTTCTTTTATTTTTTACCTATTTGGGTTGGGTTTAATGCAAGTAAAGTATTTGGTGGAAGTCAATTTATAGGGGCCGTTTTAGGAGCTTCTCTTGTGTTCCCGGATATCATTGCATTACAAACTGCTGGTGAGAGTATCTCATTCTTTGGGATTCCAGTTGTTCTTGTTAATTATACTCAGTCACTATTTCCTGCAATGGTTGCAGCCTTTGTAGCTGCTAAAATTGAGAAGTTTCTAGCACAGAGAATTCACGAAACAATTAGTTGGATGTTCACACCGTTGATTACTTTGGTAGTTACAGCACCACTAGCTTTCTTAGTTTTAGGTCCTGTGATGACCCAGTTATCAAACGGTTTAGCAGCAATTGTTATGGCCATCTATAATTTTAGTCCAATTCTCTTCGGAATTATTGGGGGAGCCTTCTGGCAAGTAGTTGTTATTTTTGGTTTACACTATGCTTTTATTCCAGTACTCATCAATAACATTACAAATCTTGGACAAGATCCGATTAATGCAGTCTTCCAAGTTACAGTATTTGCGCTAGCTGGAGCTGCTATTGGATTTGCATTGAAAACCAAAAATGCTAAAAATAAATCAATGGGTTATTCAGTTGGTATTACAGGGCTGATTGGTATCACTGAACCGATTATTTATAGTGTAGCTCTTCCGTATCGTCGCCAATTTGTCTATGCCTTTATTTCTGGAGGACTGGCTGGAGCAATTCAAGCCTTTGCTAATGCTAAAATCTATGGTTTCGGGAATGGTGGTTTGATGGCATTTCCTCTATTCATTGATCCACAAACAAATAGTTTGCATAGAATGTATTCCTTTATAATTGCAGCAGCAGTAGCATTCTTTGTTCCAATTATTTTGAACTTTGTTTTGGGAACCGGTGAAGAAAAGAAAATAAAAGCATAAAATGAAATAGGCTTGGCTTCTTAGTCGAGTCTATTCTTTATCTGGAGGTTTACAATGACAAACGTTACTAATCATTTTTATCCTTTTTTTTGGCAACATGGGGAGAGTGAGGTAGTTTTACGAGATTATGTTTCTAAAATTTATCAATCTGGAATGCGAGGAGTTTGTATAGAGTCACGTCCACACCCTGATTTTGTTGGCGACAAGTGGTGGCGAGACCTTGAAATTATTCTTGAAGAATGTCAAAAGCGAGAAATTAAGGCATGGATTTTAGATGATTCGCATTTTCCTACAGGCTATGCTAATGGGAAAATAAAAGAGCACTATCCTCAATATCGCAAACAATATTTAACGTATAGGAGATTTGATCTTGTTGGGCCATTTGAAGGTGCGCGGATAGATGCGAGTCAATTAAAAGGGCGACCATGGGAAATAGGACAAACAGATATAATTGAGGTAATTGGAACTTACCTAGTTGGACGACCTCATAACCGCACTGAAGAAGGGGATCCTGTCGATATATGCCAGTTGTATGATATTAGTAGCCGGTATAAGGACGATACAATATTTTTAGATATTCCAAAGGGAGACTGGTCGGTATTTGTAATTTTTTCAACTTATGAAGGTGGTGAAGAAAGCACAAAGGATTACCTTAATCCCCTAGTATCGGATGCAACTCAGGTTTTGGTAGACGAAGTTTATGAGAGGCATTATCAAAAGTTAAGTCAGTATTTTGGGAGGACAATAACAGCCTTTTTCTCAGATGAACCCCGTTTTGGAAACATTAAGGGAACACAAGCACGAATTGGAACAGAGCAAGTGTTACCTTGGCGATCAGGTTTGGAGAAAGAATTGACTTTCGAACCGAGTCATTTAATACTCTTATGGACTTCCTCAAAAGACGGTTCGGAGAAAGAAATCCGTGTGAAATACATGGATTTAATAACTAAGCTATATCATCAAAATTTTACGAAAGTCTTAGCAGAATGGTGCTCTAGCCATGGAGTTGATTATGTCGGCCATAATATAGAGGACAATGGTGCCCATAGTCGATTGGGGTATGGCGCTGGGCATTTTTTTAGAGGGCAGGAAGCACAACATTTTTCAGGGATTGATGTGATAGGTGGACAAATTGTTCCAGGAATGCCATATCATCATGATGCTTATCAGACAGGGGGCAGTGATGGTCAGTTTTACCATTATGCGCTGGCTAAATTAGGAGTGTCTGCAGCTCACCTGTCTCCTCATAAGCAAGGACGCGCTATGTGTGAAGCCTTTGGAGCATACGGTTGGAATGAAGGGCTTAAAACGATGAAATGGATAACAGATCATTTGATGGTTAGAGGGATCAATTATATCGTTCCCCACGCTTTTTCTCCAAAAACTTTTCCAGACTTTGATTGCCCGCCACATTTTTATGCTCATGGACACAATCCTCAGTATCGATACATGCATCATTTAACAACGTATGCCAATCGCATTATGAGCTACTTAAGTGAAGGGAAACATATCGCTTCTGTTGCGGTATTATACCCAGCTGAATTGGAGTGGGGTGGACAAGCGATGTCAGTTGAGCTTGTGACACGAGAGTTAACGGAACATCAGCTAGATATGGACATTGTTAGCTTAGATCATATAGAGTTTGGCAGTTGTGAAGATGGAAAACTTGCTATCAATGAAGAAAATTTTAAGGCATTGGTGGTTCCGGAGGCGGAATATTATTCAGAACGTGTGGTTGCTACTTTGAATCGGTTACTTGATAATGGTGTCAAAGTGTTACTGATTAATAAAAAGCCTAAAACCGCTATAAAACTAAAAAGTGGATATGAAGTGGTGGATCTTTCTCAATTAACGAATACCTTGGCAAACATGACAGATATCATCTTAGAAACTGCTTTTCCAGATTTAGTTTATTACCATTATCAAAAAAGCGAAAAAGATTATTATTTGTTCTTTAATGAAAGTTTATCAGAAATAGTAAATTCGAAGGTATATTTTTCAAATATAGAAGGTAATCCAGTAGCTTACGATGCTTATCTTGACAAATATAGTTCAGTCATAGATCATCGGCTAATCCTAAAACCGTATGAAACCATTATGTGGGTTTTTGGGGAGGATGGCAGAGGTATCGATATCGACGTACCGCGTAATAACTTTGAAATGTTGCTACCATTAAAAGGTAAATGGGAGGTGTCTCTATCAAGTGCAATAGAATACCCTGTTTTTAACACATTAACAAATTTACCAGAACTGACGTTCATAAATGAATTATCAGGATATGAGCGATATGTTGGGACAGTAGCCTATGAGAGTCAATTCGAAGTAGAAGAGGCCTCTAAAATAATAGGTTTGGTTTTGGAACGAGCATACGAAATAGTAGAAGTATTTATTAACGGTAAGTCAACTGGTGTTCGCATTGCACCACCATATGTCTTTGATGTGGCACCTTTTTTAAAAACAGGACGAAATACTATCCGAATTGAGGTGACGAATACTTTAGGAACTCAATTTCGAGGTGGTTTAAACCAGTACCTAACAGTGGAGCCGTTTGGGCTTAAGGGCCAGATAAAATTGATTGCTGAAATATAATCAGTTCATACACTTAATCACTATCATAGACAAATACAAAAGCAAAGAAACTTGATGATTCAAGTTTCTTTTTGTTATAATAGCCCTATGGAAAAAACAGATATTGTTTACGGCGTGCATGCCGTAATGGAGAGTTTACAGGCCAATACAGGCAATAAGCTCTATGTGCAAGATGACTTGCGTGGCAAGAATGTGGATAAGGTCAAGGCTTTAGCAGCAGAGAAAAAAGTATCCATTTCTTGGACGCCTAAAAAGACCCTGTCAGAAATGACAGAGGGAGCTGTCCACCAAGGGTTTGTCCTGCGTGTGGCGGAGTACGCTTATGCCGAGTTGGACACGATTTTAGCAAAGGTCGCAACTGAGGAAAATCCCTTGGTTCTTATTCTAGATGGTCTCAATGACCCTCATAATTTTGGTTCGATTTTGCGGACAGCAGATGCGACCAATGTTTCAGGTGTCATCATTCCCAAGCATCGTGCGGTCGGAGTGACACCAGTGGTGGCAAAGACCTCGACAGGTGCTGTGGAGCATATGCCGATTGCCCGAGTGACCAATCTCTCCCAGACTCTAGACAAGTTCAAGGAAGCGGGTTTTTGGATTTTTGGGACAGATATGGACGGGACCCCATCGACCAAGTGGAACACAGCAGGCAAGGTGGCCTTGATTATTGGCAATGAAGGCAAGGGAATTTCGGCTAATATTAAAAAGCAGGTAGATGAGATGATTACCATCCCGATGAGTGGGCATGTGCAGAGCCTTAACGCCAGTGTAGCAGCTGCCGTTCTCATGTATGAAGTATACCGCAATCGTCAGTAAGGAGTTTTATGATATTTCAAATTTTAACAGATTCAACAGCGGATTTAGCAACCCAATGGTTGACAGAGCATCAGGTTGATGTGCTTGGTTTGACCGTGCAATTAGATGGGGTTCATTACGAGACAGTGGGGCCAGACCAGCTTACGAGCCCTGTTTTGCTGGAAAAGATGGCGGCTGGTAGTCAGCCGACAACCAGTCAAATCAATGTTGGTCAATTTGAAGCTTATTTTACCGAAAAAGCCCAATCAGGAATTGCTGTTCTTTATGTTGCCTTCTCATCAGCGCTTTCTGGGACCTATCAGTCCGCTGTTATGGCACGTGACATGGTTTTGGACGATTATCCTGGGGCAACAATTACCATTGTGGACACCTTAGCGGCCTCAGCGGGTGAAGGGTATTTGGTTATGGAGGCAGCTCGTCTGCGAGACGCTGGCTTATCCCTAGAAGAGACCTGTGACAAAATCGCAGACCTGGCTTCTCGCCTCAAGACTCATTTCTTGGTGGATGATCTTAATCACCTGATGAGGGGTGGTCGGATCTCCAAGGCTTCTGCTTTTATAGGAGGTTTGGTCAACATCAAACCCATTATTTCGATTCAAAGAGACGGTAAGCTGGAGTCGGTAGCTAAGGTTCGTGGACGCAAAAAAGCAATGACAGAATTTATCCAGTTGGCTCTTCAGGATATCGCTGAACCAGTTGCCATCGTTGCTTATGCGGACGATATTGAAACGGCAGAATCGATAAAAGAAAGACTGCTCACGGAACCTTCTATAGAGGAAGTCCACCTGTTCCCGCTGGGGCCCATCATTGCGGCCCATGTTGGACCTGGGACCCAAGCAATCTTTACGATTGGGAAACAAATGCGATAGTAGTTAACATCTTCGGCCTATCAGTCGAAGGTGTCTTTTTCTTCTATTATAAATGAAGTAGTATCTGAAAAGCGATTTCTGCAAGCTATCCATCATATAGAAGAGAGACGGTTTAGCAGAAAGATCATATCAGTTCAGTCACTTTAATAAGGGAATCATTAAAGAAATAAACAACCTTCATTAAAGAAATAAACAACCTTCATTAAAAAAATAAAAAAAACATCAAATAGCTTGCAATCTCCCAATAGATTTGTTATCATACTATGGTGCTGTAAAAATTACAGCTTTAGCTTTGACGCGAGAGGTTGCGACACGCTTGGTTGCATTGCCACGCAATCCGTGTTGGTTTTCTCGAAGAGCTAGCCTATTATCTTAAATAGACGAAAAAAGGAGAACAAGATGGCAAACAAAAAAATCCGCATTCGCTTGAAAGCATACGAACACCGTACGCTTGATACAGCTGCTGCAAAAATCGTAGAAACTGCTTCTCGTACTGGAGCTCAAATTGCTGGTCCTGTACCACTTCCAACTGAGCGTAGTCTCTATACCATTATTCGTGCGACTCACAAATACAAAGACTCTCGCGAACAATTTGAAATGCGTACACACAAACGCTTGATCGATATCATTGAGCCAACTCAAAAAACGGTTGATGCTTTGATGAAACTTGACTTGCCAAGTGGTGTTAACGTCGAAATCAAACTTTAATTTGATTGCCTGAGCATAAAAAACGCTCGTTAAAAACTTTTTAAGTAAAAATAAGAAAAGGAAATATTTTCTCATGACAAAAGGAATCTTAGGGAAAAAAGTGGGAATGACTCAAGTCTTCACTGAATCAGGTGAATTCATCCCTGTAACTGTCATCGAAGCAACTCCTAACGTAGTGCTTCAAGTGAAAACCGTTGAAACAGATGGCTACGCTGCTGTTCAAGTTGGTTTTGATGACAAACGTGATATCTTGAGCAACAAACCTGCCAAAGGCCATGCTGCTAAAGCAAATACGGCTCCTAAGCGCTTCATTCGTGAATTCAAAAACATTGAAGGCTTAGAAGTTGGTGCAGAAATCACTGTAGATACATTCGAAGCTGGTGATGTTGTTGACGTCACAGGTACAACTAAAGGTAAAGGTTTCCAAGGGGTTATCAAGCGCCATGGTCAATCACGCGGTCCAATGGCTCACGGTTCTCGTTACCACCGTCGTCCAGGGTCAATGGGTCCTGTCGCACCTAACCGTGTTTTCAAAGGCAAAAAACTTGCTGGACGCATGGGTGGGAATCGCGTGACGATTCAAAACCTTGAAATTGTTCAAGTTGTTCCAGAAAAGAACGTTATCCTTATCAAAGGTAACGTACCTGGTGCTAAGAAATCTCTTATCATCATCAAATCAGCAGTCAAAGCTGCTAAATAATAAGGAAAGGGGAATCAGTCAACATGGCAAAAGTAAAATTGTTTGATCAAGCTGGTAAAGAAGCTGGCGAAGTAACATTGAACGACGCGATCTTTGGTATCGAGCCAAATGAATCAGTAGTATTTGATGTTATCATCAGCCAACGTGCTAGCCTTCGCCAAGGTACTCATGCGGTTAAAAACCGTTCAGCTGTATCAGGTGGCGGACGCAAACCATGGCGCCAAAAAGGTACAGGTCGTGCCCGTCAAGGTTCTATCCGCTCTCCACAATGGCGTGGTGGTGGTGTTGTCTTCGGACCAACTCCACGGTCATACGGCTACAAACTTCCACAAAAAGTTCGTCGCCTAGCATTGAAATCAGTTTATTCAGAAAAAGTTGCTGAAAACAAATTTGTAGCTGTTGAATCTCTTTCATTTGCAGCTCCAAAAACTGCTGAGTTTGCGAAAGTACTTGCAGCGCTTAGCCTTGATACAAAAGTTTTGGTTATCCTTGAAGAAGGGAACGAATTCGCAGCGTTGTCAGCTCGTAACCTTCCAAATGTTAAGGTAACAACTGCAGCTACTGCAAGCGTTCTTGACATCACAAGCGCGGACAAACTTCTTGTAACAAAAGCAGCTATCTCTACTATTGAGGAGGTTCTTGCATAATGAATTTGTACGACGTAATTAAAAAGCCTATCATCACAGAAAAGTCTATGACTGAGCTGGAAGCTGGCAAATATGTGTTCGAAGTTGACACACGTGCACACAAGCTTTTGATCAAGCAAGCTGTTGAAGCTGCATTTGAAGGCGTAAAAGTTGCTAACGTCAACACAGTTACAGTTAAACCAAAACAAAAACGCGTTGGTCGTTATGTTGGTTACACTAACAAAGTTAAGAAAGCAATCATCACTTTGACAGAAGACTCAAAAGCTATTGAGTTGTTCGCAGTTGAAGCTGAATAATCTAAGGAGGAATTCACGTGGGTATTAAAGTTTATAAACCAACGACAAATGGCCGTCGTAACATGACTTCTTTGGATTTTGCTGAAATTACAACAAATACACCAGAGAAAAGCTTGCTTGTTTCTTTAAAGAAAACAGCAGGTCGTAACAACAACGGTCGTATCACAGTTCGTCACCATGGTGGTGGACACAAACGTCATTACCGTATCATCGACTTCAAACGTAACAAAGACAACGTTGAAGCGATTGTTAAAACAATCGAATACGATCCAAACCGTACTGCAAACATCGCTCTTGTGCACTATACAGACGGTGTGAAAGCTTACATCATTGCACCAAAAGGTCTTGAAGTAGGTCAACGCATTGTTTCTGGTCCAGAAGCTGATATCAAAGTCGGTAACGCCCTTCCGCTTGCTAACATTCCGGTTGGTACAGTGGTACACAACATTGAGTTGAAACCAGGTCGCGGTGCTGAATTGGTACGTGCGGCAGGTGCATCTGCTCAAGTATTGGGTCAAGAAGGCAAATACGTCCTCGTACGTTTGCAATCTGGCGAAGTTCGTATGATCTTGGGAACTTGTCGTGCAACTATCGGTACTGTAGGTAACGAACAACACGGACTTGTTAACCTTGGTAAAGCAGGTCGTAGCCGTTGGAAAGGTATCCGTCCAACAGTTCGCGGTTCTGTAATGAACCCTAATGATCACCCGCACGGTGGTGGTGAAGGTAAAGCACCAGTTGGTCGTAAAGCGCCATCTACACCATGGGGCAAACCAGCACTTGGTCTTAAAACACGTAATAAGAAAGCTAAATCAGACAAACTTATCGTTCGTCGTCGTAACCAAAAATAATCTTTGGTTAGTTAGCTAATGATCACACATCCGCCAGCTCGGTAGTCGACTTTGGTCGACAGGCCGTTGTGGTACATAATTTAAAGGAGAAAACTACATAATGGGACGTAGTCTTAAAAAAGGACCTTTCGTCGATGAGCATTTGATGAAAAAAGTTGAAGCTCAAGCGAATGACGAAAAGAAAAAAGTAATCAAAACTTGGTCACGTCGTTCAACGATTTTTCCAAGCTTTATCGGTTATACAATCGCAGTTTATGATGGTCGTAAACATGTTCCTGTATACATTCAGGAAGACATGGTAGGTCACAAACTTGGTGAATTTGCACCAACACGTACTTACAAAGGTCATGCTGCTGACGACAAGAAAACTAGACGTAAATAATAGAAGGAGAACACAATGGCAGAAATTACTTCAGCTAAAGCAATGGCTCGTACAGTGCGTGTTTCACCTCGTAAAACACGTCTTGTGCTTGACACTATTCGTGGCAAAAACGTTGCAGACGCAATTGCCATCTTGACATTCACTCCAAACAAAGCTGCTGGCATCATCTTGTCAGTGTTGAATTCAGCTATTGCAAACGCTGAAAACAACTTCGGTTTGGAAAAAGCTAACTTGGTGGTTAGCGAAGCTTTTGCAAACGAAGGACCAACGATGAAACGTTTCCGTCCACGTGCGAAAGGTTCAGCTTCACCAATCAATAAACGTACATCTCACATCACTGTAGTTGTATCTGAAGTAAACTAGGAGGTAAAAACGTGGGTCAAAAAGTACATCCAATCGGTATGCGTGTCGGTATTATCCGTGACTGGGATGCCAAATGGTACGCTGAAAAAGAATACGCGGATTACCTCCATGAGGATCTTGCAATCCGTAACTTTATTCAAAAAGAATTAGCTGACGCTTCTGTTTCAACTATTGAAATTGAACGTGCTGTTAACAAAGTTATCGTTTCACTTCACACTGCTAAACCAGGTATGGTTATCGGTAAATCAGGTGCAAACGTTGATGCACTTCGTGCACAATTAAACAAATTGACAGGTAAACAAGTTCACATCAACATCATCGAAATCAAACACCCTGATCTTGATGCACACCTTGTTGGTGAAGGAATTGCTCGTCAATTAGAGCAACGTGTGGCTTTCCGCCGTGCTCAAAAACAAGCTATCCAACGTACAATGCGTGCGGGTGCTAAGGGGATCAAAACTCAAGTATCTGGTCGTTTGAATGGTGCTGACATCGCCCGTTCAGAAGGATACTCTGAAGGAACTGTTCCACTTCATACACTTCGCGCAGATATTGATTACGCTTGGGAAGAAGCAGACACAACTTACGGTAAACTTGGTGTTAAAGTCTGGATCTACCGTGGTGAAGTCTTGCCGGCTCGTAAAAACCAAGGAGGTAAATAACAGATGTTAGTACCTAAACGTGTAAAACACCGTCGCGAATTCCGTGGAAAAATGCGCGGTGAGGCTAAAGGCGGTAAACAAGTTGACTTCGGTGAATACGGTCTCCAAGCTGCAACTAGCTCATGGATTACAAACCGCCAAATCGAAGCTGCTCGTATTGCGATGACGCGTTACATGAAACGTGGTGGTAAAGTCTGGATTAAGATTTTCCCTCACAAATCATATACAGCTAAAGCTATCGGGGTTCGTATGGGTTCTGGTAAAGGTGCTCCTGAAGGTTGGGTAGCTCCAGTAAAACGTGGCAAAGTCATGTTCGAAGTTGCTGGTGTATCTGAAGAAGTAGCACGTGAAGCTTTGCGTCTTGCTAGCCACAAGTTGCCAGTTAAATGTAAATTCGTTAAACGCGAAGCAGAATAAGGAGAAGACATGAAACTTCAAGAAATTAAAGATTTTGTTAAAGAACTTCGTGGCCTTTCTCAAGAAGAACTTGCTAAAAAAGAAACAGAACTCAAAAAAGAATTGTTTGAATTACGTTTCCAAGCTGCTGCAGGTCAACTTGAGCAAACTGCTCGCCTTGACGAAGTTAAAAAGCAAATTGCCCGTGTCAAAACGGTTCAATCTGAGATCAAATAATAGACTAGGGAAGGAGAATTTTCAATGGAACGCAATAAACGTAAAGTCCTTGTGGGACGTGTTGTGTCTGATAAAATGGACAAAACAATCACTGTTGTAGTTGAAACGAAACGTAATCACCCAGTCTATGGTAAACGTATTAACTACTCTAAAAAATACAAAGCACATGATGAAAACAACGTTGCCAAAGAAGGCGATATCGTTCGTATCATGGAAACTCGTCCACTCTCAGCTACAAAACGCTTCCGTCTTGTAGAAGTTGTGGAAGAAGCAGTTATCATCTAATTAACCAGAAAGGAGAAAACTTAAATGATTCAAACAGAAACCCGTTTGAAAGTCGCTGACAACAGCGGTGCCCGCGAAATCTTGACCATCAAAGTTTTGGGTGGTTCAGGACGTAAATTCGCTAACATCGGTGATGTCATCGTGGCATCCGTAAAACAAGCAACTCCTGGTGGTGCGGTTAAAAAAGGTGACGTTGTAAAGGCTGTTATCGTTCGTACCAAGACAGGTGCTCGTCGTCCAGATGGTTCATACATCAAGTTTGACGACAATGCTGCTGTTATTATCCGTGATGACAAAACACCTCGCGGAACTCGTATTTTTGGCCCAGTTGCACGTGAGCTCCGTGAAGGTGGCTACATGAGAATTGTGTCTTTGGCACCAGAAGTACTTTAATCGTAAACAAACTTAGTCCCCTAGGTTATCCTAGGGTGCCCATTAAGGGCGTAAGAAATACATAGGAGAAAACCATGTTTGTAAAAAAAGGCGACAAAGTTCGCGTGATTGCAGGTAAGGACAAGGGAACTGAAGCTACAGTTCTTGTTGCATTACCAAAAGTAAACAAAGTTATCGTTGAAGGCGTAGCCATCGTTAAAAAACACCAAAAACCAAACAACGAGTTCCCTCAAGGGGCTATCGTTGAAAAAGAAGCACCGATCCATGTATCTAACGTACAAGTTTTGGACAAAAATGGTGTTGCTGGACGTGTAGGCTACAAATTTGTAGACGGTAAAAAAGTTCGCTACAATAAAAAATCAGGCGAATTGCTTGACTAATCACGAAGGAAAGGAGAAGTATAATGGCTAATCGTTTAAAAGAAAAGTATCTTACAGAAGTTGTTCCTTCATTAGTTGAACAATTTAATTATAGCTCAGTTATGGCAGTGCCTAAAGTCGATAAAATTGTTATCAACATGGGTGTTGGCGATGCTGTATCAAACGCGAAAAACCTTGAAAAGGCTGCTGAAGAATTAGCGTTGATCTCAGGTCAAAAACCATTGATCACAAAAGCTAAGAAATCAATCGCCGGCTTCCGTCTTCGTGAGGGTGTTGCTATCGGTGCAAAAGTTACCCTACGTGGCGAACGCATGTATGAGTTCTTGGATAAATTGGTATCAGTTTCTCTTCCACGTGTCCGTGACTTCCACGGTGTACCAACGAAATCATTTGATGGACGTGGTAACTACACACTTGGTGTTAAAGAACAATTGATCTTCCCAGAAATCAACTTCGATGATGTTGATAAAACACGTGGTATGGATATTGTTATCGTTACAACGGCTAACACTGACGAAGAATCACGTGCATTGCTTACAGGCTTAGGGATGCCTTTTGCAAAATAATAGGGAGGTAAAAAATGGCTAAGAAATCAATGATCGCTAAGAACAAACGCCCTGCGAAGTTCTCGACACAAGCTTACACTCGCTGTGAAAAATGTGGACGTCCACATTCAGTATACCGCAAGTTTAAACTTTGCCGTGTTTGCTTCCGTGAATTGGCATACAAAGGTCAAATCCCAGGCGTTACCAAAGCTTCTTGGTAAAAACATGATACATACGTATCACAACTGCTCGTAAGAGCTCATTAACTAGCAAGTGAAGATTTCAAACTACTAGTAAGAGGAGAAATAAAAAATGGTTATGACTGACCCAATTGCAGACTTTTTAACACGTATTCGTAATGCTAACCAAGCAAAACACGAAGTACTTGAAGTGCCTGCATCAAACATCAAAAAAGGGATTGCTGAAATCCTTAAGCGTGAAGGTTTTGTGAAAAATGTTGAAATCATCGAAGATGACAAACAAGGCATCATCCGTGTCTTCTTGAAGTACGGAGCTAATGGTGAAAAAGTTATCACAAACTTGAAGCGCGTATCTAAACCAGGTCTTCGTGTTTACTCAAAACGCGACGATATTCCTAAAGTTCTTAACGGACTTGGTATTGCCATCATTTCAACATCAGAAGGTCTTTTGACAGACAAAGAAGCTCGTCAAAAGAACGTTGGTGGTGAAGTGTTAGCATACGTTTGGTAATATAAGATACTAAGGGCTTTAAATTTCCGTATGAAAGATAGGAGATTGACGCAGAAGTTCTAGGACTTTAAGGAAATCTATCTTTTTCATCAGGATTTTAGACCGTGTTCAATTCAACAAGTTTGTTGAATAAGTACTATCTTAATATCAAACACCCCGTGAAAACTGGTCGAATGACCTGACAATTTAACAGGAGAAAATTAAAATATGTCACGTATTGGTAATAAAGTAATTACTTTACCTGCTGGCGTTGAGGTTACTCAAGCTGATGGCGTAGTTACTGTAAAAGGACCTAAAGGAGAGTTGTCACGTGCGCTCTCTACAGATATTGAAATTCGTATTGACGGAACAGAAGTTACACTTCACCGTCCAAACGATTCAAAAGAAATGAAAACTATTCACGGTACAACCCGTGCCCTTCTCAACAACATGGTTGTTGGTGTTTCTGAAGGCTACAAAAAAGAGCTTGAAATGAAGGGTGTCGGTTACCGTGCGCAATTGCAAGGGAATAAATTAGTTCTTGCAGTTGGTAAATCTCATCCAGATGAAGTTGAAGCACCAGAAGGAATTACTTTTGAGTTGCCTAACCCAACAACGATCCACGTCAGTGGTATCAATAAAGAAGTTGTTGGTCAAACTGCTGCCTTCATCCGTAGCTTACGTTCACCAGAGCCATATAAAGGTAAAGGTATTCGTTACGTTGGTGAGTACGTTCGTCTTAAAGAAGGTAAAACTGGTAAGTAACATTAAGTTCTTGTTAGAGGGTTTTCTTCTAACAGCTTAAGACTTCTAAAGACTACAAATATTAAGAGGAGAAATATAGTGATTTCTAAACCAGATAAAAATAAAATCCGCCAAAAACGCCACCGTCGCGTTCGCGGTAAAATCTCTGGAACAGCTGAACGCCCACGTTTGAACATTTTCCGTTCTAATACAGGCATCTACGCTCAAGTGATTGATGACGTAGCGGGTGTCACACTCGCTAGCGCTTCAACTCTTGATAAAGCAGTTTCAAAAGGAACTAAAACAGAACAAGCCGAAGTTGTCGGCAAACTCGTTGCAGAACGTGCAGTTGCTAAAGGTATTACTGAAGTTGTCTTTGACCGCGGTGGATATCTCTATCACGGACGTGTGAAAGCTTTGGCTGATGCAGCCCGTGAAAACGGATTGAAATTCTAATAGGGAGGACACTAAAAAATGGCATTTAAAGACAACAATGCAGTTGAACTTGAAGAACGCTTGGTTGGTATCAACCGTGTTACAAAAGTTGTTAAAGGTGGACGTCGTCTTCGCTTTGCAGCCCTTGTCGTAGTTGGTGACCGTAATGGTCGCGTCGGATTTGGTACTGGTAAAGCTCAAGAAGTTCCAGAAGCAATCCGTAAAGCAGTAGAAGCTGCTAAAAAGAACATGATCGAAGTACCTATGGTTGGTACAACAATTCCACACGAAGTTTACTCTGAATTTGGAGGCGCTCGTGTCTTGTTGAAACCAGCTGCAGAAGGTTCTGGGGTAGCTGCTGGTGGTGCGGTTCGTGCCGTAGTCGAATTAGCAGGTGTTGCAGATATCACTTCTAAATCACTTGGATCAAACACACCGATCAATATCGTTCGTGCAACTGTTGAAGGGTTGAAACAACTCAAACGCGCTGAAGATGTTGCTGCACTTCGTGGCATCTCAGTTTCTGATTTAGCTTAAGAAAGGAGATTAAAATGGCTCAAATTAAAATTACTTTGACTAAGTCTCCAATCGGACGCAAACCGAACCAACGTAAAACAGTTGTTGCGCTTGGACTTGGTAAATTAAACTCTTCAGTTATCAAAGAAGATAACCCAGCTATCTTGGGTATGGTTAATACTATTTCTCACTTGGTAACAGTTGAAGAAGTTAACTAATTAAACTGTTAATTTAAGTCGCTTGGGCAACCACGCGACTTAAATACCATTATCGTATAGGCGAGTTTTAGTATGAGCTTAACCTTAACTGATACTAAGGCGCTAGCATTTTACAAAAAATAGGAGAAAAATATAATGAAACTTCATGAATTACAACCTGCAGAAGGCTCACGTAAAGTTCGCAACCGTGTAGGTCGTGGAACATCATCTGGTAACGGTAAAACATCTGGTCGTGGTCAAAAAGGTCAAAAAGCGCGTAGTGGAGGCGGTGTACGTCTTGGTTTTGAAGGTGGACAAACACCACTCTTCCGTCGTTTGCCAAAACGTGGTTTCACTAACATCAATGCTAAAGAATACGCTATCGTTAATCTTGATCAGTTGAACGCTTTTGAAGATGGTGCTGAAGTTACACCAGTTGCTTTGGTTGAAGCTGGTATTGTTAAAGCTGAAAAATCAGGGATTAAAATCCTTGGCAACGGCGAATTAACTAAAAAATTGACTGTTAAAGCAGCTAAGTTTTCAAAAACTGCTGAAGAAGCAATCACAGCTAAAGGTGGCTCGATCGAGATCATCTAAAGGGGTGGCCCGATATGTTTTTTAAACTTTTAATAGAAGCACTAAAAGTCAAGCAAGTACGATCCAAAATATTATTTACTATTTTTATTGTTTTGGTTTTCCGAGTAGGGACGCACATTACTGTGCCAGGGGTGAACGCTGCTGCACTGGGTGCTCTCAGTGAACTCTCGTTCTTGAATATGCTGAGCTTGGTATCGGGAAACGCCATGCAAAACTTCTCAGTTTTTGCCTTAGGTGTTAGTCCGTATATCACAGCTTCGATCGTTGTTCAGCTCCTGCAAATGGACCTCTATCCAAAATTTGTGGAATGGGGTAAGCAAGGTGAGGTTGGCCGACGCAAATTAAACCAAGCAACTCGCTGGATCTCACTTGTTCTAGCTTTTGTACAATCTATTGCTGTAACAGGTGGTCTTGAATCATTGGCCAGCGCTCAGTTGGTTCCGAATCCAACTTGGCAGACCTATCTTATTATCGGTACGATTATGACGGCTGGTAGCATGATTGTCGTCTGGTTGGGAGAACAAATTTCTGATAAAGGTTATGGAAACGGTGTTTCCATGATTATCTTCTCAGGGATTGTCTCTTCCTTGCCAAATATGATGTACTCCATTTATGAGGATAGATTTGTCAATATTTCCAGTGATCGATTGACATCGTCAATTATCTTTGTTGTTATATTTATTTTAGCTGTGTTTGCCATCGTTATGTTTACGACATTTGTGCAACAAGCAGAATATAAAATTCCAATTCAGTACACCAAGTTAGCTCAAGGAGCTCCTTCAAGTTCTTATTTACCACTAAAAGTAAATCCTGCAGGAGTTATTCCAGTTATCTTTGCGAGTTCAATCACCGCAGTGCCAAGTGCTATCATTCAGTTCTTCAGTGCTCGAAATGAAAATATAACCTGGTTATCCAAGTTGGGCGATTTGTTTGTAACAACAAAACCAGTAGGAATGCTAGTGTACCTTTTCTTGATCATTGTGTTTACTTTCTTTTACACATTCGTTCAAGTCAATCCGGAACGGACTGCTGAAAATTTACAAAAGAGTGCTGCTTACATCCATGGCGTTCGTCCTGGACGTGAGACAGAAGCCTATCTGTCTAAATTGTTGAAACACTTATCTTTAGTAGGCGCCTTGTTCTTAGGCTTTGTAGCTATCATTCCAATTTTAGCACAAAATGCCTTTGGTCTTTCAAATGCTGTAGCTCTTGGTGGTACAAGTCTTTTGATCATCATTTCGACAGCAATCGAAGGAATCAAACAGTTAGAAGGATACTTGTTGAAACGTAAGTATACTGGCTTTATGAATGACTAAATAAAATAGAATAAGAGTATGAGGAGAAAAACCTCATCCTCTTCTATTTTGTTTTTTAATAAGTTTGTCACTATTGGCAGATTTATTGAAAAACAAAATAAGGAGTCGTTATGAATCTTTTAATTATGGGGTTACCAGGTGCAGGTAAGGGAACTCAAGCAGCCAAAATTGTTGAACAATTCAATATTGCACACATCTCAACTGGTGATATGTTCCGCGCAGCAATTGGCAATGAAACAGGACTAGGTCTTTTAGCTAAATCATTTATGGATGCAGGAAATTTAGTGCCTGATGATGTCACAAATGGCATTGTTAAAGAGCGATTAGCTCAAGAAGATATCAAAACCAAAGGCTTCCTCTTGGATGGATATCCAAGAACGATAGACCAAGCACATGCTTTGGATCAAAATCTAGCTGATTTGGGGATTGCACTAGATGGTGTTATTAATATTTCTATTGATCCTGCTAAACTACAAGAACGGTTGAGCGGTCGTATTATTCATAAAGTCACAGGTGAAACCTTCCATAAAGTTTTCAACCCACCAGCAGAAACATACAATGAAGAAGATTATTATCAACGTGAAGATGACAAACCGGAATCAGTTGCTCGACGCTTAGAAGTCAACATCGCTCAAGGACAACCTATTATCGATCATTACCGCACTCAAAATTTAGTGCATGATATCGATGGTGACCAAGATATTGACCTTGTCTTTGCTGATATTGAAAAAGTGCTGTCAGGTCTAAAATAAGATAGTCGCTAGGCTTGCTTTTTAGCTCGAAAAGTGGTATGATAAACTAGTCTGACTTATAATTGTTACCTCTGTGCTCAGAGGACATCAAATCGAAATTTAAAGGGGGAACTTTTGCGTGGCAAAAGAAGATGTGATTGAAATTGAAGGTAAGGTAGTTGATACCATGCCCAATGCAATGTTTACTGTCGAACTTGAAAATGGCCATCAAATTTTGGCAACAGTTTCAGGTAAAATTCGTAAGAATTATATCCGTATTTTAGTCGGAGATCGTGTTACTGTTGAATTGAGTCCATACGATTTGACAAGAGGCCGTATCACATACCGCTTTAAATAGTCGAAAAAAATGGAGGGATAGGAATGAAAGTAAGACCATCGGTTAAACCGATTTGCGAATACTGCAAAGTTATTCGTCGTAATGGTCGTGTTATGGTTATTTGCCCAGCAAATCCAAAACACAAACAACGTCAAGGTTAAAATAGAAAGGAGAAAAAATGGCTCGTATTGCTGGAGTTGATATTCCAAATGACAAACGTGTAGTGATTTCATTGACTTACGTCTACGGTATCGGTCTTCAAACATCTAAGAAAATCCTTGCAGCTGCAGGCGTTTCTGAAGATATCCGTGTTAAAGACTTAACACCAGATCAAGAAGATGCAATCCGTCGTGAAGTAGATGGTATTAAAGTTGAAGGCGACCTCCGTCGTGAAGTAAACTTGAACATCAAACGTTTGATGGAAATTGGTTCATATCGTGGTATTCGTCACCGCCGTGGCTTGCCAGTTCGTGGACAAAACACTAAAAACAATGCTCGTACTCGTAAAGGTAAAGCTGTTGCGATTGCAGGTAAGAAAAAATAACATAGGAGGTAAAAAAATTGGCTAAACCAACACGTAAACGTCGTGTGAAAAAGAATATCGAGTCAGGTATTGCACACATCCACGCGACATTTAACAACACAATTGTCATGATCACTGATGTGCATGGTAACGCAATTGCTTGGTCATCAGCTGGTGCGCTTGGTTTTAAAGGTTCTCGTAAATCTACACCGTTCGCTGCCCAAATGGCTTCTGAAGCTGCTGCTAAATCAGCACAAGAACACGGTTTGAAAACAGTTGAAGTTACAGTTAAAGGTCCAGGTTCAGGTCGTGAGTCCGCTATTCGTGCGCTTGCTGCTGCTGGTCTTGAAGTAACCGCAATTCGTGATGTGACTCCTGTACCACACAATGGTGCTCGTCCTCCAAAACGTCGCCGTGTATAATTGATCATACAACTTACACAACCGATGTTGAAGAGGGAGTACTGTAAATGATTGAGTTTGAAAAACCAACTATAACAAAAATTGATGAAAATAAAGATTACGGCAAATTTGTAGTCGAACCGCTTGAACGTGGCTATGGTACAACTTTAGGAAATTCTCTTCGTAGAGTTTTGTTGGCCTCACTCCCTGGCGCTGCGATTACTTCAATTAAAATTGAAGGTGTCCTTCACGAGTTTGATACCGTTCCTGGTGTCCGTGAAGACGTTATGCAAATCATCCTAAATATTAAAGGGATTGCTGTAAAATCATATGTAACTGACGAAAAAATGATTGAACTTGATGTAGAAGGACCTGCTGTTGTGACAGCTGGAGATATTCTATCAGACAGTGATGTTGAAATCGTCAATCCCGATCATTATCTATTTACTATTGGGGAAGGTAAGAACTTTAAAGCTGTCCTGACAGTTAACAAAGGTCGTGGCTATGTCCCAGCTGAAGGTAATAAAAAAGATGATGCACCGGTCGGTACTCTGGCTGTAGATGCAATTTACACCCCAGTAACCAAAGTCAATTACCAAGTTGAACCTGCCCGTGTAGGTAGCAATGACGGTTTTGATAAATTATCGCTTGAAATCATGACAAACGGAACAATCATCCCTGAAGATGCTCTTGGTCTTTCTGCACGAATTCTTACTGAACATTTGGATCTCTTCACAGATTTGACAGAAGTTGCTAAAACAACTGATGTTATGAAAGAAGTGGAAACAAGCTCAGAAGATAAAATGCTTGACCGGACTATTGAAGAACTTGATTTATCCGTCCGTTCATATAACTGTTTAAAACGTGCAGGTATCAATACTGTCTTTGATTTAACAGAAAAAACTGAACCTGAAATGATGAAAGTTCGTAACCTAGGCCGTAAGAGTCTTGAAGAAGTGAAATTCAAATTAGCTGACTTAGGTCTTGGTTTAAAAAACGATAAATAATAGAGGAGGAAAACATGGCATACCGTAAACTTGGACGCACTAGCTCACAACGTAAAGCAATGCTTCGTGACTTAACAACTGACTTGTTGATCAATGAATCTATTGTAACGACAGAAGCTCGTGCTAAAGAAATCCGTAAAACTGTTGAAAAAATGATCACGCTTGGTAAACGTGGCGATTTACACGCTCGTCGTCAAGCTGCTGCTTTTGTACGTAATGAAATTGCTTCAGAAAACTATGATGAAGAAACAGACAAGTACACGTCTACTACTGCACTTCAAAAATTATTCTCTGAGATTGCACCTCGTTATGCAGATCGCAATGGTGGATACACTCGTATCTTAAAAACAGAACCACGTCGTGGTGACGCTGCACCAATGGCAATCATTGAATTAGTCTAAAATCATCAATTTTGTTGAGTGTTATGATGATGGCTATTTACGATAGAATAGCTTAGTCTAGCTCTGGTCTACCGCTGGCTGTGTCCAGCCAGCGGTAACACTCATCATCATTATGATAAAACGTTAACGCTTGTTTACGAAATAATTATCTAGAGATAATTATTTCGTAAGCAGGCGTTTTATCGTAATAATCATCACCAACATTTTATGTCATGTTAAAAGATAATAAAAAGCTGCATCTGCCATGATTAATATGGAAAAACAATTGAACCATAATAAAAAAATGAGAGAAAAAATCGTGTTTAGGTGTTTAATTAATATAAATATTATCAAATAAATACATATAAATCAAAAACACCGATAGATCGAGACTAAGAGCTTGTTGAAATTTCAGCATTTCCAAAACTCCAGAAGAAATCGCTAAGTAAAAAACCCCGCGTTGTAAAATGAAGTGCAACAAAAAAGACATGTTCGTCTGATATACTAGAATTCCCCAACTCAGTATAGAAAGCAGATGAACATGTCCAC
>NZ_JAUSTM010000008.1 GCF_030812835.1 Streptococcus moroccensis
GGAGTTTTTTGGTATAACCAGCGATGCGCACCCGCATAGCGGGTGGTTTATTTGTTTCGCACCTGCGGAGCGAAACGGACTTAAAGTCACATAACTAAAAAGAGAGACACAACTATTATGGCTAGTTGTGTCTCTCTTTTTGCAATTACAATTCAATAATTTTACCTGTTTTAAGGAAAACTACCCATTCACAGATGTTGGTTGCATAATCTCCAATACGCTCCAAATATGTCAGAACTTGGAAATAGTCCTTCCCGGCAACAACAGCCTCTGGGTTTTCCTTGATTAATTCAATGGTTAAAGCTTGAATAGCATTATACATATTATCAATAGCGATGTCTGAAGCTGCAATTTCCCTTGCTTTCTCGTCGTCTCCCTTGATATAGGCATGCATTGTCTCTTCAACCATTAACTTAACCGCACGACCCATTTTGCTGATTTCTTCTTCAACTTCTTTGAGTCGTGTTTCACCCTTCATACGGATAGTTGCTTCTGCAATGGATAAGGCGTGGTCACCCATTCGCTCCACATCACTTGAAGCTTTTAATACTGTAATAACGGTCCGCAAATCATTTGCAACAGGTTGTTGTAGGGCAATAATTTCTAGAGATTTTTTCTCCAGTTTTAATTCGTAGTTATTAACCTCTTCGTCGCCTATAATAACTTCCTGGGCCAACTCACGATCGTGGCTAACAAAGGCTCGCACAGTCTTATTGATTTGTGCCAGAACCTCTGTTCCCATAGCATAAAATTGATTGTGCAATTTCTCTAATTCTTCTTCAAATTGTGCTCTCAGCATCTTGATCTCCTTTTGAATTTCATCAAGGTTGATAACTCTCCTGAACATAGGACCATGCTTTAGTCCAGGAAACTCATCAAAAGCTCGTAAATCTAACAGAATAGCTAGGGTCATATTAATCGTCGCCTATAAGGTTTAATCGATATCATCCTTAGCATGACTAACCAAATTTACCGGTAATGTAATCTTCTGTTTCCTTATGTTTCGGATTTAAGAACATTTCTTTGGTTTTCCCAAATTCAATCAGTTTCCCATCTAGGAAAAAACCGGTTCGCTCTGAAATCCGAGACGCTTGTTGCATGGAACGAGTTACCAACAAAAGCGTGTAATCTTTTTTGAGATCAAATAGCGTCTCTTCAATTTTTCCTGCAGAAATCGGATCAAGGGCAGAAGTTGGCTCGTCTAAAAGGATGATTTTAGGACTAGTAGCTAACACACGAGCAACGCACACCCGTTGCTGCTGTCCACCAGAGAGTCCAACAGCAGAGTCATCTAAACGGTCTTTGACCTCATCCCAAATCGATGCCCCTCGAAGTGCTTTTTCAACAGCTTCATCCAGGACAGCCTTGTCTTTAATCCCCTTGATGCGCAGTCCGTAGACGACATTTTCATAAATGGACATTAAGAAAGGATTGGGTTGCTGGAAAACCATGCCGATTTCTTTACGGAGGTCAACGGTATCTGTTCTAGGACTATAAATATTATGTCCATTATAAGTCACCGTTCCAGTCAAAGTAACTTCTGGATTTAAATCATTCATCCTATTGATGGAACGCAAAAGCGTCGATTTTCCAGATCCAGATGGACCAATCAGAGCTGTGATTTCGTGAGGTAAAAAGTCAACGGAAACACTATCCAAGGCTTTTTTCTTTTTATAATAGACCGATAGGTCTTTAACACTTAAAATTGGTTCTGTCATCATTTCCCTTTCTATCCGAATCGACCAGTAACATAGTCCATCGTCGACTGACATTGAGCATCCTGGAAGATTTTTTTGGTTTTATCATATTCAATGAGATCGCCCAGATAGAAAAAGGCTGTAAAATCGCTAGAACGCGCTGCCTGTTGCATATTGTGAGTCACAATGATGATCGTATAGTTTTTCTTGAGTTCCATCATGGTTTCTTCAAGTTGCATGGTTGCAATCGGATCTAAAGCTGAAGCTGGTTCATCCATGAGCAAGATATCAGGCTTTACAGAAATCGCCCGAGCAATACAAAGACGTTGTTGTTGTCCACCTGAAAGTGTGAAGGCAGATTTGTGAAGGTCATCTTTAACCTGATCCCAAAGCGCCGCTTGTTTCAGAGACGTTTCGACAATCTCATCCAGGATTTTTTTATCCTTAATTCCAGCACGCTCATGGGCAAACGTGATGTTATTATAAATGGATTTTGCAAAAGGATTCGGACGTTGGAAAACCATTCCAATATGTTTACGGATTTCGTAAACGTTCATATCAGCACGGTTGACGTCAATCCCTTCATACAAAATTTCACCTGTAACTTTAGCGACATCAATCGTATCATTCATGCGGTTAAGACTGCGTAAATAAGTTGATTTCCCACAGCCTGATGGACCAATTAAGGCTGTGATTTTATTTTTTTCAAACTGCATATCAATTCCTTTGATAGCCTCATTCGACCCATAATAAACATGAAGATCCTTTGTTTCGAGGGCGATTGTCTCTTGAGGAAAGGTGATGATATGGCGTTCATTCCAATTATATTCGGCCATTAAGACTCCTTCTTAATTTTAAAAACAAGAAATTCTTGGTTAAAAACCAACCAAACAGGTATTATTCTGCAGAAGTTAATCTCTTATACAACGTCTGACCTAAGCGACGCGCAGAAAGATTGAAAATCAAGATAAAGATTAACAGTACCGCTGCACTACCAGCAGAAACTTGGACAGCATCAGGAATGGTGCCTTCACTGTTAACCTTCCAAATGTGGACGGCAAGGGTTTCTGCTTGACGGAAAATCGAAATCGGACTGGTTACACTAAAAATGTTCCAGTTAGACCAATCAAGAGCTGGTGCTGATTGACCAGCCGTGTAGATGAGGGCTGCAGCTTCACCAAAAATACGTCCAGAAGCTAACACAATCCCAGTAACAATCCCTGGCAGTGCCTCAGGAATAACAACATGGACAATCGTTTCCCATCGCGAAAGGCCTAAAGCTAATCCAGCTTCCCGTTGCGTGTGGTGAACATTTCGCAGGCTATCTTCTACTGTACGTGTCATCTGAGGCAAGTTAAAGACAGTTAGCGCCAAGGCACCTGAAATAATAGAAAAGCCGTATTGGAATTGAACAACGAAAATCAAGTAACCAAAGAGACCGACAACTACCGATGGCAGAGAGGAAAGAATCTCAATACAAGTCCGGATAAAGCTTGTCAACGGTCCTTTTTTAGCATATTCAGAAAGATAGATTCCCGCTCCCATTGAAATTGGAATAGAGATAATCAGTGTAACCACCAAAAGGAAGAAGGAATTGTAAAGCTGTATCCCGATACCACCACCGGCTTGGTAAGATGATGATGGACTGGTCAGAAAGGACCAACTGATATGTGGCAGACCTCTAAAAAGAATGAAGAGTATTAAGGATGCCAAAATGGTAACGATAATAACAGCAATTGTATATAAAATGCCTGTTGCTAATTTATCAACTTTTTTAGCGTGCATAGTTCTTCTTCCTTTCTCGAGTGATGAACTTCATCAGCATATTGAAGGCCAAGCTCATAAAGAGTAAGACCAAAGCCAATGACCAGAGAACGTTATTTTGAACAGTTCCCATAACAGTATTTCCAATTCCCATAGTCAAGACTGAGGTTAGGGTCGCTGCTGGTGTCGTTAACGAGGTTGGAATAACAGCCGAGTTACCAACGACCATCTGAATCGCTAGGGCTTCACCAAAAGCACGAGCCATCCCGAAGATGACTGCCGTGAAGATCCCAGGACGGGCCGCATTTAAGATCACACGCCAGATCGTTTGCCATCTTGTCGCTCCCATGGCCAGACTGGCTTCCTTATAGTGACGTGGAACAGCTCGCAAGCTATCAACTGTCATAAAGGTTACTGTCGGTAAAATCATAACAAAGAGGACGAATACCCCTGATAAGATCCCAAAACCGGTTCCTCCAAAAATAGAACGTACAAATGGTACAACCACTTGAAGACCGATAAACCCATAAACAACTGATGGGATACCAACGAGTAGTTCGATAACCGGTTGGAGAATTTTTTTACCATACTTAGGAGAGACCTCGGTCATAAAGACAGCTGCTCCAATAGCAAAAGGTGTTGCAATCAAGGCCGATAAAATCGTTACAATAAAGGAACCCATAATCATAGGTAAAGCACCAAGATAGGGATTTCCATCAGCATCTTTAACACTTGGTTGCCATACTTTTCCAAATAGAAAATCTAAGGGATTAACCTTATCCACAAAGAAGGTGGACAAACCTTTTTGAGCCACAAAAATGAGAATCATAGCAACAACAAAGACAATGAGGGCTAGACATAAAAAGGTAATCGTTTTTCCAAATTTTTCAAGGCGAGAATTTTTTGACGGTGTGGTCAATTTTTTCGCCAATTCTTCATTTTTCATGGTTCCTCCTTATTTTGTTGTCACATTGCCCTGAGCGTCTTTGGTTACTTTCATCTCATTGATAGAGATATAACCAATAGTCGGCACAATACCCGTTTGCACTTCGTCACTCATCATATAATCCATAAACTCTTTGGTCAACTCAGTAGGCTCACCCTTGGTATACATGTGCTCATAAGCCCAGATTGGCCAATCATTGGTAGCTACATTTTCAGCAGTTGCTTCAAAACCATTGAGTTTTAATTTTTTCACGGAATCATCAACATAAGCAAAAGCAAGGTAAGAAATGGCACCTGGTGTCTGAGAGACAATGGATTTAACCATCCCGTTGGAATCTTGTTCTTGGCTCTGTTTGGCAGCAACACCATCCATAATAATACTATCAAAAGTCGCACGGGACCCTGAGCTGGCTGCGCGATTAATGATGGAAATTTCTAAGTCTGCACCGCCTAGTTCCTTCCAGTTTGAGATTTCTCCAATGAAAATCTGTCGAAGTTCTTCTGTCGTCACATCATCAACAGTGACTTTGCTGTTGACAATTACTGCTAAGCCTGCAACCGCTACTTGGTGATCGACAAGAACACTGGCATCAATACCATCTTTTTCTTCAGCAAAGAGGTCACTATTTCCTATCTGGACGGCACCAGATTGGACTTGAGAAAGACCTGTACCGGAACCACCACCTTGGACGTTAACCGTTTTACCGAGGTTCTCTTGACCAAATTCATGGGCTGCAGCCTCAACAAGTGGTTGCAATGCCGTTGATCCAACCGCAGTAATCGATTCACCTTTGTCGATCCAACTGGCACAAGCTGAGAGGTTTACGGCAGCTAAAGCCACCACGAGCATTCGGCTCCATTTGCGTTTTATTTTCACGGATGTCTCCTTTATTCTTAAAAGAGGGAAATTTACCTTAACTTCACAAAAATTTTACAGAATTTCCCTCTTTCAACTATAACATAGTTGAATCTATTTGAAAAGCAGTTTACTTCATTCTAAGGCCTTTAGGATAGTAATTTTTTAGGGTTCCATTGACCCATTTGGCAAAGCCTAAACCATTGCCTGCGACCAAAACTTGATACCATCCGTTAGGAAGTGAACTATTCAGCGCTAAAGCCTCTCCTCTGATGTAGCGTTCAGCCTCTTCGTCACATAATGTCAGGGATTGCATAACTTCTTTTGGTTTGAGAGCGACTCCCAAAGCAAAGCTAGGTTCAAACCGTTTGGTCTTATAGGTTCCCAAATGGAGGCCATTTCTGGCTAATCGCATCTTACTCAAATCAGGTAATCCTTGAGGAACCAGATACAGTTCATCGCCAAAGGTTTGCAAGATACCCTCTAGTTTCACGTTCAAGTGCTTGCTTTCAAACTCCCTCCAATAATGCAACTGATCCTTAGTCAGATTTGACTTGCCTGATTTTACAGGTTTATCTGATATCCCTTGCTTTTTGTCCTGGAAATGCGCCACAAACTGCCCTTCCCCTTTAAAATGATGGGGATACATCCGAGCCGTCTCAGGCTGACCAAGTCCCTCAACCATACCATTGATTTTAGCCACAGGAATAAGGTTAAAATCTGGAAATTCCTCTAATACCCAATTCACAATGTCTTCATTTTCCTCAGGTGCCCATGTGCAGGTCGAATACACGAGGCGTCCGCCGGGTTTTAACATAATCATAGCATCTTGAATGATTTTCCTTTGTAACCTGGCACAGCTAGCTGGGTAATCTTCTGACCAATAATTGATGGCATCAGGGTCTTTTCGAAACATCCCTTCTCCCGAGCAAGGGGCATCAAGGACAATAAGATCAAAATACGCTTTGAACACCTTAGCGAGACGCTCTGCAGATTCATTGGTCACAATAACATTTCGGGCCCCAAAACGTTCGATATTTTCGACAAGAATTTTACTGCGTTTTTTGTTTATCTCATTAGATACTAAGATCCCTTGATTATTGAGATAACTCAATAGATGTGTTGACTTACCACCGGGAGCAGCACAGAGGTCCAGCACCTTCATGCCAGGTTCTGGCTGGGCTATTTGACCAACAACCTGAGCAGCTGGTTCTTGTGAATAAACAAGCCCTGTTACATGCTCCAAGGATTTCCCTGATACCTTGCCGTAATAGGACCAAGGCATACTGGGAATTGGCGCGTCAAAAGATCTCTGATTCTCCTTCAAAGGATTGGTTCGAAAACCTGTTACTGCGGGTTGCTGAAATGTTTGAAAAAAAGCTTGGGCCTCTTCTGTGCCAAGCCATTTTTCATATCTCAACCGAAAGGATTCTGGTAACTGCATTAAATCTCCAATACTTTTTGAATATCTGCTAAACGTGTTTTAGGGACCATCATGATAAACTCACGCTCTTTAAAAGACGGCTCTTCCCCTGATAAGGTCACCGTGGCATAACCCAAGCGGTCTCCCATAATCTTTGACGCCCCGTAATCCCAGGGACTGATATTGGAAATATAGCCATAAAGCTGACCTGCTAGGACTTTAGACGCGCTTAGTGCTGCCGAACCATAGGTTCTAACTCCCAAAAATTGGCTAGCCAAATCTCCAACGCCAGCCACATTATGGCGATACATCCCAGGATTAATAGCTAATAAACTCTGGCTGTAAGGCCGCTCTTCAAAAGCTGGCAAAGGGGTTTCGTTGCAGAACACTTCAAAAGCACCGCCCCCGTAGAACATCTCCTCAGCCATCACATCATAGATCAAGCCAAACTGTCCTACACCATTTTCGTAATACCCCACTGAGATGGCAAAATCTGTTTTTTGAGCAACAAAGTTAGCTGTACCATCAATGGGATCAATCACCCAGATATTACCTTCATGAATGTCTTGAAAGACATCGCCTTCTTCTGCTAAAAAACAGTCAGAGGGATAGGCTTCAGTAATCGCTTCCATCAAGAAGTCCTGAACTTTTTGATCCATATCAGTGACCAGATCTGTAAAATCTGTTTTTTCCTTGATTTCAAAAGGTTGGTCCATCTGCGCCTTTAAAAAGGCACCGGCAGACCAAACCAATGATTTTGCAAAATCAAACTTAGTTTCCAAGGCTCACTTTTCCTTTCCCAAGGTTTTTTGCAGCCTGCACCACTTTATAGGTTGAATAGCCGCTGACTGCTTCAAAGTCACGATCAATTTGGCGTTCCTGCCCCTTGCTAGGAACGACTGTTTTAAACTGCTGATAGGCCGAAAGAATTGCTTGGCGGTCTACCCCACCTTCATAAGCAAGCTCCACTTGATTCAAAAAAGAAAGCACTGCCGCTATTTCGTCAGTGCTCCACGACAAATCCAAAGGGTATGAATACTGTTTGTCCATACGTTTTTATCTCTTACTTTCCAATACTCTTACACGATTTACGACAGAAACTTAACCGATTTCTGCCTTTAAGGTAGCGTTTTTAAGCTCTTGCTTACGGTAATCTCTCGACAAGAAGGCTCTGATTTCATCTTCATTGAAGCCAATTTGCATCCGTTTTTGGTCTAACAAAATAGGACGACGCAGAAGACTTGGGTATTCTTCAATCAGACTAATTAACTCTGATATGGATAAATCGTCAACATCGACATTTAATTTTTGAAAAATTTTCGACCGTGTTGAAATCAAATCATCCGTACCATTTTCCGTTAAGGAAAGGATATGTCTCAATTCATCAGCCGTTAAAGGGCTTGTCATAATATTATGTTCCCTAAAAGGGACATTATGTTTCGTCAACCAAGCTCTTGCCTTGCGACAAGAGGTACAACTCGGTGATAAAAATAGGGTAATCATAGCTTCATCCTCATACTTACTACTTTTATTATACAATAATTACGAGCATTTTGCTAGACTTTTTTGTGAATTTATGCCTGCCATTCTCTGGCGATTTTGGCGTCATCTTCCAATTGTTGACTTAAGGCTTCAATATTTTCAAACTTGACCATCTCACGAATCTTATCGAGCCATTGAATACTGATTTTCTGACCATATAGGTTGCCATCAAATTCAAAGATATGGGCCTCTATTCTTAGCTCTGTCCCATCAAACGTCACGTTCTTGCCAATGCTTGCCATGGCCCGATAGGTTTGGTGACCGATAACCACATCCGCGACATAAACCCCATCTGCAGGGATATACACCCGGTCTAAAAGAGCTAGATTAGCTGTTGGATAGCCGATTGTTCGACCCCGAGCGTCTCCATGGACCACAATGCCATGGGTATCATATGGATATCCAAGTAACCTATTGGCTTCAAGCATATTACCTGATAAAATAGCTTGCCGGATACGTGTCGATGAGATTTTTTTCCCATCCATGTCCAATTCAGGAACCACAATCACCTGCCCATCGAAAACTTCTTTGAGGTAGTGCCCATCCTTTTGATCGCTAGCAAACCGATAGTCAAAACCTGTCACAATAGCCTTAGCTCTAAGACTATGAATATACTGGTCAATAAAATCAGTTGAGTTGGTTCTAGCAAACTCCCCTGTAAAATCAATCAAATAGAGATCATCTACACCAGCTGCCTCAAAGCGCGTTAGTCTTTCTGACGGGCTATTTAAATGAAGGAGCAAGTCAGGCTCAAAACGAGTGAAAGCCAACTTTGGAGATTCCGGAAAAGTGAGGACCGCCACGCGCAAGCCCTCTTTTTCAGCTATCTTTCTCGCTTCTTTAAACAGGGCCTGATGGCCTAAATGCAGCCCGTCAAAATAACCAAGAACAAGTACGGTGTCTTGCTCTTGGTGGATATCTTTATAATCGTTAATGTTGAAAACTTTCATAACTTCTATTCTACCATAACTTAGTCTTTGAAGACTTTTCGAGGCTTGTAACTGTCCTCACGTTTTTCCATAATAGCCAGTAATTTCTCTCCAGCAAAAGCTGCTAGAACAGGCTCTTCTGAAGGTATGGTAATAAAGCGGCCGTGACTAACATCTTCGATTTGCTCCTGGGATAAACTAATTTTTGGCAAATCGCCGACAGCAGCTTCTATGGGAAGGAGAAAAGACCAATCGTCTCGGGCCACTGCCTCTTCAATCTCATTAATGGTCATAGCCCTTTCGATGGTCATGCCGGAAGCCGATGTTCTGACCAGACGGGACATGTGACTAGCGATGCCTAGTTTCGCTCCCAAATCAACCGCCAAGGTCCGGACATAGGTCCCTTTACTGCACTTAACCCGAAAATCAAAGCGAGTTAACCCCTCCTCAATTCTAAGCGGACTGGTACGGGTAAATTCATAAATAGTCACCTGGCGGACGGGACGCTTAACCGTCTCCCCCGCACGGGCGTATTCGTAGAGCTTACGGCCATCTACCTTCACAGCTGAATACATGGGTGGAATTTGTGAAATTTCCCCCTCAAAAGTCGCCATCATCTGGTCAATAACCTCTTCTGACAGGGTATCCGGTAAGACAGACCGCTCCACAACCTCTCCTGAAGCATCCTCAGTCGTCGTTGAAAAGCCAAGGGTCACTTCCCCCTCATAAACCTTACCTTCTTCTTGCATAAACTCAATCATGCGGGTCGCTTTACCGACGGCAATAGGCAAAACACCTGTTACATCAGGGTCCAGCGTACCACCGTGGCCAATTTTCTTTTCTTGTAAAATCTTGCGGAGCTTAAAAACCGCATCATGGCTGGTCATGCCAGCCTCTTTTTTTAGATTAATAATACCTGAAATCATAAATGTATTATATCACACCCTGTCCACCTAACCAAACATGAAATCTAACAGGTCTTGAACAATCAGTTCAGCTACCTATTCCCTAACGGATACCTATTCTAATAATCTCCAGACAAAGCCTTTCGATTTTTCTTGAAAACCATTTTTTTCATAAAAAGCGTGTGCCTTATGACGCTCGTCAGTCAGACCGCTATTAAGGGCTATTGCCTGACATCCCTTCTCCAGCGCTAGGGTTTTGACATGATTAATCAGACGACTTCCAATCCCTAACCTTTGAAAATCATTATCTACTGCCAAAGCTAAAATACGTATATAGTCCCCATCATATTCAAAAAATGACATTTCTGCGTGACCGATTAAACCAACTGCTCAATTCTCTAGAATCGCTAAATCCAGATGGAAATGAGTATCCTTAAGAATCTTTGACAACCTTTTTCTAAGTTTATCTTCATGAGTAGGGTAACCTAGTACTTCAAACAAAGTGACACAGTCCCTTATATACTCCTCAGTATAGGGTTTAATGGCAACTGTTTTCATAAATTATTCTTCTTTCAAGGCATCAAACTTGGCCTTCATGGTTGGATTTTTACGGGTTAACTTTTTAACGGAAACGTCATCGAGTTTGTTATTGGCAAGGCGAAGTTGGTTTTCTGAGGTAGTCAGGGCTGCTTTAACAGCTTCCATACGCTTAATGGCCTTGTCGATTTCATCGATAGCTTTTTGGAAATTACTGCTGGCGGACTGGTAATTTTTAGCAAAAGCATTTTTGAAGGTTTCAAGGTCATCTTCAAAGTTGGTGATGTCAATATTTTGGGCCTTGACCAAGGCTAACTCTTGCTTGTAGGCTAGGCTATTGAGCGCAGCATTTCGTAAAAGGCCAATCAGCTGGATAAAGAACTGCGGGCGCACCACATACATCTTAGGGTATTCGTGGCTGACATCGACAATCCCTGTGTTGTAGTAGTCATTATCGGCCTCTAGCATGGTCACAAGGACTGCATACTCACAGTTTTTCTCCCTACGGTCCTTGTCCAACTCCTTGAAGAAATCTGCATTTTTGTGCTTGGTCTTGGTCGTATCGGCTTCGTTTTTCATCTCAAACATGATGGAGAGAATCTCGACCCCATTATCATCTGACTCTCGGAATATAAAGTCACCCTTAGAGCCGGTGCTGTCTGATACCAGGTTATCCTTGCCAAAGGAAGCTTTTGGAAATGCATAAGAGCGCACCTTGTTAAACTCACTTTCGGCATAGGCTTCCAAACTTTCACCGATGGCCTTGGTGGACTGCTGAGCCTTGAAGTTCTTGTAAAATTCTACCTGCTCATTAGCTGCCTTGAGCTGGGCTTCGTAGTTAGTCTTGACTGTTGCCAAAGATAGCTCACTTTCCTTCTCCTGGAGGAGGAGCTGGTTTTTGACCCCGTCTCGCTCTCTAGCGACTTCTGTCAGAGCTTGCTGTAGCTCGTGTTGGTGTGAGAGTTTGAGCTGATCCAGTTGGTTTTGGAGCATTAAGAGCTCCTGATCTTTTTGGGTCAATCGCTCAGCTAGGGACTGCTCGGTATCCTTAATGGCTAGAGACTTCTCCGCCTCAAACTGGGTCAGTTGATTTTGAAGGGTGGCGATTTCTTGGTCCTTTTCAGAAAGACGGAGTTGCTGCTCGCTCTTGGCCTTTTCCGCTAAAAGAGCAACTTCACGTTCCAAACGCTCGTGCAATTCCTTGTCAAACTCACTCCCTCTGACCTGCGCTAAGAGCTGGCTATATTCAGTCTCGTTGATGGTAAAACTGGTCCCACAGTGGGGGCATTTGATCTGATTCATATTCTTATCCTTCTGCTATTTCTTTTTCTATTATATCAAAATCATGTTCAAAAGAAAAAAACCTGACGAATCAGGTTTTTTAAGATTACTCAGCGTTTAAGGCTGCCATTGTAATGTAGTTATATGGCTTGTTAAAGTGTGGCAAGAAGAAGATATCTGTCAAAGCTAATTTTTCGATAGTTACACCTTCTTGTACAGCTAATGAGAACATGTGAATACCTAAAGAGATATCCTCACGAGCAACCATTTGGGCACCAAGGATACGACGAGAATCCTTGTCGTATACAATCTTAAGCGTTACTGGGAAGTTGCCGTGTTCCATAAATTCAGGTTTTTGGTTATCTGTGTACTCAGTCACTGCAGCATCGAAACCAAGACGTTTTGCTTTTTCAAGTGTCAAACCAGTAGACACCATGTTAAGGCCGTAGATAGAGATACCATTTGAACCTTGAACACCGATACCTTCAAGATCAGTACCACAAGCGTTGTGTGCTGCTACGATACCTGTACGAACGGCGTTTGAAGCAAGCGCGATATAGTTGGTGTCGCGAGTTGCGTTGTCATAGATTGTTGCACAGTCACCGATAGCGTATATATCAGGGATTGATGTTTCTTGTTTTTTGTTTACAAGGAAGGCACCGTTACGGAAACGTTCAATGTTTTCTCCAGCAAAGGCTGTGTTTGGACGGAAACCGACTGCAAGGATGACCATATCAACGTCATATTCATTCTTGTCAGTGATAATTTTCTCAACTTTGCCATCTCCGGCAACTTCTTTAACTGTTTCACCGAAGGCCAATTGAATGCCGTTGTCTTCTAAGTTTTTAGACATCAAATCAGTCAAGTCACGGTCATAGTAGCCAGCAAGACAGGTATCGACAACATCAATAAGGATAACTTCTTTGCCTTTACGTTGGAAAGCTTCAGCAAGCTCTACACCGATGTAACCAGCACCAACTACTGCAACTTTGTTGATATCTTTGTCTTTTAATTTTTCAATAACATCTGCAGAGTTTTGGTACAATTTAACAAATTGAAGGTTTTCAAGTGTTGCTTCAAATTCAAGAGAGTCTTTCTTGAACTCAGCTCCTTTAATTGGAGGCAGGATTGGTTGTGAACCAGTTGCGAAAATCAATTTTTCGTATGATTCAACGTGCTCTTTACCATCTACAAGAGCTGTAACAGTTTTAGCATCGTAGTCGATGTGTTGAACTGGAGACTCCATGTAAACTGTTGCACCAAGTGATTCCAATTCTTCTTTGTCTGAGTAGAACAAGCCATCAGCACCGGCGATTTGCTCACCGATCCAAAGAGCCATACCACAGCCCAAGAATGAAATGTTTGAGTTTTGGTCAAATACGACGATTTCGTTAGCGTCACCGTAGTTTGTCAACATAGTTTTGATACATGCTGTACCAGCGTGGTTAGCACCAACAACAACGATTTTACTCATTAAAAAGTTCCTACTTTCATAAAATATAATTTTACAGTCTCTATTATACTATAAGCAGTTACCGCTTACAATGTTTATGCTCAGAAATTAACAAATCGTTATAAAAAAGCTCTCCATTTTTTAAAAGTGTTATGGAGAGCCTTCTTTTCAATTTTTAACCAATCATATCACTTCGGAGATAGGCATCTACCAAGGCTTCTGTTGCTTTTACAGAATCTTCATGGGTCCGCTCATAAGAATGGCTGGACTCAATCCCTGCCCCTAAAAGGGCATGACGAACGTCTGCCCCTGCTCGCATAGCTGCAGACGCATCACTGCCGTAGTAAGGATAGATGTCTAACTTATAGGGGATGTCATTTTCCTCACAGAGGCTCACCAGGTGCTGACGCAGTTCAAAATGATAGGGGCCTGATCCGTCCTTGACACAGATAGACACCGTGTACTCATCGGTCTGCTGGTCATCCCCCATGGCGCCCATGTCAACCGCCAGGTATTCAACCACCTTGGGATCAATATTGGAATTGCCACCATAGCCGATTTCTTCATTGTTTGAGAAATAAAAGTGCGTGGTGTAAGGTAAGGTGATGCCTTCTTCCTTGTATTGCTTCAAAAGATGCAACATGATAGCTGCACTGACCTTGTCGTCCAGGTGGCGGCTCTTGATGAAGCCGTTATCTGTCACGATAGTTCTTGGATCAAAGGAGATGAAATCCCCGACTTCAATGCCCAAGGCACGTGTTTCCTCAGCGGACGTCACTTTTTCGTCTAGACGCACTTCCATATTGGCTTGATTGCGCTCTGCTGTACCTGCATCACGATAGACATGAACACTGGTTTGGTGCATCAGCATGGTTCCTGATACAGTTTTGCCGGTCTTGCTGATATGTATGGTGCAGTTTTCACCCTCGATGGCGTTGTAGACAAAACCTCCAACCAAGTCCATCTAGAGACGCCCATCTGGCTTAATGGCCCGCACCATAGCTCCTAAGGTATCCAAGTGGGCTGTGATAAAGCGGTGCTCGGCATCATTTGCCCCAGCAACTGTGACCAAGACCCCACCTTTAGGTGTCAAAATTGGTTCATAGCCAAAATCTTGAGTTTCAGCCATAATGAAAGCCATGATTTCCTTAGTGTAGCCTGTTGGAGATGGGGTATTGGTCAGTTTTGTAATGTAATCAATGGTATTCACTTGTGGTTTCCTTTCGAGAAATAACGGTCATATAGTTTATCACACCAGTTTATCCATAGTGTGTCGTAATCCACTGCAGTTAGAATCTCTGTTCCTAAGTCTGCAATAGAGGTTATTCCTTTATCCTTTGTAGCTTGGATACAAATACGATAAAAGTCCCAGTTCCAGTCTTCCTGCTCAAGTTGAACAGGTATCATTTCCAAACCTTGTTGATATGCCACAAAAAGCCGTGAATGCCCATCGACAATAATCCACTGGTCATCTATTTGTTTAATAGAAATAGGTTCGAATTGGTTTAAATCATCTGCTTGAAACCAGGTACGAATGGTTTCAAGTTTTGCCTCAGATAGGTAAAACTGACTGGGTTGCAGGTTTAAAATTGAAAATTCTTTTATCATAATTCACTTAACTTTTGATAACTGTATTTTTATCTAAAGCAATCACAACTCTTCGTCGTTAAAACATAAAAATCCAAAAGATTGCTTAAAGGTAAGAGTCTATCCTGATAAACAGTCATGCCATTTCGACGCGTTTTATGGCAAGATATTTCCAGCAGAGAGGTAAAGCTTATACCATTCTTGACGTGTTAGTATAACGTCACAGGCCTTGGCCACATTTTCAAGACGTTCTGGTGTCATTGAACCAATAATAGCTTGCATTTTAGCAGGATGGCGCAGAATCCAGGCAATGGCAATGGTTTCAGGCGCAACGCCTTTTTCAGTGGCTAATGCTTCCAACTCAGCGTTTAGCTCAGCATAGTCAGGATGACCAAAGAAGGTTCCTTTATCAAGAGCAATTAAAAACGGTGACCATGTCTGAATGGTAATCTTTTTAAGGCGACAGTAATCCAGCACACTGCCATCACGGTTAACCCCACCATCTGTGAGCATATTGACTTGAAGCCCGGCATCAATCATCGGAGTGTGCGCAATGCTTAGTTGCAATTGGTTAACTAGGAGAGGCTCTTCCAGATAGCTTTGAAGCAGTTCAATTTGGTAACTATTGACATTGCTAAGCCCGAAATGACGGACCTTGCCACTAGCTTTTAAAACGTTGAAAGCTTCTGCTACTTCCTCAGGCTCTAAAAGAGCATCTGGGCGGTGCAAGACTAAGACATCCAAGTAGTCTGTCTGAAGGCGTTCTAAAATGCCATCAACAGATTCCAAGATATAGTCTTTTGAGAAGTCAAAGAAGCCTCGGCGAATCCCACATTTTGACTGAATGATGATGTCTTCGCGTTTAACGCCTAATTCCTTGATGGCTTGCCCAAAGAGAACTTCTGACTGCCCACCACCATAAATATCGGCATGGTCAAAAAAGTTAATGCCTAAGTCAAGACTGGTTTTGATCACTTCCTTGGCTTTTTCCAAATCCACGCCTGCCAGTCGCATACAACCTAACGCCAAACGTGACACTTCTAAATCGGATTGTCCGAGTTTTATTTTTTCCATCTTAAATCTCCTTTTGATGATAGAACTATTAATAGTATTGTACCATAAACTAAAAAGTGATTGCCAATAAACACTAGGCAACCACTGAAAAGAGTTTAATTTTTTTGCTTAAATAATCCCTTTATCGTTGCTGGAGCAAAAAGAATCAAAATAGGATAGATTTCTAAACGACCTGCTAACATAGAAAAGGTTAGGACCAGCTTATTCCAATTGGAGTAACTAGAAAAATTAGCCATTGGGCCAACTTCTCCCAAACCCGGTCCAATATTATTAAAAGTTGTAGCTACAGCTGTAAAAGCTGTTGTAAAGTCCTTAGACTCCAAGGCAACGCTAAATAATATTAATATAAAGACAACAATATAGATAAGTAGATAGTGGCTAAGATTCACCTGAGTAGATTTTTCGATAACTTTTTGGTTAAATCGCAGAGACACAACACGACGAGGTTGACCAACCCGGCGTAACTCGGCTAGTGCCATCTTAGCATAAATGATAATTCGAGTGACCTTAAGTCCTCCAGCAGTTGAACCAGCACTCCCTCCAATAAACATCAATAGGATAAGAATCATCTGAGTTATTAAATGCCATTGATTAAAGTCCGCTGTTGCAAATCCCGTCGTTGTCATAATCGAAGCCACATTAAAGAATGCTGTCCGAAGAGCATCAGAGTTGCTAGAATAAAAACCAGCTATACCAACCGTTACCGCTAGGGTGGCAGCTCCGACAATGGCTAGATAGGTTTTAAATTCTTCATCTTTAAAGGCCGAAAGGCCATATCCAATGAGCATGTAATAATAGAGGTTAAAGTTAACCCCAAATAAGAGCATCCCAAAACCAATAATCCATTCGACTAACTGAGGATGCGGATAGATTGAAAACCCAGCATTGCTTACCCCGAAACCTCCCGTACCTGCTGTCCCAAACGAAAGCAATAAGCTATCAAAAAGAGGAACACCAGCCAAACACAGAACAAGAACGAGAATAGCCGTTAATGAAATATAAATCGTGTATAAAATACGAGCCGTTTGGCTTAATTTTGAAACGATTTTACCAAAAACTGGGCCAGGAACTTCTGCCCGCATCAGTTGTACGGTATCTGATCCTGAATTTGGAAGAATGGCCAAGGTAAAAACCAGAATCCCCATTCCTCCAATTAGGTGGGTAAAACTTCGCCAAAATAAAGAGGATTTTGCTAATATTGATAAATCAGATAGGACACTTGAGCCCGTAGTAGTAAAACCACTAGCAATTTCAAAAAAAGCATTGAAGAAATTAGGGATTTCCCCTGAAAAGACTAAAGGCAGTGCTCCAAACATAGACAGACAGATCCATGACAAGGCCACTGTAAAAATCCCTTCTCTTGCATTTAAGCGTAGCTGTGGAGGTTTTTTAAAGGATAAGAAACTTCCCAAAACCACAAGCCCTAAAATGACAGTAGCATAAGCTAATTTTTGACGAGTACTCTCTTGATAGATAAAACTAACCACCAGGGGAAGACTCAGCAAGACCGCTTCAACTTGCAATAGTTTTCCAATAAAATAACGAATAAGTGAATGCTTCATCCCTATGCCTCCAAAATATCATTGATATCTGTCAGCTGATTATCTGTCGTTACAAGAATAACACGGTCATGGGGTTGAAGCATGGTTGACCCATTCGGAAAGATTAATTCCTCATCGCGCATGATATTGACAATCAATAAATCCTTTCGAAGTTTTAAGCTTTGTAACGGAATCCCACATACCCTCGAATCTCTAGTAACTCGAAACTGTAAGGCCTCTACCTGATTATCTGCCAATCGGTATAATGCTTCTACATTAGAACCCTGAGCATTGGCACGAGATCTGATAAATCTTACAATATCGTTAGCGATCAATTGCTTAGGGGTAATGATAGACTTGATGCTGATATCCCCTAAAATTTTAAGAATTTTAGTACGATTCATTTTGGTGATTACTTTTTTGACACCAGCGTGTTTAGCATAAACCGATGTGATGAGATTCTCTTCATCGATCCCTGTCAAAGAAACAAAAGCATCATAATCTCTAATCCCTTCATCATCTAGAAGTGACGGATCGGTTCCATCCCCCTGGACAATGGTTGCTGATGGCCATTCTGCACTCAGCACTTCACATCTTTCTTGATTGACCTCAATGACCTTAGTATCTATACGGTCTTTCGATAGAAATTTTAGAAGGTAGTGAGTAATCCGCCCACCGCCAACAATCATGACACTTCTATTTTGGCGTTCTTTATCCAAAAGACATTGACGGAACTTTCCAAGGTCTTTCATAAGTCCCGCAACATGGACACGGTCGCCTACTTGTAGCTTACTATCAGCCCTTGGAATCATGATTTGATCCCCGCGATGAATAATACAAACCCGAACACTGCCAAATTTAGCCTTGTAGTCTGATAGAGGCATCCCAACTAGAGAAGACTGAGGAGAAATTTCAAATTCCACTAAATTGATTCGACCGCCCATAAAGGTTTCAACACTTAGGGAGGACGGGTACTTGATAATAGCGGCAATATCCCTTGCAGCAGAGAAATCCGGATTAATCAACATATCAATCCCTAAACTATCACGGACAAAGTCCACTTGGGTAGCATATTCAGGATTTCGAATTCTAGCTACGGTGTGTTTAGCGCCAATTTTGCGGGCCATGATGGCAGAAATGATATTAATTTCATCTGATTGACTTGTTGCAATAAAGACATCCGCGTCCTCAACGCCTGCCTCAACTTGAATGTCATAGGCCGCACCATTTCCAACTAAACCGGTGATATCGTAGTTATCAATCATATAATCTAAAACATCAGGATTCTTCTCAATGAGAACAATATCATTGTGTTGATTAGCCAGTTCTGTGCAAAGTACTTCTCCAACCTTACCGCCACCGGCAATGACTATTTTCACTCTTATGCCTCCACGCAATATAATAGACTTATTATAGCACAAGCCTTAAAATATAACCAATTTAACCTGTCTTTGCATCTCTACTCCATTTGGTATCCATCCCTGTATAAGTATAGAGTCTAACCAAACGATTTTCTGGGTAGCTAGATATCTTGAAATAAAAACGATGCTCATACCCATCTTGACTTTTTTGAGCTGATAGCTTGAAATAATTTTTTTGCCGTTTGGCCATACTTGCTAAGATATCATCAATCAAAAAAGTCAGTGGGGTGTCTAAGGTAGAGTATCGGTAAAAATCTTCCTGCAGTTGGTAAAACGATTCCGAGCGTATATCTATCTGAAGTTGGTTTTGCATGTATCGCTGTTCATTCATGGTTTTCCTCGGCTAATTCTATGCCTAAAATATCTTGATAAGGAACCTGCACATACCCTTCTGAACTCTCAAAAAGAACATAATAGCTGTTCATATCCTTGATAATCCCCTGATATTTGATGACCTGTTGGTTTTTCTGACAAATAAGAACACTCTCAACCCCTTGAAGGTATAACTGCCCTAAGACCCTCATTCTTTCAGAAAGAGGCATCGCTTCTGGTAAAGTCATTTGATTCGAAAAATGATCCATGGCTGTGTTAAATTCTGACAAAAAGAATCCCATCCATTTCAACATCCCTCTATCGTAATACCCTTTGGCAGATTCAAAGGGTAAATACTGGCGATCTCTATTTCCTATCATTTTAAACCATCCAATCCTCCTGCCGCACCCGAAGCGTGCCCTCCTGTTAGGAGGCTACGTGCTTTAACACGCGAACCACTCGTCAGAATGTTAGCCCTTTGTAGCGACGTAAACCCAAATTTCTCCCGGATACCGTCAATCGTTTCCTGCAGATCCTCTTCTTTATCTAAGGCATCCAAATCATCAAATAGAGAGAGAACTGTCACTGAGTCTTCTACAAAACGAGAATAGCGAACACCAATTCTTCGAACAGCTCCTCCCTTATACTTAGACCGAAATAATTGAACAACTGTTTCTGCCAAAATCCTGGTCGAGGCTGTCGGATCAAGGGTAGTTTGCGCCTGAATCGATTGTTGTCTGTCTATTTTGGAATACCCTACATAGATCGAAACCCGGCTTGTTTTTTTTCCTTTTTTTCGTAAACGAACAGCAACCTGCTCTGCCATTTCTTTTAGGACCAACTCAATTTCAGCCTGATTTGTATAATCTCTGGGCAGTATTTGAGCATTTCCTAAACCAGACGATTTTGGCTTATAGACCTCATGAACATTGCTCTCATCTACACCGTTCGCATGAAACCAGAGTTGAACCCCTACAACCCCAAATTCTTCTTTAAGCCTATCTGGGTTAGCATTGGCTAGTTCTTTGACAGTAGAGATTCCCAGACGATTTAAGCGCTTAGCTGTTCGATGCCCAATTCCCCAGAAATCTGTTAGATTGGGCAGGGCCCAAACCTTGGTTTCAACATCCTCGTAAGACCAATTAGCCCTCATCGTGCGAGTTTTTTTAGCCTCATTATCTAAGGCAAGTTTGGCCAATAGCGGGTTAGCATTGCTCATCCCAACTGTTGCATACACGCCTGTTTCCTTCCAAATTTTGTATTGAATCTGGTCTGAGACCAAATCTAATTTTTGACGCCTCGATAACTGCTTTTCTGGAATAAAGTAGTTCAGCGAACCGGTTAAATCGATAAAAGCCTCATCAATAGAATAAGGCAATATATCACTGGGACTGGCAAAATCTTGAAAAATTTTCTGAATTCGCATATTTTGAGCAATATACTCATCCATCCTAGGTGGAACAATAAAGGTTCTCTGAGCCCATTTTTCAATAAATTCGACATACTCCCGAGTGATAGGAATTCCTTCTTGGCGGGCTTTTTGGGGATTAAATTTTCGCGTCACAACATCAAAAGGAAGGTCATAGGCCCTTCCTACATTGGACTTACCAAAAACAGCCTTAAAGGTCGGTGATGACGCTAAAATTAATCCTTTAGAAGTATCGGTACGACTCATCACACAAAGAGAGGTCGTTAAGGGGTTCAAACCTCTTGCCACGCATTCTACGCTGGCGTAAAAGGATTTCATGTCAATAAAGGCTATGTCTGATCTGGGTTCAAGGCTATAATCGATGTAACCCATCTTCTACTCTCCTAAATTATTGAAACTCCATCGGCATAAAATGACCAACAATCTTGCCAATTATACGCGGGTCTTCATCATAGGGGGCAAATTTATCCGCATATTTTTTATTGAGAGAAACCAGTCGAAGACCATCTTCTTCTCGATAAACCTTTTTAATATAGGTTTGACCATCCCATTCAAGAGCATAAATAGCTCCATCATAATCAAAGGATCCTTGACGAATTAAAGCGACTTCACCATTTAAAAATTGCGGTAGCATGGAATCCCCAAAAACATAAGAGGCAAAGTCATGTGGGATTTCTTCATCATGGTATACCGTATCATAATTGCCATCGCCAAAATAGCTAAATCCTGTACCAGCAGACATTTTTTCATAGACCTTGTAGGCGTATCTTGGTTTTTCTACGTCAGTTGTCGGCTCGATAAGAGGCGTAACCTTCTGTGCAACTAGTAAATCACTAGCATATGTCACTGTTTTCTCCTGATTGGTAGGAGTCAGCTGAGCATAAATCTCAGTAATCGCATCATCGTAGAAAAAATAGGTCTCTGCTACACCTAAGATCTCACTCAGGCGTTTCAAATTGGCTTGGTTTGGCCTTGTCTTGCCCGATTCCCAATTAAAATATGAGGCGCGACTGATCCCTAAACGTCTAGCCATGTCTGTTTGTTTGAGTTGGCGTTCTTGCCGTAAGTTCTTGAGACGTTCTCCTTGAAACATAGCATTCTCCTTTTTGTTAGTTTTAAAGCTAACATCAGTTTATCACAGAACACAAAAAGTGTCAATTATTAAACTGACACTTTCTTAAATGTTAAATTTTCTTACGGGACTTACCTTAAATTTCATAGCCCATCAAAAGACCGCCTTCTTCCGCATAGAAGGAGCAAAGACCTGAGGTAGGATAAGCCTGAATATCTGCTTGAGCAAAGTTAGATGTAATCAACTCAGAGATTTGGTCCACAAATTTGACATTGTTTCGATGAGCAATAATCACTTTACCACCCTTATAACCTGATTTAATCATTTCATCGTAAGCAGCTGCCACAGATTTTTTATGGCCACGCGCTTTTTGAAGCATTTCTAAGGTGCCCTCAGCGCTTGCTTCACCGACCAAGCGAATATTAAGAAGACCAACAACTGCTCCCACAACCTTGCTGAGACGGCCATTTTTAACCAGGTTATCTACCTTAGCTAGAACAAAGATAAGCTTCGTTTTGTTTTGATAGTCCGTAATCTTTTGAACAATTTCATCGAAAGATAAGCCTTCACTAATCAAGCGTCTCAACTCTAAGACAATCAAATCCACTTCACCACCCGCAGATTTTGAGTCAATAAGATGAATTTGAGCGTCTGGGTGGTCTTCCTTGTACATTTCTGCTGCAACACGGGCAGCATTGAAACTCCCAGAAAGTGTTCCAGTAATAGTGACGACAAAAATCTTATCAGATCCTTGATAGGACTGGAGGTAATCCTCGGTATTAGGACAGGCTGAGCTGGCTGCTGTCGAGGAGGCATACATCACTTCCATCATATGGTCGATATCGAGTTGCGCATCATCCACAAAGGTCTGGTCTCCAACAGAAATTGTCAAAGGAACACGCTCGTATTGTGTAGCATTTGGTAACTGATCTAGTGTCTTGAATTCACTTGAGGAATCCGCAATAATTTTCCAGGTCATAATTTTCCCTTTATCACTTCAATTTTGATTTGACATTTATAGCATTTCTCATTAAAATTATATCATGGCCTCCCGATTTTATATAGAGGGAATACCCTATGATGTCACAAAAGAAAGGGAAGTGTCATGCCCGATACGCAAACTAAAAAAAAGTCGACACAACACCTCCAAGAACATAACAAAGAAGCCAATCAAATTACCAGAGAATCGTTAGAAACAGCTCTGCTATTTCTATTGGAAAAAAAAGAGCTCGCCAAAATTTCGATTTCTGAACTTGTTGAGAAGGCTGGTGTTTCTCGAAATGCTTTTTACCGCAACTATCAATCGAAAGAACAGATGCTAGAAGAAATGCTAGATAAAGTGGTGAGACGCATGTTCAAGGAAGTGAAAGCTTCTGCTAAGAAACCAAACGCTCCGTTTTCTTGGCTAACCCTCTTTCAAGAAGCTAAAAAAGAGGCCCGTCTCCTCCGTGTTGCCTTTCAGCATAATCTAGAGAAAAAAATGAGCTCCATGGTATCTGACTTTCTCAGTAAACCAGATAAGGGAACGCGATCCAATGAAGCAACTGAAACAGAGTCTTATCTCAATTCCTTTTGGAGTTCAGCCATTGTTTCGACCTTGGTCAAATGGGTGTCTGACGGTATGAAAATCTCCGAAGAAAAGATGGCTAATATGGATCTACCCTTATTTAACCGAAAGAAAAACAACTCTACTGACTAACTGAGACTCCAAACGTGAGCTACGCTTACGTTTGGAGTTTTAATGTCCAAGATCTTCTCTTAAAACTCTAACAGTAGCTTACTTTTAAATCGTTTGAAAATCAAATCATTTGCCAGTCTTCAGAAACCTATGCTATAGTGATTTAAAACATTATTCATTTAGGAGATTAACATGAAGTTAGTTTTTCAATTAACAGGTTCTTTGGTAAAACATGCGTTAGATATTTATGATGAGGCCGAGACCTTGGTCTATAAAGTTCGTAGTAAAAACCTGATGTTTGGAGCTAAAAGCAGTATTACAGACGCTTCTGATAATGAGTTAGCCCAAATTAAGCAAAGAGTTGGCTTAACCTATAACTATGATATCTTTAAAGGTGATGATAAAATAGCCAATATCAAGAAAAAGACTGTCTCCGTAACACCGAAGTTTACGATTTCAGGTCTTGATTGGAAATTAGAGGGTAAATTCCTGACGCGTCAGTACACGATAAAAGGCGAAGCTGGGCAAATGATTGCCGAAATCGGCAAACAGGGCTTATTACAAGGTGGTGGCTATGAATGCGATATCGTTGACCCGACAGCCGATCCTCTCATCGTTGTTGCCTTAGTCAGTGCAATTGACATAGCAGCCATGCAAAAATAACAGTCCCCTAAAACAGAAAATACCAAAAGACGTTGACTCCATTATTTATGGAATCGACGTTTTTTAGTGGTATCCTTAAGAAAAGCTGTCCCACAACCTTTTTAAGATAGCATACCCTTTATTCGTTTCTCAAATAACTATCAAGTCTATCCCTTAGATGACTTTTGGTAACTTCGTCTGCAAAGCTAGCCTCAATAGCAATATAAGACAACTTCTCCACTTGCTTTCTTGTGAGCCCGCACTGCTTACTTAAGGTTAGAAATTCTCTAGTCAATGTAGTCTGCGACACCGTACGATTGTCCGTATTAATTGTACACTTGACACCCTGATCTAAGAAAAACTGCAAGGGATAGGTAGACCATGAGGGGATCGCATTGGTTTGAAGGTTGCTGATCGGACAGAGTTCTAGAACAATTCCCTCTTGAACGACGTGATTTAAAATCTTAGGATTATCTGCGATGGCAACCCCGTGTCCTATCCTAGATGCTCCTAACTGCATAGCCTCATAGACATTGTGGGCACATCCACATTCGCCTGAATGGAGGGAAATAGCAAATCCTGCCTCCTTGGCTGCTTTAATATAGTTGGCCACGACTTGATTATCATAAGAAGCCTCATCTCCGGCTGCATCAAAGGCGACCAGATAAGGAAAGGATTGCTGGATAGCCTCCTGGACCAAGCTTAGATTTTGCTCCTCGCTATGGTGGCGCATGCCAGAAATTATGAGGTTCACTTGGATGTCAAACTCTTGACGAGCCCGGGAAATTCCCTGACAAACGGCTAATATCACTTGGGCGATGGTCAAGCCTTGGTGCCGATGCAATAATGGGGCGAAACGGATTTCAGCGTATTGCACCTGTTCTGCTGCTAAGCTTTCTACTAGAGCATAAGTACCCAGTTCCAGATTCTCAGCTGTTTGCAGCAAAGGCAAAATGGCATCAAAACAGGTCAGATAGTCTGCCAAATCGGTGCATTTATCTGGAGCCACAGCCTTGTTAGCGTCAAAAACGAGACTATCCTTTTCAGCTATTGCCTCAAGAGTTGCTAGTGGTATTGAGCCATCCAGATGGCAGTGTAAGTCTACTTTGGGCAAATTGTCGATCCAGTTGCGATCCATAAAAGTCTCCTTTTTCTTAATGGTTGCTATTATACCCTCTTTCAAAAAATGAGCAAGCTCTTCTCATTTCTTGATTGCTCGAGCAGAGGGCTTTTTAAAAAAGAATGCTCCTTTGGGAGTGAATTCCTAGGAACATTCTTTAGCGTGTGGATTTAAAGCTTACATCTTCTCTTCTAAAACAACATCCGGGTACTTATCCGCAAACCAGCGCAAGGCAAAGTCATTCTCAAAAAGGAAGACAGGCTGGTCAAAGCGGTCTTTGGCCAAAATGTTACGGCTAGAGCTCATCCGCTCGTCCAAGTCCTCAGGCTTGATCCAACGAACCGTTTTATTGCCCATCGGTGTCATGACAACTTCAGCATTGTACTCGCCTTCCATGCGGTGTTTGAAAACTTCAAACTGGAGCTGGCCGACAGCACCTAGCATGTACTCGCCAGTCTGGTAGTTTTTATAGAGCTGGATAGCCCCTTCTTGCACCAGTTGCTCAATGCCCTTGTGGAAGGATTTTTGCTTCATGACGTTCTTGGCTGCCACCTTCATAAAGATTTCAGGAGTGAAGGTTGGTAGGGGTTCAAACTCAAACTTGTTCTTGCCAACGGTCAGGGTATCCCCTACCTGGTAGGTACCTGTATCGTATACCCCAATGATGTCGCCAGCGACCGCATTTTCCACATTTTCACGGCTTTCCGCCATAAACTGGGTCACATTAGACAGCTTAGCACCCTTACCTGTCCGTGGTATATTGACTGCCATACCGCGTTCGAACTGGCCTGAGACCACACGGACAAAGGCAATCCGGTCACGGTGACGAGGGTCCATGTTGGCCTGGATTTTAAAGACAAAACCTGAAAAATCCGGATTGAGTGGGTCGATGACCTGGTCATCGGTTGTTTTATGACCATGCGGTTCTGGGGCAAATTTAAGGAAGGTTTCAAGGAAAGTCTGCACCCCAAAATTGGTCAAGGCAGATCCAAAGAAAACCGGCGTCAGTTTGCCATCCAAGATAGCTTCTTCTGAAAAGTCATTACCGGCTTCCGAGAGGAGTTCGATGTCTTCGAGAACTTGGGCATAAAATGGGTTGTTACCAAAGAGCTTGTCGCCATCTTCAAAGCTGGCAAAGCGCTCCTCACCCTTGTAGAGTTCTAAGCGTTTGTTGAAAAGGTCATAAAGGCCTTCAAAGGATTTCCCCATACCAATAGGCCAGTTCATGGGATAGCTGGCAATACCTAGGACTTCTTCAAGCTCTTCTAAGAGATCAAGGGGTTCACGGCCATCACGGTCCAACTTGTTGATAAAGGTGAAGACTGGAATGTTGCGGTGGCGAACAACCTCAAAGAGTTTTTTGGTCTGGGCTTCAATACCCTTCGCCGAATCGACAATCATGACCGCAGCATCCACCGCCATCAAGGTCCGATAGGTATCTTCTGAGAAGTCTTCGTGCCCTGGGGTATCCAGGATATTGACCCGCTTGCCGTCATAGTCAAACTGCATGACGGATGAGGTTACTGAGATTCCCCGTTGTTTCTCGATATCCATCCAGTCAGACTTGGCAAAGTTTCCGGTTTTTTTCCCCTTAACAGTACCCGCTTCACGGATTTCACCCCCAAAATAGAGGAGTTGCTCAGTCATAGTTGTCTTACCCGCGTCCGGGTGAGAGATAATCGCAAAGGTGCGGCGTTTTTTAATTTCGTCTTGTAAGTTCATCTGTGTCTCATTTCTGTTAATAGCGTGGTCGGTTTCAATGGTGAACTCATTGTTCTACATTGGATTTTCTCCTCTAAGGGCAATCTCTATTTTCATCCTTTCTATTATAGCGAAAAAGCCTGTCTAATGCAATGCTGACCGCTTTTGAGAGAAAAAGTAAGCATGCAAAAAGAGGCTGGGACAAAAGTCCTAGCCTCTTAATAATTTATTATCAGTTAAACAAGACGCAGTGGTTGAGTGGCCCCTAATTCGCTGATTTTATCAGCTTTTACAGCCCTACTCAACTGTGCGGGGGTGGGACGACAAAATCGAATCTATTCGGTTACCGATTTTGTCCCACTCCCTTGAGCACTATTTAGCGAATTGGCTGTAATAGAGATCATGGTAGAACCCTTTGTCTTCAAGGAGACTGGTGTGGGTTCCCTGCTCGATGATTTGACCATCTTTTAACACCAAAATCTTATCTGCTTCTTGGATGGTTGACAAGCGATGGGCAATGACAAAGCTGGTTCTGCCTTCCATGAGGCGCTTCATGGCCTTTTGAATCAAGAGTTCCAGACGGGTGTCGACAGAAGACGTCGCTTCGTCCAGAATCAAGATTTTAGGGTCAGACAGCAAGGCACGCGCAATGGTCAAGAGTTGCTTTTGTCCTAGGGAAATGTTGCTGGATTCTTGGTTCATTTCCATGTTGTAACCACCTGGTAGTGTTCGGATAAAGTGATCGACATTGGCAGCTTTTGCAGCAGCAATGATGTCTTCATCCGTCGCTTCCAAATTACCAAAGCGCAGGTTTTCCTTGATGGTCCCTTCATACAACCAAGCGTCCTGCAAGACCATGCCAAAGTTCTTACGGTATTCTTGACGGGACAAGTTACGGATGTCATGGCCATCAACCTTGATGGCACCTGATGTCACATCGTAGAAACGCATGAGAAGGTTGATCAAGGTCGTCTTACCTGCTCCAGTTGGGCCAACAATAGCGACCATCTCACCTGGTTTGACCTCAAGGTTGAAATCACGGATTAAGGGCTTGTCTGGCAAGTATTGGAAATCCACCTGCTCGAAGGAAACCTGTCCGGTTAAAGGGGCCTCAAGGGTCTCAGTCACAACTGAAGCTTCACCTGGTTCGTCTAGAACGGCAAAAATACGTTCCAAGGAAGACTGGGCAGACTGTAAAATACCCGCTAGCTGAGTGATGGTCTGAATGGGTTGGTTGACCTGCCAAACGTATTGGACCATGGCTTGAAGATTACCGACCGTCAAGGTTCCTGCCAGAACTTGGAAACCACCAAGAAGAGCTACAGCAAGGTAGGCTAGGTTTGAGATGGTTGAAAGAACTGGCATCATGATTCCTGAGGTAAAGCTAGCTTTGAAACCCGTCGCCTGTAAATCATCTAGAATATCGCCAAACTCATTTTCTGAATGGTCTTCACGGCCATACAGTTTAATAACATTAAAACCGGTCAAGTTTTCCTGAACAAAGCCGTTCATGTCTCCTAAAATTTTGGCCTGACGTTTGAAATATGGCTGGGATTTGCCCATGATAAAACGGGCTGAAAAGTAGGTCAAGGGAATGCTCAAAATGACAATAAGGGAAAGACCTGGATTGATATAAACCGCCATGGAGACTGCAAGAACTACTGTCAAAATGGCATTAACGATTTGTAAAAAGGACTGTTGCAGAGCGTTAGATACCGTTTCTATATCTGAAGTGAACCGTCCAAGCATATCCCCAAACTGATGACGGTCAAAGTAAGAGGTTGGGATGCTGTTAATCTTGTGGCTCATCTCATTACGGAGATCTCGTATGGTTGATTGTACTGCTTTTGTGATAAAGACATTAGCAAACCAAGAACCCAGAGAATAAAGGCCTCCACGGATAAAATAAACCACTAAAACCATGATGATATAACGGTAATTGATTGCTGCACCGTCTACACCAGCAAGCATGTCTCTGACATTAAAGGTAATCTCAGTGATGATCAAACCAAAGATAAGTGGCTCAAGGGCATTCATTGCAGCACTTAAAACCTTGAAAAAGATGGCAAGAAAGAGAGAACCACGGTAATTTTTTAAATAGTGCCAAAGGCGTTTAAAGGCATTTTCTGTTTTCATACTAGGCATCTCCTTCCGTTAAACTTTGATTGTTGAGTTGGCTTTCGGCAATTTCACGGTAGATGTCATTTGAGACCATCAGTTCCTCATGGGTCCCACGACCAACTATTTCACCTTCATTAAGAACGATGATCTGATCCGCATTCATAATGGTCCCAACGCGTTGAGCCACAATAAGCACAGTCGCATCGCCAGTCACTTCTTTGAGCCGGCGTCGCAATTCAGCATCTGTCTTGTAGTCAAGCGCTGAGAAACTATCATCAAAGATATAGATATCAGGCTTTTTAACGACCGCACGGGCGATAGCCAGGCGTTGTTTTTGCCCACCTGAGAGGTTGCTACCTCCTTCTGCCAGATGGTGGTCATAGCCTTTTTCAGTCGATTTGACAAAGTTCTCTGCCTGAGAGACATCGACCGCTTGATCGAGCTCATTAAGAGTAGCATCTTCTTTTCCGTAACGCAGATTCGTCCCGATTGTGCCTGTAAAGAGCAGAGCTTTTTGGGGAATAAACCCAATCTTTTGGCGGAGCGCCTTGAGGTTGTAGTCCCTAACATCTACCCCGTCCACTAAAATACGGCCAAACGTGATATCGTAAAAGCGTGGAATCAGATGAACCAAGGAAGACTTCCCTGAGCCAGTTGATCCAATAAAGGCAATGGTCTCACCAGGCTTGGTTTTAAAGCTAATGTTTTGTAAGACGGGACTTTCTGTCTCACCAGGATAGGCAAAGGTAACATTGTCAAACTCCAGATACCCCTTGGTTTCCGTTTCAGTGACACCACCTTCATTAGGATCAATCGATATTGGCATATCCATCACTTCTTTGAGACGTTTAGCAGATACAGCCATCCGTGGGTACATGGTAAAGAGATTCGCAAACATGAGGAAAGAAAACAAGGCATGAAAGGCATATTCGATAAAGGCTACCAAATTACCAACTTGCAAGGTTCCGCGACTAATCGGAGGTAAGGCAAACCAGACAATGAGGACAATCATCACAATAATGATTTGAACAAAGAGGGGCTCTGTCAAACCCGTCAAGCGAAAAAGACTGCTCGAAGTGTATGTATAAGTCTCATTAGCTTCACCAAACCGTTCTTCTTGAAACTCTTCACGGGCAAAGGCACGAATGACCCGCAAACCGGTTAGATTTTCACGAACATATTGGTTAATCCGATCAAGTGTGGTTTGTTGCTTTTCCGATAAGGGTCCTGTTTTAGAAGCCACATACCATACAGTCGCTGCTAAGAAAGGAATGCAAAGCGCAACAACCCAGCCTAAAGATGGACTTGAAAGAATGATCATAACCATAGAAAAGACCATCATCAAGGGGGTGATAACCCCCATACGAAGTCCCTGCTCTGCGAAAGTCATGAGGACAAAGGCATCGCTGGTAATCCGTGTTACCAGAGAAGACACCCCAATCTGCTCATATTCATGGTGGGAGTAGGCTTGCATTTTTTCATAAAGGTCTGCCCGCATATCCTTAATCATTGTTGTGGTCATTTTACTAGAAGCATAGGTTAACACAACCCGGCCTAAGCCACCGACAATAATGACACCTAACATGACGACTGCCCAATAATACAAACGATCAGGCCTATTATCAATCAACCCTTCATCAATCATTCGGGCCAAGATTGTTGGTAAACCCAAGTTGACGAGAACAAACATAAAAGCTCCAAAAATATCAAGAGCGAGGAGCTTGGGATGTTTTTTCAAGTAAGACCAAATAAAGCGCATAATACCTCCTAAGACAAAGATAGAGGAGCGCAATAAGCTGGATCTTTCCAGCTTATCTCGCTCCCGACGTGTTCCTTTCGTGACCGAAAGGGTGATTCATTAATCTAGTTTACACAAAATCCAATGCTTTGGCAAGCTATTGAAATAGAGCTTTTTATGTAAACGTTTTTCTTGTTTTTTCTTGCAAAGCCCGTATTTCTGAGCTATGAACGGCCATCCCAACCACGATGGAATTGGGGTTTTCGTATTCCTTTTCGAGATAGTCAAAATAGGACCCAGGGGCTATGATACCAGCCATCCGGATCAAATCCAAACCTGCTGTCCCAATCAATTCATCCGCTAAGAGCACACAATTAGTTCCTAAAACAAAGTAGGTCTTGAAGCGACTTGTTTTAAATTTTGAAAAACTAGCCCCATGAATCACCTGTAATTGTCCCATATAGCTAGCCTTTTGTGTCTCAGAGGTTGGCTCCCAAGGAACAGTAAGCTGTTTGATGTCTGCTAATTTAGCCTCGAAAGCTTGGCGTTGCTGAGGATCTAGCACCAACTGGTATTCAAAAAGAGTCTTGTCGGCCTCTCTTAAGCAATAATCAATATAGGACGTCTCATTTGTTTCGACTAAGACCCCATCTCCCATGGTTCCAAACAACCTTTCCGAGTCCACATCATAATTCCCAAAGGTGTAGATTCGGCCTTGATAACTGATATCGCAGTGTCCCACCGTATTAAAACCTGTTTTAGCGGTATGAATAAAAACCTTTAAATCTGGTATGCCCGGCACATTTTTACGAGCCTTTAAGGCTTCATCCGCCTCTATTTGAGGAGTCAGGTCTAACTCATCATTGATAAAGGCATTTATCTTGGTCATCATCCCATGCGGCAAGAACATGGTAAAAATAACTGGGACACTGATACGAATCTTCCGATTAAACCGAGTTTCTCTCTCTTGCGAGATCAAAATCCGACGGCCATCATTAATCGAGGTCAGCCCTACAAAAATCAAATAGATTCCCAAGCGAAACAAGGTCCCTTGCACATCGTATTGGTTAAAAAGGCTGAGCAGGCCAAAAAAGAGGTTATAAAAGGCAATCATCAACTGGTTTAAACGACGAGGAACCCTATCGCTTCGCAAAATCAAATAATTAACCAGTGCTATCAAGCCTAAAACCATTTGATAGAGCCCTACCAATCTTGCCAGCCAAACCGCTGAGTAAGGACTAATAAAGACGATTAAACTGGCGATCAAAAGGTGAAGAAGCCCTTCACCCCAATGAAAGAGCTTATGCTTTAATTGGGGAAATTTTTTGGTCGCAAACAGAGCTTCTGGAAACTTAAAGAGACCCAGTAAAAAAATACTGACACCTGTTATATAGACCATGCTATCGACAAAAGGCTCCCGTCGAACCATCAATCCCAGGCCAATTGCTATCCAAAACAGCCCCCATAAAACATAAGAAATATCTTTTTTCATACCTGAACCTACTTATAATTAAAGGCTTTACGAGCGAGATAGTCCCCGATGGTTGGAAATAAGGTATAGAGACGATGGGCAGCCTTCAGAATAAATGGCAGAGTCACCTCGCCTTTCCTTGTCCCGATCGTTTTAACAATTCGCCGAGCCACCTGGTCTGGATTGAGGGCATAGCGGTCAACCCGCTTGAGGTAATCTCCAGATGGATCTGCCAGGTCAAAAAAGCCTGTGCGAATAGGACCAGGATTAACCGTCGTGACCGTCACGCCATGGTCTACCAGTTCGAACCGCAAGGCATTGGAAAATCCTGTCACAGCAAACTTGGCTGCTGCATAGACTGTGGACTTACTGGTTGCCATGAGCCCCAAGACACTAGAAACATTGATTATCTGCCCATGTCTCTGTTGCTTCATCTCTTTGCCGACGAGACGTGACAAGGCCATGAGGGCAAAGACATCAATGTCAAACATGGCTCTGATTTCGCTGTCTGTTACTTGGTCAAAGACTTTAAAGTCACCAAACCCAGCATTGTTAATGAGGACATCAATGTGCCCATAAGTCTGATACACGTCTACCACGAACTGCTCAAGTGCAGCATTATCAGTCAAGTCCAGCTGGACCAATTGGGTCCGCGGTCTGTTTTGGTAGAGGGCGGTCAATTTCTCAAGACTGCGTCCTGTTAGAATTAACTGTTCCTCTGGCAATTGCTTGATGATTTCTTGAGCCAGCCCACCGGTTGCCCCAGTGATGATAATGGTCCTCATACGTCAAATTCCTCCAGGTCATTAACCACATAGACATTCGAAAAAAGGGTGGCCGCATCCTGACGGAGCTGCTTGATGTCCCGAGAGAGAAAACGAGCTGACACATGGTTTAAAAGGAGACGCTTAGCGCCAGCTGCGCGAGCTACTTCTGCTGCCTGCATGTTAGTAGAGTGCCCATGCTTTCGAGCAATCTTCTCGTCTCCCTTACCATAGGTGGACTCATGGACCAAGACATCGGCATTGACCGCTAAACGGACACTGGCATCTGTAAGGCGGGTATCTCCTAAAATGGTGACAACCTTTCCAGGACGCGGAGGCGACAGATAATCTGATGCGATAATCTCACGGCCATCTGGCAGCGTGACATTGTGGCCATTTTTTACCTGACCAAAAAGGGGCCCAAAAGGGACACCTGCTGCTTTCAAAGCTTCGGCATCCAAGGTGCCTTCTAAGTCCTTTTGGATAATACGGTATCCGATACAAAAAACCGAATGGTCCAGTTTTTCTGCATAAACCTTAAACTTATCGGTCTCTATAATCAGTCCGAGCTGGTCAGCCTCTAATTCATGAAAGGTCAATTTGTAAGGTAGTCGAGTGCCTGTTACTTTAAGACTGGTCAAGACAAAACTTTTTATACCGACTGGTCCATAAATATCCAAATCCGTTTGTTCTTCATTGGCCTGAAAAGAACGGCTGGATAGAAAGCCTGGCAAACCAAAAATATGGTCTCCGTGGAGATGGGTGATAAAGATTTTTGAGATTTTTCTGGGACGAATGGTCGTCTCTAAAATACGGTTTTGTGTGCCTTCCCCACAGTCGAACAGCCAGATTTCATTGATTTCATCGAGCAGTTTAAGAGCGAGACTGGAAACATTGCGCATCTTGGAGGGTTGACCTGCCGATGTGCCTAAAAATTGAATGTGCATGTGTTACTTTCTAATGGGTAATGTATATAATGAGTTGATTGTCCGTGAATTGATAGCGCCTCATCCCCTGGTAGTTTTGGGCGAGTTGGAGCAAATCCTCGGTATTATAGCCTGACAGCTTAACCGCCTTATCTGCTATCCAGAGATCGACCAGCAGACTACTGGCTCCGTCTTGATAAACCCAGTCAAAATGATCTTCCTCAGCAGGCATCATCCAAATCTGACCAGCCTCTTCAAAGATCTGGTAATGGGGAAAGAGTTGCGCTAGCTGGATCAGTAAGGCTTCTGTGATTGATTCTGCCTGCTCAGCAAAAACCAGTGCTTTTTCTGAATCCCTAGACAGATAGGCAAAGCCGTAGGCCTTACCTTCTAGATTCAGACGGACAAAGGGAAATTCTTCTGCAAAAGACGGATGAGAAGGGAATAGATCTAATGCTCTAGACAGCTCCCAATAATAGTTGGTTGCTGCTTGAGGGCCTTGCTTATCATATATCTCAGTAAAATAAGCATTTAAGACACTGGGCGGAGGTGTGATGGCTTTCATCCTGTCCTCAGGCGACTTGTTCTTTAAAAGACCCCCTAAATAAACCTTGTCTAAGCTGGTAAAGCCCCCGTAAGTCATGGCAAGAGCCAGGTAATCAGTCATAGAAAACCTCCAAGCGCCAGCGATTAGCGGCCATGATGAGTCCTGAGACTACTTCTCCTGTCTCAGTCACCTCACGTTGGTCAATAATAGCAAATTGGGACAAGTCGTGAAGGAGGTAAGACTTGGCAAAGGGCACCGTCAGACTAAAGGGCTCGGCCATTTCTCGAATTTTAGCCAAAATCATCTCTTGGAGCCTTTCCTTGGCGTCTGGCGCCTTGGCGGATAAGAGAACATGCGGGGATAAGGTAGGTAAAAAGTCTTCTGTCAGGTCAGCCTTGTTGTAGATGGTCAAGCGTGGGATGTCCAGCATGTCCAAATCGTTGAGGATTCCAAGGACGACTTCTTCCTGCGTAGCATGGTCTGGATCAGACGCGTCAATAACATGGAGCAACAGGTCCACATGACGGCTTTCTTCCAAGGTCGACTTAAAGCTTGAAACCAGCTCTGTCGGTAGATCCTGAATAAAGCCAACCGTATCCGTCAAAGTAACCTGAAAATGGTCTTTGAGCTGAATTTGCTTGGTCGTGGCATCCAAGGTCGCAAAGAGTTCATTTGCCTCATACTGGTCTTTCTTGCTGAGGGTATTCATAATGGTGGATTTTCCAGCATTGGTATACCCAATAAGCCCCAGTTTGAAGACACCTGACTCCAGACGTTTTTCTCGGACCGTCGATCGGGTCTTCTCCACCAGCTTCAGCTGGCGTTCAATGTCATGGATTTGATTGCGGATGGAGCGACGATTGAGCTCCAACTGGCTTTCACCTGGACCACGACTCCCTATACCACCCGCCTGACGGCTGAGCATGATGCCTTGGCCGACCAAACGGGGCAACATATACTTGAGCTGAGCTAAATGAACCTGAAGTTTTCCTTCATGGCTCCTGGCTCGCATGGCAAAGATATCTAAAATTAACTGCATCCGGTCGATGACCTTAACGCCTAAGATGGTTTCAAGGTTGATGTTTTGACGAGGCGTCAACCTGTTGTTCACAATGACAGTATCGATCTCATCAGCTTCTACCATTTGGGCAATCTCATCCAACTTGCCTGATCCGATAAAGGTCTTGCTGTCATAACGATCACGGTTTTGGACATAAACGCCCTGAACCTCTGCACCGGCAGTCTGGGCAAGGTTTTCCAACTCCTGCATGGACATGTCAAAGTTTTCAGAATCTTGAAGGGCTACGCCGACCAAGATTACACGTTCTGTTTTTTTCTCAGTTTCTATCATAGGTTTTCTTTCTAGGACTCCAAAAAATCTCGCACGGCTCGGAGAATATTTTCCTTGGTATCTGGCTCAGAGGCTTGATAAAAGTCAACAGCCATGCGGTTACGAAACCAGGTTAGCTGACGCTTGGCAAAGCGACGACTATTTTGCTTGAGTTGTTCCAAACATACGTCCAAGGCTGCTTCACCAGCAAAGTAGGGAAAGAGTTCCTTGTAGCCAATACCACGTGTCGCCTGGACCTCAGGATGGTTGTCATAGAGCCATCTGGCTTCTTCCAAAAGCCCTGCTTCCACCATCCGATCCACGCGCTGATTGATTCGCTCATACAACAAATCACGCGCATCGCTGAGACCAATCAGAAGCACCTCATAAGGGGGCTCTGTATTGGTCAACTCCTCTCCAAAACGCTGTAATTCCAAGGCCCGAATGGCCCGGCGTCGCGTAAACTGCTCCAAGGTAATGGCAGCAGTTTCTAGCTGTTCAATCAGTTCCTGATCGGACAAGAGTTCCAATTCTGCTCGATAGACAAGCACCTGTTCCTGATCCAGTTGCCCGCCTAGATGGTAGCCTTCTAAAAGACTTTGTAAGTAAAGACCAGTCCCTCCGACAATGATGGGTAATTTCCCTCGCCCTGTAATTTTCTCAATGGCCAGTTGAGCTTCTTGAACAAAGTCAAAGGCAGAGTAACCTTCGGTCACCTCTCTGACATCGATCAGGTGGTGACGGGCAGCAGCTTGTTCCTCTGGCGTAGCTTTGGCTGTCCCAATGTCTAGGTTTTTATAGACCTGCTGGCTATCGCCTGAGATAATTTCACCATTAAATAGCTGAGCCAACTCAATCCCTAAAGCTGTCTTTCCGACCGCTGTCGGTCCTAAGACCGTTATTACCTTTTTTTTCATCTTTTTCCTTGAAAATTCTCGTATTTTTCGCTATTATTTATTATAACACAAGATGTGAGGCAGACAAAAAGTCAGTGATCATTAGAGATGATTTCACCACAACACCTTACAGCGGAAAGGAGACTATCATGGCCAAAAATAGTTTTGCAAAAGGAATCACAGCAGGTATCGTAGGAACAGTTGCAGCCGTAGCTGGTGCAGTTTATACCTTCAACAAAAAAGTGATTAAACCTGAAGAAGAAAAAGAAGCTTTCATCGAGGAAAATCGCAAGAAAGCAGCTCGTCGTCGCGTATCGCGCTAACAGAGTAAGAAAATACCTTGAGCAATTTTGCTCAAGGTATTTTTGATTGTTCCTATCGGTTCTATTCTGGGCGAATGCTATTAATTTCTTAACCGGAAACGCTTGGAAGCAAAGGTCATCACAGCCCATAACCCAAATGGTATGTAGAGAATAATGATGCCTAGTAGGATCCAGACAAAAAGCATTGGCACTCCCTGTGTTACACGGTGAAACTGAAAGAATAAAAAGTATGTGACTCCATTAATGATATTGTAGGCAGGACTTTTGGTTTTCATGGACTCGGTAAAGGGCTGAATGAGGTAGTACAAGATCAAATGATGAAAGCTGAAAAACAGCATGATAACAGTCTCTATCAGTAAGATGAACACCAAATCAACGAGTGAACGACCACCAACTAAAACGTAAATAACAATCATGCCGACGAAAACAATCAGCAAAATAGGCAGATGAAGCCTTACTACCTTTTTAAACCGAATCTTTAAGGACGAGATGACCATATCGGGTTGGCGGTAGAACGAATATTTCAAGAGTTTTCGGTCTAAATGGTAAAAGCAAAAGCGTGTAAAATACTCACTGGAATAGATAAAATAATCTATCATCAGACTTAAGGGAAGAATAAAAGAAAGTAAGTTCTTTAAAGATTGCACTGGCTGTGGCTTAAAGATTAAAAGAAGAATGATAGCAACAAGCAAATGCAGACTAACAAAAAGGCACTTTAATAGGACCCGTTTTTTCAAGTGAGGCCCTAATCGGTCATAAAAAAGGGCATTGAGATAAACAATCCCTTGACTGCTTCTTCTCTGATCTCCCGATGTAACCGATATATCGACATGATAATCTTTGTCTGTCACCTCTAAATCAACTGCCCCAAGGGCTTCTTTGTCACCAGCTTGCAAATTGGATAAGGTAACCAGGCGTCGACAAACCTTTTCCAATTGGGGCGTTTTCTTTAAAACAAAGAGAGCACCTAAGGTCAATACCACGCCAATAACCGCCGCCCAAGGGCTGTATAAGGCCCTAATCACCTCAGCTAACTCCAAAAAATAGAGCAAGCCGCCTAAGATAAGCCCAAACAAGACCCACATTAAGCTGTACAGAACTGGCCGTCTCGTTGGAAAAGGGTGGCCTAACTGATAAAGAAAGAGGAGGCCTGTTTGCAAGGCCAGTCGTGTGCCTAGGCTAAACAGGGTGAAGCTCCAAGCAGATAGGGCAGTGCCGATAGTTTGTACCCCAAACCAAGATAAAATGCCTGCAAATATCAAGAGATGGAGAAGATTATCCAATCCCAGTTTTAATAAATAATAGCGTTTCACAGGTAGCCGGAAAACCCTGATGGCCAACAAACTTTCTTGGTCGTTACTGTCGACTAAAAGTCCTTGAATCGCTGAACCCCAAAAGAGACTAGCGACCATCAACAAAAGCCAAAATAGATGGGAATGCTCTAAGCTATTGAACGGTAACTCGCTAAGCCATAAGGCTAGACCACTCAAAATCAATAGGTAGATGAGTGTTTGCAAAATAGACTTCGTAACGAGGTGAACTGCTCCAATCAGCTGTAAAAACCACTTGACCGATTGCCCTCTGTAGGCAGAATTGGGAACATACTTTCCAAGAATCGGTAGCTTTTGGAGCCAATAAATCAATTGGTTATACCCTTGGACAACACTCAGTTTCCAGATAAATCGAAAGAGTTTCAGATTAGTCATGGCTGTCCCCGTCCTCTAATTCTTCTAGGAGACGCGCTTCAAATTCAGGATCATGCGTATCCAAATCAAGGGGATGGAGCTTCCCATTTTTTAGGAGAACCACTTGGTCACAGAGGTCTGTAGCCAATTGCAAGATGTGTGTCGACAGCAAAATCACGCGCCCAGGCTTTAAGGTCTTCAGTAATTTTTTAAGCTGAATACCGATCACTACATCTACTGATGTCAACGGTTCGTCTAGTAAAATAACAGGAGGCTGCATGATGACCACTGCTAAGATGGACAGCTTGCTCTGCATGCCTGACGAGTACCCCTTTATAATCCGGTGGCGGTCTTCCTGACCAATAGCCACCATATCCAAACACTCATCTGGGCTCAAACTCTCCTCAGTTCCATGTAAATCTAAGAAAAATTGGACAAACTCGTAGCCTGTCAAGAAATCAGGTAGGTAGTTTTCCGCAAAAACCATACCGACGTCTTTGGAGGTCAATGAACGTGTGGCTCCTTCTTGAACCCAGCTGACCTGCCCTTGATCCGCATCGAGTTCTTGGTTGACGATGTTAAAAAGAGTCGTCTTTCCGGCACCATTACGCCCCAGAATCCCTGTAATCTTGCCAGCTTCAAACTGGTAATCACAGCCTTTTAAGACCTCCGTGTCTTGAAAGGCTTTTTGAATATTGGATAGGTGTAACATAGGGTCTCCTTTATCGGTTTTTTCCTTGAACAAATGTTACTATGACTTTACGGTAGCCACTTCAAGCTTAGCCCCTCCGAGCAAGACCAGATACTTGTCCACCTGGCTAATTCCGTAGGCGCGTGACAGGGCTTGCCCGTAGAGAGCCATCTGGTCACGGTACCGCTCAATCACTACCTGTGATTGCTGGTAGCGATCGGTCTTATAGTCAAAGAGGACAATGCGGTCATCAAGGACCAGATAACCGTCCACAATCCCACGAACCACAAAATCCTCTTGACTGGCTGAATCCTTGACCAGCATAGCAAAGGGCGCTTCGCGCTTGACCTGAGCAGCATGCATCTTGAGGAGTTGTCCGAGATCCGTCTCTAAGAAATCAAGGATTTTCTGGAAATCCAGTCGAGCGCGGATGGCTTCAGGCAAGCGGAGCTGGTCGGCCAGACCTTCAAGATCTGCTAGGCTAACTGGCTTGTCCAATGGGACCTGCTGCATGAAGCCATGGAGGGCGGATCCGACAGTTGCCCCTGTGACAGGGGCGTCCGTACCGAAGGTCGGCAGGTCAAAGGCCAGCTCTAGGTCCTTGTCTGCTGTGAGTTCTTCCATGATATCCAAGCCTTCCTCGTCAAGGACAGGTTTGTAGAAGGCCTTGATCTGGCTGGGGGTCCGCACACTCGGCAGGGTAATGGCTGCTTGGTAGCGCTGATTGAGCTTGTCCACGGCTTCTAGCTGGTCCAGCATGGCAGCTATGTCCGTGGATTGGCGGTTATCGGCCATCTGGTCAGGTGTAATAGCCTGCGCTTGCGTCAGCCTGCCGATAGCTGCTGCAGTCAGCTCGTCAGCTCCGACGTAACGAACCTTGTAGTGGAGGTTGTCTTTGGCGCCGAATGCTTCCTGAACAGCCAAGAACCAGGCTTGGAAGGACTCCAGAGATTCTCTGGTTGCGACGGGCAGAAAGCCACGGTCCGACTTGCTGTCGTATAGGTTAGCTAACTTCTCTTGACTGCCCTTGCTGACCAGATAGAGCTTGGTTTCGGCCCGGGTCATGGCCACATAGAGGAGGCGCATGCTTTCAGACAGGGCATTGATCCGCTCTTCACGGCGATTCACTTGATAAGGCAGGGTATCCATGCTGACACGAACCCGAGGGAGCTTGGTCGCATCACCAAACTGGTCCTTCATGTCCGCAATCAGCTTGATGCCGACCCCCTTGTCTCGACTGATAAGGAGGGGTGAGGCTTGCTCACGCCTATTGCTAAAGAAGGACTTGTCCATATTGAGGAGAAAGACGTACTTAAACTCCAATCCCTTACTCTTATGGATGGTCATGAGTTGGACCGCATTTTTAGGGAGGCTAACTGGGACATCGGCTAGGTCATTGTCGCTGGCAAGGACCTTGTCAATCATGGTCACAAAGCGTGACAAGCCCTTGAAACCTGTTCGCTCATAGCTGTCAGCCCGCAGAGCCAGAGCATAGAGGTTGGCCTGGCGCTGTTCGCCATTGACCAGGGCACCGACATAGTCGTAGTAAAACTTGTCATTGTAGATCTGCCAAATGAGGTCATGAAGACTGCGCAGGCGAGCGGCCTGGCGCCAAGATTGCAAGGTATCGTCAAAGCCCTGTAGTTTAGCCAAAAGACTTGGACGGATCAGGTCTTGGGCTTCCCCTCGCTTGGCAAGAGTTGCCTGTAGTTTTTCATAAAGGTTGGCTGCCTGTTGCCCTTCACGGATTTGGAGGGCCAGGCGGGCCAGCTCGTCTTCGTTGAAGCCAAACATGGGCGAGCGCAAGAGCGCCACGAGAGCATAGTCATTAAGCGGATTATTGATGACCCGCAGGGTATCCAGCATGACCTGAACTTCTAAGGATTTGAGGTAGTGTTGCTCGCCCCCGTCTGCGACAAGGGGAATCCCATGCTGGGCAAAGGCCGCTAAAATCCCGTTGTTGCGTGTCCTCGAAGGCACGAGTAGCGTGATGTCTTCAAAGGCGACCTGCTCTTCATTGTGGAGGCGGATGATTTCCTTGATAACCAGATTGACCTCGTTGAGGCCTAGGCCAAAGTCAGTCTCATCTGTATCGCTCTCACTGAGAAGGCTCTCCTCTTCGCTGTCCGTGTCGTAGATAAGCAACTCGGTCACATGGTCAGGATTAGCCACTTTTTGCCGGTCGCTACCCGCTACCAGCATGTGGGTGCCATCGTAGCGAATATCCCCGACTTCCTCATCCATGAGGTGGCTAAAGAGCCCATTGGTACTGTCTAAGACCTCTCCTTGACTGCGGAAGTTTTCCTTGAGCAGGATGAGCTTGCCGTCAGCTGGATTGTCTTGATAGAGCTTGAATTTTTGGTTGAAAATCTGTGGATCCGCCTGACGGAAACGGTAGATAGACTGCTTAATGTCGCCCACCATGAAGCGATTGGAGCCATTCGAGAGCAAATCGAGCATGGCTTCTTGGGTATGGTTGTTATCTTGATACTCATCGACCATGACCTCGTGGTAACGCGCCTGATAAAGGTCTCTGACCTCACCAAATTCCCTTAAAATCCGAATGGCAAAATGGCTGATGTCTGAAAACTCAAAGGTCCCCTCCTGAATCTTGCGTTCCAGATAAGCCGCTGAAAAATCCGCCACAAAGTCTCGCAGACAACGGAGCATTGGCAAGGCCTGGCCTTGATATGCCAGGATGGTCGTCAAGTGCTGGAGATCGATCAGGTCTGCATGCAGGGCTTTGAAAATCGGGTACTTTACCTTGCTGACGGTGACGTCATCCCCTGCGGGGATAACGGCCTTAACGGCCTGGGCCAGGTCACTCAGACTCGGAAAGACATCTGGCGCTGCACTCCACTCATAGAGCTGCGTGAAGATGATTTCGTGCTTCTGGTAGGTCGCTGTCGGCGTTCCCTTGGCTGTCACCTGCTTGTAGTCTGGCAAATTGGTCAAGTCTTCCAAGTTTTGGGCCGCCTGACGCATTTTGTTGACCAGATTATCTTTGACATAGGCTGGCAAATCCGCCTCCGTCTGGAAATCTTCATAGCCTTTCAAAAAGGTCTCCTGCAACCAGCCAGCTGGGTCTGCCGTCGACTGGGTAAAGCTGTAGACCTTATCTACGATGGCCTGAAAGGCCTTGGTCGATTTGCTGCTGCCAGAGAAATTCTGAACCAGACGGGAAAAGACAACCCTGTCTTCCCCCTGATAATAGGTCTCAAACAGCTGGCTAAAGACTTCTTGCTTGAGCAGGTCTTGCTCACTCTTGTCGGTCAGAATCCGAAATTGCGGGGCAATCCCAATCAGGTAACCGTACTGATTGACCAATTTCTGGGTAAAGGCATCCATGGTCCCGATATCAGCCGTCTGGACATCCGCCAGCTGGGCGGACAAGTGTTGGAGGAGGTCAGGATCCGTGGTTTGGCCAATTTCAGCCGAGAGCTTCTTCTCCAAGCGTTCCTTAAGCTCTCCAGCCGCCTTAACCGTAAAGGTCGAAATGAAAAGCTCGTTGACTTTGACGCCTCGCTTGATCTTGTCAATGATGCGCTCGACCATGACAAAGGTCTTGCCCGAACCCGCTGATGCCGATACCAGGACATTGTTACCATGAGTATAGATAGCCTCAATCTGCTCAGCAGTCCGCTTTTGGACCTTGTCCGACTGGGCTTCTGCTAGCTGCAAGGCCTCAATCTCCACTGGGCTTAAAAATGGTTCAAATCCCATATCAGTCTTCTCCTCCTTTCATCTGGCTCAGCCAGTCTTCTTTCTTCCGGCCCAATTTGGCCAAAAACCGCGCCTGACCTAGGTGCTGGTCCGCCTCAAAGTGCGTGATGCTATTGTACTGATCACCCGCCACCGAGCGCCCATCAGCGCTATATGGGTTGATGGCAAAATGCCCCTTTAAAATCCAACTACCTGCCTGACGATAGAGATGCTCCGTATGCTGGGTTAAAATCCCCATCTCCTCAGGGCTAAAGGTCGTACTCGCCGTCTTGCCGTACTGGCCAGTCAAACCCTGGCTAGCCTCCGCGTCAAAGAGTCCCTTAAACTGCAGGCTGGTCTCACTGGCCTTCAAAATCGCATCCAAATCCTTGACCTTGCTGAGCTGCACCACTGGGTCAGTCATGTGTAGGTACATGGCCCCAAAAACCTTCTCCTCAAGTCCCAAATGCGGATTGTCCCGCATGGCCATGACATAGGTCATGAGCTGCGGGCTCAGGCCATTGTAAAAGTTGGCCATCTTAAAGGACTGCGGACTAGACTTATAGTCCACCACGCCCAGTGCTGCGGTTGTTTTTAATTGGTCGATGCGGTCGATCTTACCGACAATGTTGAGTGGCTTGCCTTGCGGCAAGAGCAGATGTTTCTCAAAGGAGCTTTCCTCACCGACTGTCGTCACCAAGCTATCGTCTCTTAGAGCCGTCGCTGTCGCCTGAGCGATAGCAGCCAATACCTCATGGGAATAAGCCGTTTCGCTGGATTCTTGGTAGACATCCCTAAACTCCGCCAGCTGACTGGTCTTCTCTAGGGCCCGACTGACCTTGCGGTCAAAGTCGCCTGTCCCAGTATCCGATAAGACCTCCTCAAAAACCTTGTGGAGGTAGTTCCCGTGGATTCTGGCATCCGGCACGATTGAGCGGACTTCTTCCAGGCGTAAAATGTGACGCAGGAAATACTTGTATTCTGAATTGTAAAAATCGGTCAAACTCGAAGCCGACAAGCGCAGAGGCTTGTCCTCTGGGAAGAGGCGGCTGAGCGTGTCCTTGGCCAGCGGCTGAGTCGCTAAGCTTGGTGTCGCCCCTGCCTCCGGCAGGGCCAACCCTGAATCGGCCAATTTCTTTCTCAGGTAACGCACTGCCACTGACCAGAAGGTCTGGTCGTCTGCACTCATCTCCTCTGCCCAGTCCGCCCGATTCAGCTCGACTACCTGAGACAGGAGGCCCTTGTAGTTGCCGACATCTGCTGGACTGGCTTCAAGGCTAGCTCGCCCTTTTTCAACCTTGGGAAGTCCCATGGCCTCCAATTGACTCAGGTAGGGCGACACCTGCTCCTCTGTCTCCTTGAAGAGCTGAGGCGTCGAGAGCACCAGGTGCTCAGTCGCCGCATTGAGGAGCGACAAGGCGGTGAAGTGATTGCGTTTGCCCTGTTCTCGAGCAAGAACTTCTAAGACTGTTTCTCCAGCCACCTCATTGTTGGCTTGACGCTCCTCATCTGAAATCAGGCTGGTATTCTTGCCCAGCTTTGGAAAGTTACTCTGGCTGAGCCCGATCGCAAAGACCAGCTTGTTAGCCCTAGGGGTAATGAGGTCATAGGACTTGATATTGACCACATCGACGGTGGCAGGCACCGTCCGATAGTTGGCCGACAGCATGCCAGACAATACCAAACTCAACCCTTCTTCCACCGAGATGGTCTCGGTGCCAAAGATGGCCTCAAACTGACCTAAAATCCGACTGAAGGTCTCCCAGACCTGCTGCGCCTGCTCGCGGTCTTGCTCCGACCCTGTCTGCACCAGACGGGCTAAATTCTTCGGCAACTGCACCGCCGTCAGAAATTGTGACAAGCTCTCCAAGAACTGCCGTCCCGTCTGAGGCTTGGCCTGCAAGAGCCCCACGAGCGGCGGCAGGATCTCCTCACGCAATCGGTTGAGCTGAGTCAGATCAAACTTAGCACCGCTATTGGCCTGAAAGGCCCGAGAAAAGCGTGTCCAGCCCTTAACTTGGGCAAACTGGACATACTGCTCAAAGTGGTCCAGCTCGTCTTGCGTCATATCCCCATAGAGCCCGGTCTTAAGGAGATTAAGCAAATCCTCGCCTTGGCAGCGGTAGCGCTTGAGCCTAAGCAGGCTATCCACCAACGTCACCAGCGGGTGCTGGCTCATGGACTCAGTCTTGGCCAGGTAATAGGGAATCTCGTACTGGTCAAAAATCTTGCCAATCTGCAGGCGATAACTGTCCACATCTCCCAGCAGGACCAAAATATCCTTATAGCGATAGCCCTCATGCAGGTGCCTCCGGATGGCCTTGGCCACATGGACAACCTCCTCCTTCTGACTGACCACCTCCCAAAGGGTCACCCGCTCCTTGTCCGCTTCGGTCAAGGTTAATTCGTCCTCGCTATAATCATAGTGACTGGCGAACTTTTGGGAAATGCGGTGCAGAGAGCTGTCGATCTCCTCGTCACCTGAGATATAGTCAGGCTTAACGGCAAAGGTTTGGGCCAAATGACGGAGAAAATCCACCCCAGCCTGATAAAGATTGCCAGAGATATAATTGGCCTGATAGGCTGCCTGGCTGGCATAGGTCCCAATCACAATCGGTACTCCCTGCGCCTCAAGTACCTTGACCAAGTTTTCTTCCTCTGCCGAAAAACGGGTAAAGCCATCGATGACCAAGGCCATCTGGTCAAAGTCAGCCTTTAGAAGACCTGCCTCCACTTCCTTGGTCAGGGTTTGGACCTTGCTCTGTGATTCATAGTTTTCCCGATCCAGCAGGCTGTAAAAAGCCTGAAAGATGACCTGCAAGTCAGCCTGCTTTTCCGCCGAATCAAGCCTTGTCAGCTCTGCTATGGTCAACCCAGACCCTTGCAACTCCTTGTAAAGGGCTACCAACTGCTGGATAAAATCCATGTTCTGCTTGAGCCGGCCATAAACCGTCAAGGCATCCTCAGACAGGCTCGATAGGGCCCTGTAAAAGAGCATGGCCAGCCCCGTCTCGTCTATGCTTTCCTTAACTTCTACCTGGTTGAGGGTCACATAGCGCACCATCTGACCAAACCGCGTCACCAGTACGTCAAAAGACGCGCCCTCTGGCAGCAACTCCAAGACCGCTCGTTCCTTTTCAAAAGACAGGGAGTTGGGCGCAATGTAAAAGACCCGACGCCCCTCTGCTGTCATCGCTAGCGCCTCCTTGATCAGAAGGCTTGTTAAGTCCTGCCCAATTTCCGTATAAACCAGTCGCATCTCTGATATCCTCCTACATTACTCGCCAGTCCCTATGATTATCCACTTTTCACGCGATTCATTAGCTCCTATTATACCAAATTCAAGCATGAAAAAACACCGCCAGAAGGCGGTGGATAACTGTGAACCACCCTCAACCATTTTGCGATTGAGCAGCGATGGCGTATGATTGTTTTAATGTCTCAAGAAACTTCTTTTCATTTTTAGCCATTTCTGTTACAAATGCGTCATAGCTAGTGCAACCTTGTGGGATTTTAATGGACCATTTTTTTAGCATAGCGCCGTAACCAGCTAATTCTCCAATCTCGTTATCACCTACATTATCCTGACTGGGAAAGACTACCCCCGCCAGATTGGCCTTTAAAATATAAGTATAGGATATTAATTGATACAAATCCGATCTGTCAATGCCTTTTTCTGTTAATTCCAAGCGTTTGTATTTAGCATCTAAAACAACGCCCTTTTCTATACTATAAAAATCGGGGTAAACCGTCCGCTGTCGGTCGGAAAAAACAGATATCCCATCTTGACTCGCTTTATTTCTGGGATGCACAAACTCTTTTCCCAAAAGCGTCGCTATATATTCCTCCCATAGCCATGCCACATCAAAGAGGATACCATGTATGTTGTCTCTGTTGCCACCTACTGCCTGCTTTTGACCAGTCAAAAGCAACAAACACAGTTGTTGCAAAGCAGTATACTCCTTAAAATAAGCATGGCGGAGCCGCTCTTTCTGGTTAGACATGATAACTGTTTGCCTATCCGATAGTTGGTAGCTTGCTGTCACTTCAGCGACAGCTTTAACATTTTCCCTTGTTTCTGGATTAGAAGCCAAAATAGAATAACTATTTTTTTGACTGACTTTAATGTATTCAATGGTGTGACGAACTAACTGTAACAGAGGATTATCATAGGAAAATTCACGTGTTCGATAAGCTATTTTCCCAGTAAAAGGAGTGCTCGCTTTGATATGCTTCGCAACATCAAGACTCCCTTTAATATTGGCATCATGATAATCAAAACGGCGGTATTCTTTGTATAAACCTTTTCGTAAGGCTGCCTGCAGATATTTGGGAAAGAGATAAACCAAAAGCTGATAAAACTGCTGATCTTGTGAGAGTGCAGTGTCCAGATTGGTCAGATTGATATGAAGAACTTTTTGTAACATATAGTGCAAAAAGTAGTCTTTGTCATCCGCCTGAGCAAAACGAGAATGGATGGTTAATTGTTCATCTCGATAACCAATAAAACCAGCCACATTCTGGGATTTCACTTTATCATCAACTGACTCGAAAATTTTAGCCGATTCATCTAAATCTGGTATCTTTGACAAATCCGTCGGAAACACAAATACCTTATCATGCTCACTTAAATACTTGAGGCTCTTATCGAGCAAGTAATTTCCTAAATTTGGATACGCCTCTAAAAATTCAGACTTAGAAATATCCTGTTGATTATCCTTAATCCACATGTGCTTCTTCCTCAAGATAATCATATGCTTTTTTTAAGGTTTCAAGATGTTCTATCTCCTGATAGGTGCCTCGCAAGTACTCTTGTAGAAGGGGTTCCAGATAATCAGTCCATAATGTATCATACTGATAATCAAGCTCTGGTAGTTTAAGGAAATAAGAAGGGCCCACATGGTAATTTGTATTTAATTCCGGAATCTCTTCGATAGCTCGATTGAGAGACAGCAAGCGACGCTTAGCTTCTTCAATCTGACTGTCATCAAATCCCTCAGTCTTTTCCCACATATCTATGGTATCTTCTGCCTTAATTTCGATAAATCGAAAACGACGTCGCATAGCAAAATCAAAGGTATCGACAGAGCGATCAATATCATTCATGGTACCAATAATATAAACATTCTCTGGAATGTAGAACTTTTCATCCGATTCGTGCATATTGGCATACTGGGTAGAAACCGCACCCGCTGGCCCTCTGTATCCAGGGTCGATCGCGTAAAACAATTCTCCAAAAATTTTAGAAATTTCCCCACGATTGATTTCATCGATGATGAAGACAAATAGTGGAGCATCTTTAGCATTTGTATCCGTAGGGATTTGATAGTCTAATAAGCCAAATTTTTGTTTTAAGGTTTTTAAAACCGTGCGTCCGCTAGAACGGTAATAGGTTTGCTTGTCGTATGTCTCATCTTTATAGAGTTCATAAACATAAGGTCTAGGCAAAGTCCAGCCAGAAGTCCCACTATCATAATTGACAGATAAATTTTGTCTGCTGTTAACAGTAAGGTAAGATGTTTTTGTCACGTATTCTTTTTGATCTGATTGGTTTATAAACTCTAGATAGCTATCCCAAGCCTCATCAAAATTGTCATGACCTCCAACCTTACTCTTTTTTGCCGCTCTTTCACAAAAGCTCTTAAAAATGCCATCCTTTAATTCAAAACTCACTTGACCATCATCATTTGAGATTGGCCTGAGTCCTTCAACAAAATCCGTATAATCATACGAAGGGTGAAATTGAACAAAACCGATGCGCTCTTTCTCAGCATCTGTCAAATCAGAATAATCATGCTTATTACCTTTCGAAACAAGTTCAGCAGCAATCTGTCTAGCTAGAAAAGTCTTACCAGTACCAGGAGCGCCGCGAAGAATGATATTTTTAGAATTTTTCACCTGTTTGCTATATTGAAATACCATAGCATCTTGGAAAGACACATTTTGATTTGGTGAATCTCCATTCTCTTCTTTATACGTCTGAAAGAATTCATGCAAAATACCGCCTATACTCTGATTCTCTAAATGAGGATATTTTTCTCTAACCTTTTGAGCAATCTCATAATTCTGACGATACGGTCCACCTTGAATCATTTGTGGAACAAGCTGATTCCAAAACATTTTTTGACTATTATTATTAATTCCAAAATACGGGTTGCCTTCAGAATATATACAGAGTAGTTTAGTAACTACTGCGGAACGATTTATAAACTCATTTTGAGAATGTTTCGTATTAAATATTGGATTTTCAAAATCAAGTTTGACCCCGGACACAATGATATCAAATAAATCGTTTTTTAGTTTTGAGAATCGTTCATCCAGCTCATCATCATTGATAATTTGATTGGCTTGATCCACATAAGATCCCTTTCCTTTATTCCAGTATATGCCAAACTTAGATGCACCACCTCCTCCAATACCCATAAACAAATGCTTGTATTTCCCTTGTTCAATCAAATAGCATAACGAGGCATTTTGAGCACCTTTCCCAATAACATAATCGTCAATCGTCATAGTCTTAAGTCTATCTAAAGGCCACTCCTTTAAAAATTGAGACCGCAATATCTCATTCTCTTTAATATAGCTTGACGACATTTGGATAATGTTATCTTGATTATTTTCATACCATTCGTAAAATGTATCCAGTGTGATATTTGCCATAAATTCAACCTCTTTTTTGATTGTCTTTTTTATTAATCATCTCTAAATAAAAGTTACTATATCTTTTATTATACCATTTTACTCAGAAAACGGAGTACTCACTATAAAGCGATTTCTTTTTAGACCTTAAAAACCACCAGAGTTCTGCTCTGATGGTTGTTTTCCTTTTATCAAACATTGGCTTAGCGCACTTCGGCACCAAGGGTTTCGGTCAGTGACTTAGTGATTTTGGCCATGTAGCCCGCTACTTCCTCATCGGTCAAACTATCGATCGGGTTTTGGAAGGTCAGGTTGTAGGCCATGGACTTCTTGCCAGGCTCGATACCAGGCCCTGCATAAAGGTCAAAGAGGGCAACCTTGGTCAAGCGCTTCACACCTGCTGCTGCGATCGCATCCAAGACCTCTTGATGACTCACAGTATTCTTCAAGAGGAGGGAAATGTCACGGCTGACTGCAGGGAATTTCGAGATGTCGGTAAATGGCTGAGCTGGCGTGAGGGCTGCCTCAATCGCTGTCAGGTTGAGCTCTACCACGTAGGTCTCAGGCACACCGTAAGCCTTAGCTGTTCCAGGGTGCACTTGACCGATAAAGCCGACTGTCTGCCCATCCAGTTCAATGCTGGCTGCGCGTCCAGGATGGAGATTTGGCAGGTCAGCTTGAGCGACAAAGCGTGGTGCTAAGCGCAACTGGTCAAAGATAGCTTCAACGATACCCTTGGCATTGAAGAAATCCACCTTGTCCTTAGTACCAGCAACAAGACCCGTTAAGGCAAAGGCAAAGGTTTCGATTTCCTGCGGGAGGTCCGTCTTGGCATCTCCAGACTGTTCAAAGACCTTGCCAATTTCATAGAGGCCCAAGTCTTGATTTTTACGCGCCACGTTGTAGGCGACGATTTCAAGTAAGCCAGCCGTCACATTCTGACGAAGGACAGAGCGATCGATGGTCATCGGCCACATAAGCTCTGTCACCTGGGTTGGCTGAGCCGTAAAGGCGACTGCTTTTTCAGGGGTTGTGAGGGCATAAGAGATGACCTCAGTCAGCCCTGCTCCTTCAGCCAAGGTACGGACTTTGCGGCGCAGGCTTTGCATAGGGGTCAATTCGCCGGCTGTTCCTGCTTCGTTTGGCAGTGTAGTTGGCAACTTGTCATAACCATAGATACGGGCGATTTCTTCTACAATGTCGGCCGGGATACGGATGTCCCAACGGCGACGAGGGACCTGAACCGTAAAGCTTTCCTCGTCTCCTGACACCGCCATACCGAGACGACGGAAAACATCTGCAATGGTCGCGTAGTCAAGGGTTGTCCCGAGACGCTTGTTGACATAATCAAGGCGAGCTGAGACTGGAATATCAGACACATCCAAATCTCCAGCCTTGACCACACCAGAACGCACCTCACCTCCAGCTAATTCAGCCACCAGTGCAGCTGCCACATCGAGGGCAAGGCCAAGTTCTGCCACATTTGTTCCTTTTTCAAAGCGGGCAGATGATTCTGAGCGGAGGTTAAGGCGACCGCTGGTTTTGCGAATGGTCTTGCCATCAAAGCTGGCTGCTTCAAGGACAATACGGCTAGTCTTATCTGTGATTTCAGTCGCTGAGCCACCCATGACCCCACCAAGAGCCACAGCCTCATCCCCAACCGCGATAACGATATCGTCCACTGTCAATTCACGTTCTTCTTCATCCAGTGTCACCAAGGTTTCACCGGCCTTAGCTTGACGCGCGACAATCTTGTTGTCCTTGAAGGTATCTAGGTCAAAGGCATGCATCGGTTGCCCAAAGTAAAGCAAGATGTAGTTAGTAATGTCGACCACGTTGTTGAGTGGGCGAATACCAGCATTCATAAGCAAATTTTGGAGCCACTGGGGACTTGGGGCGATGGTCACATTTTCCACCACACGCGCCTGATAGCTAGCCACCTTATCAGAAGAAATCTCGACAGATAAGACATCACTAGCAGCTAGATTTGACTCTGTCAAGACAGGATCTTCAAAGTGAACTGGCGTGTCATAGATTGCTGCCACTTCATGGGCAACCCCACGCATAGACAAAGCATCTGCGCGGTTTGGCGTGATCGAAAGCTCGACAATCTCATCGTCCATATCCAGATACGGGAAGATGCTGTCGCCAACCACCGCGTCCTCAGGCAGGTAGTAAATGCCGTCTGCATAGGCTTTTGGCACGACCGCATCAGGATAGCCGATCTCTGCCAATGAGCAGATCATCCCTAGCGATTCCACACCACGGATTTTCCCTTTTTTAATCTTGTGGTTGCCTGCGATACGTGCACCTGGAAGGGCCACAATGACCTTGATACCAGGCTTAACATTTGGTGCCCCGCAAACGATCTGAGTGGTTTCCTCACCAATGTTAACTTCACAGATGTGCAAGTGAGTTTCTGGGATATCTTCAACCGATACCACTTCACCCACGACGAGTTTAGACAGGCCTTCTGCAGGTGTTTCCACCCCTTCAACCTCAATCCCCGTGGTTGACATGGTTTCTGACAAGTCCTGACTTGTCGCCGTCACATCAACCAGTTGTTTTAACCATTTATAACTTACTAACATGTTTATCCTTCCCTATTTGAGCGCTTTTTTCATGAGCCAGTCCGTATCTACCTTATCACCGACTTCAAAATGATGCTCACCAAATTTTTCAAAACCATATTTTTCATAGAATCGCTGAGCCTTCACATTGTATTCCCAGACCCCTAACCAAGCCCAGGTTTTTCCTGAGTTGGCAGCAGCTTCCATGGCATAATCAAAGAGAAACTTGCCCAGACCTAGTCCCTGATAGGCATTGAGAACGTAGATTCGCTGGATTTCAAAGCCATCTTCCAGCTCCTGCTCGGTCTGAGCTTGACCCCAATTGAGCTTAATGAAGCCCACTGGTTGGTTATCAACCATTAAGAAATCGACTTTGGTCTCAGGGTCATCCAATTCCTTTTGGAGCTGTTCCAAGCTGTAATCCCTGTCAAAAAACTCCTGAAGTTGAGCCTCGCTATTGTCATGCCCAAAGGTCTCACGAAAGGTTTGGATCGCCAGATCTCTCAAGATTGGTAGCTCTTCAGCAGCTACAGGCTTAATGCTTCTTGTTGTCACCATCTTATTTCCTCTTTTCTTAGGTCCATAGCAGAGCTTCTATACGGACAGCTCAGCAAACTTTTAATGCTTCTTAACCCTTGAATTGTTCTGAAAAACGGGCATCCCCTTGGTAGAACCCACGGATGTCATTGATGCCATAACGAAGCATGGCAATCCGTTCTTGACCAAGTCCAAAGGCAAATCCTGAATACTTGTCACTATCAATACCTGACATCTCAAGGACACTTGGATGAACCATCCCAGCCCCTAAAATCTCAATCCAGCCGGTTTGTTTGCAGACATTACAGCCGTCACCGCCACACTTGAAGCACGACACGTCAACCTCAACTGAAGGCTCCGTGAACGGGAAGTAAGACGGACGCAGGCGAATCTTACGGTCCTCACCAAACATCTTCTGGCTGATCATCTGAAGGGTTCCCTTGAGGTCGCCCATAGAGATGTTTTCACCGACAACCAAGCCCTCTATCTGATGGAATTGGTGCGAGTGCGTCGCATCATCCGTATCCCGACGGAAGACGCGTCCTGGCGAGATCATCTTGAGAGGACCTTTAGCAAAATCGTGCTGGTCCATGGTTCTGGCCTGAACAGGACTGGTATGGGTACGGAGCAAGATCTCTTCTGTAATGTAGAAGGTATCCTGCATATCACGCGCTGGGTGGTCTTTTGGCAAATTCATGCGCTCAAAGTTGTAGTAATCCTTCTCGACCTCGTAACCATCTACGACTTGGAAGCCCATGCCAAGGAAGATATCTTCGATTTCTTGGCTGGTCTGAGTCAAAACATGGCGTTGCCCAACGGTAACTGGTTTGCCAGGCAAGGTCACATCGATTGACTCGCTAGCCAGTTGCGCCGCAATTTTTTCTTGCTCCAACAAGGCATTGGCCTCATCAAAGGCAGCTGTCAAGACATCACGCACTTCATTGACGTATTTCCCTACCTGAGGACGCTCTTCCGGCGACAGATCTTTTAACCCTTTCAGAATTTCTGTGAGTGATCCTTTTTTCCCCAAGACTGAGACACGCAGGTCCTGAACTTCTTTAGACGCTTCGAGGTTCACGTCCTTTAACTTTTCTAGCGTACTTTGGCGAAGCTCCGCCAATTTCTCTTGAATTGTCATAATTCCTCCATTTGTAAAATAGCTTCTTCAAGCCTTTCAAAACTAAAAAAAGCGTGCCAATACTCCTTAGCGGAGCGTTGACACGCGGTACCATCCGTTTTCATTTACCAAGTGGTAAACCTCAATTTCTTGTCCTGCCAAAGGTTACACAGTTCGATACCTTTTAGCCATGAGTGAATTCACAACGCTTTCCTTGAGTGGACTTCCAGTCACGGTCCACACTCCCTGTTCAATTGCCACCTTGCTACTAGTCTCATAGACAACTATTCAATTAATTCCTATTACTAATCCGTAATATACCTACTAGTTTAGCAGAATTACCCCCATTTGACAAGGGATTAGGCGGATCGTCTACTCAAAAATCGTGACCTCACCTGTCTCATAATCTAGGCTAAGTCCCGTCTGAACATTAGGGACAAAAACATTGAACTCTAGACTACCATCATCTGACTTGGCTTCAAGCTGGCGACCAACGGCTACAAGATCATTGTTATCCGCATAAATCAACCTCACCCGGTAACGCACCCGCTTGTTCTTATCAAGGGCATTGCGAATCTTGATTTCATAATAGTTTTGACCTGTTGAATGTTCCTCATAGGCTTGGTTAGACCAGGCTGTCTGCGTTGCTATGTTATCCGAATTGCTGGTCGAGGCATCAAAACTTTTGAGCCCACCACCAATGGCATAACCAATGAGATGCCCTCGGTCCACCGCATGGTCATACTCCCCAGAAAGACCGTGTTCTTGCCCCCAGCCAGCTGGTGTCCAATAGGTCTGTCCTTGACCCGTCTGGTCCCGGTTTTTGTATTGACGGGTTGACTTAGCCAAAAGAGCATTGGCAACTGTCGGCACCTTATAAGAGCCCATCTTCTTGGTCTTTAAATCAATGTAAGGCTGGGAGGCCACCTCTGCATCTAGACTGGTCTTATTGCCATTAAGGATGAAGGCTCCCGCCCCATTCCATTCAATGTTTTTTGGCAACTGCGCCCTGACTTCGTCCACCAGCACTGAACTGGCAAGCTCTTCGTCTGGGGTGATGTCTACAGTGCTGCTGGCATATTGCGGAATAGCCACATCATAGGGCGCTGGCCCAGTCGTAACGTCCTGTATTTCAGTTGTTTGATTATCCGTAACCGTATAACCAGTAACCGCTAGTATGAGAGCCAGAATCCCTGTTAAAATAGAATTTTTTTGTTTCTTCGTTAATTGCATCATATCTCTTTTCATAACATGGAAAAAGTAGGCTAGGCCTACTTCCCAGTCATTTTTCCAATAAGTTCCTGCCATTTATCAGGTGACAAAATCGTCCACATGGACTCCCCATCACCGATAACCCCATAGCCAAGCATTAGTCCAAGAACAAAGAGCAAAAGAGCAACTAATACAACAAGACCAATAATCAATAACTGCTGCCACACATACTGGACGCCATCTCTTTTTCTTGACAAATTATTACTGGCGTTACGCATCATCGTCCTCCTTAACCCGCTTGATGTCAGCTCCTAGCGCTGCTAACTTTTCATGGAATTGATAATAACCTCGGTCTAAATGATCCAATTGACCCACACAAGTTGTTCCTTCTGCGACCAAGCCTGTTAAAATAAGGGCCGCTGATGCCCTTAAATCTGTCGAAAGTACTGGGGCTCCTTGAAGTTTCTCGCCACCAAAAATCAAAGCCGTATCCCGTAAGATTTCAGAGTGTAGGCCCATCCGGCGAAGTTCCTCCAGATGTTGGAAACGGTTTTCAAAAACTGTTTCAATCATGGTAGATTCCCCTTTAACAACCGTCATTAAGGCAGTCATCTGAGCCTGCATATCTGTCGGAAATCCTGGATGTGGCTGCGTTTTGACAGTGACCGGTTTTAATCGAGCAACATCGGATTGGACACGAATGCCATCCTCTTCTTCTGTGATGGTCACACCCATCTCAATCATCTTAGCCAGAAGTGGACGATTATGCTCCCAAACCGCATCTTTGATAAGGACGTTGCCTCCAGTCATAGCGGCTGCGACCATAAAGGTCCCTGCTTCGATCCGGTCTTGCACCACCGCATGATCTGTTCCATGGAGACGCTCGACACCTGTGATGGTCATAGTATCTGTCCCAGCACCACGGACCTTAGCGCCCATCTTATTAAGCAGATTCGCTAAATCGACGATTTCCGGTTCACGTGCTGCGTTTTCAATCGTCGTTTGACCATCAGCCAAAGTCGCTGCCATCATCAGGTTTTGAGTTGCCCCAACACTTGGAAAGTCCATATAGATATAAGCACCTTTTAGACGTTCTGCCTTGGCCTCAATGTATCCGTGAGTCTGATGAATCTCTGCTCCCATGGCTTCCAATCCTTTGAGATGAAGGTCTATAGGACGCGAACCAATCGTACAGCCACCAGGCATTGAAACCTTAGCGTAACCGTTTCGAGCTAAAAGAGGGCCTAAAACAACGATTGAAGCTCGCATCTTACTAACATAACGGTAAGGAGCTTCAAAATGAAGAGGCTGAGTTGCATCCACTATAATCTCATTGTTTTCTTCAGCAAAAGAAACCTCAGCATTAAGGCCTCGCACCACATTATTCATAGTATAAACATCTGATAAAATAGGGACATTTGTCAATTTTGTTTGACCATCACTAGCTAAAATCGTCGCTGCAAGAATTGGCAGAACCGCATTTTTAGCTCCCTCAATCGTTACCTCACCTGTCAAGCGGGTATTTCCACCGTTAATGATAATCTGTTCCATACAAGTTCCTTTTCTTACTTACTGTGTTCTTATTTTACCATAAGACACTAAATAATGCTTTTATTTGAGAATGTTATCGTTTCTGATCCCAAAGTTATCGTTTATTATTTTTTCAGCAGAAGACTACTAGTGTACTCAACCAAGAAGTATTTATTCAAAAAACAAGGCGTAGGCCATTCCTCGTCCAATCGCTAATAGTTCTAGGAAAAATCGGCTCGATAAAAAGCCCAAAATGATACTAAACAAGAGAACCAACAGACGCAAACGGCTCAGATTATCAAGATGTGTTTTTGTAAATTTTTGCCAGTCAACCACTGTTGTCAAAAGGTGATAAGACAGTCCAATAAACAGCATATGACTGCAAAGTTGTAAGGTATAGGTTGTCATAAGTTGATTATAACAAAAAAGATGAAGATTTGCTGAATTAGGATGAAGCGCAACAAGGTATATGCCCATTACTGCTAATACCATTTGATAAATCACTCTAATAATAACCTCCGCTGACTAAGACAAATGACTAGACTAAATCTAATATCACCCTCAAAATTTAATGTTTTGCTGGTCTACTTTCTTTAACAGAGAGGATTTTCCTTACTTTTTGCCAGATATGCTATAATAGAACACAAGACTAAACGCAGGAGAATATTATGTCCTTTGACGGTTTCTTACTCCACCACTTAACTGAGGAGCTTTCTCAGGAACTTCTTGGTGGACGTATCCAAAAAATTAATCAACCTTTTGACAACGAACTGGTTTTAGCTGTCCGGAGCAATCGAAAGAATCACAAACTGCTCCTCTCTGCCCATCCTGTTTTTGCAAGAGTGCAGTTAACAACAACAGAATTCACCAATCCACAGGTTCCTAATACCATTACCATGATTATGCGTAAATACTTGCAGGGAGCAACTATTGAGCGGATTGAACAGATTGAAAACGATCGTATTTTAGAGATTTCTGTCTCCAACAAAAATGAAATTGGAGATGCTATTCAGGCCACATTGATTATCGAGATTATGGGCAAACATTCCAATATCATCTTGATGGATAAGCGATCTGAAAAGATTATCGAAGCCATCAAACATCTCGGGTTTTCCCAAAATTCCTACAGGACCATTTTACCTGGCTCTACCTACATTGCGCCACCTCAAACAACTGCCCTAAATCCCTTTACGGTTCCTGATGAGAAACTCTTTCAAGTTCTTTCAACCGAAAACTTAGACCCCAAATCCCTTCAGACCCTTTTCCAGGGACTGGGTCGAGATACTGCTCAATCCCTGAGTGAAACCCTTACGCAAAATCGCCTTCAAGCGTTTAGGGCATTCTTTGCCCAAGAAACAAAACCAAATCTTACGGAAAAGTCGTTCGCTCCTGTCCTCTTTAAAGACAGTCACAGCTCCTTTGCCAGCTTATCAGAGGCTATGGATGCCTATTATCACAACAAGGCTGAGCGTGACCGCGTCAACCAGCAAGCCAGTGAAATCATTAAACGTGTCGATAACGAACTGGATAAAAACCGAAAAAAATTAGAAAAGCAAGAAGCAGAACTAGCAGCAACAGAAAATGCGGAAGAGTTTAGGCAAAAAGGGGAATTGTTGACCACCTATCTTCATCAGGTCCCTAATGATCAAGACGATGTGACGTTAGATAATTATTACACTGGTCAACCTGTCATCATTTCCTTAGACAAAGCCCTTAGTCCTAGTCAAAACGCACAGCGCTATTTTAAAAAATACGCAAAATTAAAAGAGGCCGTCAAACACCTGACCGGCCTAATCATGGAAACCCAAGAAACCATTACCTACTTAGAAAGTGTTCAAACCATGCTTTCTCAGGCAACGCTCTCTGAAATCGCTGAAATTAGAGAAGAACTCATTGAGACAGGTTTTATCCGTCGTCGCAACCGCGAAAAAATCCAGAAACGGCAAAAACCAGAGCGCTATCTCGCAACCGATGGCAAAACCATTATTTTAGTCGGTAAAAATAACCTTCAAAATGATGAACTTTCCTTCAAAATCGCTAAAAAAGGAGAGTTATGGTTCCACGCCAAAGATATTCCTGGTAGCCATGTCATCCTCACAGGAAACCTCAATCCAACAGATGAAGTCAAGACAGATGCTGCCGAACTGGCTGCCTACTTTTCAAAAGCACGCCTGTCCAACTTGGTTCAAGTTGATATGATAGAAGCCAAAAAACTCCATAAACCAACAGGAGCAAAGCCAGGTTTTGTGACTTACACAGGGCAAAAAACACTTCGTGTCACACCAGACGAAGAAAAAATCAAGCGCATGAAACTCTAAACGATAATCAAACAAGAGGTTGGGCTTTGCCCAACCTCTTGTTGTTGTCATGATGTCAAACATAACCCTTCTAGAAGGAAATAAGTAGTTTATCTTTTAGATGCCCCTTTGATTATCAGAAATTACAAAAGTTTTTTCACTTATCTTTGACTTATCTTTGACAAACCATTCCTGGTCATGTCGTTCTAAGACCAAATCCTAGACTTTTTACTTGGCTAAATTCTTTCACGAGTACACCTATCTTATTCAGATTTATGGATATCCTCTTTGACTTCATCAATGTTGAATTTCGCAAAAAGAAACTGACGATCCTGCACAGGGAAGCGTTGGTCAAGCTGGTCAACGGGTCCTACCTCAACTTGCCCTTCTTTGATGATATAATCAATCACATGACCTCCAAAAGTAAGGTCTTCAGAGATAAAGTGCAGATGGTAACCCGCCACACTAACACCATGAAACATTTCCGGAGTCCAAATACCAACAATAGTTCCCTTGATATTGTCTCTCTTGTATTCTGGTTGATGAGTGGCAACTTCTGAGAATTTGATATTTGAGGAAGATTTTGGAATCATGCGGACATGCATGTGAGCAAACTCTCCCATAATCTTGATCGAGCGGAATAGGTTTTCCCCGTCATAATAGGACTCAATCCGTTTTTCCAATTCCTCAGAAGTCATTTCAAAGCGTTGCCTAAACACAACCTCAGCCATATGAAAGAGCACTGCTGCATAGGGCACCTTAACATCAGGCGCAACTTCCACCACTTCTGGCTCGTCGCCAGAACCTTTAGCCTGATAGGCCTTGCCATCTAACACAATCAACTCTCCATCGATACTGTCTAGGGTGCCAATCCCTAAATCCCCATGTTCTAGAAGTTCTTGAATCGTTAATGTTCCACCATAGAGCCCTGCCATTAAAGCGCCTAATGTATTGTATTGAAATAATTTGACTAACTCCACCACTCATCCCTCTTTCTCAGTCATCTGCCAAAGCTGCCATCTCTAGGTCATCTGGAACCAATTGCAGATAATAGTTTAGCTGTTGATTCGCTTCTTTAAACTCCCCAATCTCTCTTAAGACGAAAATAAATTCTTTTAGAAACTCTGGATTGTCTTGCAAATCAGTTACTAATTGGCGATAAGCAGATTCGGTTTCAGGTTTGTCCAAAGCGCGATAGGTCTTAGCCAAGTGCCATCTTGTTAACACATGATCGATGCTATCCTCGGCAAGGTCAAGGAGGTCTTCATAGCGTTCTTGCTCTAGATAAAGAGTGGATAAACGTAAATCAATCTCTTCCACATCATCCGCCCAAACTTTTGCTTTCAGAAGATATTGTTCTGAAAGGTCAGGATCTTTTAGCTCATAAGCATATTGAGAAGCAAGAAGCAACACAGAAACGGCTGTCTCATTCTTAGACAGATAATCTTGCAATACTGTCAAAGCCTCTTTGGTTTGATGTTCCGCATGCAAGGATTGAGCATAAGGGTATTGATAGCCTTCAAATTCAGGATTTAAGGTAGCCAGTTGTTTGAAATAAAGATTTGCCCGCTGATACTGCTCCGTTTCAACGAGCAAGGTTGCTAATTCGTATAAGGTGTCGTCATGGTATTCCAGCTCAACAGCCTTTTCCAAAAACTCAATGGCTGCTTCAAACTTGCCTAAATTAGCATAGGCGTAACCTATACGCTGATAGGTCGACACCCCTGTCTGCTCAAAAATTGAGCGATTGTCAACACTAGCATAATAATTAATCGCAGACTGATAGTCTTCCAATTCGAGCTCTATTTCTGCTAATCCAAATCGAATCAAATCATCATCGGTCAGTTGACTAGCTTCTAATAACTTTTCCTTGGCCACATCTGCAAGCCCCTCTAGTTGGTAGAAATCCGCTTTAGTCACCAAAGCTTCTAAATAATAAGGGCTAGAGGGCTCAATCTGATCAAGATAGCTAAAGGCCTGCTCAACTGCTCCATCTTCTATGGCAATCCTGGCTAGATTAATGGCTAGCTCTGGATAATTAAGCAACAATTGCTGGTAAATCACTTCTGCTTGAGGCAGAAAACCAATACTTTCGAAATAAGCACCCAAATCCAACAACGTCTCTTCATCGTCTTCAACAAGGGCCTGTCTGAGATGGTATTCTACTTTTTCTAAATCTTGCGCTTCAAGCGCTTCTACCACTAATTTACTCTGTGATTCCATAATCTTCCTCTTCTGCTACCTCCTCATAAAGTCCGCTATAGGCTTGGTACCATTTAAATATTGCTTCAAACACAACCTTCGCTGAAGCGTAAACAGGGATTCCCAGTAAGACACCCCAAACACCGAACATCCGACCAGCGGTTAGGAGTATAAACATGATTGTTATTGGGTGAATTTTTAAACTGGAACCAATAATGAGCGGAGATACGAAACGGCCTTCAATCGTCTGTTCAATGATAAAAACTATGATAACTTTAATAAACATACTTGGTCCATCAATCAATGCTACAAGGAGAGCTGGAATCATCGCTAAAAAGCTTCCCAGATAAGGGACCATATTCAAGACACCTGCTAATACCCCAAGGGTCACTGCATAGTCTAACCCAACAATTGAAAACAAAATAGAGAACATAATCGCCACGATGGTCGCTACTGTGACTTGGCCTCGGACGTAGTTAGATAACTGTGTGTTCATATCATGGAGAACAACTCCTACAGGCCGGCGCCATTTCGTTGGCATAAATCGCGTAATTGTATCATTTAATTCATGCCCATCTCTCAAGAGATAAAATAAGATAAATGGCATGATAATGACGGCAACAACAATTTGAGAGGTCGTTGAGACAAAAGTACTGACCCAATTAACCGCACTTGTCGAAAACCCACGCGCAATTTCAGTAATTTGACCAGTCACCTGATCTAAAATATCATTGATTTGCGGTCGAAATTGGGCAAAACGATCGTCTTTTAACAAATCAGTGATGGCTTTATCTAGCTGATTGACATAGTTCGGCAAGTTGTCTGCAAAACTAATCAATTGGTTCTGCACGCTTGGAATAAAGACAGCTAACCCCCATATAATGAGCATGGCTACCACTACAAAAACGATACTGATCCCCCAGACACGGGGAATTTTTTGACTTTCTAGCCAGTCTACTCCAGGCTTCATGAGGTAATAAAGCAGACCAGATAAGATAAGGGGGAGCATGATAACACTCAAAAATTCAAGAACAGGTTTGAATAAAAAGGCTGTCTTGTTCAACATGAAGATATTGATTAAAATCAACAAAGTCACTAAAAGAACTGTTACCGTTTGATTGTTGATAAACCAGCGGTAAAACCATGACTGTTTCTGTTTCTTGCCTTCTTCCATAGCCAGACCTCACTTTACTTTCTCTTTCATTTATTTTACCATTTTCTGTTTAAAAATCCCGCCATTTGCCATCTGTTTAAAATCTTTTTTTGAAAAGTCACTTTTGATAGAGCAAGCCCTTTCTTTTGTGTTATAATAACATAAACTAAGAAAAAGAGGTGTTGTTATGACAGAAACAGTTTATTTTGGTACCTATACTCGCCGTGTATCTGAAGGAATTTACCGTGCTCAATTTGATTCAACAGCTGGCCAACTTAGCCAATTAGAACTCGTTGCCGCAGAACCAAGCCCCACTTATTTAGCCTTTGCTAAAAATGGACAACTATATACCGTAGGCGCGCAAGACGATAAAGGCGGAGTCGCCGCATTTGACGCTGACTTTTCCCCTCTTAACCATGTTGTTGAAGATGGCGCGCCACTATGTTACGTTGCCGTCGATGAAGACCGAGGACTCGTTTATGGCGCCAATTATCACAAGGGGCAAGTCCTTGTCTATAAACGTCAAGAAGATGGTAGCCTAACACTTGCAGATATTTCTCAACATGAAGGCAATGGCCCCCATGAAAATCAAGCATCTCCACATGTCCATTATACAGATTTAACGCCTGATAACTATTTGGTGACGTGTGACTTAGGTACTGATGAAGTAGTTACTTACGATGTTGATGAAGACGGAAAACTAAGCCGACTTGCCACCTACAAAGCTACTCCAGGAGCAGGTGCTCGCCACATCGTTTTCCATCCAACGCAAAAAATTGCTTATTTGATGTGTGAACTTAACTCAACTGTTGAGGTTCTCGTCTATGATGGTGTTGGCCAATTTGAACTTCTTCAAACCATTTCAACACTTCCAGAAACTCATACCGCATTTAACGGTACAGCTGCTATCCGTATCTCTAAGGATGGAAACTTCGTCTATGGCTCCAACCGTGGACACGATTCTATCGTAGTTTATAAAGTCTTAAACGATGGCACTTTGGAACTAGTGGAATATGCACCAACCAATGGAAAAAACCCACGCGACTTCGATTTAACACCAGATAACAAGCACCTGATTGCCGTTCATCAAGACTCTGACAATGCGACGATTTTCTCACGTGACGAAGCAACTGGTAAACTAACTGAACTCTCACATGATTTCACAGTTCCCGAGGCTGTTTGCGTGACTTTTGGAGCCAAATAACATATACTGAGATAGTAAACTATCAAACTATATAGGAGCCCAACAATGGATGCTAAAGAACTTTTTGAACAATTAAAAGATATCGTTAAAAATGGCGATTTCGACCAAGCTAAAACCCTTCTTGAAGAAAACAAAGATAATCTTGGTGAATACTTCGAGCAAGCTAAACAACTTTTAAACAACACAGAAGGCCTTGACGGTGTCCTTGACAAAGTCAAAGGAATCTTTGGGAAGTAATATGAAAACTCTGGTGCCAAGGGCGCCAGAGTTTTTTTACCCTGAAACTTTAGTTCAAAACCATGGAAACAAGGAAATGACAATCAAATAATAGCTGATACCAAACCTATCATGCAATACATTGGGTATCGTTTAGAGAATTAATGGTAAGAAGAGTTGCGCTAGGCCTAAAAAGGCAAAATAGCCGAGAACATCTGTCGCTGTTGTGATAAAAATGGTTGAAGCTAGCGCTGGGTCCTGTTTTAAAGCCTTCAAGACTAGTGGTACAAAATAGCCAAAAATAGCTCCACAAGCCAAATTAATCATCATAGCTAAAACAACTATTAGCGATAAGTAAAAGTTGTGGTAAAACACAAACATAACAATAGCAGCCACACCACCTGTAACAAAACCATTTGTTAGGGCCAAGCCAATTTCTTTGATGACTAGAGCTTTGTCTTCTTTTAGGTCCAATTTGCCTTGAGTAAGACCTTGAATGACCAAGGCTAAGGTTTGAGATGCTGAATTCCCTCCCATTCCGGTGATGATCGGGCTAATTGCAGCTAGTGCTACAACCTGAGCGATAACCCCATCAAACAAGGCTACAGTCGCTGAAGCTAGGAAGGCTGTTACAAGATTGACCAAGAGCCAAGGCAGCCGCTTTTTCAACGATTCTTTAAAAGGACCACCAATTTCTTCGGTCTCTGAGACACCCCCCATCCGCAAGATATCTTCTTGGAACTCTTCTTGCAGGACATCGATGATGTCATCGATGGTAATAATCCCTAATATAACCTGACGGTGGTTAACAACTGGAACAACAGAGAGATCATACTTAGCAGATAATTGCGCAACTTCTTCTTGGTCCGTCTCTGGTGTTACTGTAATCAGTTGTGTGTTCATAAACTGATTGAGAGGTTTTGAAATATCCTCTAAAAACAGGTCTCGAATGTCAATCCATCCCACCAAGGTGTTGATATCGTTCGTAATAAAAAGGGTATCGATGACCTCAGTGTTGGGGGAAATTTCTCTTAATTTTTCTAATGTCTGACCGACCGTTAAATGCTCCCGAATCGTGATAAACTCGGTCGTCATCAAACCACCCGCCGTATGAGGATCATAAGCCAACATGATTTGCAAATCTTCACGGTTACTGTTCTTCATAAGGCTCAGATATTGTTTTCGAAGATCAATGTTAAGAGCACCCAGAATATCTACCACATCATCATTGGGCATCTCATTAAAAATAGCAACTGTCCGTTTAAAGGATAAATGACGAACCATCTCGCGCTGTAAAAGCGGGTCTGACTCCCGAATAATATCGCTTAATTGTTCATCATTAGCGATGGCTAAAAACTCTTTTAAGAGCTCTTCATCTTCTAACTCTTCAAGAGCAAGAGCAATATCCACTGGGTAATGGGTTGTCAGCACCTGCTCCAATAGCGCCACATCTCTATTCGCAATTAACTGTCTTAATAACTCTTCCATATCGTCACTCCTTCCTTAACCTATTCAGTATAGCATAAAATTAAGGAAGGGAATACCTTAAATTTTTAGAAATTGAAAAAGGCATTTGATTAGTGATACTAAAACTTGTCTGGTATTTCCTTATATCTGATATTAAACTGGCAATCATAACAGCTACAAATACAGTATCTTTGTAAATACAAAATTATAGTGAAAAAGATGCCTTGTTACTTTTTGAACAACTTTTACAAGCTGAGATATGGTATACTTAAAAGAAAAGGGAGATAATGATTTGTGAACCTTTTACTCACAGTTTCTCCCTTACTGGTAACAACTAACAACTTTATCTGCTAGAATCTAATGGGGGTCACTCATGAAAAAAATCATCCAGTCAAAGCTTACTAAAATTATTGTTGCCCTTTTATCCTTAATATTATTGGGAATTGCAGCAATTTTTGGTTATGAACGTTTCACCAATTCCCGAATCCAAAAATTATCACCTTATTATACGATTTTGATGAACAAACATAGCTCATATACACCAGCAGAACTTGAGTATATGGTTCAAGCTCACCGTTATACAGATCCATTTCTTTTTAACGAGAATAGATACAGGAAGGTTTATGCTCCCGTGTCCTTTGAAGAAATGTCGGATACTGAAAAAGAACAAATTATTCTTTGGGCAGATGACCTTCAGTTAGAAAAACCTGCTGAATTGGAATCCAATGAATCCTGGATTCCAACTACAAATCTAGCTATTTTTATTCCTGATCATTGGGAACAAACCTATAAAGATCGCCAAACAACATCCGAAACAACCGGTTTCCCCAGCACTCTTGCTTTAAATAGTCAAGATCAGTCAGGTGCTTTCGTATTTTTTGAAATTGTTAATTTGGAAAAAGAATTTACATCACTTGAAGAATATTCTACTTCTAGTGGTGTTAAAAAATTTTATAAGATAGACAAGAGTAATTTTTCATTTATAGATGAACTGCATCGACAAAAAGCTCTTGACTTCAATCGAAGCATGGATTCTACCTATAACTATAAAAATATTACTGAGAAGACGATTGATTATAATTCTCATACCATCAATAATCGTCCGGTCTATCTTGACCAACAGCTGGTCAATTACAAAGATGGGCAGGTCCTTGAATCTATCTATCTCTATGAAATAGATGGGTATTTCGTTGCAGCCAATGCCTATTATCGCATAGAAGATAAAGAACAACACCAAAAAGCAGTTGAGGAAATGATTGCTAAGAGCCATACCTTTTATTTAGATTTCATGAGAGAAGACGAGCCTAGTCGTCATGGTATTACAATCGAGGAAGAAAATAAACTACAGGAAAACAAGTAAAGCACCTCACACGAGGTGTTTTTTAAATCCATTATGGACTGTATAGGATAGTCGGATTAAGACAACACAACACAGGTTTATACTCACATTACAGAAGGAATAAGAAATCAACTGATTGATTGCCTCATTTCTATTTCCAAAACCAAAAAGAAGCCCCTGGTATTAATCCAAGGCCTTTAAAACGTTGAGAAATCAAAAAAGGCATCTGGACTAGCCAGATGCCTCTCATGATACCCCTCGCTATACTAGCTCAGGGATAAATTAGTCCTTTGACCAATTTACTTTTTCAAGTTGTAGAATGATTTCAAACCACGGTATTCTGCAACTTCTCCCAATTGGTCTTCGATACGAAGCAATTGGTTGTATTTAGCAACACGGTCAGTACGTGACAATGAACCTGTCTTGATTTGACCAGCGTTAGTTGCAACTGCGATGTCAGCGATGGTTGAATCTTCTGTTTCACCTGAACGGTGTGATACAACAGCAGTGTAACCAGCTTCTTTAGCCATTTCAATAGCATCGAATGTTTCAGTCAAAGTACCAATTTGGTTAACTTTGATAAGAATTGAGTTAGCAGCACCTTCTTGGATACCACGTGAAAGGTATTCAGTATTTGTTACGAAGAAGTCGTCACCAACCAATTGAACTTTGTTACCAAGACGAGCTGTAAGAGCTTTCCAACCATCCCAGTCGTTTTCATCCATACCATCTTCGATAGTGATGATTGGGTATTTGTCAACCAATTCTTCAAGGAAGTCGATTTGTTGTTCAGATGTACGAACTGCAGCACCTTCACCTTCGAATTTAGTGTAATCATATACACCACGCTCTTTGTCATAGAATTCTGATGATGCACAGTCAAAACCAAGGAAGACATCTTTACCTGGCACATAACCAGCTGCTTCGATCGCTTCAAGAATAGTTTCTACGCCATCTTCAGTACCTTCAAACTTAGGTGCAAAACCACCTTCGTCACCAACAGCTGTTACCAAACCACGAGATTTCAAGATTTTCTTCAAGGCGTGGAAGATTTCAGCACCCCAACGAAGCGCTTCTTTGAAAGTTGGTGCACCAACTGGCAAGATCATGAATTCTTGGAAAGCGATTGGAGCGTCAGAGTGAGAACCACCGTTAACGATGTTCATCATTGGAGTTGGCAATACTTTAGTGTTGAATCCGCCAAGGTAAGTGTAAAGAGGCACTTCAAGGTAGTCCGCAGCAGCGCGTGCAGCAGCGATAGATACAGCAAGAATAGCGTTTGCACCTAATTTACCTTTGTTTGGAGTACCGTCAAGTTCGATCATAGCACGGTCGATACCTTGTTGGTCGCGCACGTCGAAACCGATGATAGCTTCAGCGATGATGTTGTTGACGTTGTCAACAGCTTTTTGAGTACCAAGACCAAGGTAACGAGATTTGTCACCATCACGGAGTTCAACTGCTTCGTGTTCACCAGTAGAAGCACCTGAAGGCACCATACCGCGACCGAATGCACCTGATTCTGTGTAGACTTCTACTTCAAGTGTTGGGTTACCGCGTGAGTCAAGGACTTCGCGAGCGTAAACGTCAGTAATAATTGACATGTTGTACTCTCCTTTTGAGTTTTAATTTTTACCACTTCATTATACCGCAAATAAGCGATTACTTCAAGGAAAAGTTTAAGATTTAAGAAAATGGTTGAAAAAAATTGAAAACCATTTTTGCAAAATAACTTCTATTTGTCAGGATGATTTTCCCTATGGTATAATGGGAGAATGAAAGATTTAAATGAAACGATTCTCCAAAAAGCCAGTGGTGAAAATCGCCTTAACCCTGACCAACAACGTCTCTATTTAGGAACTTATCGGGAGCGTGTGCTCCTTGTTGCGACTATAGAACAAGCCAATCGTCTAGAAGAGATGCACGGTTTAGCAGCACTTTTTGACCATTATCAGCAATCTATTGCACCACTTACCCTTAAATTATCCAGCCATCTCAGTCAAAGCGCTCAAACTTTTTATATGAAGTTGGCTCAGGAAAAACAAATCCCTTTTAGCTTAATTGAAGAAAACACCAACCAGTCCTCTTATGGTCTTGTTGTTCATACAGACCATGCCATCAATCAAGAAACAATAGATGTCCTTGAACTGCTGCCTAAAAAGCAAGCAACTGAAAGTAGGCAATCAGAAATGCCTAAAAAAAGCTTCTGGTCTAAACTCTTTGGAAAATCGTAAAAAAGCCCTCTTTGGGCTTTTCAGATTGAAGACAAAGTCTCTTTTGAAACTTTCCTTAGGTGATAACGGACGGTAGCGACTCCCTTCGGGATTCCAAACCTAAGTTTTGAGCCTAAGGTCTCAAAACTTCCGAGTGCCTGAAACGCAATAGCTTCAGGCACTTTTATCACAGCGGAAAGTTTCGATAAATGCTCGCTTAGCTCGCAAAAAATCAACTCTTTAAATCCTTGAAAGAACTTCGTAATGTCCTGTTGACAGAAAACTAGGGTTTGTCTACGTCCTCAAAAGCCCTGTTTGGGCTTTTTTTACTTGATTGGCGAATACTGTGCATCGACTCCTCGCTTAACAGCGGGACGTTCAGCAATTTTTTCCGTCCATGCTTTCAGGTGTTGATAAGAAGCCATGTCAAGGAATTCATAAGCTCCTTGATAGAGCTTGTCTTGAGCTAAGCGACCGTACCAAGACCAAATCGCTATATCGGCAATGGTGTAGTCATCACCAGCAATATAAGGTTTTTTAGCCAATTCCTTATCCAATAAATCTAACTGACGTTTGGTTTCCATGGTGAAGCGATTAATCGGGTATTCCAACTTTTCAGGAGCATAATTAAAGAAATGCCCAAAGCCGCCTCCTAAAAATGGTGCAGCTCCTGTTTGCCAGAAAAGCCAATTGAGCACTTCTGTTCTTTGAGCAGGATCTTTAGGGATAAATTCTTTAAATTTATCTGCCAAGTACAGTAAGATCGAGGCTGACTCAAACACACGGACTGGTTCTGAACCAGATTTATCAACCATTGCAGGGATTTTGGAATTAGGGTTGATCGCAACAAAATCAGATCCAAATTGGTCACCATCCATGATGGTGATTTGATACAGATCATAAGCGGCTTCAGTGATTCCTAGTTCTAACAATTCTTCCAGAAGCACTGTAACCTTGATACCATTAGGTGTTCCTAATGAATAAACCTGCAATGGGTTATCTCCAACTGGCAGCTCTTGTTCAAAACGGCTACCCGCTGTTGGACGGTTAATGCCTGAAAATTTTCCTTGGTCGCTATCAGCAGCGGACCAAACCTTTGGTGGGATGTATGTCATAAAATGACCTCCTTTTTCTGAGAGTCGTCAGGAAGGTTTCATTTAAAAACAGTTCCCTGCTCCTCTTAAGTTAATATTATTTACAAATAATGATGGAAAAAGCCACATTTTGGCAACCTGATTCTCTCTCTTTCATTACAGTGTCACGGTGAAGTGAATGAGCTCATCTTTATGGGACACATCCAGTCTCCCTTTGAAGAGCTGAACACTGCGCTCGGCCATGGATAAACCAATCCCAAATCCTTTAACATCACTACTATGAGACTGGTCCTGACGATAAAATCTATCAAAAAAACGTGAATAATCGACATCTTTCCCAGCAACGTAGGTGTTAGAAATAACGAGCCGAGCTTTTTTCCTCAGGCGTGTTGATTGTGACAAACTCACAATAACCTGTCCGCCAGGATCACAATACTTGCAAGCATTATCTAACAGAATCGTCACAAGTTCAAATAAGGCTTTCTCTTCAGCTTGAACAATGACGTCAGGTTGAATGGAGACGTGATAGTCTAGCTGATTTTTGGTTGTCAGCGATTTAAAATTTTGGGAAACATCGGCGACAACTTTAGAAAAATTAATATCTATCAGTTCAATGTCAGGCATTTCTTCCATCTTAGCTAGGAGAACCATCTGATTGATCAAGCTAGTCAGACGTTCTGTTTGCTCCTTAGTGCTCTTGCTCCACTCCGTCTCTCCATCCAACATTTCCTGAAGTTCTGTATTGGCTGAGATGATGGCTAGTGGTGTTTTCAGTTCATGACCAGCATTCGTGATAAACCGCTTTTGCCGCTCATAATTAGCAACAAAGGGTTCGACAACCCTAGCGGATAATACGGTCACAATGAGAATAAAAATTAAGAAATTACTCCCAAACATGACCATGGACAAACGGTGCATCCTTGTTTGACTTGTATAAAAAGTAGTCACATCAAGCACTACCAAGAGTGTTTCATCGTCCTCTAAGTCTGCTAATCGATAGGCATAAGCCTGCTGTTTATTTCTGAAAATACCTGACTTGCGACCTGAGGAGACAACCCTATCGACAACCTGATCTTCGATTTCAGAAACTGTAAAGGCTGATATTTGATCTAAATAGGAATCTTGAACCTCATTGTTTTCATCTAGGGTCAAGCTAAAATAACGGTATTGATGGAGAAAATCCTCATTGGTTGTTTCTCCAAACTGATCTTTAGCTTCTGAAACACTGGGGAACTTTCCTTTGTTTTCAACTAAAATCGTTAAGATGGAATCTATTTGTTTTTGAGATTGGTAATACTGGACGGAATTAAGAACCCCGATGACCGAGGATAAGATGACAATAATAGCTATAGCAGCAATTAAGATAAATTGTCTTCTGAGGCGTTGAATCATTCGACTCCTCCCTTTACAACTAAGGTGAAGTCTCCATTTTCCTCACCTACAATATCAAGATTAGCTTGTACCGATCGTAGCTTTTGCTTCAAATAGGAGATATAAATCCAGACATACCCATCGTCAAACTCACTATCCGACTGCATGCCCCAAACGTGCTCATAAAGTTGACCAGTCGTCAAAGGCTTCCCCACATGCCTCATCAGAAGGGCCAGTAATTTAACCTCTTTATTGGCAAGTCTAATGGCGTTTCTAGCTTTCAATTCCTGTTCTTGAGTATCTAGGGTGACATTACCTAGCTGTAACTGTTGCTCGCTATAGTTGGTTTCAAACCGTCGGCTCAAGGCTCTTAGCCTTGCGAGCAACTCTTTAAGGGAGATTGGCTTGGTTAGATAATCATCCGCACCAGCATCTAACCCATTGACACGATCATCGATTTCTGCCATAGCTGTTAACATAAGGGTATAGGTCGTGTTTCCCTTCGATCTCATCTCCCTTAAAGCTTCAAGACCCGTCATTTTCGGCATCATGATATCTAAAATCAAAACATCATAAGCATTTGCCTCAGAAAGGCTTAGAGCTTCTTCCCCATCAAAAGCTTGATCAACTTCATATCCTTCATGTCTTAAAGCTGTCGAAAAAACGCGAGACAATTGTACTTCGTCTTCTGCTAGTAAAATTTTCATGCATCCTCCTCAATTAAATCTCTAATGGTCTGCATGTTCAAATCACAAGAAGCTAATTCGTCTGCACACCGCTTTAATTCGCGGGTCAATCGTTCTGGATTTTTAATCGTATGCTTGTATTTCATCTGGTGTTCTAGGCTGGCCCAAGAATCCATGGCAATGGTTCGCAATTGGACTTCCACAAAATATTTGCCAGGTAAATGCCCTAGACAATCCTCGTGGGGGCGCTCAATCTCCAGTATCAAATGATAGGACCGGTAACCATTTGGTTTTGCTTGCGTAATGAAATCTTTTTCTCTGACAATTGTGATTCCTTCTTGCGCTTTAAACCAATCGACTAATCGATAAATATCATCTATGAAACCAGTCACTAGTCGAATGCCAATGGCATCTTTAATGTCTTTTAAGGCTGCTTGAGTTGTCTCAGGAAAACCTTTGCGACGACACTTTTCCTGCATGCTTTCTGTCGATTTAATTCGCCCTAAAAAATGCTCGAACAGTTTAAAGCCTGTCTCTTCTTTCTGACGTTTATTAGTTGCTTCAAGTTGTTCTGATAACTCGATTAAAATAGCTTCAAGATGACTTTCATAAATCCCATAAATAGATTGTGTCATACGATACTACTCCTTATTTGCTTGCTATTATATCATCTTTCACCCAAACTTTCCAAAAACAGACCACAGACTTGAAGAACGATAGGGACTTTAGTATGATGAAGAGAGGCAAAACATGAAATCTCAAGAAACTTAGTAGACTTTAAATTATGACGGAACTCTTCAGAAACAAACCGTCCAATATATGACTGTTTCAGGGTTTTATCTCATATCAACTTTATTGACAAGTCCTCTATGGGTTTTTCTTGACCTCTTACAAGATAGAAATGACATGAAGGATAATTTTTAAAATGACCATTTACCAGTTATACCAACGTTTATTGGAAAACATGGGCCATCAGGGAAATTGGCCAGCTGACTCACCTGAAGAGCTGATCGCAGGAGCCATTTTGGTGCAAAATACCCGCTGGGAGAATGCTCAACTCTCACTTGCTCGCCTTTCCCAAAAACTGAATGGCAATTTCAAACTGCTTCATCACTTACCAATTCAGGAACTACAAGATTTAATTAGGTCCAGTGGCTTTGGCAAAAATAAGAGTCGTGCCCTCCAAGAACTCTTTTATTGGCTTCAGCAACATGACTTTGATTACGAAACTATCGCTCAATTTCATGGTGACAATCTCCGTAGGGAACTCTTAAAGCATTTCGGCATAGGCCAAGAAACAGCCGATGTCTTGCTATTATATATTTTTCATCGCCCTGTTTTTATTGCAGATAACTATGCTAGACAACTCTTTGGCTACCTTTTAGGCACTGATTTTCCTGACTATACAAGGCTGTCGAAATGCATTAATCTGCAAGAATTTACCCTAAAGGAAGCCCAGCAGTTTCATATTCTCATAGATGAATTTGGCAAGCATTATTGCAAGCCGACCATTGGAATTGAGACCTCTTTTTTAGAGCCTAAAGGCCTGAAAATCAATAATCATTCAAATTAGTGGGTATTTTTCAAGCTTTTCTGCTATAATATTGGAAGAATAAAAAATGAGGAGATATCATGAAACGTTCTCAAAAACACTTAAAGGCCAAGAAATCTTGGCTGACCCTTATCTTAGCCATACTTGCTATCGGGGCTACCGTTTGGTTTGGAACTAGCCAGCTACAGCAAAATCAAGTGGCCACACCAAGCAGCAGCATACAATCAACAAGCTCGAGCACTACACCAGAGAGTTCCTCTGAAGAGGCTCCAACTTATACAGTCTCTGAAGAAGAAAAGGCTTATCTCAAATCCCGCTTTGATCCGTTGATGGCCCTCAACGCCAATACGATTGCCTATGTTTATGCTCCTGGTACTATGTTGGATGAGCCTGTCGTTCAAGGAACAGACAATAGTTACTTCCTCCAATACACCATTGATGGTCAATATTCTCCCTACATGGGAACTGTTTTTATGGATTATGAAAACTCAAAAACGTTTGAGGACAGCCTAACTTGGTTATTTGGTCATGCTAGAGGAAGTACTGTTCCAGATCATCGCATGTTTAACGATGTGAATTTTTATGAAGACCAGTCTTACTTTGACCAACATCGTTACGTCGTCATCGAAACTCCAGAGCGTAAATATTACTATGAAGCAGCCTTCTTTATCATTGTTCCAGAAACAACAGCTTTCTACAGAACATCCTTTGAAAGCAAGGAAGTCTTCGCAGACCAATTGTCAGCTGTCAGTCAAGACGCTAGAACCAAGGCCAACAATATCACAATCAACCCTGATGATAAATACCTCGTCTTATCAACGTGTCGTGAAGAAGACGAAACCATTCGAAGCAATCTCTACCTGCGTCAAATTCCTGATTCAGAGTTAACAGCATTTCTTGCAGAACATGGCGATAGCCTTACCTATCAACCAACACGTTAATTCAAAAGCGAGAGTGAAATAGAAATAGCAGGATATTGTTTCGAAATAGCCATATGCTCACTTAGCTAAATAGAGTATTAGAGAATTATAATAGCTAATTTACTAGCCAATTAATAGCTCACTGGTTTGATCATAGCTAACCTGCTAATAATGGCAAGGGAGATAATACGTCACTTTCCAAGAGTTCGACCAACAATTGTGTCAACATCCAATAAAAGTGCTGGACTTATTGGCCAGTACTTAGAGCGTAGATAAACCTTGTTTTCTGTGGTAATGATATTCAAAAGCTCGATTAATGATTTTACAATAATAAATTTTTAGCGAGCATGCCGAGCAAAAAAGAAACTTTCCGCTGTGATAAAAAGAGCCTGAAACGCAATAGTTTCAGGCTCTCGGAAGTTTTGGGCTGAAAGAGTCTAGTGGACTATTTCAGGTCTGAGCTTGGAAATGAAAAAGCGAAGAAGGCTCAAAACTTAGGTTTAGAATTCCGAAGGGAGTCGCTACCGTCCGTTATCACCTAAGGAAAGTTTTTTAAAATAACTTTGTCTTCAATCTGAGTGCTGGACTTATTGTCCAGCACTTTTATTATATTGTTTTAGGTTTTCAACTAGCTTTTAAACCTGGTGCGAGATTAAAAATCCAATTCCTCTGCTTCATGGGCAAACTTCTGAACATTTTCTTCGATTTCCAATTCAAATGGATCCATACTGTAAGCAGCATCAGAAATTTCATCGGTATTGCAGAAGAATTCAATATGATTTTTCAGGTTCTTGAGTTCAATAGGAGCATCTCCTCCATATTCCCCATCTAAATTAATCATCATTGGACGACTGTCCTCAGGCGTCTGAGGTTCAATTTTGATAAAGCTGGTCTTGAGGTACTCAATTTGTCGATGTTCAACATGTTTGCCTCCTTGGAGGACCAAGCGAATCAAATGCAATATTTCAAAGAGATTGCTGGTTTTAACCATAATCAGCGTAAAATTACCATCGTCCAACATAGCATCTGGTGCAATCTGTTCAAAACCTCCAATTGTATTGGTAAGGGCTGCAAAAATCATCGATACCTTGCCCTCAAAAACACCATGATCATGCGTCACCTTAACAGGGGTCAATTGAATCTGAGGAAGCAGTTCAGCACCCTTAGCGACGTAGGCCAAATACCCAAAGATTGTTTTTAATTGACTCGGTACACTATAGGTCAATTCTGTTAGGGTACCTGCTGCTGCAATATTGATAAAGAAGTCCGCATCTCGGGCCAGACCAATATCCATTTTAATGGTTTGATTTTTTCCAACGATATGGGCAGCAGCCACCGGATTAGATCGAGGCACTTTGAGAGCTCGTGCGTAATCGTTCGTTGTACCTGTAGGTATAATCGCTAGCTTAGGTCGTTTCTTGAGTGGAGCGATACCATTGACAACCTCATTTATCGTGCCATCACCTCCAGCCGCAACGATTAAATCAAATCCTGCCAAACCAGCTCGCGCTGCTTCTTTTTTAGCAGATTCAGGCTCAGCAGTTGTCTGGAAGGCAGAGGTCTCATAGCCATAGCCCTCCAAGATATCTAGTACCTCAGCCACATGCTTTTTCATGATTTCTTGTCCCGATGTTGGGTTATAAATCAATCGTGCGCGTTGTTGTTTTTCTTGAATCACCATATTATAATCCCTCTAACCATGCCTCATCTTTGATATCGATGCCTAATTCTTGAGCTTTCACTAACTTACTACCAGCATCTGCTCCAGCTACAACAATAGCTGTTTTTTTAGAAACAGAGCCCGCTACATTAGCCCCCAAGGCTTCTAATTTGGCTTTTGCTTCACTTCTCGTCAAGCGCTCTAACTTTCCTGTTAAGACAATAGTTCGGCCCGATAAAGGTGCATCAGATGAAGCTACAAAGCCTTTGTATGCTAAGTTTAAGCCTATTTCCTTAAATTCACTTAAAAGTAGCTGGGCTCCTTCAGTAGCAAAATAGGTTTTGAGACTCTGGGCAATTACCGCTCCTAAACCATCGATAGCCGCAATCTCAGTTTCCTCAGCCAATGCCAACTGGTCAATAGAGCCAAATTTCTCAAGCAATAGTCTTGAGGCCTTACTGCCGACATGTCGAATACCTAAACCAAAGAGCAACCGCTCAGCAGAGTTATCTTTAGAGTGTTCAATAGCAGACAAGAGCTTGGTGGCAGATTTTTCTTTGAAGTTAGGGAGAGCTAGTAAATCTTCCAAGGAGAGGCGATAAAGATCAGCCACATCGTGTACCAAATCAGCACTGTATAGCTTGTCCACAATCGATGGTCCCAGTCCTGAAATGTTCATGGCATCTCGACTCGCAAAATGTGCTAACCGTACCTTGATCTGTTCTGGGCATAATGGGTTAACACAACGTAAAGCAACCTCATCCTCATAATGTTGCAGTCCCCCTCCACAGGATGGGCAATTTGCTGGCACAACCATCTCTGTTTGGTCGCTCCGATCTCTCATGACCACATGCAAAACAGCAGGAATGATATCACCAGCCTTGTAGACCACTACAGTATCACCGATTCGGATGTCTTTTTCTGAAATATAGTCAATGTTATGCAAAGTCGCACGACTAACAGTTGTTCCTGCTAATTGAACAGGTGTTAAATTAGCTGTAGGCGTCACAACTCCGGTACGCCCCACAGTCCAATCAACTGACAAAAGCGTCGCTTCTTTTTCCTCTGCTGGAAACTTGTAGGCTACAGCCCAACGGGGGGCCTTGACTGTAAACCCAAGTTCTTCTTGCATCGATAAAGAATCAACCTTGATAACGATGCCATCAATCTCATACGGCAGAGTATGACGTTCTTCTTCAACACGCTTAATAAACGACCACACATCATCAATATCACTCGTTTTAAGGTGAAGAGGATTTGTCACAAACCCTAATGCATTTAACTTTTCAAGAACTTCTGATTGTCTGTTAACATCAGATGGGCTAGCCTCTTGATACAGAAAAGTAGCCAAGCCCCGTTGAGCAACAATAGCAGTGTCTAATTGCCTTAAAGTTCCAGCTGCTGCATTGCGAGGGTTCGCAAAAATGGCTTCTCCTGCTTCTTGCCGTTGCTGGTTAATTTTTTCAAACGATTCCCGAGGCATATAGCACTCGCCACGAACGGTTAAGCTGATTGGTTCAGGTAACTTAAGTGGAATGTCAGCCACTCGCCGTAGATTCTCAGTAATGTTTTCTCCGGTAGTCCCATCTCCTCTAGTCGCCCCAACCGTCAGATATCCATCATCATAGGTCAACGAAATCGATAAGCCATCAATCTTCAACTCACAAAAATACTGCGCCTCTGGAAACTCTCTTTTCACCCGTTGGTCAAAAGCTTTTAATTCTTCAAGGGAAAAAGCATCCTGCAAACTGTAAAGTGGATACTCATGCCTATACTTTTCAAATCCATCTAAGAGACGCCCTCCTACACGATGAGTCGGACTATCAGGCAATACCGCCTCTGGATATTTTTCTTCTAAAGCAACCAATTCTCGGTATAGGCGATCATACTCCGCATCGGATACCAAGGGTTGGTCTTCAGTATAATAGGCTGACGCATACTGATTAAGCAAAGCCACTAATTCTGCTATTTTTTTCATAGTCTTATTTTATCACAAGTTCACCTAATTCTTAACCTGAAAACTTAAGGGACAAAAAAGACCTTCAGCAAGCTCAAGGTCTCTCTTCTTGATGGTTAACCATTTTGATAATGACTGACTTTATTTAACCATTCCTGGGTCAAATTCATAGAAACCAGTATCCAGTCCCCGATTGTCTGGATGAAATTGCCGAATTTGCTCATCCAATTGGAATGCTTGCTCTTGACTAAAGGTCCCAGCCTCTATAGCATCTCTAGCAGTAAGAAATAGCTTAGTGATCTCGACAAAATTTTCTCCAGGACAATAAATACCGTCTAATTTCCAATGGTCAAACCCATGCTCTACCAATTCTAAAAGTTTGGTCATCATATCGATGTCATTGTTTATAAAAATATGGGTCCCATGATTATCCTCATAAATCGAATAATGCGTCTCTGGTTTATTAGGCTCAGACAAAAAGAGACCTCGTTCCTTATCCTTCTCTTCGGTCTGATGGGTAAAATTATAGTAATTCTGCAAAAGTGGGCGTTTCGAGTGATGTATCACAGAAGCTCCGTAAACAAGAATTTCCGCAGGAATTTCAACATTTTTAGCAATTTCAAAAAGCTCAGCCGAAGGAATTTCTCTAGCCAAAACGGCCTCAGTCGCTCCGTGTTGTCCCCAAAAATTCAGTTGACGACTACTCGTAGCCATGACTGAGGTATCATAGATAGCTTTAAAGGGATAGCCATCTCTTTTTAAAACATAGAAAACACCCGTATCCCCAACAGTTATATAATCTGCTCCAATTTCTTGTAGAAAATCAAGATAGGGTTTAATGCGATCCATCATATCCTGATGCATTAAGGCGTTAACGGCAACGGTAATTTCTTTCCCAGCGTCATGAGCTAGCCGTGCCACTTCTGCTAACTCTCCATGCGAAAACGGTTTTGGTAGTCGTAAGCCAAATTGCTCTTCTCCAATATAAAGACGATCTACACCAAGATTTAGCAGTTTTTTAGCCTGATCAACACTTTCTGCTGTCGCTGTAATTGTGATTTTTTTCATGATACTATTATAACTTTTTTTGCCAAAAATACCAGTTTTTCTTGAAAAGAAGGAAAATTAAACATTGTAACACAAATGTAATATAAATTTAACGAATTTATGATATTATAGTAAGGAACTTCGAGGAGAGAGAAATGGCATTAAGAGATTATAAATACGATCAAGAGAACGTTGTCCCACTGCGTCCTACAGCAAGTTATGACGCCTATGAAGAGTCCAAAGAGGAAGAAACTCAGGTAGTTGAAGAAATTCTATTCTTCGCTAATATTGCAATTTTTGCTATTGCAAGTGTCCTCAGTATCTTCATCCTGTCAGCTCTTAAACTAAATACTGTCTTAGCCTTTGTGCTTGGAATAGGGACAGGTATCCTTGCCTTACAGGCTTGTCGAGTTTTCCTAAAGAAATACCAAAACCAACTTAAAAAAACAGATTAAACCTTTTCGTTTAATCTGTTTTTTTATTTTAGTATCATTCTCTAATCTTAGAGATAATCACTTTTCTCCTCAGGTGCTTCATTGAAGTCCTCAGTGATTTCAGACTCAGGCGCTATAACATCATCCGCTAATAAGTCGACCTCATTAAGGTCAATGGTAATATCTTCCGAGATGGATTCCCCATCAAACGCGTCAACTTCTGACCACTCAGCATCTTCAGCGACATCAGCGAAGTCAGACGCTTCACTAACCACTTGATCTTTAAGATTGCTGAAAAAGTCTTCCTGGCTGATACGGTCTTTCAATTCCGTCGCTTTCCCTTTCACTGTTTCAACAATGTCATCTGTTGTTATTTCACCAGTCTCAAATTTATGGCGAACATCACTGTATTTCTCAACAGCTTGATTCTTAAGGTCATTAGCACGTTCAGCCCATTCTGAATGCTTAGCATCTGGATCTTCTTGATAATCCGTTAGAAATTCGGCTACTTTTTGTTTTACAGCCTTACCGGATTTACTAGCTAGAAACATAGCTGCAGCTGCACCACCAGCAGCTCCTAACAAGACTGTGGTAAAAAATTTATTGGATTTAGACATAAGAAATGCCTCCTTATTTTTTTAAAATCTTAGAAACAAGACTAACTGCTGACAAAGTCTTTCCAGCCTTAGCTGTTGACTTTCCCGCTTGACCAGCCTTGGAGGATAGTTGACGCGCAGAGGTATTCAAATCAGAAACTGATTCGGAAAGATCTGACACCGCTTGGAAAAGCGGGTTAATCGTAACCATTTTACCATTTACATCATCTACTAAAACATTAGCTTTTGCTAAGATTTCGTTGGTTTGGTAAAGTGTCACATTAACATCACTGGTTAATACTTTAATCGTTGTTTGCGCCTCATCAATTACCTTAGAGACCTTATTCAAAACAATGATCAAAAACACCACTAAAGCTACAAAAGCAATAGCAATAATCAAAAGAGCAATATCACCCATAAATAAACTCCTATCCCAGCCCTAATAAAGAGGCTGATTTTTATTTTTTCGAATCACCGCTATGAGCACTAAGCCCATAGCAATAATAACTACGGACAGCCATTGTGATACCCGAAGGCCAGCAACCATCAAACTATCCGTCCGCATGCCTTCAATGACCATTCGGCCAATACCATACCAGATCAGGTAGAAAGCTGTAGGCTCTCCACGCTTCATCCAGCCCTGATGCCTTATGCTCATAAGAACTAAAAAACCGACTAAGTTCCACAATGACTCGTACAGAAAAGTTGGTTGTCGGTAGCTACCATCAATATACATTTGCTCTCTGATAAACGAGGGCAAATAATTGAGGCTTTCAACCGCTTTACCGTATGCTTCTTGGTTGAAAAAGTTCCCCCATCGGCCAATGGATTGGGCAACCATAACGCCAGGCACCGCAATATCTAAGAGATCCAAAGGTTCAATAAAATGATACCTTGAAAAGAAATAAAGAACGATTGCCCCTGCTATTAAACCGCCATATATGGCGATACCACCATGCCAAATAGCAAAAATTTCAGCCAGGTTATCTTTGTATTGATCCCAAGAAAAAGCAACATAATAGATTCTAGCACCAATAATTGCAATGGGAAATGCCAACAAAATGAAATCAACAACCTGATCGGGATCGATTTTTTTTCGCGGTGCCTCTTTCATGGCCAAATAAACACCTAGAAGCAGGCCAGCAACTATACAAAGGGCATACCAGCGTATTTGTATCGGCCCAAGTTCTATTGCGATGGGGTCAATCATTTAGTCACCCCATTCTGGTCAATGAGATTGGTCAAGCGATCCTCAAATGTTTTCGTGGCATCAAATCCCATTTCACGGGACCGGTGGTTCATCGCTGCTGCTTCGATGACAACGGAGATGTTACGACCTGTTTTAACCGGAATACGAACTCTTGGAATACGTACATTGGCGATTTCGATTTCCTCATTGCCGTTGCCTAACCGATCAAAGACCTTATCTTTTTCATAGTTTTCAAGATATATCGCCAATTGAACTGGTGAAGAATCCTTAACTGCAGAGGCTCCATAAAGGCTCATAATATCGATGATGCCAACACCTCGAATCTCAAGGAGGTGACGAAGGATTTCAGCGGGTTCTCCCCAGAGGGTTACATCATCCTTAGCATAAACATCGACACGATCGTCTGCGACCAAACGATGGCCCCGTTTGACAAGTTCTAGACCTGTTTCTGATTTACCAATACCAGAATCTCCCTGAATGAGCACTCCCATCCCATAAATATCCATCAAGACACCATGTACACTTGTCCGCTCAGCCAAACGAGAATCTAAATAACTAGAAATTTCCCCTGAAAGGCGACTCGTGGGGATCTTACTCTGTAAAACGGCTATCCCTTCTGCTTTTGCAGCTTCTATCATTTCCTCTGGAATGTCGAGTTCACGGGAAATAATAAAAGCAGGTGTTTCAGGTTTAATCATATTGGTAAAAACCTGTAGTCGATTATGGGAAGTCATTTTCGTCAAGTACGACCATTCTTTCATCCCAATCAGTTGTATCCGCTCTGGCGCATAATAGTCAAAGTAACCTGTCATCTCTAAACCTGGACGAGAAATATCACCTGTTGTGATTTCCTTTTGCAAGAGTTCCTCTGTTCCATAAATAACGGTTAAGCGTACCTTTTCGACTAATTCTTTTACTGTAACTGCCATAAGTCTCCTTCCCTATGCTTTGATACTATTATAGCATTTAATGCCAAATTTGACTTATGAAAACCCTTAACTTGATTGTTTTGTTTTCAAAGAAAAAGAGACCCTAACGGGCCTTCTTTTTTAGGGGGAGGAGCAAATTACCAGAACCAGTTACCATCCGGCTTGATTTTTTCAGCTTCCTTAATTCGACGAGGACCTTGTCCGTAATGCTTACGCTCTCGATCCTCCTTGAAGGTTAAGAAATGGCTTGCTAAAACATAAACCAAAACCCCAATAACAGGATTGAATACTGAAAAAACAAAGAAAAGAAGGCGGAGATACTGGAGATTCCAGCCAAACTTATCTGAAACTCCTGCGAGTACGCCGGAAATCATTCTATTTTTTCGGAGCTTATAAATACGAACTTGCATATTATCCTACCTTCCTTTCCTTACTGGTTACTATCATTATAAATCATCCCTCTTTTTTTTCAATCCGTCCAAAGACTGATTTCATGATTTACTAATAGAAGAATGAGGCTAAATACTTCTATTTCAAGCAATTAACTCTTCAAGCTATGTCAAGAATCAAAAAAAATCAGTCCTAAGACTGATTGTAACATTTTATCCATTTATAAAACAGAAGCTTTCAAGTCTGCCACCTTATCGAGGCGTTCCCAAGGGAGATCAAGATCTGTTCGGCCCATATGCCCATAAGCTGCTGTCTGACGATAGATAGGTCGTTTCAGTTCCAACATCTGGATGATACCCGCTGGACGCAAATCAAAGAGCTCACGCACAGCTTCTTCTAGCTTGCTTTCAGCAACCGTTCCCGTTCCAAAGGTGTCAACACGAACAGAAACCGGTCGGGCAACTCCGATCGCGTAAGCTAATTGCACTTCGGCTTTATGGGCAAGACCAGCTGCTACAATAGTTTTAGCAATATAACGGGCTGCATAGGAAGCCGATCGATCCACTTTAGTCGCGTCTTTTCCAGAAAAAGCACCACCACCATGGCGTGAATAACCTCCATAAGTGTCAACGATAATCTTACGTCCAGTCAAGCCAGAGTCGCCTTGAGGACCTCCGATAACGAAACGCCCTGTTGGATTGATAAAGAATTTAGTTTTATCATCCAGATACTGTTCTGGAATAACGGCTTTGATGACACGTTCAATGACGTCCTCACGAATTTGTTCATTAGAGACCTCAGGATCATGCTGGGTAGAAATAACAACCGTATCCACCCGAACCGGCTTATCATGTTCATCGTATTCGACTGTCACTTGCGACTTAGCATCTGGCCGGAGATAGGCAATCTGACCTGATTTCCTAAGATCAGCTAGTTTTTTTACAAGGCGATGGCTTAGTGAGATCGGCAGTGGCATCAATTCTGGCGTTTCATTGACCGCAAACCCAAACATTAGCCCTTGGTCCCCAGCACCAACCAAGTCAAGCGGATCTTGACCACCGGTTTCTCTTGCTTCGAGAGCTTCATTTACCCCTTGGGCAATATCAGGCGATTGTTCTACAAGTGAGGGATGTACCCCTACAGATTCCGCAGCGAAACCATATTCCGCATTGGTATAACCTATATCAGCAATGGTATCTCGAACAACACGGTTGATATCGACATAGGCAGAGGTTGAAATTTCCCCAAAAACATGGACAGATCCCGTATAGACTGCTGTTTCAGCAGCCACATGGGCCTCAGGGTCCTGCTCTAAAATAGCATCTAAGATAGCATCCGAGATTTGGTCTGCAATCTTATCCGGATGCCCCTCCGATACTGATTCAGACGTGAAAAGTTTACGTTCAGACATGTGATGTCCCCCTTTTAAAAATAGATTTTGACTAAGACAAATAGCTTTGAAAATCCTCTAGCTCCTCAAACCATTTTTGATTTTGATAATCCGCTACTATCGGCTGCCGTTGAAAAGAGAGCGGCTTTAGTAGCCTATTTTTTTAGCGAACCCCCAGTTACGACGTGAAGATTGGAAAACGATATTTTTTCCAAGCCGAACGAGTAAGTCGCTTAGGCAGTCCGCTACTAGCGGCTGCCGTTGAAAAGAGAGCGGCTTTAGTAGCCTATTTTTTTAGCGAGTTAAAAAGTTACAAAGCACTACCATACCTAATAAATAATAACATTTTTCATCATTAGGAATGACACCTTATCGGGACTAATTAACCCTTCTAGTCTACCACGTTTTTAGCTAAAAAGAAAGAATTTCTCTATAGCTTCTCTCTATAGAACCTTTTAAGAAAGCTATCGCTAACAGAGACGCCTTAAAAAGAAAAAATTGACTGAGACAACAACAGTCTATGTTGCACAAACAGAAAAACCCCTCCCGAAGGAGGGGTCAATTAGGGTTGTCTGACTCTAATTGCTAATCTGGGAAACTTGATTAAGCTTCGATTTCAGTAACCATACCTGAACCAACAGTACGTCCACCCTCACGGATAGAGAATGTAGTACCTTGTTCTACGGCGATTGGGTGGATAAGTTCAACTGAGATAGTGACGTTATCACCTGGCATTACCATTTCAGTACCTGCTGGCAACTCGATTGAACCAGTTACGTCAGTTGTACGGAAGTAGAACTGTGGACGGTAGTTGTTGAAGAATGGCGTATGACGACCACCTTCTTCTTTAGACAAGATATAAACTTCGCCCTTGAATTTAGTGTGTGGGTTGATTGAACCTGGTTTCGCAATAACTTGACCACGTTCGATTTCGTCACGTTGTACACCACGGAGAAGGATACCTACGTTATCGCCGGCAAGACCTTCGTCAAGTTGTTTACGGAACATTTCAACACCAGTAACAACGGCTTTAGTAGTTTCTTCTTTGATACCAACGATTTCGATTTCATCGTTGACACGAACAGTACCACGGTCGATACGACCTGAAGCAACTGTACCACGACCAGTGATAGAGAATACGTCCTCGACTGGCAACAAGAGTGGCTTGTCAGTGTCGCGTTCTGGCTCTTCGATGTACTCATCAACAGTGTTCATCAATTCCATGATGATGTCTTCGAATTTAGTATCACCTTCAAGCGCTTTAAGAGCTGAACCTTGGATAACTGGAAGATCGTCACCTGGGAAGTCGTATTCAGACAAGAGGTCACGGATTTCCATTTCAACCAATTCAAGCAATTCTTCATCGTCAACAAGGTCAACTTTGTTCATGAAGACGATAAGGCGTTTAACACCAACCTGACGTGAAAGCAAGATGTGCTCACGAGTTTGTGGCATAGGACCATCAGTTGAAGCAACTACGAGGATCGCACCGTCCATTTGGGCAGCACCAGTGATCATGTTTTTAACGTAGTCCGCGTGTCCTGGGGCGTCAATATGCGCATAGTGACGTTTTTCAGTTTCGTACTCAACGTGTGCAGTGTTGATAGTGATACCGCGTTCGCGTTCTTCTGGAGCAGCATCGATAGACGCATAGTCTTTAGGTTGGTTAACTGAAGATGGAAGACGACGTGCCAATACAGTCGTGATCGCAGCAGTCAAAGTAGTTTTACCGTGGTCGACGTGACCGATAGTACCAATGTTAACGTGTGGTTTACTACGGTCGTATTTTTCTTTTGCCATTTGAGTAAAAGCCTCCAATAAAATATATTTTATAGATAGACAGTAGGCATTACAGTCTAACTTTACCTTACTATTCTATCAAATTACAGTTAAAATGCAAGTCTTTTACCTGAATTTCCAATATTATTCTTGATCAAGGAGATAATAGGGCTCGTTTTCGATACTTGCACCAATGGAAGAGGCATATACCCAGTCGGCACTTTCCAGTTGCGCAAAGTCTTCCGCTCTTCCTGTTAGGATAACGCCGGAAAACTCTAGTTTGTTCCTGTCTTCTTCTTTGGTTATATCAAGAGTCTCGAATTTTTCAAGGTACTTTTCTATATCATCACGAGGTCGCGTATCGTTATAAGTCGCATCCCCTGGAGCTTCCAGAACAGCTTTAAGGTTTGTAAGAAAGGCATCTACAGCTTTTGTAGCCATCGCTTCTTGGTCTGGTTGTCCTCCTTCTTTTGCTGATTCTTTCAAAGCATTTTGGGCTGCTTGTTCATCTACATACTCTTCTCTGGTAAAGCCTTGGGCATCCGTACCATATAAGCTATTCATAGACCAAGTGCTACTGTCGCCTTTTGACGTAGTTCCAATCCAGTACCAGTTGGTTTTGAGGTCATTAGGAATCATGGCATTGATGTCATTGAGTGTGTAGGGTTTGTCAAAGGTAATGGCAACTTCGACCAATTGATTTTTCATATCGCTAACCAAGGGTAATTCTTGTGTCGGGGTTGCAATCACATCGCCTTCTGATTGTTTTTGAGCATTGATATTATAAAATTGAGGGATTTTTTGATTGGTTTCCAAGTTTAGCCGTTTTTCATCGTGATAATAACCAGAACGATGGTCTAAGACTGTTCCAGCCCATTCTCCACCAAAGAGTGAAAAATTGCTCTCATAAGTCGAATCATAAACAGGAACACCATAAATGTCCTTTGCCCTTGAACCCTTGATGCCACCATGGAACATATCCCCACCGTTTGCGCCCCAGGTATAGGTTGAGGTATTCGGATAAGCCACGGACTCCACCAATTCAATCGTATGGACAACCTCCCAGGCCTTGTTGCTAATCAGACGACTGGTCATCATCTTCGCTCCAATATAAACGAGACCGATGGTCAAAACAGACAAAGCCACTGTGAGCAGGCGATTTTTTTGCTTTCTTTTTTTTGTTAAGATTTCAAATGTTTCCATCCTGATACCCTTCTTTCTCTAATAAGTGTTTTAGTGTTTGCCGCCCTCGCATGAGGTCTATCTTGACCTTGCTTTGTGACGCTCCTCTGATATGCGCAATCTCTTTAACGGAGAACCCTTGGAAATAATAGAGCTCAACTGAGATGCGTTGGTCTTGATTGAGTTTTTTAACCATTTCCAAAATAAATTCACCATCAACGTCATCGTAATAAACCAGACTATCTTTGGTAAAAAATTCCTTTTGTAAAATGTCCCGATAGGTTTTATCACGCCTGTATAGATCAATATAGCGTCTGATAGCTGTCCGATACATCCAAGACCGTAGTTTTGAAGCAGGAAGGACAAACTCACTCTCCAGAAGGCGAACAAACACATCCTGCGTCACATCTTGAGCATCTGCAGGCGAAACACCAGACATGACCAAATATGCAATGATTTCACGGGCCCATGCTATCAATTCTTTTTCATAATCATCCAGTTGAATCGCCATCACTTCCTTTCTTCACTAGTATAACGAATAAGAAGGACACTTGGTTACACTTTTTTCAAAAAAAGGGAGTGGGACAAAAATCGGTAACCGAACAGGTTCGATTTTGTCGTCCCACCCCCGCACAGTTGATTAGGGCTCTAAAAGCTGATGAAATCAGCGAATTAGAGACCAATCAACCACTGCGTCTTGTTTAACTGATGATAAATTATTAGAAGGCTAGGACTTTTTTCCCAGCCTCTAAACGGTTAGGGGCGCGCATCAACCTGAATTGCGTAGCCCTGTTGCCACACCGTTAATAGTCGTGTGGATTAGTTTTCGAACTTCTTCTTCAGGCATACCGCTTCGAATACGCTTGATGAGTTCAATTTGTAAGTAATTTAAGATATTGAAATAAGGCATGCGGTATTCCAGACTGGCTTTTAAGAAGGCATTTTCTGCCAAAAGCTCTTCTTCATCTTCAATAGCTAAAATAACATTTTTGGTCAATTGCCATTCGTCTAATATGGTATGGAAAACACTTCGTACCTCATCGGTCTCACAAAGTTGAGCGTATTTAAAGGCGATATTCATATTGGTTTTAGAAAGCACCATATCAACATTTGACAGAAGAGATTTAAAGAACGGCCAATTACGATACATCTTTTGCAGAAGGGCCAAGTTTTTCTCATCCTTATCGATAAAGTGTTTAAAGCTTGAACCAACGCCATACCAACCTGGTAGCATCACTCGGTTTTGAGACCATGAGAAAACCCACGGAATGGCTCGCAAGCCACCAATATCGGTAATGGTTTTACGGGCTGCCGGCCGTGACCCAATATTCAACTTGGAAATGGACTGAATCGGACTTGCTTCAAAGAAGTAATCATAAAACTCAGGGGTTTCAAATACCAAATCACGGTAGATTTTGTTACTATCTGCGACAATTTCATCCATAACATCTTCATACTGGTGCCAAGGACTCACATCGCTTGCCGTAGTTGACACCATACGATCTAGTGTCGCCGATAGTAACATTTCAAAGTTGAAATAAGCAGCATCTTTATTGCCATACTTGTTACCGATCACTTCCCCTTGCTCTGTTAAACGAATGCGGTCGTTAATAGATCCAAAAGGTTGTGAGGTGATCGCATCATAGGACGGCCCACCACCACGGCCAACCGTACCACCACGACCATGGAAGAAGGTGATATTCACACCAAATTGATCACCGATACGTGTGAGATCAAGCTGTGCCTTATAAAGGGTCCAGCCTGAGGCAAGATAGCCACCATCTTTATTAGAGTCTGAATAGCCTAGCATGACTTCTTGATAGCCTTTATTAGCAGCAATCCAGTTTTGAACCATTGGAATCTGTAAGTATTCCGTCATGATAGGGTTAGCATTTTCTAAGTCTTCAATCGTTTCAAAGAGTGGTACGATTTGGACTCGGGCAGTTTCAGCGTCAACCAAGCCAGCTTCTTTGAGCATGATAGCCAATTCCAACATGTCAGAGACGCTTTCTGTATGAGAAATGATCGTCTGTTTAATGACATCTTCACCAAGTTTATCCTTGAGGTCACGCGCCATTCGGAAAATGTCCAATTCACCCGCCAACAACTCTGATTTTTCAGCATGCGTGGCCGATAAAATACGAGGATCCTCTGATAATTGTTTTAGCAGAAGAGATACCTTGTCTTCTTCAGATAAGCTGGAGTAATTTGGAACAATATTAGCTGTTGCTAATAACTCCGCTACACACGCTTCATGGACAGAAGAATCTTGACGCATATCGATAGATGCCAAAAAGAAGCCAAACACTTCAACAGCCTCTAATATCTCTGTGAATGTGCCTGAAACAAGGTTTTCAGCCTGATTGTCGATCAGGGAATCACGAATGGCGTGAAGGTCTTTTTTAAACTCCGTTACATCATCATAACGGGGAGTTAAATCCTGATCATAAAGGAGATAGGACCGTGTGTTTTGAATGTTTTCACGAATGTAATGAAAAGCTTTACGGTAAGGCTCTTTTTCGCGGTAAACGGATGCATCATTTGAGATATCTGCTAAGTGCTCTACGGCCTCACTCGTCGCCACAAAACTAGATGATAAGGCAATTTCTCGGTAAAGCTCATAAAGTTTTTGGTCATAAAAATTAAGGATAACTTCAGCTTGTGTGAGAGCAGACTTTCTTAAGGTCTTAGCTGTTACAAATGGGTTGCCATCACGGTCACCACCAACCCACATGCCCATCCGAATAGGGCGTGGATTTTCAAGGTGAATGCCGTTTTGACCGGCTAGTCGCTTGTATTCTGTATTGAGGTTTGTAATGGCTTTAATGATGGAAAAATCATAGTAGGACATGACATTGGTAATTTCGTTAGTGACCTTGAGTTTTTTCTCACGAATCATATCCGTCTGTAACATAATCTCTATGTACCGTCTCAGATCAGCATACCATTTGTCCTCATTAACCAGACCCAAGGCAATATCTCGGTGTTTGCGTAAAAGCCCATGCAGGTGGTTGGTCAATTCCAACATGGTTTCGCGCTGAACTTGGGTGGGATGGGCCGTCAAAACCGGAACGACATGGACATTTTCTAAGATGGTTTCAGCATCATCAGCCTTGGCTACCATTTCAATGGTAGAGGATAGTCTTCCGAGATAATCTTCTTTATTGTTGTTTTTTCGGTTGATTTCATAGGCTAAATCAACATCCTCAGAAATATTAATTAAAAGTGGCAAAATGGAAAAATAACGGCCAATGATATCCATTTCTTGACTTGTCAAAGATTCTACTAAGCGGTCTAACTCTGGAGAATGATCCAAGGATGCCAGTTTTTTGAGTTGCTGAATTTTGGCAAAGGCAACCGGATCTACAAGCCTTTCCGTTGCTTCGTCTAGTATTTTTGTTAAAATCTCAACTTCTTCTCTTATGATTTGTTTGCTACTATTGCTCTCTAATGTTTGACTGGCCATGACAAAACTCCTCAAGTGTTTTTTTTGTGTTTTTTCTATCATACCATTTTTTTTGAAAATTGGCACGATTTATTGTGGTATTTTCAGAAAAAAACAAAAGCCATTTTCTTAAATCGAAAATAGCTTTTTGTTATGACATTCTTTATAATATATTTCTACTAATACTGACTGACTTCCAGCTCACGCTCTAAGGCATCTCTTTTCTCACTAGCATCAATATTAAGGACAAAGGCGATCGCTAAAGACAGGGTCAACAAGCTATTACCCCCCTGTGATAAGAAGGGAAACGTAACACCAGTTGAAGGAATCAAGCCTGACATACCACCAATATTGATAAAAGTTCCCATCAGTAGCATCCCACCAATTCCTAAAGCCATCATGGCATTGAAGGAATTTTTAGCCCGAATTCCAACCAAGAAAATACGTAAAATAAGGAAAAACAGCAAGGCTAAAACCAGACCAGCTCCAATAAGCCCCAACTCTTCAATCACAATGGAAAAGACAAAATCCGTATGTGCTTCCGGTAAAAAACCATTTTTTTGAATCGAATTGCCTAAGCCCCGGCCAAACCAGCCACCGTTAACAATAGCATAGTAGGAATTGGTCAACTGCAGTCCAGCGCCTTGAGGATCCGCAAAGGGATCAAAAAAGGCTTCAAACCGTCTAGCAACATAACCAAAGACTGGAATCTTTGTCATGACATCGACACCGACAATCCAGATCAAGCCAAGAAAAGATCCTGCTCCAAGTACGATTGATCCAAGAATGACCTGAAACCAACGATGTCCTATCCCAGATACCGAAACCATAATGGCAATGGTCAACACGACGATTACAGCATTCCCTAGGTCAGGCATGATAACAACGAGTCCGACCAAAATCCCCGATATAATGCGCCAATCGTTAAGCGATCGTGGGATGATTTGGTTTTCCGTAATCACTTGATAATCATACTTAGCAATTAAATCTTCTTTACTGGCAAATTTAAAGGCCAAGTACCAGACGATAATCAATTTGAGGTACTCTGCCGGTTGAAGCGTAATGGGACCGAGACTCAACCAGCCATAAGCACCATTTCGTGTTTCCCCGAAGAAGCGGGCCAATATAAGTAGGATCGTTTCCACAAATATAACGATTGCTATAATCTTACTATTACCCAAGAAGGTCAGCTTCATCCGATAGATTACCCATAAAAGCACCAGGCTTATCCCAAAGAAGAGGGCCTGGTTTTTGACTAAACTAAAGGGATCTGTCCCACTCAATACTGAACTTGCACTGGTTGTTGAATACACAATAATTAAGCCCAATACCGATAGAATCAGGTAGGGCAGTAAGATAGAGTAATTCAACAGGTGCCGTTTATCAATCTTCATTCTTCACCGTGTCTCATTTCATTTAATGGTAACCTTTATTATAGCATTTTTCATTGCAGAAACAAACCGGAAAGGAAAGTTTGTGGTAAAATAAGAGTCACCAAGCATTGCAAAAACGAAGGAGATTAAGGCCATGACAGATATTTACCAAATTCCCATCGAAACCCAAGATGGCACTCAAATAACACTGAATTCTTATCAAAACAAAGTCCTTTTGATTGTCAATACAGCTACAGGTTGTGGGTTAACCCCTCAGTATGAAGGACTGCAACAGCTCTATGACAAGTATCAGGCGCATGGCCTTGAAATCCTTGATTTTCCTTGCAACCAATTTATGAACCAAGCACCTGGAACAGATACGGAAATCAATCAATTTTGCCAGCTCAACTACCAGACCAGCTTTCCTCGCTTTAAAAAAATTGCTGTTAACGGCAAAGAAGCCTCACCGCTGTTTGTTTACCTCAAGGAGCAACAATCTGATCCTCTCTTAGGTAAAGCTATTAAATGGAACTTTACCAAATTTTTGGTCGATAGAGATGGGCAAGTCGTCAACCGCTTCAGCCCACAAACCGAACCTGAAAAAATAGAAGAATCCATAAAGGAATTGTTAGGATTATAATACAAAGAGCCCTAGGCGTCTTTGTAAGCGTAGACAAACCATATTTTCTGTAGTAATAATACTTAAAAGGTCGCTTAATGATTTTAAATTAATGGATTTTTAGCGAGCGTGGCGAGCAAAAACAGAAACTTTCCGCTGTGATAAAAAAGAGCCTGAAGCGCAATAGTTTCAGGCTCTCGGTAGTTTTGGGGTGAAATAGTCCAGTGGAGTAAAAAGGTTCAGTGAACGTTTTTAGCCCGTCTTCCTAAAAATGAGAAGAGACGGTCAGGTCTGAGCTTGGAAATGAAAAAGCGAAGAAGGCTCAAAACTTAGGTTTGCTTTAACAGTCTGGGAGACTGTTAAAGGTTGGAAATAGACCAAGCGATAGCTTGAGTCAGACGTCCGAAGGAAGTCGCTACCGTCCGTTATCACCTAAGGAAAGTTTCAAAAATGACTTTGTCTTCAATCTGAAAAGAGGCCTAGGCCTCTTTTTTGCAGGGGGTTCCCCTTAGGTTTAGTTAAAGGTTTCTAGGTAAAATTCGACCTTATCATTAGCCTTTAATTCATAGCTTTCGGCACCAACTTCAGCCATTTGCTCATTTACAGTGTACATCCAATAGGTGTTCTTACTTGGGTCTTGGCTAACCCCATCAATCACAGTCACCATTCCATCTTCTTCTTCGATGGTGAAGTTATTTTCCAGAACATCCATCACGGAATCCCCGACTTCAAAAGCAACTTCTTTTTCCGTTGTATTTCCATCCGCAGTTATCAAAAACTGGGCTTGTGCTGTTTGGGTGTCACTGGTTTCTACACTTTCTGAAGCCGTTGACGACGTCGATGACCCTGTTGATGGTGAACTGCAAGCCACTAAGGTCGTTAGCGCTAGTACGATTGATAAGTTAGAAATAACCTTTTTCATGGTTAAAAAATCTCCTTAAGCTAAAAAATAATGCAGGATAAAAACAAACCGTTGAGACAGCATGAACAACATCAAAGGACAAACCGTTTATCAGGTACGGCCAAAGTCTTCCGCCGTAGGTTAAACAGGAAAAGATTCCTATGACCAGACTATAGATAAAAGGCATCACTCCGGAAAGAAGGCTTTGCATCGGAAGTGTCTTTTCTTTTTGACGAAATAAAACCTTATTGAAGCCTTTCCATATCACTAGCACAACAGCATAAGCTATGATTTGCCATAAGACCCATATCCCAAAACCTAAATAAAAACCCGTCACCAACATCGTTAGTGATGCAATGGTAACCACATGCCAAAAGGGCAGATAGTTAAGCAGCAGTAAAAAAAGGGCTGTAATTGGCTTGATATTAGGAAAAGGACCAAATAGCAAACGTAAGGCAACACATAGGCTGGCTAAAATTGCAATCCTCGCCATTTCTCTCACTGTCATGGTCTATTTTTATTCCTTTCTCATCTAAATGTAGAGGAATTCGCAAAAGATGTCAAGAACTTTTCATGATATCCCGCTGTTTGTGCTCTTTTTTTTGATTTATTTGTGAAATTAGGATAAAATGATAGGGATGAAAAAAAGATTAAACCCTTATTTGTGGTTGCTTTCTTTGCTCTTTTCACTGTGATTCTTTTATTCACAAAGATTAGCAACGATCGCTTGAAAGCCCAAGAAGAGGCTGCTCGCATCGCTGCTGAGAAAAAAGCTAGCCAAGCAGCAGCAAAAAAAGCATCTTCAACGTCGTCAATTGAAATCACTGAAGAACTTGTTTCTAAGCCTATTATCGACCTTTCTGGCTGGCAATTGCCAACTAGCATTGATTACGATGTCATGTCTGAATACATTTCAGGAGCTATTATCCGTGTCCAAAGTGGCATGAACACGACTAAAGACAATAATGCATCTGATATCAATGGTCTCGATAAAGCCTACAAGATTCATATCGAAGAATTTCAAGAGCGCCAAGTGCCAGTGGCTGTCTATGCCTATGTTACTGGTAAAAGCGAAGAAGAAATGCGCAAGGAAGCCAAAACGTTTTACAAGGCTGCTGAACCTTACAATCCAACCTTTTATTGGTTAGACGTTGAAGAAAAAACAATGTCTGATATGGATGCTGGAGTTGAAGCTTTCCGTTCAGAGTTAGAAAGCCTTGGAGCTAAGAAGATTGGTATTTATATCGGTACCTATTTTATGGACGACCACTCCATTTCAGTTGATAAGTTTGATGCTGTCTGGATGCCAACCTATGGTTCTGATTCAGGCTATTTTGAAGCCCTCCCATCAACAGACATTGACTACGACCTCCATCAGTACACCTCCCGTGGGTGGGCCGCAGGTATTAATGAAGTTGTTGATTTAAACCAACTTTCCCCTAACAAGGATAAGATTGAAACGTATAAGAAATTATTTACCCTTGAGTAAAAGACTTCATTTTTTGTTGAGACTAAGTCTTAGTCCTTCAATGTCACATTGAAAACTGCAAAACAGTGTGGGTTGGTTTAGAATTGACTTCCATATCTTCTAAATCAACTGCACGGGGGTGGGAATGAGAATTCATTTACTTGAGTTCTATCCCACTCTCTTTTTATTGGGACAACAAAACATAAATGGTTAGTTGCTAACCGTTTACGAATAATTGAAAATAACCCTTATGGCTAAAAAAAGTAAACTAAAAAAAACACTGGTTGAACAGATTTTGGATAAAGCAGGGATTGCTTATCAATCTGTTGCCTTTCATCTCATGGACGAGGACAGTAAAAACGATATCCCTCGTGAAACCATCTTTAAGACCTTGGCTCTGATCGGAGATAAAACAGGTCCCATCATCGGAATCGTTCCCCTGACCAGTCATCTTTCCGAGAAAAAGCTGGCCCAGGTTTCTGGTAACAAAAAGGTTCATATGATTCCACAAAAAGATCTTCAAAAAACAACTGGCTATGTCCATGGAGCTAACAACCCTGTTGGCATTCGCCAAAAACATAGATTTCCAATCATCATTGACCAATCTGCCTTAGACAAAGACCACATGATTGTCTCGGCTGGCGAGTTGGGACGAAGCGTTTCCCTCAAAGCTAGTGACCTGGCAGCTTTTGTTCAAGCTGATTTCGCAGATATTTTAACCGATTAACCTAAATGCATTAATGACTACACGATAGGAGAAACGATGACCTTATTATATTTTGTACGACATGGCAGAACAGAATGGAATTTGGAAGGCCGCTTCCAAGGACACCAAGCTGATTCACCCCTTCTTCCAGCAACGTTGGAAGATTTAGAAGTTCTCGGTGAGCACCTGGCCAGTGTTTCTTTTGACCATATCTTTTCAAGCGATCTTCCCCGAGCTGCAAAGACGGCTGAAGCGATCTTAGAAAAGCAGCCACGCTCAACAGAGTTAACTCTGACACCTGAATTACGGGAGTGGCAGTTAGGCAAATTAGAAGGAACCAAGGTTTCTTTGATGCAGAGCCTCTACCCTAAGCAACACCATGCTTTTCGTCATAATCTGGCCAAGTTTAACCCACGATTGTTTGAGGCTGAGAGTGTGTTTATGGCGACTCAACGGATGGGGAATTTTGTCAAAGCTCAAAAAGAGTTAGGAGCCGACAATCTCCTCTTTGTCAGTCACGGAGCCATCTCTACTGCTTCCATCCGGAGCCTCTTAGGCTATGATACTGCTGAGCTTCGCAAGGCCGGTGGTCTGACAAATTCTAGTGTAACGATTTTAGAAACTGATGATTTTGAACACTTTCATCTGAAATTATGGAATGATATTAGTTTCTTGCAGCATGAACAAGAAGTGATGCAAACAGGCCTTTCCAAATAAATCTTCTAAGAAAAGGCTGATTTTTCCACTTTTTTATGATAAAATGATACGGTGTTAATGAACTGAACAAAGGCTCGTCAACAAGTCTTTGTTTTTGAATAAGGAGAGTAAAACGCATGTCGACTGAACATACAACTGAACTAAACGACCAACAACTGGTTCGTCGCGAAAAAATGACCAACCTTGCTGAACAAGGTATCGACCCTTTTGGCAAACGCTTTGAACGTACAGCTAACTCTGCGCAATTAAATGAAAAATTTGCTGATGCCGATAAGGAAGCTTTAGAGGCTATGGGAGAAACTGCTACTATTGCTGGTCGTTTGATGACGAAACGTGGCAAAGGGAAAGCTGGTTTTGCCCACCTCCAGGATCGTGAAGGTCAGATTCAGATCTATGTCCGTAAAGATGATGTTGGCGAAGAAGCTTACGAAATCTTCAAGAAAGCTGATTTAGGGGATTTCCTCGGTGTTGAAGGTGATGTGATGCGAACGAACATGGGGGAACTTTCCATTCACGCCCGTCAACTCACGCATCTATCCAAAGCCTTACGTCCTCTACCTGAGAAATTCCATGGTTTGACCGATATCGAAACCATTTACCGTAAACGCCATCTCGATCTGATTTCAAATCGCGAAAGTTTCAATCGTTTCATCACCCGTTCAAAACTGATTTCAGAAATCCGCCGTTACATGGATGGTCTTGGATTCCTAGAAGTGGAAACGCCTATTCTTCATAACGAAGCTGGTGGGGCAGCTGCTCGTCCATTTACAACTCACCACAATGCTCAAAACATGGATATGGTTCTTCGTATCGCAACTGAGCTTCACCTCAAACGCTTGATTGTTGGTGGGATGGAACGTGTCTATGAGATTGGCCGTATCTTCCGTAACGAAGGGATGGACGCAACTCATAATCCTGAATTCACCTCTATTGAAGCTTACCAAGCCTATGCTGACTATGAAGACATTATGGACTTGACCGAAGGGATTATCCAGCATGCTGCAAAGGCAGTCTGTGGGGATGGTCCTATCACCTATCAGGGAACTGAAATTGCCATTCACGAACCATTCAAACGTGCTCATATCGTTGATTTGGTCAAGGAGCAAACTGGAGTTGATTTTTGGCAAGAGCTAACGCTTGAAAAAGCTATCACCCTCGCTAAAGAACACAAGGTGCCCCTTGAACAGCACTATACGTCTGTCGGCCACATCCTCAATGCCTTCTTTGAGGAGCATGTCGAGGAAACCCTTATCCAACCGACCTTTGTCTATGGACACCCCGTTGAAGTCTCTCCACTTGCTAAGAAAAATGATGAGGATGCACGCTTTACAGACCGCTTTGAGCTCTTTATCATGACCAAGGAGTACGCCAACGCCTTCACAGAGTTGAACGATCCTATCGACCAGTTGGAACGCTTTGAAGCACAAGCTAAGGCAAAAGAACTCGGTGATGATGAGGCAACAGGAATCGACTATGACTTTGTAGAAGCGCTCGAATACGGTATGCCACCAACTGGAGGTCTCGGTATCGGCATCGACCGCCTCTGCATGCTCTTGACAGATACCACAACCATCAGAGATGTCCTATTATTCCCTACGATGAAGTAATCACGCTTAAAAACCTTGATATTATAAGGTTTTGAGAGATAGAAATGCATAACTTAACAAACATTTAACAAAAATTATTAAAATATTGTTAAACCAAAATTAAAAGATTTAAAATAATAAAAAACGAACATTCTTCAAGAGTGCAGTCTCTAGATAAAAGAACGTTCGTTTTTTATTTTCCCTAAGCATCACGTTTATTTGAAGGATCGATAGAAAAGCGGAACCTGAAATCATGCCAATTGTCTGAGACAAATTCTTGAATGGCAGTTGAGATAAAGTCGAGGCAATAGTTGTCATTATCTCGTAACTGTTCTGCATTAAAATTTAAAAGAAATTACTGGACGAATTGGGTTGGTACACTCTATAAGGGCTCTATAATTTCTGTAGTGGGTAAAAACCTTACGGAGATTATGGAGCCTTTTTGAGTGTAGAAAAAAAGTCCCATATGACTTATAATGAAAAGTGACCAAACAACTCATTAGAAAGACACATATGGAACATCTTAAGAATACCACAGATTTAATCGG
>NZ_JAUSTM010000009.1 GCF_030812835.1 Streptococcus moroccensis
TTGAACAAAGTGAAAGCCAGCGTCTTTAGGCGCTGGCTGGTGATGTGGGCTTATAGCCCCTGTTCAAACCACCCGTTAGACGGGTGGTCATGATTTGATCCCAGCAGGATTCGAACCTGCGACCGTTCGCTTAGAAGGCGAATGCTCTATCCAGCTGAGCTATGAGACCTCTAATGACTTTATCAAGTGTATCAAAAAATAGGCGCAACTGTCAAGATAATTGTCATTTTCTTTGCTAGTTAGTTAAAGGATTACTGTTACACTAAAAAGACCCTATTTCCCTTAAACCATGCGGAGTTTTGACAGATTTCTTCAATGGTATTGAACCCAAACAAATACCCGTTGAAAAATTATAAAAAAAAGAGCCAAAAGTATTGACACTTACTCATATCTAAGTTATAATAGTTTTTGTCTTGTAAAGACACCTCTAAAATGGTCCGTTGGTCAAGGGGTTAAGACACCGCCTTTTCACGGCGGTAACACGGGTTCGAATCCCGTACGGACTATATTAATCAGATTATTCCGCCATAGCTCAGTTGGTAGAGCGCATGACTGTTAATCATGATGTCACAGGTTCGAGCCCTGTTGGCGGAGTATTAAATTGTTTATTAACTGTATTAGTTGATAAAACTAAATATCTGGAGAGAACTATATCAGTTCTCTTTTTTTCATTTCAACTTAGATTTAGATTTAATGCCCAGTGCAGGCTAATACTAAAACTAGCAAAGTAGTGCTTTTTACTCTAACAATCAGTGACCTATTTTTTAGTCGAAAAAAAACTTGAAACAGTTCTGTCCCAAGTTCCTAACAATAAAAATTCGAGAATACTATGAGATAAAAACTAAATGGTATTCTATAAGGTTTAGTTGACTATCATCAATCAAGTGTACTCATTCTCTGGATGTTTTGGGTCTTTTGGTTTTAAACTCATAAAGAGAAAAACCTAGAACTCCAATTACACATGCTATAATGCCTTCTTTTAAGCCTTTTGGAACAAAGGTTAGGACAACTTTTCCCTGTCCTTCAGGGACATCAACTTTTATGAGGCCTTCTTGGAAGGGCTCTACTGCCGTTTTTTGGCCATTTACACTTGCTGTCCAACCGTCATCAAACGGGATTGTATAAAGGAGTGACGTCATATTTGTTGCATTGTAACTCGTTTCAACGACATTTTTAGAGATCTGTGTTTCAGTTGATAGCTGGTTGATCGCATCACTAGCCTTTTGAAAGGCGTCAATCGAGAGGGCAATGATACGCAAGTGGTCATAGTTGACAGTATCTTGATTTGGAAAGACGATTCGGATTTGTAATCTCTGATTTGCTGTAAAAAATCCCAGATTAAACAGAGGATAAGCATTGTCAACTGTATATTCAAACCGTCTTCCGTTGACAATAATGTCAACAGTATCATAATCATCATTGGTTAAGGATAACCCTTCCAAATTTAAATACAGTTGACTATCTCTATCTGTCAAGACTTCAAAATAGGCACTGGCATCATTAGACTGCGGGTATGAAGGATCTTTTTCTAAGATGTTATCGGATGAATGATTGCTTTGGTTGACAGTTTCTAATTCATAAAAATAAGTTAGGTCTTGGCCAATTAAGGCATTGACAAGTTTCGTTTGGTTGTCAAGATGAGAATGCGTGAGGGGAATATCTTGATAAGGTGCTGAGGATAAGATAGCCAGTGAAGCACTATTTTCAGATTCATACAGTTTAACTGAATTTGTAGTTTCAAGTGGATAAAAACCGTACTTACTTGGCATATCCTCAGCTATATTGTATGTAATGCCAAATAAGAGATCCATAAGTAAGGTGTTATTCTGATAGCGTAAATTGAGATTAGTTCCAGATGATTTAAATCCTAATTGATCTAATAATTGACTAGAAGAGCGATTACGAATGGAAGAAAATTGTGATATCCCATTATAATCATATTTCATACTATCATTACCCGTTTGAGGCAACCAGCGTTCAGTGCGGAAAAAGTCAGTATGACGTTCTTTTATGCTGTCAACTAGATTGACAATATCAGTCATGTTTTGGCTGTAGTTCTCTCGGCTAGGAAAGTGCCATTCTTCTTCCAGTCCAGAGACTTGATAATAAGCATTTAAAGAAATCTCAAAGAGACTGAAAAAGAGAAGGCTGAGAACCAATTGTTTTTGTGCTATGTTTTTTCTAAAAAGAACTAGAAAAAGGTAGACGATTAAAAATTCAAGGGTCAAAAGAAAATGAATGGGCTCTAAAAAATCATATTTTTCTCTGTAGAGATAGGTCAAGATAAAGCCTGAACTGAAGAGGATATATGGAATTAAAGCTGTAAAGGTTGTCAACTGCTGTAAACGTAGGAGTGTTTCGGCCGCCATCCAAATTATTAAGAGGGACCACACCCAACTATAGCGATGCAAAAACATATTTGGAGCATGCATGCCTTGCCAAAATAAATCTAGAGGTTCGAGGTAAAAGCTTGCAATTAGAAATCCAATTAAAATGAGATAACTTAATTTGACAGGCCACTTGATAGACCGGATAAGGAAGAAGGTTAGAGCAAGTAGTAAAGGAATCAATCCTGCATATAGGGTAGGAATTGACCCAAACTTGGTGGTATCGTAGCTACCGATGATATTTTTCGCAAAAATATCTAGCCACCAGGAACCTTCTGTAGTAAATTGTGTGAAGGTTGACAGTGTTTCGCCATGTGTTTTGAGGTCAAAAATAGCTGGCAAAATCATGACTAGACTGGTCAACCCTGCCAAAAGTGACACTACTGTAAAGTCTGTAAAGGTTTTTCTTCTGGACTTAAAATCCCAAGTCAATTGAACAAGATACCAAAGTGTTAAAAAAACGGCCATCATAAATCCAAAATAATAATTTTGAATAAAGAGTGTTGTCAAAGATAGGTAATAAAGTAATCGCCCCTCTTCTTTTAGCAGTCGGTCCAATCCCCACATAATTAATGGGACGATGATAAAAACATCTAGCCACATGGTAATCTCTAATTGAGAGCTTGAAAAACTCATTAGAGCAAATGACGTTGACAGTAAAATAGTATATGTCTTGTCAAGTTTACGGTAAATATTTTGTAAACTTAGATTAGTTGACAGCCCTATCAACCCAAATTTTAGGATGGTCATGAGATATATGGCATCTGGCATTGTTTCCAAAGTAAAAAAGTAGCCCAAAGGAGATAAAAAACTCCCTAAATAATAGCTCATCAGCGCATAGAAATTTAATCCCAATCCGCTAGTAAAGGTATAAAATAGACTGCCATTTTCCTGCAATGCATTTTTGAGTCCAGTATGAAAAATAACATACTGATGGAAACCGTCACTGGCTAAAATAGTGCGTTCACTGCCTGGATAAATTCCTTTTAAGGCTAGGATAATGATACTGACTACAAAAGGGATTAAAAAAGCTATCGCACTGGTTAAGATTGTTTTTTGATGATTTTGTCGTCTTTTTAGGCTTCTTTTCATAGTGTTATTGTATCAGAAAAGGGGAAAAAATGCGAAAAAGGCTGGCATAAGCCAACCCTTTCATTTAAATGATGATATTATTGACGCCATAATGCTTGGACCTTAGCCTGAACTTCTTCATTTTCTAGGAATTCATCATAGGTTTCATCGATACGGTCAATGACGCCATTTTTAGAAATAACAACGATATGATTTGCCAAGGTTTGAATGAATTCATGGTCATGACTGGCAAAGATAATCGATTCTTTAAAAGCTTTTAGACCATCGTTAAGACTAGAGATTGACTCCAAGTCCAAGTGATTGGTTGGGTCATCTAAGATGAGAACATTTGACTTGAGGAGCATGAGTTTAGAGAGCATCACGCGCACTTTTTCACCCCCTGACAGGACGTTGACAGACTTGTTAACTTCTTCGCCTGAGAAGAGCATACGTCCAAGGAAACCACGGAGGAAGGTATTGTCATCTTCGCCCTTGCTAGCAAATTGACGGAGCCAGTCAAGGATGGACTCACTACCAGCAAAGTCCTTGCTGTTGTCTTTTGGCAGGTAGGATTGAGAAGTGGTTACTCCCCATTTAACGGTTCCTTCATAGTCAATATCGCCAACGAGTGCACGAATGAGAGCTGTTGTCTGGATATCGTTTTGACCAATCAAGGCTGTTTTATCGCCTGGACGAAGAATAAAACTGATATTATCGATAACTTTTTCCCCGTCAATGGTAACAGAAAGGTTTTCAACTGTTAAAAGGTCATTACCGATTTCACGTTCCGCCTTAAAGTTGATAAATGGGTATTTCCGGCTTGATGGGACAATTTCTTCGAGTTCGATCTTGTCAAGCATCTTTTTACGAGAGGTTGCTTGTTTAGATTTTGAGGCATTAGCTGAGAAGCGCGCCACGAATTCTTGGAGTTGCTTAATTTTTTCTTCAGCTTTAGCATTGCGGTCAGCCTGTAAACGTGCTGCCAACTCAGAGGATTCTTTCCAGAAGTCATAGTTACCAACGAAGAGTTTGATTTTACCAAAATCAAGATCAGCCATGTGGGTACAAACTTTGTTTAAAAAGTGACGGTCATGAGATACCACGATTACTGTATTTTCAAAGTCAATGAGGAAATCCTCTAACCAAGAAATAGACTGGATGTCAAGACCATTGGTTGGCTCGTCAAGCAAGAGAACATCTGGTTTCCCAAAGAGGGCTTTGGCAAGGAGTACCTTCACTTTTTCACCATTGGTTAACTCACTCATATTTTGGTAGTGTGCTGCTTCTGGGATATTGAGGTTTTGAAGGAGTTGAGAGGCTTCTGATTCAGCTTCCCAGCCACCTAGCTCGGCAAAGGTTCCTTCAAGCTCAGCAGCGCGGACACCATCTTCATCTGAGAAGTCTTCCTTCATGTAGATGGCGTCTTTTTCTTTCATGACCGTGTAAAGCTGGTCATTACCCATGATGACAACATCGATGACACGCTCATCTTCGTAGTCGAAGTGGTTCTGACGAAGGACAGACAAGCGTTCATCTGGACCAAGAGAGATGTGTCCCGTAGTCGGTTCAATGTCTCCTGCCAAGATTTTTAAAAAGGTTGATTTACCGGCACCGTTAGCACCAATCAAACCATAAGTATTTCCAGCTGTAAACTTGATGTTGACATCATCGAAAAGTTTACGATCGCTAAAACGTAATGATACATCTGAAACTGTTAGCAAAGTGATTCTCCTAAATATTGTAGTCTCTTCATTCTACAGGAAAAACCTAATTTTTTCAAATAATCCTAACAAGCTTTTCATAACTGGCTTGAAAAATGGTATAATGTGGGTAATTGATTTTAGAGGAGAGTTTTAATGAGTAAACCTATTATTTTAACAGGAGATCGGCCAACTGGTAAATTGCATATTGGACACTATGTGGGAAGCCTACGTAATCGTGTTCTTTTGCAAAATGAAGGCAAGCATGATATGTTTATCTTTATCGCAGACCAACAGGCTCTGACTGACAATGCCAAAAATCCAGAAAAAGTTCGTCAATCTGTCGGTGAGGTTGCTCTTGACTATTTGGCAGCTGGACTTGATCCTGAGCAAGTAACGCTCTTTATCCAGAGTCAGATTCCAGAACTGGCAGAGCTGACCATGTATTACATGAATTTAGTTTCCTTGGCTCGCTTGGAGCGCAATCCAACCGTTAAAACAGAAATTGCTCAAAAAGGTTTTGGCGAATCTATTCCAGCTGGTTTCTTGGTTTACCCTATTTCTCAGGCAGCAGATATCACAGCCTTCAAGGCCAATTTTGTCCCTGTTGGGAATGACCAAAAACCAATGATTGAACAGACCCGTGAGATTGTGCGTTCCTTTAACCATACCTATCAGGCCGATGTCTTGGTTGAGCCAGAAGGGATCTTCCCAGAAAATGAAGCAGCAGGTCGTCTGCCTGGACTTGATGGTAATGCTAAAATGTCGAAATCACTGGGGAATGGGATTTATCTAGCGGATGATTTTGACACGGTTCAAAAGAAAGTCATGTCCATGTACACAGATCCAGATCATATCCGTGTGGAAGATCCTGGTAAGATTGAAGGCAATATGGTGTTCCATTATTTGGATGTTTTTGGCCGTGAAGAGGATCAAGCGACGATTGCTGAGATGAAAGAGCATTACCAACGTGGTGGTCTTGGGGATGTTAAAACCAAACGCTATCTTTTAGACGTTCTAGACAGAGAACTGTCTCCGATTCGAGAACGACGTTTAGAATTGGCTAAGGATATGGGTGAGGTCTACAATATGTTGGCTAAAGGAAGTGAGAAGGCTCGCACTGTTGTAGCTAAAACACTCGACGAGGTTAAGGATGCCATGGGCATTAACTATTTTAAGTAAAAAACGAATGAGACTTGATAAATCAGGTCTTTTTCTGTCTTTTGGGTTGACAAAATAAATGATAGTGTTATGATATTATCAATCAAAATTTTTCCCTAAGAGGGATCATAGAAAAGAGGCCTATCAAAATGTCAAATTGGGATACAAAGTTCTTGAAAAAAGGGTTCACCTTTGACGATGTCTTGCTGATTCCAGCTGAAAGTCACGTCTTACCTAATGAGATTGATTTGAAAACACAACTTGCTCCTAACTTGACACTGAATATTCCTATTTTATCTGCAGCAATGGATACAGTGACAGAAAGCCAAATGGCTATTGCCATGGCTCGTGCTGGCGGGCTTGGAATCATTCACAAAAATATGTCGATTGAGGCTCAAGCTGCTGAGGTCCGCAAGGTAAAACGTTCTGAAAACGGGGTAATCATTGATCCTTTCTTCTTAACGCCAGACGCTCCTGTTGAAGAAGCTGAAAATTTAATGGCTACCTATCGCATCTCAGGTGTTCCTATTGTCGAAACGTTAGAAAATCGTAAATTAATCGGTATCATTACTAACCGTGACATGCGATTTATCTCAGATTATTCTCAACCGATTTCGGCTAACATGACCAAAGAAAATCTGATTACAGCACCAATTGGAACGGACTTAGAAACAGCAGAAAAGATTCTTCATGAACATCGTATTGAAAAATTACCTTTAGTGGATGATGCAGGTCGTTTAGCAGGTCTAATCACCATTAAAGATATCGAAAAAGTCATTGAATTCCCTAATGCGGCTAAAGATGAGTTTGGTCGTCTCTTAGTGGCTGGTGCAGTTGGGGTAACTTCGGATACCTTTGAGCGAGCGCAAGCTTTATTTGATGCAGGTGCTGATGCTATTGTCATCGATACTGCTCACGGGCACTCAGCTGGTGTTCTTCGTAAAATTGCTGAGATTCGTGCTACTTTCCCAGATAAAACCTTGATTGCCGGTAATGTGGCGACAGGTGAAGGCGCTCGTGCCCTTTATGATGCAGGCGTCGATGTCGTTAAAGTTGGTATTGGACCAGGTTCTATCTGTACGACACGTGTGGTAGCAGGTGTCGGTGTTCCTCAGATTACAGCTATTTACGATGCGGCTGCTGTAGCGCGTGAGTATGGAAAAACTATCATTGCTGATGGCGGGATCAAATACTCAGGTGACATTGCTAAAGCCCTTGCTGCTGGAGGACATGCCGTTATGCTTGGCTCCATGCTGGCAGGGACAGATGAAGCACCTGGTGAAACGGAAATCTACCAAGGCCGTAAATTTAAGACCTATCGTGGAATGGGCTCAATTGCAGCCATGAAGAAAGGGTCAAGCGACCGTTACTTCCAAGGCTCTGTTAATGAAGCCAATAAACTAGTTCCAGAAGGTATTGAAGGCCGTGTTGCTTATAAGGGAGCTGTCGCTGATATTGTCTTCCAAATGGTTGGTGGTATCCGTTCTGGTATGGGCTATGTTGGAGCAGCTAATATTCAAGAATTGCATGATAATGCTCAATTTATTGAAATGTCTGGTGCAGGTCTAAAAGAAAGTCATCCACACGATGTTCAAATCACTAACGAAGCTCCAAACTATTCTGTACAATAATTGTCAATTAACTGTAAACAAAAGAGCCGGAAAATCCGGCTCTTTTACTGTGTAGTGATGACACCATTGTCAATGTGAAAAATTTTTAAATTGGAAGGTAATGGTTTGAGATGGTCTAGTGATGTTGTGGTGATAAAGGTTTGTACCCTATCAGAAATCGTTTCAAGGAGTTTAAGTTGACGATTGTTGTCAAGCTCGCTCATAACGTCGTCAAGCAACAAGATAGGACTTTCTTTAGTAACGCTTTCCATAAGCTCTATTTCAGCAAGCTTTACTGATAAGACCAAACTACGATGTTGCCCTTGGCTACCAAAACTGGCATTGATACCATTGATAAAAAAGAGTAAGTCATCCCGATGGGGTCCCACACCTGTATTTTTTTTAAATAAATCACGTTGACGCGATTTGTCAAGTGATTGACGAAATGATTGACGAATTTCGTCAGGGTTTTCAAAAGGAATAGATGACTGATATAAAAGGGTTAGTTTCTCTTTTTTGTCAGAAATATCAGCATGCTTAGCTTGACTAAACCTTTCCAGTTGATTGACAAAGTCAAGGCGCTGTTCAATCACTCGAGACCCATAATCAATCAATTGTTGGTCCAAAACGTCCAGAAAGTCTGTATCAACTTTTTCAGCTTGTTTAAGATAAGTATTACGCTGTTTCAGCACATGGTGGTAACTGGCTAGTTCAGAAAGGTAAGTTGGCTTAATCTGGCCTAACTCCATGTCCATAAATTTTCGTCTGAGAGCAGGTGCTCCCTTTATCAACTGTAAATCTTCTGGAGCAAATAAAACAACATTGAGATGACCAATATAATCAGCTAATCGTGCTTGTTTGAGATGATTCACTCTTGTCTCACGCCCTTTATCGGTCAGATGAACCTCCAGTGAGAGTGTTCCCGCTCTTTTTTCAACCAGGCCAGACAGTTTAAACTGATTTTCCGAGAATGAAACGAGATCCTTATCGGATCGTGTCCGGTGACTTCTGGTTAGAGACAGAAAATAAATGGCCTCTAACATATTTGTTTTCCCTTGGGCATTTTGACCTAGAAAAACATTGAGTCCTGGATGACAATCAACTATCTGATCTTTGTAATTGCGGTAGTGTTGCAGGTGGATTGATTTCAACCACATACTTAAGTACCTGGAAAACGAACGGCAGGTTTACTAGACTTATTTTTAACCTGTTTGTGAGCTTTGACCTTTTTTTTAGTTTCACTATTTAGAGACTTTACAATAGCTGCGACGCGCTCTTTTTCAGCCTTGTCCTCTTCATAGGTTTGTTTTTCATCACTTGTTGGTTCTGAAATAGTGATGCGAATCCCTTGTCCAGGAAGTTCTACGACATCCCCGATGCGTATTTTTTTTCCTCGACGCTTTTCATCTTGACCATTAAAAAGAACAGTTTCCTCAGCTAAAAAGCCCTTGATGGCTCCTCCACTAGAAATAATCCCTAAGTCTTTTAAAAGTGCTTGTAGGGTGATAAATTCCTCAAAAAGTTTATAATCCATGATTTTCTCCTTATGGTTCATTATAGCATAAAAATAAGGAGGAATCTGTTCAAAAAATCAGCATTTTTCCCCTAGAAAAGGTATAATAGAAACTTAGAAAGAGATGGAGATGTCTGTGCTTATGAAACTTGCTGAAGGGGTTCAGCTTCACTTTATAGAAACGAGAAAATATAAAACGCAACGGGTGAAAATGCGTTTTTCGGGTGCCATAGATAAAAAAACCTTGGCTGGACGTGTTATTAGTGCTTATATTCTAGAATCTGCTAACAAAGCATATCCGAATGCTAGGCTTTTTCGTCAAAAATTAGCAAGTTTATATGGGGCTACTTTTGATACGACGATCAGTAAAAAAGGAGCTGTCCACATATTAGACATCGATCTGTCTTTTCTGGCTCCAAGATACATAGGAGGTCAAGATCTAACCAGTGATGTCCTTGCCTTTTTAAGAGCTTGTCTCTTCCAACCCTTGACTAAGGCCGATAGTTTTGATGAAAAATTATTCTTACTGGAGCAGGACAACCTGCTAAACTATTTAGAGACAGAGAAAGAAGATAATTTTTATCAAGCTGATAGAGCCTTGAACACTTTGTTTTATCGCTCAGAAGCCTTACAGTTACCTCGTCAAGGAACAATCGATCTTGTAAAGCAAGAATCTCCACAGTCAACTTTCCGTGCCTTTCAAAAAATGTTGCTGGAAAACAGAATCGATTTTTTCTTTGTAGGAGAATTTGACCCAGTTACTGTTGTCAATGAACTGGAAACATTTGGTTTACAAAATCGTCAACCTGAATTGACATTCATGATTGATCAGGGTCTTTCTAAAATTACCCCACGCCAGACAGAACAAAAATCAGCCAATCAATCCATTCTACAACAGGGTTACTATGCGCCTGCTTTGTATGGTAGTGAGGACTATTTTTCTCTCATGGTCTTAAATGGTCTATTAGGTGGATTCGCGCATTCCAAACTATTTATAAATGTCCGTGAAAAAGAAGGCTTGGCCTATAGTATTGGCAGCCAGTATGATAGTTTGACAGCCTGCCTGAAAGTTTATGCAGGCATTGATAAAGTCAACCTAAAGAAAACGATGAAATTGATTCATCAACAGCTCCTAGCCCTCAAACAAGGGCAGTTTAGTCAAGTGGAGCTTGAGCAAACAAAGCTTGCCCTAAAGGCAACTGTTAAACTGTCTCAAGACCGGCAAGCTAACTTAATCGAACAGGTTTACAGCAACGATTTGATAGTTCCTGACGGATTTTCAGTTGACAAGTGGTTAACAGGAATAGAAAAGGTTGACAAGGATGCGGTTAAAAGAATTGCTGCTTTAGTTAAATTGCAGGCACTGTACTTTATGGAGGCTCGTTCAGAAGACATCGTATGACATTATCACAAAAACACTATCCAACCCTAAACGAGGTTGTTTATCGAAAAGTTTTAGAAAACGGCCTTGAAGTTATCTTGATACCTAGGCTAGACTATCAGGAAACGATAGGCCTTATGGCCACACGATTTGGGGCCTTAGATACATCTTTTCGGCCCAAAAATCGTAAATTAATGCGTCAATTTCCGGCTGGTATGGCCCACTTTTTGGAACATAAATTATTTGAGCTTCCAAAAGGAAGGGATGCCATGGAGGATTTTGCTAAGATTGGGGCTGAAGTCAATGCTTTCACAGGATATAGGCAAACCGTTTATTACTTCTCAACAACTGATCATGTTAAAGAGGGCCTTTGTCTTCTTCAGGAATTAACCAGTCATCTTAATGTTACTGACGCATCTGTTGAACGGGAAAAGGCCATTATCTCCCAAGAAATTAAAATGTATCAGGATGATGCTGATTACCAACTCTACATGTCTGTTTTAGGGCAACTTTACCCCGAGACGCCTCTTGCAGAGGATATCGCTGGCTCTCTATCATCAGTTCAGCAGATATCAGCTAAAACCTTGCAAATGAACTTTGACATCTTCTATCAGTCATCGAACATGGTGTTATTAATGATTGGAGATTTTGATCCGGAACAGCTTGTAGATGAGATAGAGTCCTTTCAAAACGCTAGGCGTCCTCGAAAAAAACAGCCCATTAGTAAAGAAGACTTTTCTTTAAAACCTGTTTTGCCATCAGCTAGTTTAGAATTCCCTGTTATGGGCCCTAAATTAGCAGTTGGTTTACGGAGTCAACATGACTTTACAACTGTGTCAATTTCAAAATACCGCTTGTGTATGAAGTTATTAATGGCTATGGTTTTAGGATGGACCTCTTCAACCTATCAAGATTGGTATGATAAAGGAAAGATTGATGATTCTTTCCAAATGGAAATTGAACTAACAGAGGCTTATCAATTTATCATCTTGACCATGGATACCTCTGAACCACTTGCCATGTCTAAGCGGATTCGACAGTTGTTAAGCCGTTGTTATGAGCTTGATGATTTAAATGAAGACCATTTAACACTGGTAAAACAGGAAATGTATGGGGACTTTCTTAAATCGCTTAATCATCTGGAGTCAACAGCTATGCAATATGTTAATAGCTGGATAGAAAACGACAGTTTATTTGACTTACCAGATCTTTTAGAATCCATCACATTGGATGACATCAAAAAAGTCGGGTTTGATTTTATCAGTCGTTCAGAAATGACAGATTTTATTCTTTTCCCCCAATAGCTATCGATAAAAAGAGTTATTTTTGCTAAAATAGACTAATATCCAAAAAATACCGGGAAGGAGGATCTTATGGCAGAAAAAACGATAGGACAGGTCTTTAGGGCTGCAAGAGAGGATTTGAATTTAAGTGTGTCTGATGCTTACCATGCCCTGAAAACGCACAGACGCTATATCAGGGCCTTGGAAGATGATGCCTTTGACCTCATTCCTGGACAGGGTCAAGCCCGAAAACTAGTTGCTAGATACGCAGAATTTTTAGACCTCGATGTAAAAGTCCTGCTTAATGCCTATGATACGAACAGTCCTTTAATGGTTTATGAGGTTGGACCAAAAGATTCTCGCTACAAAAGGTCCTTTCAAAAACAAAGGAAACAGCGATCGAAACGCTCTATTATTCCCTTTATTACCTTGCTATTCTTATCCCTCATGATTCTATGCTCGGCTATTTATATGATTTGGGACTTTCAGTCTAGTCAAAACCAAACAGATAAATCTGTCAGTTTTCAGGTTTCTCAGAGTGCTTCATCAGAAGGTCTTGATGAAGCGACCATCTCTTCTAGTACAGAAGAAGTAACTGAAGCACCTGAACAGCCTCAGCTTGATATTATAGTGACTCCTGCTGAGAACCCTTCTGTTGTTGAAGTCAATCAGGCCCCAGATGAGTTGGAATTAACCTTGTCTGTTAAGCATTCAGAAAGTTGGGTGGCTGTTTCTGGAACAAGCTTGGCAGGCGGTACAACCTTGTCAGCTGATCAAGAATCGGTAACAGTTTCGATCAACAAAATAGAAATCCCTTCAGTTCAAGTTTCTCTGGGCGTGGTAGAAGGCTTAAGTTTGACAATCAATGGTCAAGCTGTTGATTTATCTGGGCTTAGCCAACAGCCAGCGATGCTAACATTATATTTTAAGTAGAGGTAGTTTATGTTTAAACGGTATACAACTAAGGAAAATCTCCCTAACTTCTTGACTGTCATTCGAATTGTCATGATTCCCATTTTTTTACTGATATTAAGCGTATCGGATAGCTTATGGGCTCATGTGACGGCTGGGATCATTTTTGCTCTTGCTAGTTTCACAGATTATCTTGACGGTTACCTTGCACGAAAATGGGGGGTGGTGACGAATTTCGGAAAATTCGCTGATCCGCTAGCGGATAAGATTCTAGTCATGTCAGCCTTTATTATGTTAGTACAACTCGGTTTTGTTCCTGGCTGGGTCGCTTCACTTATTGTTTGTCGTGAATTGGCGGTAACTGGTTTGAGATTGCTTCTTGTTGAAACAGGTGGTGAGGTTCTAGCAGCTGCAATGCCGGGGAAAATCAAGACATTTACCCAAATGTTCGCTATTATCTTCCTCCTTTTCCACTGGCATCTTTTGGGTCAGGTACTGCTCTACGTCGCACTCTTTTTCACGCTTTATTCAGGGTACGATTATTTCCGTGGAGCACGTTTTTTGTTTAAGGATACCTTTAAGTAATGGCTATTATTGATGTAAAAAATGTATTCTTTAAGTATGAGTCTGACAATGACCATTATATTTTAAAAGATGTTTCGTTTCACGTGGAACATGGGGAATGGCTCTCGATTATTGGACACAATGGTTCTGGGAAATCCACAACAGTCCGTTTGATTGATGGTCTACTGGAAGCTGAATCCGGAGAGATTTACATTACGGGGGACCTACTGACTCCTGAGAATGTCTGGGAAAAACGGCATCAGATTGGCATGGTTTTTCAAAACCCTGACAATCAGTTTGTTGGTGCTACTGTCGAAGATGATGTCGCTTTTGGTTTAGAAAATCAAGGGGTTACTCTGGAGGAAATGAAGGCACGAGTCAGTCAGGCTCTTGACTTGGTTGGAATGAGCGAATTCAAACAGAGGGAACCCGCTCGTCTATCTGGTGGACAGAAGCAGCGTGTAGCTATAGCTGGTGTGGTTGCCCTAAGGCCTAAAATTATGATCTTAGATGAAGCAACCTCGATGTTAGATCCAGAAGGTCGTCTTGCCCTTATTGAGACCGTTAAACGCATCAAAGATCAGTATGGTATAACTGTTATTTCAATCACTCATGACCTTGATGAGGTTGCTCTGAGTGATCGTGTATTAATCATGAAAGAAGGCCAAGTAGAATCGACAAGTAGACCAAGAGATCTCTTTGGTCGTAAAGATTTACAGCTCTTAGGCTTGGACCTTCCTTTTACCCAGCATCTAAAAATTGCTCTGAAAGCATCTGGTTTTGATCTACCAGATGACTATTTAACCGAAAAGGAACTGCAAGAGAAATTATGGGAATCGACTTTCAAAATGTAAGTTACACCTATCAAGCCAATACGCCTTTTGAAGGGCGGGCTCTTTTTGATATCAATTTAACCATTGAAGATGGCTCTTACACGGCATTAATTGGCCATACAGGTAGTGGGAAATCGACTATTTTACAATTGATGAACGGCTTGTTAAAGCCCAGTGAAGGCCAAGTGAACATTGATGGCTTTACCATTTCTGCGCAGTCCGTAGATAAGGATATTAAACAAGTGCGTAAAAAGGTAGGTCTGGTATTTCAATTTGCTGAAAGCCAGGTGTTCGATGAAACGGTTCTAAAAGATGTTGCTTTTGGTCCCCAAAATTTTGGAGTATCCCAGGAAGAAGCTGAGCGTATTGCGCGTGAAAAGCTGGCAATTGTTGGCATTTCAAAAGACCTGTTTGACCGGAGCCCTTTTGAATTATCAGGAGGGCAGATGCGTCGTGTTGCTATTGCAGGTATTCTTGCTATGGAACCACAAGTTTTAGTCCTAGATGAGCCAACTGCTGGCTTAGATCCAGCTGGACGACGTGAATTAATGACGATCTTCAAAAAACTTCATCAAGAAGGCATGACCATCGTCCTTGTAACTCATTTGATGGATGACGTTGCTAATTATGCGGATAAAGCTTATGTTTTGGCTAAAGGACAATTGGTGAAGTCAGGGGCTCCTCGTGATATTTTTCAAGACGTTGCCTTCATGGATGGCATTAATCTTGGGGTACCTAAAGTCACATCCTTTGCTTTGGGTCTGAAGACGCTAGGTTATTCCTTTGAGCGTTTACCGATTACCATTCCAGAATTAACGGAGGCCCTAAGGTATGGATAAACTTATTTTGGGCCGTTACATTCCAGGACCATCCATTATACACCGATTGGACCCTCGTAGTAAATTACTGGCTATGATGATCTTTATAGGGATTATTTTTTGGGCAAACAACTTATGGACCAATCTTATCGCGTTTTCCTTTGTCATCGGTTTGGTCTTACTCTCAAAAATCAAACTGTCCTACTTTTTAAATGGCTTGAAACCCATGATAGGATTGATTATTTTTACAACCCTTTTCCAAGTCTTTTTTGCTAAAGGTGGGGAGGTCTACTGGTCTTTTTGGATTTTTCAAATCACAAGCTATGGTTTAAAGCAGGCTGGAATCATCTTAACACGCTTTATCTTAATCATTTTTTTCTCTACCTTGTTGACGTTGACCACCATGCCTTTAAGCTTAGCTGATGCTGTGGAATCTTTGCTCAAGCCCTTGGCTTATGTCAAAGTTCCAGTCCATGAGCTAGGGCTCATGTTGTCTATGAGTTTACGGTTTGTACCGACGCTGATGGATGATACCCAACGTATCATGAATGCGCAAAGAGCAAGAGGGGTAGAATTTAATGAGGGGAATCTAATGCAAAAGGTAAAGGCTATTATTCCTATCCTAATTCCTTTATTTGCCTCGTCCTTTAAAAGGGCAGATGCTCTAGCGACAGCTATGGAAGCTAGAGGCTATCAGGGTGGCGATGGACGGACGAAATATCGTCAACTTTCCTGGAAATTGACAGATACCTTGACAATAGTGACAATATGTTTACTTGGATTGACACTCTATTTACTTAAGTCTTGACAAGAATGTCAATAAAAACCTATAAAACGCTGTATTTCGGCGTTTTCTTTGTCAAATTAATAAGTAAACGTAATCTTGGTTACAGAAAAGTCATCTAATTGTAATAAATAACGTGTATGATAGAACGGTAAATAAAAAAATAGGAGCATATCATGCACTTTTACAAAAAATTCAGCCTTAGAGCTGCTTTAGTTGGTTTAGCAACTTTTGCTACACTATTTGCTACTTCATCCGTTCAAGCAGATGAAAAAGATAAAACGTCTAAAAACGAAGAAGAAGAAACATACACTGTTAAAGCAGGTGATACTCTTTCAGAAATTGCAAAAGAGAATGACCGTAAAATTGAATACCTTATCGCTTTAAATGATATTGAGAACGCAGATAAGATTGATGTTGGCCAAGAATTAAAACTTGGTGATGGCGAAAAGTTACCAGAAGGTAAAACTCTCCCACGTCTTAATGCTGGTGGTGGTTACACTCTTCAATCAGCATCAAACAGCACAACAACTGTATCAAGCTTTGTTGCTGCGGGTACTCAAACCTACTATGCTTCGACTTCGGTTGCGACAAGTGGAACAGTTCTTGCTAACGGCAATACAGCTGGTGAAACAGGTTCTTATGCCGCTCAACAAATGGCTGCTGCAACAGGTGTTCCGGCTTCAACATGGGAGCATATCATTGCTCGCGAATCAAACGGACAAGTTGATGCCTACAACCCATCAGGTGCATCAGGACTTTTCCAAACAATGCCTGGTTGGGGATCTACAGCTACTGTCGATGATCAAATTCAATCAGCTCTTAATGCCTACAATGCACAAGGCTTGTCAGCTTGGGGCTATTAATAGAAGCCAAAGCAATCCTGCTTACTTATCAGGGTTGTTTTTTAGTTAGATAAACTAAGATTCAAATTACTATGTCAAAACAGATTTCATCAATTCTTTAGTGGAGGGACGATAAGTTTAAAGAGGCGAAGCCTATGATTTTGTGGTAGACTAAGAACTGAAGAAGATTGGTATACTGCTATACATCAAAAGCTAGCCATTTTAAAATCGATTAATGTGTTTATCGGTTTTAGAGGGCTCAGGATATCATAAGGTAAGGTTTTGGAGGATAGGAAATTTAGAACATGCGTTTTGTTTTTGATTTAGATGGGACCTTGGTTTTTGGTGATAACCAAATAAGTCCTGAAATCACGAAGGCATTAAACAACTTAAAGGCCTTAGGTCACGAAATTATTTTTGCTTCAGCAAGGTCTTTCAGGGATTGCTACCCTATTTTAAAAGAAAAGTTTGCCAGGGAAACACTTGTTGCCTTAAATGGCGCTGCCATTATTGAAAATGGTGCTGTGATAAAAACATTTTCGATTCCAGAACAGTCGGCCAAACAACTTTTGTCCCTTTGCCTAGAATGGAATCTGTCTGTTTTTATTGATGATGCCTTAAATCATGCTTATCAGGGAGAAGAACACATTTCCTTTATGGCATTTGTTGATCCTCAAATTGGGAAGCGTGTGGGATTTTCTGCTTTAGGGGCACCTCTAAAAATAGTTATTTTTACAAATCATGATAAAGGCTTAATTGACAAACTTTATCAAGAGTTAACTCAATTAACTGGCATTTCCTTCTTTTTCCACGAAGCCGAAGCGTCGTTTTACATTACGAAATCAGGTGTCAATAAAGCGACAACGATTTGTCAACTCAGCCAAGAGCCTTATATCTGTTTTGGCAATGATAAAAATGATATTGAAATGTTTCAAAAAGCCTTATACGCTGTTCAGATTGGAGACTATCCAGACCTCAAAGAATATGCTCATACAGTCATTGATAGTGATGATCATCTACTTGACAATCTCTGTCAAACGATAAAGAAATTAGGCCAATTATACAAAAAAGATTGACCCTAGAGAGGGTCAATCTTTTTTAGTAATTCAGACGGAGTTGATGCGAGGGCATCAGCTCCATTTTCTAAAAGGGATGGTGGCGTGCCAAAGCCCCATGTGACACCAATGGTTTTAAGACCGAGAGCTTTCCCGCCAATCATATCATAGTGAGTATCGCCAATCATTAGGGCATCTTTTGCTGGGATATCGTGTTTTACCATTGCTCGATTAATAACATCTGCTTTACTATCCTTACCGAGGGATCCAAAAATACCTATAAAGCGGTCCGCTACACCGAGATCTGTTAGCATCTGGACTGCCATCGGTTCATGTTTGGATGTTGCAATGTAAAGGAGATAATTGTCAGCAATTAATTGATCGAGAACCTCAGGGAAACCTTGATATAACTGAACTTGATGAATGCCAAAATCAGTATAATGTTTACGGTAAATTGTCACTGCGTTAGAAGTAAAGGCATCGTCTCCATAATTGGCAAAACTGGCCTCTAATGGTGGGCCAATGAAGGTTTTTAAAGTTTCAAGAGTTGGAAGCTCCATGCCTAGTTCTGTAAAGGTTTGTGTAAAGGAATTAAGAATACCTTCTGAACTGTCAACGAGTGTTCCGTCTAGATCAAAGAAGAGATGTTTCATGAGGAGGCTCCTTGAGAATATTATAAAAAGAGATTGATTGACAAATATTTTCGGAAAAAGTGAGCTTGACAATAAAGGGAAAGAGATGTTTGATTTGACTAAATGCAGAATAGTCAAAGTCCGGTTGATAGTGGTTGACAATGGTTGACAAGGCTGTTCCGTGAGACCCAATCACTAGGTTTTTATTGGGGTTTTCGGCGATTATTTTTTCAAGAGCTGAGATATTCCTGTATTGAACTTCAGATAGAGATTCTCCATCAGAAAGCTTATAGGAAAAATCCTGCCATTGCTTTTGAGCAAAATGATTGAAATCTTCTATCCAAACACTATCAATGCGCCGTTCTCTAAAATCGTCTTCCAGGGTAATCGGTAGATTAAGATGATGTGCTAGGTCTTTGACGGTGTCATGTGCTCGCCTAAACGGGCTGGAGTATACCTTATCAATGCCTTTATCTTTTAGATAGGCTGTGACTTTTAGGCTGTCTTTTAAGCCTTGTTCGGTCAGCTCTCTAGTAAAATCATCATGATTATGGTAATTAGGTTCAGCATGGCGAACCAAGTAAACAGTTGTGGTCATAGTCTCTCACCCAAAAATGTGTTTGGCCAATTTTTTACCAGTTGGTGTGGCTGCTAGGCCACCTTCAGCTGTCTCTTTAAAGGCAGTCGGCATGGCTTTACCGACTTGGTACATGGCGTTGACAACTTCGTCAACAGGAATTTTTGACTCAATACCTGCTAAAGCCATATCTGCTGCAACAAAAGCAAAGCTTGCTCCCATAGCATTACGCTTGACACAGGGAACTTCGACAAGTCCTGCTACTGGATCGCAAATGAGCCCTAGCATATTCTTAAGGACGAAGGCTATCGCTTGACTCGCTTGATAGGCTGTCCCACCGGCAGCCATTACTAGAGCAGCTGCTCCCATGGCTGAGGCGGAACCGACTTCGGCTTGACAACCACCCTCTGCTCCTGAGATGGAGGCATTGTTGGCGATGACTAGGCCAAAAGCCCCTGCTGTAAAGAGGAAATCGAGCTGATCTTTCTTCGTTAAGTTGAGTTTCTCAGTGGCAGCACTGATAATAGCTGGTAAACAACCTGCTGAGCCAGCTGTTGGCGTTGCGCAGACGAGCCCCATTTTGGCATTAAGTTCGTTGACAGCCATAGCATTGCGAGCAGCTGAGATAACCGTGTGGTCTGAAAGGGCCCGGCCTGATTTGATATAACGATCTAGTTTAGCTGCATCGCCTCCTGTTAAGCCAGAAACGGACTTGCTCTCTGTCATGCCGTCTGTAACCGAGGCTAGCATGACCTCTAAGTTTCGTGTCATCAGGAATAGCACTTCATCGCGATCCCTTCCAGACAGTTCGTATTCTGTTTCGATCATGAGTTCAGCAACTGAACCGTTAGTGAGGTCTTCTGCTTGCTGGACCAATTCTTTAATGGTATAAAACATGTGGCCTCCTATCCGAAGAAATTGACATTATGCAAATGCGGAATGTGATGAATGTCGGCAATTGCCTCTTGACAGTCTCTAGAGTCAACCTCTATGATCATGATGGCTTTTTCACCTGCCTTTTCTCGGGTAACATTCATCTGAGCGATGTTAATCTGGTATTTTGAAAGGCGTTCTGTGACATTAGCAATCATGCCTGGAACATCTTGATGGACAATAATGATGGTTGGCGTGTTCATGTTGAGGTTGACGGCAAAGCCGTTGAGCTCTGTCACTTGAATATTACCTCCACCGATAGAAATTCCGGTGGCTGATATCGATTTTTCCGTATTGCGAATAATAATTTTAGTGGTATTTGGGTGGGGAGCGTTAGATGAATCTTTATTGATTTTCCAGTAAATCTTGATATTTTTTTCTCTGGCAATGTCAAGAGCATTAGGAATACGAGGATCATCAGTATCCATTCCTAAAATGCCTGCGACAAGAGCAACATCCGTTCCATGACCTCGGTAAGTTTTGGCAAACGAATTGTAGAGCTGAAATTCAACTTCTGTCGGTTTATCGCCAAAAATGGCAGAAACAATCTTGCCAATTCGGACAGCACCTGCTGTATGGCTAGAAGAAGGGCCGATCATAACAGGGCCTATAATATCAAAGACAGATTGAAATTTTAAATGGTTCATTTGTGGTCCTCTTCTGATAAAAAATGATCGTCTTTATCATATCATAAAATCCGAACTTTGTATCAAAAGCGTGGTATAGAATAAGATTCTTTTGTAACAGATTCTTTGACACAATGATTTTTCGTGCTATAATGAAGGGTATTCAAAAAACGACCTTCAAATCGTGAGTTTTGAAAACAGTGAAATACGACCTTCAAATCGTTATTTCAAAAGGAATAGAGAGACTGGTAATTTCAGGGAAATTGTCACTTTTTTCTATTTACTTAACGAAAGATGGGAGAATACCATGAAAGATAACTCTAAGACACGTGTTGTGGTCGGTATGAGTGGTGGTGTCGATTCGTCCGTAACAGCTCTTTTATTGAAAGAGCAAGGTTACGATGTGGTTGGCATTTTCATGAAAAACTGGGATGACACAGACGAAAATGGCTTTTGTACAGCCACAGAGGACTATAAGGATGTCGCAGCAGTTGCTGATCAAATAGGCATTCCCTATTACTCTGTCAATTTCGAAAAAGAATACTGGGATCGTGTGTTCGAGTATTTCTTGGCAGAATACCGTGCAGGGCGCACGCCCAATCCTGATGTCATGTGTAACAAGGAAATCAAATTTAAGGCTTTTCTTGATTATGCCATGGATTTAGGGGCAGACTACGTCGCTACAGGACACTATGCCCAAGTGGCGCGTGACGCTGATGGCACAGTTCGTATGCTTCGTGGGAAAGACAATAACAAGGATCAGACCTATTTCCTTAGTCAGCTGTCCCAAGAGCAGCTGCAGAAAACCATGTTTCCACTAGGTCACTTGGAAAAACCAGAAGTGCGAGCTATTGCAGAAAGAGCCGGACTAGCAACGGCTAAGAAAAAAGACTCAACAGGTATCTGCTTTATCGGTGAGAAGAATTTTAAAGAGTTTTTAGGCCAATACCTACCTGCTCAACCCGGTCGCATGATGACCATTGACGGCAAGGATATGGGTGAACATGCTGGCTTAATGTACTATACGATTGGACAACGCGGAGGTCTTGGTATCGGTGGTCAGCAAGGTGGTGACAATGAACCATGGTTTGTTGTTGGAAAGGATTTGTCTCAAAATATCTTATACGTCGGCCAAGGCTTTTACCATGAGCATTTAATGTCCGACAGCCTCAAAGCCAGTCAAGTCCATTTTACAAAGGACATGCCTGAGTCCTTCACCTTAGAATGTACAGCTAAATTTCGCTACCGTCAACCAGATGCAAAAGTAACAGTTATTGTTAATGGAGATCAAGCTGAAGTGATTTTTCATGAAGACCAACGCGCCATTACTCCAGGACAAGCCGTTGTTTTCTACGATGGTGAGGAATGTCTCGGTGGCGGGATGATTGACAATGCCTATAAAACGTCTTTGGTAAGACAATATATTTAGATTGACAAATAGGCTAAATATGATAAACTATTAGCAAGCTATACTATGAAGGTCAAAGCTCGTAGTCTTGCCGGTCTTTTTGGCCTGCAATTCCAAAAGAGCTTTGACCTTTTATGTGTAAAGACTATTTTAATAGTGTCAAGGAGGTGTCAAGTGACGCAAGATTTTAGAACGACAAGTGATAGAGGCGTTTATGGCGTTCGGGCGACAGCCTTGATTGTCAAAGATGACCAGATTTTCCTCTGCCATGATGAACAGGGCAAGCACTATACTATCGGTGGGGCTATAGAAGTTGGTGAAACAACTGAGGAGGCTGTTTGCCGTGAAGTTCTAGAGGAGATAGGAATTGCTGTCAAAGTTGATGCATTAGCCTTTGTGGTGGAAAATCAATTCTGTCAAGATAGTGTCAACTACCACAACATTGAATTTCATTACTTGGTGACACCGAATGCACCGTTAGAAGAACTTAGCCAGCATATTTTAGACAGTCATCAAAAACTTTCCTGTCGCTGGGTTCCATTGGTTGATTTAGAAAAGTTAAGTGTAGTTCCTGATTTTTTAAAAACAGAACTGTTAAACTGGAATGGGGCTACCAAACATATTGTGATTATGGAAAAGGAGAATTAAGTTGACACATACCTTTACAGAAGAGTACGATATTGTTGTCATTGGTGCTGGGCATGCGGGCGTCGAAGCAGCCCTAGCAGCGAGTCGTATGGGATGTCGGGTCTTACTGGCAACCCTGAGCATTGAGATGGTTGCTTTTATGCCTTGTAACCCTTCTATTGGAGGCTCTGCAAAAGGGATTGTCGTCCGTGAGGTGGATGCCCTTGGTGGTGAAATGGGCAAGAATATAGATAAGTCCTATATTCAAATGAAGATGCTCAACACTGGAAAGGGCCCAGCTGTTCGAGCTCTAAGAGCCCAGGCAGACAAAGAGCTTTACAGCCGTGAAATGCGCAGAACAGTTGAAAACCAGGAGAACTTAACCTTACGTCAAACCATGATTGATGAAATCCTAGTTGAAGGCGAGAGGGTTATCGGTGTTCGGACGGCGACAAACCAAAAGTTTGCTGCAAAAGCAGTCGTTGTAACGACAGGAACAGCCCTAAGGGGAGAGATCATCATCGGGGACCTAAAGTATTCTTCAGGGCCCAATAATAGTTTGGCTTCAGTAGCACTTGCGGATAACCTCAAAGAGTTAGGATTTGAAATTGGTCGCTTTAAGACAGGAACGCCACCACGTGTCAAGGCATCCTCTATTAATTACGAGGTGACTGAGATTCAGCCTGGTGATGAGAAACCTAATCATTTTTCTTTCCTTTCTAGGGATGAAGACTATTTAACAGATCAGGTGCCTTGTTGGTTGACCTACACGAATCAGTCTAGCCATGATATTATCAATGCCAACCTTCATCGTGCTCCTATGTTTTCAGGGATTGTCAAAGGTGTTGGTCCGCGCTATTGTCCCTCTATCGAAGATAAAATTGTCCGCTTTTCGGATAAAGAGCGTCATCAACTTTTCTTGGAGCCAGAAGGTCGTTACACCGAGGAAGTCTATGTTCAAGGGTTGTCGACCAGCCTCCCTGAAGACGTTCAAAAAGACCTGTTGCACTCGATTGTTGGTCTTGAACAGGCCGAAATGATGCGAACGGGTTATGCCATTGAGTATGATATGGTGATGCCCCACCAACTTCGGGCAACTCTTGAAACCAAGAAAATTTCGGGCCTTTTCACAGCTGGTCAGACCAATGGGACGTCTGGCTATGAAGAAGCAGCCGGTCAAGGATTGATTGCAGGGATCAATGCAGCGCTAAAGGTCCAGGGTAAGCCTGAACTGATATTGAAGCGAAGCGATGGTTACATTGGTGTGATGATAGATGATCTCGTTACCAAAGGCACTGTTGAACCCTACCGACTTTTGACGAGTCGGGCAGAATATCGGCTTATTTTACGGCACGACAATGCTGATATGCGCCTGACACAATTAGGGAGAGATGTTGGTTTAGTTGATGATGAGCGCTATGCGCATTTCTTGGCCCATAAAGAGGCTTTTGACAAAGAGTTAACACGCCTTGACAGCATTAAGTTAAAACCAATTGCAGAAACCAATGCCAAGGTAACAGCCATGGGCTATAAGCCTTTGACGGATGCCATGACTGCTAAGGAATTTATGCGTCGTCCGGACGTGAGCTATGAAGATGCCATCGCATTTATTGGGGAACCTGAAGAAACGTTGGCACCAAGAACGATTGAACTTCTCGAAACGGAAATCAAATACGAAGGTTACATTGCTAAAGCGCTTGATCAGGTTGACAAAATGAAGCGTATGGAAGAAAAACGAATTCCAGAAGATATTGATTGGGACGACATTGACTCGATTGCCTCTGAAGCCCGTCAGAAATTTAAGCTAATTAATCCTGAAACAATTGGGCAAGCTAGTCGCATATCAGGTGTCAACCCTGCAGATATTTCTATTCTCATGGTATATCTTGAAGGCAGAAGCCGATCTATTTCTAAAAGTCAATTTAAAAACAAAGGTTGATAGCTGGTTGACGAAACGTTTACAGTATATTTACATCTATTTTTTCATTTTAAATCAAATCAGTTCTGCTTTACCCTAATACTCTTGTTCTTTAGTTGCTTCAAAATCGTTTCTAGCATAGCTTTTTCGGCCTGTTTGTGGTAAAATAACGGCTAGAGGAAAAAAATGAAACCATTTCGATTTGCTAATATTCATTTTCTATTAATTGGAGTACTTTGCTTTGGTGTTTTAGCGACTGCCATCAATCTCCTTTCCAGTCAAGCCATGCTCTTGTTATTGGCTTTCTTTGTTGTTGCTTCTTTTGTGACACTCTTAATCTATCAAAATAAGATTTATGTATTGGATGAGCTGGATAAAATCAAGTATGTCAATGATCAGGCAGAAAATAGTATGACATCTTTGCTGGAAAATATGCCAGTAGGTGTCATCAAGATGAACGCTTCTGAAGATGAGGTAGAGTGGTTTAATCCCTTTGCAGAAATGATTTTTACAAAAGAAGATGGCGAGTTTGACCATGCCAGATTTAAAGAAATCGTGACAGTCGGGTTAGACAAATCAAGGATTTATGCTCATTTTTCAGGAAAACGCTACATTGTTCACTCAGATGAAGCGAATCATCTCTTTTACTTCTTTGATGTCTCTTCAGAATACAAGGCAACACAAGAAGTAACCAGTTTAAGACCTGTAATTGGTGTTATTGGGGTCGATAATTATGATGACCTGGAAGATACCATATCGGATTCTGATATCAGTCAGGTCAATAGTTTCATTGCTAATTTTGTGACTGAATTTACGGATCGGCACCAAATTTTTTACCGTCGTGTAGGGATGGACCGGTTTTATCTGGTGACCGACTATGGTGTCTTGGAACAACTGATTGATGATAAGTTTTCTGTAATCAATCAGTTCAGAGCAGCTGCTAAGGAACTAGAAATCCCGCTTACCCTTAGTATGGGTTATGCCTATGGCAGCCATGACCATAGTGCAATCGGTCAATTAGCAATTCAAAACCTTAATATGGCTGAGGTTCGTGGGGGTGACCAGGTGGTTATCCAGGAGAATGGGGAAAATAAAGCTCCGATGTATTTTGGAGGAAATACTGCTTCAACGGTTAAACGGACCAGGACACGGACCAGAGCCATGATGTCCGCTATTTCTGATAAAATTCGCTCATCGGATAAGGTTTTTGTGGTCGGGCATTGCCACTTAGATATGGATGCGCTTGGGTCAGCGATTGGGATGCAACATTTTGCCAAGAATATCATGCCTGAAGCCTATACTGTCTATGATGACAAAGATATGTTTAGTGATATTGAAAAGGCTATTCAACGGCTCCATGAAGAAGAAACTGAGAATCTGATTACAGTAAGTGAAGCCATGGATAAGGTGACAGCTGAATCTCTTTTGATCATGGTGGATCACTCTAAGATAAGCTTGACCTTGTCGAACGATTTTTATGAGCAATTCAGTCAGGTTGTTGTTGTCGACCATCACCGTCGAGACAGTGACTTCCCAGAAAATGCTGTAATTAGCTATATCGAAAGTGGTGCAAGTAGTGCTAGCGAGTTAGTGACGGAGTTACTCCAATTCCAAAAGAGTGACAGGAATCAACGGTTAACAAGGTTGGAAGCCAGTCTCCTAATGGCCGGAATCATGTTAGATACTAAAAACTTTACCTCACGGGTGACAAGCCGTACCTTTGATGTGGCTAGTTATCTAAGAAGTTGTGGTAGTGATAGTGTTGAAATCCAAAACATCTCTGCTACTGATTTTGATGAATACCGTGAAGTGAATGAGCTGATCTTAAAAGGACAACGCGTGCGCCCAGAGGTTATCATAGCTAAGGCTGATGAGCAGGTGGTGTATGATCGCGTTCTTGCTAGTAAAGCAGCGGACACCATGTTGACCATGTCGGGTATTGAAGCGGCCTTTGTCATTTGCCGTACACAAGAAGACGAAGTAGCGATTTCAGCTAGAAGTCGCAACAAGATTAACGTTCAAAAGATTATGGAAGACATGGGTGGTGGCGGACATTTTGGTCAAGCTGCAGCTCAGATCAAAGACCAGACCTTGGACCAAGTTTATGAGACGCTGACAGATATTATCTCAAAGCTTACGATAAAGGAACCTAACAAAGACTAGGAGGCTAAGATGAAAGTTATTTTTTTAGAAGATGTTAAAGGTAAGGGTAAAAAAGGTGAGATAAAAGAAGTTCCTACGGGCTATGCCCAAAATTTCCTTATTAAAAAGAACCTTGCTAAAGAAGCCACCGCTCAAGCTATTGGTGAACTGCGTGGCCAGGAAAAGGCCAAAGAAAAAGCCCATGCGGAATTAGTTGCAGAAGCCGAGGACATCAAGGCACAATTGGAAAAAGAAGAGACAGTCGTTCAATTTTCTGAAAAAGTCGGTCCAGACGGACGTACATTTGGTTCTATTACCAACAAAAAGATTGCTGAAGAATTGGAAAAACAATTCAACATCAAAATTGATAAACGCCAGATTAAAGTGGATCATCCTATTCGTTCCCTTGGGTCGATTGATGTTCCTGTTAAGATTTATCAAGATATCAATAGCCTTATTCGTTTGTATGTGAGTGAAGCGTAAGCACTGGATCTTTTTACCATAAGGAATCCTCGGAAATACAGTATTCCCGAGGATTTCAGTATGGTGAGGAGTAAATCATTTACAAGTTGGAGAGACATAGTAGGGAGAAGAAAGGAAAAGGTCATGGCAGAGCTGGAAGAATTGCGGGTCCAACCGCAAGATATATTAGCTGAACAGTCTGTCCTCGGTGCAATTTTCATTGATGAAAACAAGTTGGTTTTTGTTCGTGAATACATTGACGCTAGGGACTTTTTTAAGTATGCCCATCAACTGATTTTCCAGGCTATGATTGCCTTAACAGAGCGTGGAGATGCTATAGATGCCACTACTATCCGAAATTATCTGGATGATAAAGGTGATTTGCAAAATATTGGTGGCATCAGTTACTTAGTTGAGGTGATTAATTCAGTTCCCACCTCAGCTAATGCGGAATATTATGCTAAGATTGTTGCTGAGAAATCAAACCTTCGCAAATTAATTGCTAGTTTGACGGAGTCTATTAATCAGGCTTATGATGCATCGGATGGCTCTGACGATATTATTGCCAAGACGGAAAAGTCCCTCATCGATATTGGAGAAGGGGCTAGTCGCAGTGGTTTTAAACGCATTGACGATATTCTAAACCTGAACTTTGAATCGCTCGAAAAAAGGTCCCAACAAACCTCGGATATTACAGGAATTGCCACAGGCTATCCTGATCTGGACCATATGACAACAGGACTTCATGAGGAAGAGTTGATCATTTTAGCGGCACGCCCTGCGGTCGGAAAGACCGCTTTTGCTCTTAACATTGCGCAAAATATCGGGACCAAGCAGGATAAGACGGTTGCCATCTTTTCCCTTGAGATGGGAGCTGAGAGCTTGGTGGACCGGATGTTAGCGGCAGAAGGGGTGATTAACTCTCATTCCCTCAGGACAGGTCAGTTGACTGAGGAAGAATGGCAAAAGGTGACCATGGCTCAAGCCCAACTGGCACGGGCCTCCATCTACATTGATGATACGCCAGGGATTAAGATTACCGAAATTCGAGCAAGGTCCCGAAAACTGGCCCAAGAAACCAAGAATCTAGGACTCATTCTGATCGATTACCTGCAGTTGATCACAGGAACTGGTCGGGAAAACCGACAACAAGAGGTTTCTGAGATTTCCCGTCAGCTTAAGATTTTGGCCAAGGAATTAAAAGTGCCTGTCATTGCCCTAAGTCAGCTCTCACGGGGTGTGGAGCAACGTCAGGACAAGCGCCCGGTGCTTTCAGATATTCGGGAATCCGGATCAATCGAGCAGGACGCGGATATCGTTGCCTTCTTATATCGAGACGATTACTACGAACGGGGAGACGATGAGGAGGCTATTCCTGATAATACGGTCGAAGTTATTATTGAGAAGAACCGTTCAGGGGCGCGTGGAACTGTCAAATTGAATTTCCTTAAGGAATACAATAAATTTTCAAGCATATCAAGAAGAGAGGATAGCTATTAAATGAGTGATGCATTTACAGATGTTGCTAAAATGAAGCAAATCAAGGAAGATATTAAGAACAATCAAGGGAAGTTAGTGGAACTCACCTTGGAAAATGGTCGTAAACGGGAGAAAAATAAGACAGGACGCCTGACAGAGGTGTATCAGTCCCTCTTTATCGTCGAATACGAAGATGAAACAAAGCCAATCGGTGATGCGTCTCGTTTTTACGTTGAATCACACACTTATTCAGATATTTTGACAGAAAAAACCTTGATTCGATATATCGAATCGGAGTAAATAAGGATTGAAAGTAAGTTGACAGAAGTGTCAACTTTTTCTTTTGGCATTACGAAATCATAAAAAACGCTGATAAATCAACGTTTTTCACTATTATAGATACCCCCTACAGGGCTCGAACCTGTGACCCATAGATTAAGAGTCTACTGCTCTACCAACTGAGCTAAGGAGGCATACTGCTGTATTGGTGCCGGAGATTCATGATTTGTATTGAACCCGCGCTAATTAGCAGGTGGGCGACTCGCTCTAACTGAAGCTGCTTCCGCGTGAAACGGCTTGCATGCTGTTAGATGACTTGTGTCTCCCATATAAATACAAAAATTTGTTCGGTCAACACTATTGTATGAATTCGTACACCACAGCAATGTTTATACCTTATATGTTATCACTTTTTGAAAAAAATTCAAGGAAAAATCTTAAAAAATTAATCCGCTTTCTTTAAGTGATCAATCCGTTCCTTATTGCTGGCAAGGGCTCTTTCGTATTTTCCAGTCTGATTGGGTTGGAAATAATTGGCATCTTTCAGCTTATCAGGAAGATATTGTTGGTCGACCCATTTTTCAGGATAGGCATGAGGGTATTTATAATCCACAGAGTTCCCCAGTTCGACGCTGCCTGCGTAATGGCCATCCCTTAAATGTCTAGGAATAGGCAGGGCACCCTTGCTCTTTAAATCAGACAAGGCGGCATCCATAGCGGCATAGGCTGAATTAGACTTGGGCGATAAAGCTAGGTCGATCACAACATTGGCAATCAAGATACGAGCTTCTGGAAAGCCGATGCGTTGGGCAGCTTCAAGAGCGGTAACAGTATGGATTTGAGCATCTGGATTGGCCAGGCCGATATCTTCATAGGCAATGACAGTCAAACGTCTAGCAAGGCTTGGCAAATCTCCCGCCTCAATTAAGCGGGCGGCGTAATGGAGACTGGCATCGACATCTGAGCCACGGATGGACTTTTGCAGGGCCGATAGGACATCGTAATGGCCATCTCCGTCCTTATCCATGGTGATATAGGAACGTTGCAAGCTGTTTTCCACGTCTTGGAGCTGAATATGACGTGTCCCGTCGTCTCTTGGATTGGTCGAGAGAACAGCTAGTTCCAGAGAGTTATAGGCAGAGCGAAGATCGCCATTGGTAGCAGTTGCAATGAAGTCAATAGCCTCTGAATCCACCTCGATGTCAAAGTCAAATCCTCTTTCTTTGTCAGAAATTGCTATTTCCAGAGCTTTTTTGACCTGGTCAATGGTGAGTGGCTCTAGCTCAAAAATCTGAACACGACTGCGAATAGCCGGCGTAACAGAAAAGAAGGGGTTCTCTGTTGTCGCTCCAATCATGGTGATGAGCCCATTTTCCAGTAGCGGAAGCAGGAAATCCTGCTTGGTTTTGTCCAAGCGGTGGATTTCATCGAGCAGAAGGATTAAGCCACCAGAAAACTTGGCCTCCTCCGCAATGGCTTGGAGGTCTTTTTTACTGTCAACGGTAGCATTAAAGGTGCGAAAGGCGTATTTTGTTGTTCCCGCGATAGCAGCTGCAATAGAGGTCTTGCCAATACCGGGCGGGCCGTAGAGAATCATGGAGGAGAGCCGTTTGGCTTCGACCATGCGACGAATGATTTTACCTTCAGCGACCAGGTGGTCCTGCCCGATAACCTGATCAATTGTTTTAGGGCGCATGCGTAAAGCGAGATTATCAGGCATTGTTTCCTCCAAATAAAAGTTTAAAATACCCATTATGGCCTATTAATATAGAATGATCAGACTAAAGAGAACAAGCTTTAACTATTGGGAATAGCCATTGAGCAACTCTGTTGGGTATGGTTTATTTCGTCTAATGATTGACTCTATTATAGCACGATTTGGATTTTTATGAGTTTTGTTGGTCATTCATTAGAGGGCTTCATTTCTGTAAGTTAGATGAATGTCGAAAAAAAGGAGAGAGCTTAGGAAACTTTGTTTTCTGTGTTAATGATCTTGAAAAGTTTTAAAAAATAGATTTTAGCGAGCGAAGCGAGCCAAAACTGAAACTTTCCGTTGTGATAAAAATGCCTGAAATGATAAGATATCAGAATTCAGAAGATTTGAGACTTTAGGCTCAAAATTTAGGGTTGCTAACAGTCTGGGGGACTGTTAAAGGTTGGAAATAGAGCAAGCAATAGCTTGAGTCAGACGTCCGAAGGGAGTCGCTACCGTCCGTTATCATTTAAGGAATGTTTCTAAAATGACTTTACCTTCAATATTGGAAAACTCGAGTATTTCTTAGACTTATAGGTAAAATCAAATTGATTTATGGTAAAATAAAGGTATTCTATTATGAAGAGGTAAGACATGAAACAACAAAAACCTAAAGGAACTCAAGATATTTTACCGGGGCAATCAGAGAAATGGCAATACGTTGAAGCGATTGCTCGAGAAACCTTTGCTCGGTATAACTACTCAGAGATTCGGACTCCTCTTTTTGAGCATTACGAGGTGTTTTCGCGTGCAGTTGGGGATACTTCTGATATTGTAACCAAGGAAATGTATGACTTCTACGACAAGGGAGAGCGTCATATTACCCTTCGTCCAGAAGGAACAGCAGGTGTGGTGCGTGCTTATGTGGAAAATAAATTGTTTGCTCCTGAAGTTCAAAAGCCTGTCAAGGTGTTTTATATGGGATCTATGTTTCGTTATGAACGCCCTCAGGCAGGAAGACTCCGTGAGTTCCACCAGCTTGGGGTAGAGGCCTTTGGCTCTGCTAATCCAGCGACGGATGTGGAAACCATGGCTATGGCCTATCAGTTCTTTCAAGGCTTGGGCCTTAAGGATGTGAGGTTAACTTTAAACAGTCTTGGAAATGCTGAAAGTCGAGCCCGTTATCGTCAGGCTTTGATTGATTACTTGACGCCATTAAAAGACCAACTGTCTAAAGATAGCCAGCGTCGGTTGGCAGAAAATCCCTTGCGAGTGCTAGATTCGAAAGAAGCTGAAGACAAAGAGGCTGTCGCAGAAGCACCGTCTATATTAGATTTTTTGGATGAGGACAGTCAATCTCATTTTGATGCTGTGCGTGGGATGCTTGAATCTCTTGAGATTCCCTATGTGATTGACACCAACATGGTGCGTGGCCTAGACTACTACAACCACACCATCTTTGAATTTATCACTAAGGCTAATGGGTCAGATTTGACTATCTGCGCTGGTGGTCGTTATGATGGCTTGGTTGAGGAATTTGATGGTCCAGCGACCCCAGGCTTTGGCTTTGGTCTTGGGCAAGAACGCTTGCTTATGATTTTAGAGGCGCAAGGGATCGAGCTACCTGTTGAGACCGGACTTGACCTCTATGTAGCTGTTCTCGGTGATGAAGTTAACCTGGCTGCTCTCAGTCTGGTCCAAGCTGTCCGTCACCAAGGATTTAAGGCAGAACGTGATGTTTTAGGACGTAAACTCAAAGCTCAGTTCAAATCGGCTGATGCCTTTGGGGCTAAGGTCTTGATTACGCTAGGGGCTAGTGAGGTTGAGACAGGCCAAGTCACCCTCAAAAATAATGTTAGTCGAGCTGAACTCACCGCCAGTCTAGAGGAGGTCAAAACCAATTTTGCTAGTCTGCTGGAGCAATTAGCATAGTCATTGTGAATTTTCTTGTATTTCTTTCTTTGTCATGGTATACTAATACAAAAGACAGGAGGATCTTATGAAAAAACAACCCATTTATCTGTATGTTTTAGGAGCTTTATCCCTTATTTCAACACTCTTAAAACTGCCCAATGTTTTTGCTACGCAGTTTCCTGAAATTCCTTATGAATCAACGGGAGATGCTCAGGCAGATGCGGCTATAAAGGCCTCTCAAGAATTTGTCAAAGGGAGCTTCACGATTCAAACCAATATGATTAGTAAGTTTTTGGTTCTTGTCATGCTGGCTTTATTGATTGCAGTAGCGGTTTTTCTCTTTAAAAAACAGTATGAAACAGCAGGATGGATTTATGTTGGCTATCTCGGAACGACCTTGCTTTACCAATTGTATACGTTCTTAGCTTCTCGTCATTTGCTTGATTTGTATACTGATGAGACAATGCGAAGCGTTGCGTCAACATCACTTTTGGTAGGTTTTGGGATTCAACTGCTTATTTTCGCGGTTTATCTTGGCATCACACTCTTTAATCTCTTGAGAAAGCCAAAGGTGAGCCGTGTGGATAGCACTGCGGGAACTATCTAAAAAAACTCTGAAAATCACTGCTTGGCGGTGATTTTTTTCTGTAATCTGCTCTGCTATTTTCCTAGACTTATGATACAATAGAGAGTGAGATTAAATCTAAGGGAGAGTAGATATGAAACGATCGCTTTATGCTGGGCGAGTACGTGCGGAGCACGTCGGCCAAGAGATGACTTTGAAGGGCTGGGTAGGCCGTCGCCGAGACTTAGGTGGCCTGATTTTTATTGATTTAAGAGACCGTGAAGGGATCATGCAGCTGGTTGTGAATCCTGAGGAAGTGGCTGCTGATGTGGTAGCTGTTGCCGAGAGCTTGCGGACCGAGTATGTGATCAGTGTGACCGGGACAGTGGCTTTGCGGGAACAGGCCAACAGCAAGCTGCCAACAGGTGAAGTTGAGCTTCAGGTGAAGGCGTTGACAGTTCTGAACAGTGCTAAAACCACACCATTTGAAATCAAGGATGGCATCGAAGTGAGTGATGATAACCGTTTGCGTTACCGTTACTTGGACCTTCGCCGTCCAGAGATGTTGGCTAACTTTAAGTTGCGGGCAGCAGTGACGCACATCATCCGTAATTACTTGGATGACTTGGAGTTTATCGATGTGGAGACACCGATTTTGACTAAGTCAACGCCTGAAGGGGCGCGTGACTACTTGGTACCAAGTCGTGTCAGTCAGGGGCATTTTTACGCCCTGCCACAAAGTCCACAGATTACCAAACAGCTATTGATGAATGCTGGCTTTGACCGCTACTACCAAATCGTCAAGTGTTTCCGTGATGAAGATTTGCGTGGGGACCGTCAGCCTGAGTTTACCCAGGTCGACTTGGAGACCTCTTTCCTTAGCGAGCAAGAAATTCAGGACATTACGGAAGGTCTTTTGGCGCGTGTCATGAAGGAAACCAAGGGCATTGAGGTGACCTTGCCCTTCCCTCGAATGGCTTATGCGGATGCTATGAACAACTATGGTTCTGACAAGCCAGATACCCGCTTTGAGATGTTGCTTCAAGACATTACAGAAATCGCTAAAACCGTTGATTTCAAGGTCTTTTCGGAAGCGCCTGTCGTCAAGGCGATTGTGGTTAAAGGGTTAGCGGACAGCTACTCTCGAAAAGACATTGACAAATTAACCGAGTTTGCCAAGCAGTTTGGTGCCAAGGGTCTTGCCTGGGTCAAATACGCTGACGGTGAGTTGGCAGGTCCTGTGGCCAAGTTCTTGGTGGATGCGACAGATGCCTTGGTCGAGCGCTTAGAGTTGGCGGATAAGGATTTGGTGCTCTTTGTGGCGGACGAACTTGAGGTGGCAAACAACACCTTGGGTGCCCTTCGTAGCCGTATTGCCAAAGAGCAAAACTTAATTGATGCTGATCAGTTCAATTTCCTTTGGGTAGTCGATTGGCCCATGTTTGAGTGGTCTGAGGAAGAGGGCCGCTACATGTCTGCCCATCACCCCTTCACTTTGCCAACGGATGAGACGGTTGAGCACTTATCCGGGGATCTCAGTAAGGTTCAGGCCATCGCCTATGATATCGTCCTTAATGGCTACGAGCTTGGTGGTGGAAGCTTGCGGATTAACACCCGCGAGCTTCAGGAGCGCATGTTTACAGCCTTAGGGTTCTCGACAGAAGATGCCAATGAGCAGTTCGGCTTCTTGTTGGAAGCGATGGACTACGGTTTCCCACCACATGGTGGCTTGGCTATCGGGCTTGATCGTTTGGTCATGCTTTTAGCTGGCAAGGACAATATCCGTGAAGTGATTGCTTTTCCTAAGAACAATAAAGCTAGCGATCCGATGACACAGGCACCGAGTCTGGTGGCAGACAAACAATTGGAGGAATTAAGCCTCCAAGTAAAAGGACATGAAAAAGAGTAAATATTATCGTTATTTTAGGAAAAAAATTCTGCGATTAGCTCAGCAACATGAATTTCTCAAGGGCTTGATTAGTATTTCAAGAGAAAAGTATGCGGAACGTCTGACGGGTTCAGTGATCTATGGTCTCTTATCAGCCATTGCCGTCAAGGTCTTCTATGTTCCCAGTGGCGTTTATTCGAGTGGTGTGACCGGTTTGGCGCAGATTTTGTCAACGGTCTCTGAACGCCTTTTCGGTGTCTATATTCCAATTTCACTTGGATTTTATGCCATTAACATTCCGCTTTTGATTTTGGCTTGGTATAAGATTGGCCATAAATTTACGATTTTTACCTTTTTGACGGTAACCTTCAGTGCTTTCTTCATCCAGTTAGTTCCCGAGATTACCCTGACGGACGAGCCTTTGATGAATGCGATTTTTGGAGCTATCTTTCTAGGAACTGGTATAGGCTATGCCCTGAAAAATAATGTCTCAAGTGGTGGGCTTGATATTATCAGTATCCTAGTCCGCAAAAGGACCGGCAAAAATGTGGGCGCGATCTCGACAGCTGTCAATATTGGCATTATGCTCATGGCTGGGCTTCTCTTTGGCTGGGAATATGCCCTCTATTCGATGGTGGCTGTTTTTGTCGCGGGTCGGGTCATGGACGCCATCTATGTCAAGCAGAAAAAAATGCAGGCCATGATAGTGACCAATAAACCTGAGCGCGTGACGGCACGGATTCATCACAAGCTACATCGCGGTGTGACCATTATCAATGAAGCTGAAGGCGCTTATAATCATGAAAAAAAGACAGTTTTAATTACCATCATCACTCAAGCAGAATTTAATGAATTTAAGTACCAGATGAAGAAGGCTGATCCTATGGCCTTCATCTCTGTTGCTGAGAATGTCCAAATCATCGGCCGTTTTGTGGAGGATGATAGGTAATCACTAAGAATCCTATAGAAAAAAGAGGAGACAGACAGAACGCATTATGAAGTTAGACTATCGGATTTCCCCCCTCAATATTTTAATGATTACATTGGGAACGGCTCTCTATGCCTTTGGTTTTGTGAACTTTAACATGGAGAACCACTTGGCTGAAGGTGGGGTTAGCGGGATTACCCTGATTCTCCATTCTTTATGGGGGCTCAACCCAGCCTACACGTCTCTCTTAATCAATATTCCAATCATTTATGTTGGTGCCAAGTACTTTGGTCGGAAATCCTTGATGCTAACAGTCTATGGGACAGTTGCTTTGTCAGTTTTTATCGAGATTTTCCAAAGGATGGAGCTGCATATCAATGTTGGTCAAGATATCTTAATCGCCGCCCTTTTGGCGGGATTGTTTGGTGGAGCTGGCTTAGGACTGGTTTTTCGATACGGTGGCACAACGGGTGGTTCAGATGTCATTGCTCGGATTATTGAGCACAAGACTGGCAATCAGGTGGGGCAAAGCCTGCTCATTTTAGATATTTTTGTGCTATTGGCTTCTCTGAGTTATATTGACCTGCGTCACATGATGTATACAGTCATCATGGCTTTTGTCATGAGCCAAATCATAGATCTTGTCCAAAATGGTGGGTATGCGGTGCGTGGGATGCTTATTATTTCCAAGCATCCTGAGAAGATTGCAGCGACTATCTTGCATGAACTGGGCCGAGGGGCGACCTATTTGAATGCCCAAGGTGCTTACTCTCATTCAGATATTAAGGTGCTTTACGTGGTCCTCAACCCTAATGAGGTCAACCAAATTAAGGGAAGCCTTAATCAAATTGACCCCGATGCCTTTATTTCTGTGATCAATGTCCATGAAGTGATTGGTGAGGGATTCACCTGGGACATTCCTAAAAAAGGCCTGAGGAATCTCAAAAAATAAGTATCAGGGTTGAAAGGCTTTTTTCGTCTATCAGCCCTTACCAATATCCTTTAATGGCTTGCATAAGGTGAGAATGGAACAGAAGTCATGATTTCGAAGAAAGTGACTTCCCCGCCCTTTTTCAGTTTTGAGGTTCAGGCTGAAAAGGTCTATCCTCAGACTTCACTCCCATCTCCGCACAGTTGATTAGGGATGTAAAAGCTGATGAAATCAGCGAATGAGAGGGCACTCAGCAGTGGATTATTGGCGTTGAAGCACCTAATGATTTGTGCAGGAGTAACTCTAAAACTGGCAAAGCCAGTGAGTGTTACTCCAAACCACTGCGCCAATCTGTTATTATTATCAAATAAAGAAGCTTGAGACACTTTTGTCTCAAGCTCATTAACCTGTTTTAGTTAGGAAAAAAATGATAACCTTACGATTTGTATATATTAGTTTAAGTGGAAATACGGCTTCCTTTGTGCGTCGCATGAGCCAGCATTTACTGGAGAAACATGGGGATGCCATTACTATTGATGCTGTTGATGTGAAAGAGCTGGTTAAAGATGGTCAGGATTTTTATGAAATGGCTGGCCCTTTTGTGGCCTTTCTACCGACCTATCTAGAAGGCGGTAATGGGGTGGATAATGGTGATCAGGAAATTCTGACCAATCCCCTTGGAGAGTTTATCGCCCATGCGGATAATTTTAAGCAATGCTTGGGCATTGTCGGTTCAGGGAATCGGAATTTCAACAACCAGTACTGTTTGACAGCTAAACAGTATAGCCAACGGTTTGGTTTTCCAGTTTTGGATGATTTTGAAATGCGGGGGATGTTAGACGACATCAAACGGATTTCAGAAAAAATAGAAAGTTTATATAATATTTAGTAAATTTTACTAAAAAGTGCTATAATACTAGTTAAAACAAGAGAAATGAGGTCTGACATGGCTATTTTGATTACAGGTGGTGCGGGCTATATCGGTAGCCACACAGCAGTTGAGTTGATTGCGGCAGGCTATGATGTCGTCATTGTGGATGATTTTTCCAACTCGTCTCCTGAGGTTCTGAATCGTCTCAAAACGATTACAGGCAAGGAGATTCCTTTTTACGAGGGGTCTATTCTTGATAAATCCTTCTTGCGCGATGTCTTTGACAAACACGATATTGTATCGGTGATTCATTTTGCAGCCTTTAAGGCGGTCGGGGAATCCGTTGAAAAACCGCTCATGTACTACCATAATAATATCTCTGGGACTATTGCTCTCCTGGAAGTGATGACTGACGTCGGTGTGAAAAACATTGTCTTCTCGTCATCAGCGACAGTCTATGGGATGAACAATCAAGTGCCTTTCCTTGAGGAAATGCCAACATCAGCGACCAATCCTTATGGCTATACCAAGGTCATGATGGAGCAAATCTTGACTGATGTGGCGCATTCTGACCCTGAATGGTCTGTGGCGAATCTTCGTTACTTTAATCCAATCGGGGCTCACGAGTCTGGTTTGATTGGAGAGGCGCCAAACGGCATTCCAAACAACCTCATGCCTTATATCTCGCAAGTCGCTGTCGGCAAGCGTGAACAACTCTCCGTCTTTGGGGATGACTATGACACGCCAGACGGTACAGGGGTTCGAGACTACATTCATGTGGTTGACCTAGCTAAAGGCCATGTCCTAGCGGTAGCCAAGAATCTCCAAGAACCAGGAGCCAAGGTCTATAATTTAGGTACCGGCATTGGTTACAGTGTTCTGGAGTTGGTTAAAGCTTTTGAAGCAGAAAATGGCATTGCCATCCCTTACCAAATTTGCCCACGTCGTGCAGGCGATATTGCGACTTGTTATGCCAATGCTGAAAAAGCCAAGACAGAGCTTGGCTGGATTGCTGAGAAAGACTTGGCCGATATGGTCCGAGATACCTGGCGCTGGCAGAAAAACAATCCAAACGGCTACGATACAACCAAGTGACTAAAAATCCCGACCAGTAGGTTGGGGTTTAAAATAACAATTGATTTTACTAGTTAGACATTAGTCTGGCTAGTTTTTTTGTCTCTTTATCAACTGTAGTGGCTTGATGAAATGTCATAACTTAGAGCAGATCACATTGGTTCTTCCTTTTTGTTTTGATGGAGGAGAATAACTGTTCATTGAGTTTGTTAGAGAAAATTTAGAAATGTAAATATGACAGGATATTTTTGATAAAGACATTTTATAAAAAAAGCGTAAAGAGAAAACGTTTTCCTTAAAAATAAAAAAATTTAAGGAAAAAAATTATATAATTTAAGTAAAAATAAGGCAATTATAAATAATAAGGAATACGGTATGAATAGTAAGGAAATGATTAAGGAATTTAGCCAGGTTGATTTGAAACGTAGAGAATTAAAAGGGTATCCAGAGATTATCTATGGTGCTCACAAAACAGCGAGTCAAATTTTAGCAATTAGTAAACAGATAGATATAGTTGGTCAACCTGTTTTAATTACTCGTTTATCGAAAGAAAAGTATTTAAATATAAAGAATGAGTTGCCTAAAGGAACATATTACGAAGGTGGAGAAATTTTTTATACTCGTAAACAAGATCAGATGGGTAAAGGAAATGTTTTAATTCTATCTGCCGGAACTTCAGATTATAAAGTGGTAGAAGAAGCTGCAGTTACTTCAGAATGGCTGGGATGTAAAACTGAGATTATTCAAGACGTTGGTGTTGCAGGAATTCATCGTCTTTTAAGCAAAATTGATAAAATTCGACAAGCAAGTGTCATCATAGTTGTAGCTGGTATGGAGGGTGCTTTGCCAAGTGTTGTCTCCGGATTAGTAGAAGTCCCATTAATCGCTGTCCCAACCTCTGTTGGATATGGAGCGAACCTTGAAGGCATAACAACACTGCTAGCTATGACGACTTCATGCTCCTCAGGAGTAAGTATCGTAAATATTGATAATGGGTTTGGAGCGGCGTATCAAGCAGCACTAATTATCAAGCTTATAAACAAGGAGGTTTAATAATGGGAAATCTTTATGTGGATTGTCAGTATGGTATTGCTGGAGATATGTTTTTATCAGCATTAATTGACCTAGGGGCGGATATTTCATACATTATAAATGGATTAAAACAATTACCTATTTCAGAGTTTGAATTAAATGTAGAGACTAAGATTGAAAAAGGGATTGCTGCAAAACAATTGGTTTTAAATTTTATAAATAACGAAAATGAAACTCCTCTCGGAATAGATAATCATGATAATCATCACGAGCATCATGGACATCATCATAAACATCATGATGCTTCACAGATATTAAAAATGATTTCTGATAGTGAGTTGCCAATGAGAGTGAAAGATCGAAGTATATCATTATTTTCAGAAATTGCTAGAGCAGAAGCGAAAATCCATAATCAATCTATTCATAAAGTTCAGTTTCATGAAGTCGGAGCAATGGACTCCATTATAGACATAATTGGTGTGAGTCTAGCATTGGAAAATCTAGGAATAGATGAGTTAATTTTTTCTAGTCTAGCAACAGGACAAGGAAGAATTAATATCGCTCACGGATTATACCCTATTCCTGCTCCAGCAACAGCAGAAATTTTAGTAGGTGTCCCCTTAAATGGTTTTAGTTGTCAGGGTGAATTAACAACTCCAACTGGAGCAGCTTTTGCCAAGGTTTTAGCGAAAACCTATTCCGAAACACCAGATGGAATTATCGAAAATATTGGTTATGGGGCTGGAACAAATTCATTTCCGCATCCAAATGTTTTAAGAGTAATGAAGATAAAAAAAAAGAACTAATCAGTGTTGTAGAATGCCAAATTGATGATATGACTGGTGAGGGATTAGGGTTTGTAATGGACTTATTAACAAAAGATGAACGTGTCTTAGATGCTTATTATACGAGTGTTCAAATGAAAAAAAATCGTCCTGGGACACTATTAAGCGTACTAGTTGAAGAAAAGCATGTTACTGCTATTACAAAATTATTACTACAACATACAACAACCTTTGGTGTTCGAATATATGAGAGTCATAGAGAAATTCTAGAAAGAAGCTTTCAATATATAGAGACACCATATGGTTCTCTTAAGGTTAAATTAGGGTATCTTGGAGAAGATTTAGTTAAAGTAGTGCCTGAGTACGAAGATGTAAAAAGTATTGCTCAAAACAATAATCTTCCGTTCCCGCCTCTCTATCAGGAAATGATTGTATTGGCCCAAAATAGATTTAAGTCAAAGGTGAAATCGGATGAGTGAAGAAAAAAAAGTAACTTTAAAAGATGTAGCAAAATTAGCTGGGGTGTCTATAACGACGGTTTCTCGTGTAATCAATGGAGAAGCAAGTAAATCCGCTAGTATTGATGTTCAAAATCGCGTTTGGGAAGCTGTAAGAACACTATCTTATGTTCCTAATCGAGCAGCCCAAGAGTTAAAGAGAAAAAAATCTCGTCAAGAAATGCACGCGAAGACAATTACCTGTATTTTTTCAAGAACGGCTGACACACAAAGAGATCCTTTTTTCTCTGAAATTTCTCGAATGTTAGAAACAGAATTAATAAGAAGAGGATACGTGATGAAATTAGTTTTTTCTTCGTATCATTTGACAAGCCATGAACTAGACCGATTGCTTCGTGATGAAATAACTACGGGTGTTGTAGTGTTAGGTAAAATAGAACAAAAGCACATTGAAATTATTAAACGTTATGCTAAATTTATAGTTTATGCAGGAGTAAATCGTCTTAATTTTTCTATCGACCAAGTAATTTGCGATGGTTATGAAGCTGGTTGGTTGGCAATGGAACACCTCGAGAAACTTGGTTTTGACGACATCTATTATATTGGAGAAGTTGAAAATGAAATACGTTTCAATCTTTTCTGTGATTATATTAGAAAGATGAAAATTAAACAGCAAAATCGTGTGATTGCGTGTGATTTTTCTGCCAATTCGGCGTATTCAGCGACTAAGAAAGCATTAGAAACCGGTGCTGATCCCAAGGCAATTTTTTGTGGAAACGATGTAACAGCTTTAGGAGTTCTGAGAGCTTTGAGAGAAGCAGACTATAATGTACCTAAAGATGTCTCTATTGTCAGTATTGATGACATAGAGATGTCTCAGTATGCTGATCCCATGTTGACAACAGTTAGAGTGGATAGAGATTTACTTGGAAAATATGCTGCAAAATTAATCATAAATCGTATTGAAGAAGGAAATGATACTCCTATAAAATTATTACTCCCACCTAAATTAATTGTTAGGGATAGTACAAAATGATGGGTTAAAGATATGAGATCAAAATTACTTTACTTGGGATTATCTTGTTTTTTCATTGTGAGCATTATACTAGCTGTTAGTCTTGGATCAGTAAAAGTCCCCATAGGAACAACTTATCAAATCATTAACCATCATCTTTTTAATATTTACGATTCTTCTAATTGGACTGTTGTTCAGGATAATATTATATGGCAGTTACGGTTACCTCGTGTATTGATGGGAGCCGTAATCGGTGCCACTTTGTCAGTTTCTGGAGTTTGCATGCAAGCTCTTACGAGAAATCAACTTGCCGAACCATTTGTGCTAGGAGTTTCTTCAGGTGCAAGTGTCTTTGCTACTCTTGGCATTATTTTTGGAATTTTCAACTGGCTGGGCGTCTATGCGTTGCCCTTTTCAGCCTTTTTAGGAGCGTTCGTTTCTTTTACCTTTGTTTATTTTTTAAGCTATTCTCAGAGAAGAATCAATATAGCATACCTATTGTTAACAGGGGTTGTAATCTCAATGATTTGTGATGCTCTAACAAAAGCTATAACATTGAGTGCACCGAATGCTTTAGGACTTCATAATGTTGAGTTTTGGATGGCAGGTAGTTTGGCAAGCGTCAAATGGGATTACTTGGGTATGCCTGTAATAATCATTGCCTTATCTCTCCTATATCTAATGGTAAATTATAAAAAATTAAACCTTCTGTTATTTGGAGAAGAGACCGCTATGAATTTAGGAGTTAATGTCAAGTCTTTTCAAAAGATTTTAGTTATAGTAGCATCTCTGCTGACAGGAGTTAGTGTTGCTATAAGTGGAACTATAGGGTTTGTAGGATTAATTTGTCCTCATTTTGCAAGGCTCTTAGTAGGGAGTGACCATAAACGTGTCCTAGTAGTTTCCGCTATTCTCGGAAGTATTTTAGTTATTTGGGCAGATGTTATGGCGAGGTTAATCATTGCTCCAGAAGAATTACCATTAGGGATATTGACAGCTATTTTAGGCGGCCCCTTCTTTATCTTCTTCTTAAAAACAAATAGGAAAGTACGGTGAAGTATGGATATTAGAATAAGGGAAGTTAAGGCGGAGATTAATCGACATCTTGCCCTCAAAGGAATTGATTTAGAAATTAAAGAAAAAAATATGGTTGGAATCATTGGTCCTAACGGCAGTGGTAAGACGACTCTATTAAAAACTTTAGCAGGGTTTATTCCTACAAAAATTGGTAATATTTCAATTAATGGGCAGTCCATTAAAAAACTAAGCCCTTCCCAGATGGCAAAGTTGGTTTCTGTTGTCAGTCAAGAACGCGAAGATCATTTTGATTTTACGGTAGGAGAGATTGTTATGATGGGGCGTTATCCCTATCAAGGGCTTCTAGAAACGGAAACAACAAAGGACAGGGAAATTGTTGCAGAGGCAATTAATAAAACAGGTTTAACACCCCTAAAAGACCGACGTTATGTTGATTTATCAGGTGGAGAGCGTCAGCGTGTTATGATTGCAAGGAGTTTGGCGCAAGAGAGCTCTTTGATCATTTTAGATGAACCGACAAATCACCTAGATATTTTTCATCAACTAAATCTATTTGAGTTATTAAAAAAAGAAAACAAATCAGCACTAATTGCTATCCATGATATTAATTTTGCTTTAAAATATTGTGATACAGTTATTGTTATGAAAGACGGGGAAATCGTTAATAAGGGTGATGCCCAAAAAGTTATAACAGCTCAACTTTTAAAAGAAGTCTTTCAGATTGAAGCAGAGATTATATATCACAAAAATACGCATCAACCTGTGATTGTTTATTTATAAGAAAGGAAAACTAATATGAATCTGAAAAAAATTGGAATTACACTTCTATTATTACCAACAACTTATCTCTTAGCAAGCTGTACCAACAATAAAACGACAACTACAACGACACAAGAAGATAAAGAAATAAAGATTAATAACTATGGCAGAGAAGTGACGGTTACTCATATTCCTGAAAATGTAATTACAATCGGTCCTAATGCTAGTGAGCTATTTGTTGCTTTAGGTCTGGAGGATAAAATAATTGGAAATGCACTTGATAATCATAGCAGAGGCCCATTACCGGAGTATGAAAAAGGGTATGCTAAAATTCCTGAATTAACCTATGGCTCTCCGACTCGTGAAGCTGTATTGAGCAGTGGTGCCGACTTTATTTATGGTATTGACTGGGAATTCGGTGAAGAAGGATTGAATATTGATGAATTAAATGATTATGGAATTACGACTTACCTAAACAGTGCTCATACAATTGACCAAGTTTTTCAAGAAATTGAGGATCTTGGAATGATTTTTGATATAAAAGAGGAAGCTTCAAATTTAATAGAGGATCAATCTAAACGTCTTGAACGTGTTCAAGCTTCAATAGATTGGGAACCGGTCAGTGTTTTAGTATATGATAGTGGTAATAACGGAGTATTTACTGCTAGCCAAAAGAACTTTGAGACTCGTCTTATTGAAGCAAGTGGGGGAGTCAATATTTTTTCTGATTTAACAGAGAAAGACTGGGTTACAGTTAGTGCAGAAGAAGTACTTTCTCGAAATCCTGAGGTAATTATTATCCATGATTATGATGCCCAATCGGCTGAAGAGAAGATTGCTGAATTGAAAAATGATCCTGTTCTGAATCAAGTGAAAGCAGTTAAAGACGAGGCTTTTGTAGTTATTTCATTGGAAAGCGCTTTGCCGGGACCTAGGACAGCTTATATTGTTGAAACGTTATCAAAGGCATTTGAAAAGGTAGGTAATAATTAAATGGTTGTGAAGCCTAATGATGTTTTGAATTTTTGGTTTTCTCCAGAAAACAAAAAATTACACTTTGCAAAATCTAAGGTATTTGATCAAAAAATAAAGGAATTATTCTTAAAAACGTGGGAGGCAGGTCAATCAGGAGAATTGTTTTCATGGAGATCTACTTTACATGGACGTGTGGCAGAGATCATCGTGCTAGATCAATTTTCTCGAAATTTATTTCGAGATTCTAAAGAAAGTTTTACCCAAGATCCAATGGCTCTCGTTCTAGCACAAGAAACAGTAAAACAAGAAGGTTTTTGGGAACTTGACAAGGACCTACAACTTTCGGCCTTAATGCCTTTTATGCACTCTGAAAGTCGAGTAATCCATGAAGAGGCCGTACTTTTATTTCAAAAAGTAGGTGATGTTAAAAAGCTATTTTATGAAGAGAAACATAAAGAAATCATCGATCGATTCGACCGATATCCTCATCGTAATGCAATATTAGAAAGAGTTTCTACAGCGGAAGAAAAATCTTATCTTACACAGGAAAATCCAAATTTTTAAAAAATATATCTCAGGAAAATCAAAAAATCATAAAATACAAATAAGGCTTAGCAAATAAGAGTACCAATTTGTAATAATTGGTACTTTCTAAACCTCAGAACATGGAAACGTTTTCCTAAATTTGGCTGGAATTTTTGTAATTTTATATTATATTAGACTTATAATAAAAATTTATAAAAACGGAGGAACAGCAAATGTCTCAAAAAAACATAAACTCAGACATTTCTGAAGCAAAAGGCTGGCAGTATAGTCTTGGTAATTTAGGGAACAATACTATCTTCATGACAGTCGGAACCTATGTGATGTTCTTTTATACCAACGTAGCAGGAATATCACCTCTTGCAGCCGGAACGATATTTATGGTTGCCCGTCTCATAGATGCATTCACGGATCCTTTGATGGGAATGATTGTTGATAAAACTAATACGAGATTTGGTAGATTTAGACCTTATGTAATGTTTGGTTCACCGATTTTAGGGATTATTTTTACATCGCTCTTTGTCATGCCAGATTTTTCCATGAAAGGAAAAATTACTTATGCAATGATAACTTATATCATGTATTCATTGGCTTGGACAGTAGTACAGATTCCTCAATTAGCAGTACCATCTTTATTAACAAATGATGTTGCAAGAAGAACTCGTATTCAAGCTCAATTCCAGGCTTTTGGGTCAATTGCATCCCTTATTGTTACATCCTTTGCCCTTCCAATACTCGATAGACTTGGGGGACAAGAAGATCCTAGTGCTTGGTTTAAATTAGTAGCTGCTTTTGCGGTAATGGCAGTTATCTCAATGAATATCTCAATTAATGCGGTAAAAGATAGAGATGTCTATAACCCTGAATTCAAAGCTATAAAAAATAAAAATAAATTATCCTTTAAGGAAACATTCTCAGTTATCACTAAGAATAAGATGTTGTTATCTATTCTTGTAGCTTTTGGTACAGATATGTTTGCTTTCCAGGTTGCAAATACACTACGTATTTACTTCTTCCGCTATAATATGGGAGGACGGACGGACCTGATTTCATATATTGGTATGGCAGGAACGATTTACAGTTTTGTGATTGTAATGTTTATTCAACAAATGGTTTCCAAATGGGGCAAGAAAAAGTCTATATTCTGGATGGAAGCATTAGGGATTGTTTTCATGCTTCCGATGCTAATTACTGGACTTCAAAATAAATATTCGGTTGCTCTTGTAATGGCAAGTTATTTGTTAACGGGATTCTCGTTTGCGATCACTAATATGCTGAGTCGATCTGCGGTTCTTGACTCAGCGAACTATGCAGAAATGAAAACAGGTATCAAAGGCACTGCTCTGGTTAATTCATCCTTTACTTTTGTTAACAAAGTATCTCAAGCCTTATCTGTATGGTTAGGTGGCTATATTCTTCAGGTAGTTGGTTATGATGCTAACGCTGCACAGCAAAATTCTCAAACGCTTATGGCAATTTTGCTAATTTGTACTGTTTTACCAATTATTGGTTATGTATGTTCATTAATTGCTCTTAAGTTTTATCCTTTGACTCGTGGGGATGAAATCGAGTTGCAAAAATATATGGATGAAAAATTAAAAAATAGAGAGACAGTAGACGATATAGCTATTTAGTAAATTAACAAGGTATTCCTGTATGTGCTCTATATACAGGAATATTTTGCATCAGGAGAGGTTAGTTATGAAAATTATTATGGTGATGTTTGATTCGTTGAATTTAAGAACTTTACAACCTTATGGATGTGATTGGACAAAGACCGCTAATTTTGAGAGATTGGCTGAAAAATCTAGCCAGTTTGATAATCATTACGTTGGGAGTATGCCATGTATGCCAGCTCGTCGTGAACTCCATACAGGTAGGTATAATTTTTTACATAGAAGTTGGGGACCAATAGAACCTTTTGATGACTCTATTTTTGAAATAATGCAGGCAAATGGTATATATACACATCTTATTACTGATCATCAACATTATTGGGAGGATGGTGGTGCAACCTATCACACAAGGTATTCATCAAGTGAACTCTTTAGAGGACAGGAAGGGGATCCGTGGAAACCGGCTCTAAATGTTAAGCCAAATCCTTCTGTGTTTAAGCTCTCCAATCATCCTCTAGCACAAAAAATGCATGCACATGATACAATCAATCGTCAGTATTTAGATACGAAGGAAAAAATGCCACAAAATCAGGTCTTTGATAGTGGATTGGAATTTATTGATCGGTACCACGATATCGAAAACTGGTTTTTACAAATAGAAACGTTTGATCCGCATGAACCATTCTATGCAGCTGATGAGTTTAAAGATCTGTTTAATGTTAAAGATTCAGAGCTTGAATCTGATTGGCCGCCGTATTACTTTGTAACAGAGGGTGAAGAGGTCGTTAAAGAAACGAATAAGAACTATGCGGCACTCTTAGCACAGTGTGATCAAAATTTGGGACGAGTTCTTGACGCAATGGATAAATATAACATGTGGGAGGATACGCTCTTAATTGTCAATACAGACCATGGTTACTTGCTTGGGGAGCATGGATGGTGGGGCAAAGGCTCCATGCCTATGTATAATGAGATAGCCCATACACCGCTGTTTATTTATGACCCTGTCTCTCAAAATGAGAGACAACATATTTCGAATCTTACACAAAGTGTAGATATCCCAGCTACAATTCTAGACTATTTTGGAATTGAAAAAACTTCTGATATGCAAGGAAATTCCCTATTGAATTGTATTCGGAACGACGAGGCTATTAGAGAGTATGCTCTGTATGGAGATCACGGGAAACAAATCAATATTACCAATGGGAAGCATGTGTATATGCGAGCTCCGAAATCGAATAAAAATGGTCCGTTATATGATTACACTTTGATGCCTACTCATATGCGTTCGAGGTTTACTGTTGAGGAGTTGAAGCAAGCTACCTTAGTTTCTAAACCATTTAAATTTACTAAAGGTGCTCCAGTTTTAAAAATTCCAGCTCAAAACAACACATTGTTGTATAATTCTGGAAATCTTCTTTTTGATATTGAGATAGATCCTGGTCAAACGACCCCCCTTTCAGATGAGACTATTGAAGTTGAAATGATTAATGCAATGATTTCAGAAATGAAAAAATCAGAAGCACCAGTAGAGCAGTATGAAAGAATGGGATTACCGACAGAAGCCACGGTTAATAAGGAATGGTTACGTGAATCTAAAGATAAGCTGTATTTACTTCATCAACCAGCTGTTCTAAAAGATTATACCTGGGATGATGCAGCAGTAAGGATATATAACACCTATGAATGCTTGGTTCCTTCCTATAAAGATTTAGAGTTGACATTGGCTCAGAAATTGGAAAATGATCAAAAAATTGTTAAACATGAATTATTACTAAAGTCAATTTTAGAATTGGTCCCAGAAGGAAGACGGGAATCATTACACTATTTCTTAGCTATGGCAGCTCGTATTTTGGGAAATCTATCATAAAGTATCTTGTCCAACTAGCGGAGGTTTTATATGAAACACATTTCAATTTTAGTTAAACCAGCCTCGTCGCTTTGTAATCTTCGGTGTAAGTATTGTTTTTACGCGGATGTGACCTCGTTAAGAGATGTTAAATCTTACGGAAATATGAGTTTTGAGACGGCCGAAAAAATGATAAATAATGTTTTTCGAGATCTTGATGATGGTGATAATCTGACTATTGCCTTTCAAGGAGGGGAGCCAACTCTAGCAGGTTTGAAATATTTTAAACATATTGTGGAATGTGTTAAAAATCAAAGAAAAGAAGTCCAAGTACATTATGCCATACAAACCAATGGTACTATTATTAACAAATATTGGTGTGAGTTTCTGAAAGAGAATCAGTTTTTAGTTGGTCTGTCTATAGATGGTCTGCCTATGTATCATGATTTGAATCGATTAGACACAAGAGGACGAGGAACATTTCATCGCGTTAAAGAAACAAAGAAATTATTAGATGCCTATGATATTGAATATAATATATTGTGTGTGCTGACAGAGGCTCTATCCTATCATGCAGAAGAAGTATTTGATTTTGTTAGACAAGAACATATCCGCTATATCCAGTTTATACCTTGTCTAGATGATATGAATGCTAGTGAGAGAGGTGAGTATGCTTTAACACCCCAAGGATTCGCGAGGTTTTACAAAAAAATATTACCATTGTGGATCGATGAACTTGATAATAGTAACTATATTTCTATAAAGCTTTTTGACGATGTTATCAACTTACTGGTTAATCATCAAGTAACAGCATGTGGGATGCTAGGTAATTGTCAAGTTCAATATGTTATAGAGGGAGATGGTAGTGTTTATCCTTGTGACTTCTACGCTCTCGATGAATATCGATTAGGCTATATCCAGGAAATGGGACTGCGCGAGATGTTCTTAAGTAAAATAGCAAAGAAATTTCTTTGTTCTCGTCCGATTTCGGCTGTTCCAAGTAAATGTTCAGAATGCCCATTTGTAAAAATGTGTAGAGGCGGATGTAAGCGGATGAAAGATACTATGTATGTTGATGAAGAGATGGATTTTTGTGGTTATCAAACATTCTTGCGGGGTTTTGTTCCACAAATATCACTTATACTAGAGAGGGTTCAAAGATTATGATTGGAGTTATTTATTTTATCATCATAATTCTGGCCAACAGCGTTGGAGCGGTTTCTGGTATGGGAGGAGGCGTTCTAATTAAGCCAATATTTGATTTAATTGGTGCTCACGATGTAGTTGCTATTTCCTTTTACTCTAGTGTGGCAGTGTTCGTCATGTCACTTGTATCAACATATCGTCAAGTGAAGGGAGGACTGGAAGTTAATTGGCCTAAAATGTTATCTTTAGCTCTAGGCTCAATAATTGGAGGATACCTTGGAAACTATCTTTTTGAATTAATAAGGATTGTCTTTCAATCAAACGCAGTTGTACAAGGAGTTCAAATAATTCTGACTTGTTTAACTCTTGTTTTTGCCTTTGTTTATTCTAGAAATCCCTTCATTTCTTTTCGGCTCAATAGTCTATTGGCATATACATTTTGTGGCTTAACATTAGGTTTATTAGCAAGCTTGTTAGGAATTGGAGGAGGGCCGATTAATGTTTCACTGCTGATGCTACTATTTTCTTTACCAATTAAACAAGCGACAGTCTATTCTATAGCAACTATATTTTTCTCTCAAGCAACAAAGTTAATAAGCATTGCTATGACAACAGGTTTTTCACATTATGATTTGACTCTTTTATATTATATAGTACCTGCTGCTATATTTGGAGGCTTAATTGGAGCACAGTTGAGTCGTCTATTAAATCCTAAGAAAGTTTCTCTAATATTCCAATTAGTTATCATATTAGTATTAGTAATTAACATTTATAATGGAATAAGATTATTTTAAAATTTAAAAAGTTATAAATGATAATTTTGGGATTATAATTTTAGAAAAATATTTTAAAGATGAAAGGAAGCACAATGACATCTAAAAAACCAAACATCATTATTTTAAATCCAGACGAAATGCGTTTAGATACCCTTTCACATATGGGGAACGAAGCATCATATACTCCGTTTTTAGACGACTTTGCTCTAAATGAAGGAGTATCATTTAGTAATGCCTTTTGTCAGAACCCCGTTTGTGTTCCGAGTCGATGCTCTTTTTTAACAGGTTTATATCCTCATACTCGGGGTCATCGCACAATGTCTCATTTACTACAAGAAAACGAAACAAGCTTGTTCAAAGAATTGAAAGATGCAGGTTACTATGTCTGGATGAATGGTCGAAATGACCTTTTGGCTGGTCAAGTTCCTGGTTTGATTGAGTCTCATGCCGACGAAATATATTATGGAAAAAATAAGGATGTTAGTCATACGGAGACTTCTCCATATGTTGAAGAAATCAATGCTAAGATGGAGAAGGTTGCTGCCGATCCATATACTCACTATGAATTGCTTGAAACAGAGTTACATTCGTCAGATACATCAGATACAGATGCCGCAATTGAGCGTATTCTAAATCCGATTGACGCCGATAAACCACTCTGTTTATTTATAGGTTGGATGAATCCTCATGTCCCCTATGTCACTTCAGAAAAATATCGTCGTTTAATAGACGATACAAAATTAACCAAGCGAGCGCTATTAGAAGAATCAACTGGGAAGTCGCTAATGATTCATGCTATTAATAAGTGGGCTGGGTTAGATTATATGACAGAAGAGGAATGGACAGAGATTAGAGCGACTTACCTTGCCCAATGTGCATACATCGATGAGCAGTTCAATCGTATCTGCGATGCGCTTAAAGAGGCTGGAGAATATGACAACTCAGCTATCTTCTTTTTATCAGATCATGGAGACTTTGCCGGTGATTTTGGCCTGCCTGAAAAGGCTCAAAATACGTTTGAGCACTCTCTTGTAAATGTTCCACTTTTGATTAAACCACCGAAAACAGAGGATGTTGATCAAGGAGTTTCAGAGAGCTTAGTGGAATTAATAGATTTTTATGCCACAGTTATGGATTATGCAGGTGTGGAGCCTAGCGAGGATCACTTTGGGAAATCATTGCGACCTATTATTGAAGAGAGAAGTAAGACTGTTAGAGACTATGTCTTCTCTGAAGGGGGTAGAAATCCTTATGAAACACAAGCCAGTGAATGGTTAGAATCAGATAATACAGAACGTAACCGAAAAAATGCTTATTGGCCTAAAAAACGAGCTCAAAGCGATCCTGAAAGTCATGAAAAAGGGACTATGATTTTTGATGGTCGCTATAAGTATATAAAGCGTGCCTCAGGGTTAGATGAGTTTTACGACCTAAAAGAGGATCCTCAAGAACTTCACAATAGGATAGCGGATCCTGATTTGAAAGAGTATATTCTAGCACTACAAATGGAAATGCTTGATTGGTATCAAAAAACAGCTGATGCCATTCCCCGTCAGAAAGATCGTCGATTCTCTAACCAACGTGTATGGGACATGGTTTCTACTATTTGCCCTCCAGACAAAGAAGAAAAGGTTAGAGAGATGATTGCAAGCGGATTACCATTAGCACAGATAATGACATTTTGTAAAACTACATAATTTTTTATTTAGGTATTTTTATAAATACCTAAATAAAAAACGAAAAAAGAAAACGTTTTCTCAACTGAAAGAAATAATTCTCTATTTTAGAGTTATAATTGGTTTAGTATAATTAATATTTGAGTAAAAATTTTCGTTTATTATCTAATTTTAATCACAGGATTATAAATATAAAATTAATAATTATGATTGGAGTATAAGATGTCAGGTAATATACTTATCGTTCATGGTGGCGGGCCTACTGCTGTAATGAATAGTTCGCTGTACGGTGTTGTAAAAGCTGCAAAAGATTTGAATGATGGAAAGAAAATTTTCGCAGCAAGAAATGGTACAGGAGGTTTTTTAAAAGAAGATTTTATCGATTTAACGGATGTTTCGGAAAATGAATTAGAATTACTATTGCAGACGCCAGGAACATCAATTGGAACTTCACGAGATCCTCTTGAAAGACCTGAGTATGAAAAGATGGTAGAGGTTCTGTTGAAAAATGGCATCGAATATGTATTTTTCAATGGTGGAAACGGTACTATGGATACCTGTGGGAAACTTTATGACATTTGTCGAGAAAAAGACCTTGCCATTCAAGTGATGGGGATTCCCAAAACCATGGATAATGATCTAGCTATCACTGACCACAGTCCAGGTTTTGCAAGTGCCGCTCGATATATTGCTCAGAGTGTGAAAGAAGTTTGTTTTGATGTGCGAAGTCTTCCGATTCATGTCGTTGTTATTGAGACATCGGGTAGAAATGCAGGATGGATTACAGCTGCTAGTGCATTGGCTGATCCTACAGGGAAATACGCACCTGACTTGATTTATTTGCCAGAAGTAGCATTTGATGAAGCAACTTTCTTAGCCGATATCAAGGAACTTTTGAAAACTAAATCGGGAATCGTCGTTGTTGCTAGTGAAGGTTTGACAGATAAAGAAGGAAAACCTATCGTCAAACCAATCTTTAAGACAGATCGAGCAACCTACTTTGGTGATGTTAGTTCACATTTAGCTAACTTAATCATTAAGGAATTGGGGTACAAAGCACGCGGAGAAAAACCTGGATTGCTCGGGAGGGCCTCAATTGCACTTCAAAGTCCAGTTGATCGTGATGAAGCTATTGAAGCTGGCCGAGTCGCATTTGAAGCAGCAATGGCAGGAGAGAGTGGGAAAATGGTTGCTTTCAAACGTGTTGAGGGTGAAAAATATGCTATCGAAACATTCTTGGTTGATATCAAGGAAGTCATGATGCATGAGAGGAAATTACCAGATAATTATATAAATGAATCAAAAAATGGTGTGACACAAGATTTTATTGACTGGTGTCAACCATTAATTGGTGAAGAGATTCCAGAGATGATTTCATTCAATTAAAAAGGAGATTTTAACAATGTTAGTAACACTTAGAGATGTTTTAACATCAGCAGATAAACTAAGATATGCCCAAGGAGCATTTAATGTTAATGCTGTTTCACAAATTAAAGCAGCAATTGAAATTCATAATGAATTACGTAGTCCTGCAATTATCCAAGGAGCAAATCTTGCTAATGGTTTTATGGGCGGTCGTATTGATTTCCAAAATTGCACATTAGAGGAGAAAAGAGCGGGTGCCAAAAACATTGGTGATGCCGTGAAAAAATATGCTGCTGAAGTTGATATTCCAGTTGTTTTACACTTAGATCATGGGAATGATTTTGATGCTTGTGTGGCAGCTATTGATGGAGGATATACGAGTGTCATGATTGACGCTAGTAGCTTGCCTTATGATGATAATGTGGAATTAACCCGTGAAGTTGTTAAGTATGCCCATGAGCGTGGTGTATCTGTTGAAGGAGAACTTGGTGTCATTGCAGGTGTTGAAGATGATGTCTTTAGCGAACGAAGCACATATACAAGTCCTTTCCAAGCTATTGATTTCTTTAAGAAAACAGAAGTAGATGCGCTTGCAATTAGTTATGGAACCACACATGGGCCGAACAAGGGTAAGGATACAAAAATTCGTCGTGAGATTCCTATAGCTATTAAAGAATGTATGCGTCATGAAGGCATCGATGGATTTTTAGTTAGCCATGGTTCATCAACTGTTCCTCAATATATAGTTGAGGAGATTAAGCAACTTGGTGGTAACCTCGAAAATGCTTATGGTATTGATGTGAATCAATTAATAGAAGTTTCAGAAGCTGGTATTAATAAAATTAATGTAGATACCGATCTTCGCATCGCAACAACAAGGAACATCCGTGAATTGTTTAAAAAGAGACCAGAACTTCAGAAGTCAGAGACCGTTGGAGAAATTTTTAGTATCCTTAAGAATCATCCAGAATATTCTGATCCAAGGGCTTTCCTGCATCCGATTATGGATACTTTAATGTATGGTGACATAGCATCTGAAGATGTGGCTGCAATTACAGCAGCTATGGAATTAGCTGTTAAAGAAGCAATAGGAACATTGCTTGTTAAATTTGGTAGTTATGGGAAAGCTCCTCTTGTTCAGCAGCGGTCATTAGGTGAAATGGCAGAATGGTATAAATCACAAAAATAAACAGAGGGGTCGAAATGATTACGTTTAAAAAATCTTTTAAGAATATCGAAGATCAAAACAAATACAATGCTTATTTGAATGATCATGTGAACATTATCGGGGAAATTGTAGAGGGAGAGGCTGACTATTTAGACAACTTAGGTTGGTTTTCAGTTGATAAATGGGCAAATGAAGGTTTTCTTTCACAATTTAAAGCTTTAGCTACTGAGATAAGGGAAAAAGCAGATGTTTTTATTTTAATTGGTGTTGGTGGTTCAAACAATGCAGCCAGATCTGTAATTGAAGCGTTGCAAGTTGATGGTCCAGAAATTATATACAGTGGGAATACACTTTCTCCTCATCAATTTAATAAAGTGCTAGCTCAATTAGAAGGCAAATCAGTCTATATGAATTGTATTGCAAAAAACTTTGAAACCCTTGAACCGGGTTCATCTTTTAGAGTGTTGCGACAATACATTATTAATCAGTACGGGGAAGAAGAAGCGGCTAAGAGGATTATTGCAACTGGTTCACGAAATAGTAGCCTAGAACAACTTTGTAAAGATAACGGTTATACATTTTTAGAGTTTCCAGAAGATGTAGGCGGTCGATTTACCTCCATGACTAGTGTTGGCCTACTACCAATGGCTGTTGCGGGTCTTGATATTGATGCTATGGTAAGTGGTGCAAGAGATATGCAACAGCAATTACACAACGATAAGACTATTGATAATCAAGCTTATCGGTATGCTTCTTATCGAAATTTCGAATATGAAAATGGCTATAAGGTTGAAATGTTAGCAAGTTTTGAACCTCAATTCAGATGGTTCAATAAGTGGTGGTTACAGCTGTTTGGAGAGAGCGAAGGGAAGGATAGCAAAGGTATTTTACCAACTTATGCAGAGTATTCAGAAGACTTACATGCCATTGGGCAATTTATTCAGGATGGATCTCCAATTGTTTTTGAAACATTCATCGACGTAAAAAAAGCTAACGCGTCCTTAGTTGTAAAATCTGATGATAAGAAAGATTACTTTGATTATCTCGATGGAAAAGATTTCTGGCAGATTAACAAGATTGCTTTTGAAGCAACTTTTGCAGCACATTCGGAAAAATTACCTTGTGCAATGATTGAAGTTGATGAGATAGATGCTTATAATTTTGGTCAACTATTCTACTTTTTCCAATTTGCTTGCTATCTTTCTTGCACGCTCATGGGAGTAAATCCATTTAATCAACCTGGTGTTGAAGCTTATAAGCAATTGATGTTCACATCTTTAAAAAAATAGGAATGTGCTATGATAGCGTATATCCTCATTTGCATTAGTACAATTATTGCTGGTTTTACACAAGCATCTTTAGGATTCGGTTCAGGAATTGTGATTATGATTTTTTTACCGACGCTATTTCCTATTGCAGAAAGTGCAGCTATATCATCATCAATAACGATGGTTTTAAGTGCACTTATGGTAAGACGATATTCACGTTTTATTAACCTAAAGAAAGTTGTATTTCCAGCAATTATATATTCAATTGCATCAGTCTTATCTATTTATTATTCTGGTTATATTCATGCAACTTATGCAAAAATAGGATTTGGTATCTTTTTGTTATCATTATCAGTTTACCAATTCATTTTTGCAAATAAGAATAATAAAGATCTAGGCTATTTTAAAAGTCTGATCTTTATTATTTTGTCAGGGATTTTTAGTGGTTTATTTGGTATTGGTGGCCCGTTAATGGCAATCTACTTTTTAAAGGTATGTCAATCTAAAGAAGAATATTTAGGAATCACGCAACTTTTTTTTATCTCAAATAGTATATTTTCACTTCTCACCAGAATTTCAACCGGAATTTTAGAAGTTGGACATATGCCAATTATCCTGATTGGGATTGTGGGAATATTATGTGGCTTTTGGCTTTCAAATCGTTTTATTAGAATAAAGGAAATCACAAGATTTAAGATTTATATCTATCAAGCGGTTGGGATTGTCGGTATCTTTTATATAATGCAAGGCTTTTTAAAATGAAAGGAGAATTATGGTAAAAATAGGATTTTTAACTAATCGTTTAGTACAACTAGGTGAAAGTAATTTAGAGTCCATAGCTAATTGGGCAATGGCAAATGGTTTTAGAGATCTAGAGGTCGGGCCAACCATTCCAATGGAGGAAGAATTATTTGCTGATGTTATTCATAAAACTGGTATTTCCATTAGTGCACTGACTTATTGCCGAAATTATTTAAGTTCAATTTCTGAAGAAGCAGATATGCATCGAAAAGAGTTGATAAAACGCATTAATTTTGCAGGTGATAATAATGTTGAAAAAATTGTTACCTCAACGGGGATATTGAAACCTATTCGAGAAGATATTTATGATAGTTATGAATCTATTCGTAAATTGCCTAGTCGCAGTTTTGATGATGTTGTTAAGTTTTTTGAGCCAATTGTTGAGTTAGCAGAAAATAAGAAGGTTAAAATTGCTGTTGAAAATTGTCCTCTTATGGGGAATATTGCCATTTCACCTGTCATGTGGAGAGCGCTATTAGAAAAATTGGATAGTGAATATTTTGGCTTAACATATGATCCATCTCATTTGGTTTGGGAATTTATCAATCCGTATGATTATATTAGTGAGTTTGGAAATAAGATTTTCCATATCCATGCTAAGGATACTATAGTTGACCACAAGCGTTTGAGTGAAACTGGAATCTTGACCAATTTTGATTGGTGGGAATATGCACTTCCTGGTACAGGAGATTTGGATTGGGATCGGTTTTTCAAAGAATTACAAAAGGTTAATTATAAAGGTACTATAAGTATCGAGCATGAGGATAAAGAACATTCAAACTCTTTAGATGAAGTCAAAAATGGACTTATTTTTGGACAAAAATTTATTCAAGAAAAACTTAATTTATATAATATGGGTGAAAAATAAAGGAGAAAATCATGGAAAAAATTAAAATTGGTATTGTTGGGACCGGTAAGACTATTGGCATTGCACAGATGCATATTGGTGCATTTAAACGTATGGATTCTGTAGAAATTACGGCCTTATATGATATACTACCTGATTTTGCAAAAGAATATAAAGAACGTTTTGAGCTAACTAATGCTGATGTTTGTTCAACTTACGATGAACTTCTATCCAAAGTAGATGCTGTTATTATTTGTACCCCAAATAATACTCACGTATCTTATGCTGTTCAAGCTATTAATGCAGGTAAACATGTGCTTTGTGAGAAACCCTTTGGAACTAGTGCTGAGGATAGCTTAAGAGCCTTACAGTATTCAAAATTAACAGACAAAGTTTGTATGATTGGTTTTTGCTATCGGGGTGTTCCTGCATTTCGTTATATTAAACATCTCATTGATAACAAAGAGCTAGGAGAGGTTTACTATGTACGCCAGTCTCAAGGAGGTAATCGTATTGGTAATCCTGATGTTAAATTAGAATGGCGTATGCAAGATATTCTTTCTGGACCAGGGGCTGTCTACGATTTCGGTAGTCATCAGCTAGATATTGCTGATTGGATGTTACAAAAAGACTATGGTGAAATAGTTGAAGTCCAAGCGATGAAGCGAACATATATTAAAGAACGACAAGAAGTCTTCTCTAATGAATACAGAGCAGTAACCAATGATGATGTTTGTGTTTACAATGTTGTAACAGACAAGGGTGTTTTAATTAGTAATACAGTCAGCCGAATTGGATCAGAAACGACTATGGAAGTCTATGGATCAAAAGGCCACGTAATCTACAATGCCACTCGTCCTTTTGAGGTGACATTGTTTGCTAAAGATGAAAATAACAACTATAAAGCTCCAGCAGTGGTAGATGTACCAGAAGAGCTTTATTTGGAAGATGCTAATACTCCTAAAGAGCCGTTTTCAATTAATTTCTATCTACAGGCAAAAAGCTTCGTTGAAGCAATTCAATCAGGCAAGAGTTTCGAGAACACATTTGACCGTGGTTATTACATCCAAAACTTATTAGATTATGTAAATGAATCAGCAGAAAAAGGCTGTACAATTGTAATTGGCGAGGAATAAACTTATGAAATTTGCTGCACATGCTGTTCTTTTTGGTGAGAAGATTAAAACGAATACTGAAGAAATTATGCAACAGTTCAAAGATATGAACTATCAGGGAATGGAAGTTGGATTTAGATTTTTTCCAGCTGAAGATATGCCGGAATTAGTAGAACTACTTAATCGTGTAGGGATGACCATTTCAGGTTTTCACACCTTGGTTTTCTTTAATCAGTTAATAACCAATGAGGTAGAAGTCCAAAGTCAACTTGAAAAACAGGCTGGTATTATGCAAGAGTTTGGATTCTCTAACTTGATTATGTCAGGGATCCCTTCTAATGAAATGGGGGACTTGAATAAAATGACTATGGAACAATTTACCAAAACTCAACAAAAAGAATTAGTTGAAAAATTAGATGATTTGGCAAAGCTTTTGAAATCTAAATATAATGTTCAAATTTTCTATCATAATCACTGTTGGGAATTTGAACAGGAGGCCTACTTCTTTAATAAGTTGTTGCAAGAAACATCTTCGCTTAAGCTCGGAATGGATGTTGGTTGGGTCGCTGTGGAGGGGTATAATCCAGCTCAAATTATAAAGGAGAATCCAGATAAAATTGGATACCTTCATCTACGTGATTGCAATACCAATGAAGAAGACTTGGTGGGTAAATCTGTTTCTGAAAAATCACTCTCTTTTACAGATTTAGACGAAGGAACGTTGCCAATTCAGGATATTATTAAAGCATTAGAAGCTACACCTAAAAGTCAAGAAAAATGGATTGTTATTGAATATGAAAAAGGTGAAGTTTCTTATGAGCGTTATCAGAAAGCTTATGATAGCTTAGAAAAAATACTAAAAGGATAATAAGAATGAAAGAATTGAGGATCGCAGTAGTAGGTTGTGGCCGGATAGCGCAAGTGTATAATGAAATTTTCCAGAAATACCCAGAGAATATTAAAGTGATTGCTGCAGTAGATATTCAAATAGAAAGAGCACAAGCATTTGCTGAAAATTTTAAAGGATGTGTCGCTTTAACGGATTATAAGGACCTAGGAAATCTTAATATCGACATCGTCCATATTCTAACCCCTCACTTCTTGCATGCAGAACAATCCTCTAAATTACTTGAGATGGGCTATCATGTTTTACAAGAAAAACCCATTGCTATTGAATTATCAGATGCTAAAGCTCTTTGTGAATTGGCTAATAAAGTTGATAAAAAGCTAGGAGTTATTTCACAAAATCGTTACATTACTGGAATACAAAAACTTAAAAAACTTTTTGATTCTGGGGAATTGGGAAAACTTAAGGGAGTGTCTTCTCTTTTGAACTGGTGGCGTCCACCCTCATATTATGAGTGTGATTGGAAGGGTCACTGGGAAACAGAAGGTGGAGGAGTTGTCATTGATCAAGCTATTCATAGCCTTGATTTAGTCCGCTATATAGCGGGTGAAGAAGTCAGAAGTGTCCATGGTTTTATTGATAAACGTGTTATTACTCAAATTGAAGTTGAGGATGTTGCTAATGCCCTTATTGAATTTAAGAGTGGAGCACGCTATATATTTAATGCATGTAACTATTTTTTTGAGAATACACCTATTCGGATTGATTTCTATTTTGAAAGGGGAACTGCTTTCTTGCATGGTGAGCAGGTAGAAATAACGATGGACGGGAAATCTCATATTTATAAAAATGAATCTCCTCAAGAGATTCTAGAGACACTCTCATATTGGGGAGCCAATCATGAAAAACAAGTGATAGAGTTTTACGAAAATATTGATAATCCAGATTATAATTTTGTTACTCCTGAAGATGCTACGAAATCTTTAGAAATTGTGAGAGCTATTTATAAGTCCTCCCAAAAGGGAGAAAAAGTTATATTTAATCATTAATTAAAAAGGAGTGAGAAATGGATAAGTACAAAAATAGTAGCCTACCGGTTGAAGAACGAGTTGAAGATTTGCTTTCAAAAATGACTTTAGAAGAAAAGGTTGCTCAACTATGTGGAAACCTTCTTCCCTCTGTTATTGATGAAAATGGAGTCGTAGAAGAAAATTTAGCAAAAAATTTTTATATGGGACATGGTCGATTTACACAAGCTTCTACTCAAGGGATTCAAAGTGCTACCGATATGGCGACTCGATTTAATCAAATTCAAAAATTCTTTGTAGAAAAAACGCGTTTAGGCATTCCAGTTGTCTTTCAAACGGAATCTCTTTGTGGACTACCGATACAGGGTGGAACAATTTTCCCATCTCAGATGAACCTAGGTTATACTTGGGAACCTGAGTTAGCTGAAAAAATGACAACAATTATTTCGGAAGAATGTAGGTCTACAGGTATCACTTCTTCAATGAGTCCTGTTATTGATGTTTCAAGAGATTTACGATGGGGACGAACCTATGAAACCTATGGTGAGGACGAGTACCTCATCTCCCAAATGGGTGTCTCATATATTAATGGGATGCAAAAAAATAAAACCGATGGAGTAGCATGTATCGCAAAACATTTTCTAGGTTACTCAGAAACGCAGGGAGGATTGAATACCTCAATCACTCGAGTTAACGATCGAGAACTATATGAAGTATTTGCGACTCCTTTTGAAGCTGCCGCTAACTTAGCTGATGTGAGTGGTATGATGGCGAATTATAGTGAAATCGATGGCTTAAATGTTGTTATGAACAAAAAGATTTCACAAGATTTACTTCGAGGAACAATGAAATATCGTGGTTTCTTAACTAGTGATGGAGCCGGTATTCAGCGTTGTTATAATACGTATCATGTCGCTAATACCTATGAGGAAGCCGGTTTCTTAGCAAAAAAAGCAGGAACTGATACTGAGATACCTGTTGGAGGATCTTTTAAAGCTTTACCTAAATATGTAGAATCTGGACAATTAGATGAATCCCTAATTGATGAATCAGTTAGACGCATATTGACTGTCAAGTTTGAGTATGGTCTTTTCGAGTCACCTTATGTTGATATAGAATCTTTGAAAAAGTCACTCAATAATGAGGAAAAAAACAAGGTTGCAAAAGAGATTGCATCTAAATCCATGGTTTTATTAAAGAACGATGATATTCTACCTTTGAAGATAGACAAAAAAATCGCTGTTATAGGACCTCATGCTGATAATTTACGTTATCCTATTAGCGGATATACTTATCCAGCTTATATTGAAATGATGTTAGCTTCAGAAGCAGGGGAAGTATTCACCTTTGGTGGTATTGCTGATGCTAATGGAGAAGAAGGAGATGCCTCTGGAGCTGCAAGTCAAGATGTTAGTTCTATGAATATCAATGATATCATTAGACGCATGGGTGGCTCGTCACTCTATGATGAGTTACAAAATCGATTTGAAACAATATATGCGGAAGGTTGTCCCATTATTGCTGAAGACAGAAGTGGATTTGATGCGGCAGTAGAAGCTGCTAGTCAGTCAGATATTGTTGTTTTTGCTTGTGGAGGAAATTGTGGATGGACCAATGCGACTGGAGGTGAGGGGACCGATCGTGCAAAACTTGATTTGCCGGGGGTTCAACAAGAGCTTTTAGAGAAATTAGTTGCTACTGGTAAGCCTGTTGTTATGGTAATATACGGCCCCGGTTTATTTGCTATTCCATGGGCTAAGGAGCATGTTTCAGCAATACTTCAGGCTTCAATGCCAGGGTTACAAGCAGGAGAAGTTGTTGCTGATGTGCTAGATGGTACTATAAATCCAGGTGGTAAGCTTACACAGACAATACCAAGAAGTGTTGGTCAAACACCAGTATACTATAATCACAGAACCGGATCAGGATATGAGTTGCCTACTGATAAGGGTTATACTGGATTTGCAGCTGCAATTTTTAAAGGGGGTTATACCGACGAAGACGACCAACCTCTCTTTGAATTTGGTGCGGGATTATCTTACACTACTTTTGAATTGAGTGAATTTCAAGTAGCTGAGCAAGAAGTTTCAACAGATGGTGAAATAAAAGTTTCTTGTAAGGTTACTAATATTGGTGAACGAGATGGTGATGAGATTGTTCAGATTTATTATAGAACTTGGGGGGCTCATGTTATTCGCCCTGTTCAACAATTAGGAGGCTTTAAACGGGTACATTTAACAAAAGGTCAAAGCTGTAAAATTGATTTTAGTATACCATGTTCCCTACTTGGATTTTATAATGAGGAAATGAAGTTTGTAGTCGAACCTAATAAAATTGAATTATCTGTAGGGACAAGTTCTTCAAATATAGCATATCGTGATGAAGTACAATTGACTGGTCAAACTCTAGAATTAATGGGTAAACGTAGCTATAGTTCAAAAGTAGAAGCAACCTTCTAATTTATATTTTACTTAAAAAACCCTGTTTTTCCGAAAACGTTTCCTTTGGTTTTCCTTAAAAACCTTGAAGAATGTGTTATTATATCTTTAGGAGGTAGATTTAATGAAAGAACATTTATTTCAAATACTTTCTAATTATAAGAAAATTGCTGTAGCCTTTTCAGGAGGGATCGATAGTAGTTTTTTACTCATTAAGGCTAAGGAAGTTTTAGGGAAAGAAAATGTACTTGCTATTATTTTTGATTCTGAACTCATAAAAAAACAGGATACAGATCATGCTATAAACTTTGCTAAAAAACATGATATTTGGTATGAAGTATTGAAAATGGATGAGCTTGAGCATGCTTCAATTCGCTACTATACAAAAGATTCTTGGTATTATAGTAAGAAGCTAATGTATCTTGAAATGATACGACTTGCTAACTCATATGATATTAATTATGTGGCTGACGGTATGATTATGGACGATATTAACGATATTCGTCCAGGTATGAGAGCACGAAATGAATTAGCTGTCCTCAGTCCATTACAAGAAGCAGGATATTATAAAGTTAATATTCGTGAGCAAGCAAAGTCGATAGAGGGATTGCGTTGGAATCAACCGTCATCTTGTAGTGTCTTTTCCAGATTTCCATATAATAGCGAAATTACTCATGAAAAAGTTAGACAAATTATGTCTGGAGAAACTTTTCTTGAAAAACTAGGTTTTGAACAAGTTCGAGTAAGACACCATGAGTCTTTGGTGAGAATAGAGGTGCCAGAAGAGCAGTTGAAGTTTGCAATTGAAGAAAGATATCAAATTGATTCTCATTTTAAATCTCTTGGTTTTACTTATGTATCACTTGATTTGCTTGGTTTTGAATCTGGAAAAATGAATTCAGAATTAACTAAAGGAGAAAAATTATGATTCATATTCATTTAAATTTGAAAAGGTTTGATATTCAAAAAGAATTCGGTGGAGTGAATGGAATTGCAAAGCCACAAGTTTGGGGTTCTAAAATTGTAGGATACATAGAACGCGAGCTGAAAAAAATAAAAGAAGATTATGAGGACGTTGAGTTTACCGTATATTTCCCTGAGGCCCATCTTATAAATGCGATTTCTACTCAAATGGATATAGATATATTAAATATTGGGTGTCAAAGTGTATACCGTGAAGATACTAGTTTAAAAGGTAATTTTGGCGCTTTTACCACTCATCGAACAGCTAATTCTATGAAACAACTTGGGGTTGCTTCCACTATCATTGGGCATCTGGAAGAAAGACTAGATAAAAAAGGTGTTTTATCTAAAGCTGGGATTGCAGATTTTTCGTCTATCAATTCTCTTTTTCATGAAGAAATTATTTCTGCTCAAAAAGCTGGTCTATCAGTTCTTTATTGTATCGGTGAAACTCTTGAAGAACGTGATATCTGGCAGGAGGTATTAGAGAATCAGTTAAGAATAGCTTTAGAGGGGGTGGATCTCTCAAATGTGGTTATTGCTTATGAACCAGTATGGGCGATTGGTCCAGGAAAAACACCTCCGACTTCCAATCAAGTCAAAGAAGTTATTGACTTTATTAAAAACATTTATCCTGAACTTGATGTTATTTATGGTGGTGGACTTAAGATGGACAACGCTAGTGACCTTGCAGCTATTGATACACTAGACGGGGGCTTAATTGCCTTAACAAGGTTCACAGGAGAAATTGGTTTTTATCCTGATGAATACATTCAGATTATTAAAGAATTTTTATCCAATAAAAGATAGGAGTACCTAAATGAAACTTTCATTTGAATATGGGCATGGTTATAAAGAAGCTATTTTGCCTGACGATACAGATGTTTTTATCCCCGGTGAAACAGTTCCGGATCCAGAATGCTTACCTGATGATCGTATAGTTTCTGCTACGTTAGAATCACTTCGTAATCCGCTTGGAATGCCACCTCTAACTGAACTTGCTCATGAGGGAAGTAAAGTAACTATTATATTCCCAGATCGTGTAAAAGGTGGTGAACAAGATACTTCTCATCGTAAAACGTCTATTAAACTTATTTTGAAAGAGTTATATAGCGTAGGAGTTAAAAAAGAAGATATTCTTCTGATTTGTTCAAATGGGCTACACAGAAAAAATACTGAAAAAGAAATTCTAGGGATCCTAGGCCCTGAACTTTACTATGAGTTTTCAGCTACAAATCAGATTATTAATCATGATAGTGAGGACTATGACAACTTAGTTGATTTAGGTACAACTAAGCAAGGTGACCCTGTTATTATGAACAAGTACGTATATGATAGTGATGTCGCTATTTTAATTGGCCATACTCAAGGAAATCCATATGGCGGTTATTCAGGAGGATATAAGCACTGTGCAACAGGAATTACACACTGGCGCTCGATAGCTTCCCACCATGTTCCAAAAGTCATGCATAGAGATGACTTTGTTCCAGTTAATAATGACTCAATGATGCGTCATAAATTTGACGAAATTGGAATGCACATGGAAGAAAAAATGGGTAAAAAATTCTTTTGTTGTGATGCAGTTCTTGATACTAAATCACGTCAGATTGAGATAAATAGTGGAACAGCTGAGGAGGTCCAAAAGAAATCATGGGTAATGGGCAATAAACGTACTTATGTTCCTTTTGCTGAAAAAAAATATGATATTATTGTTTTTGGGATGCCTCAATTTTTCCATTACGGTGATGGTATGGGAACAAATCCTATTATGTTGATGCAAGCGTTATCAGCTCAAGTTATTCGCCATAAACGTATTATGAGTGATAATTGCGTCTTTATTTGTGCAAGTACTTGTAATGGTTATTTTAATGAAAATTTATGGCCTTATCTTCCTGACTTATATGAACGGTTCCAGAAAGAAGGAGATACTTTAGTTGATCTCAACCGTTATGGTGAATATTATGCTAATAATGACGAATATATAAAACAATATCGCTTTGCTAATGCCTTTCATCCCTTCCATGGTTTTAGTATGATGTCTTGTGGCCACTTAGCTGAAAAACATACTTCTGCCATTTATTTAGTTGGAGCAGAAAAACCAGGTTATGCTCGAGGCATGGGTTTGAAAACACGGGCAACTTTTGAGGAAGCTTTAGAAGATGCTAAGAAGAAATTTGTCGGGAAGAATCCAAACATTCTAGCGTTACCCAAAGCATTCACAACAGCAGCTGTTCATCTAATGATGAAAGATGAATTACCACCCCTAGCATCAAAATATTCTAAATAGAAATGGCTTATTGTCAACTGTAGTAGGTTGTTAAAAAGCTAACGTCTGGAGAGAATCACGTTGGTTCTCTCTTTTATAGTAACCGCCCAATAAAGGCTCTATAATTTCTGTAGTGGGTAAAATCCCTATGGAGATTTATAGAGCCCTTTTTTGGTATATCAAAAAAGAACGGAGTATCTATAAAAATAATCCAACCTCCCTTAAACTGTTAATAGAAAACAGAAATGGAGGTTTTTCATTATGCGACACCTATCGTTCCCTTAAACTCACCCCAACAGTCTCGTCACTTTGAGAGAAAAAACAGAAACGCTATTCTGCTGAACATTCGTCTCGGAAATGTGGAATTGACTTTCCTTCACGCTATCGACCAAGAAACACAGCCCTGATTCAGGAAAATATATGACTTATCTTCTAGAACACTTGCCTAATGAGGAAAAACTCGTAAAAAAGGAGGTGCTAGAGGCTTATTTACCATGGAATGAAACCATTCAACGGAACTGTAAATAGAAAAATATCCCAGAGTCAAATATAGACTTTGGGGTGTTTTCAATATACTCCGTTATTGGGTGGTTACATAAAATCAAAAATCTGATAATACATACTAATTTCCCCAGTATTTGACTTGTAACCAATTCTCCAAAAAATTACCAAAGATAGGATAACAATTTAGCTAATCATCAAAGACGATAAACAAGTAAACCTATTTTTCGGATTTCAGATTTTGATTTTAGATGAGTATTACAAGACTTACCGTTTAGATTACGGTAAAATTTAGTCTAGTCAATTAAGAATTGGATTGATACAATAGAATAAGAATAAAAAATGAATTTCCATGGTTTTCTTATAAGGATACCATAGAAGTTTTATTCAGAGTCAGATACTAGCTAAGAAAGGATAATCAATGAATCGTAATTTATATGACTTGTTAAAATTGTTATCCCTTGATAGCTATCAGACGTCTCAAGAACTTGCTGATAAGCTAGGTGTTAGCGAAAAAACAGTTCGAAATCGCATGAAAGAATTAAAGGACCTATTAGGCTCCTATGGTGCTGAGATTGAATCAAAACGTCATTTTGGATACAAGTTAATCATTTTTGATGAAAAAGTATTTTTAAAAGTTTCTCCGAAAGATGACTCGGAAATTCCAGAAACAAGTGAGGATCGGCAGAATGTCTTGTTAAAATGGCTTTTAGATACTGACGATTTCTTAAAAATTGACGATATAGCAGAACAGTTTTTTATTTCGAGAAATACCTTATCTGCTACTCTTAAACGCGTAGAAGCTATTCTAACGATGTATAATTTACGGATTGAGCGAAAACCAAATTATGGTTTTAGAGTGATTGGTAAGGAGTTTTACAAACGAATCTGTCTACTTAACACGCTCTATGAGGAATTTATGGATACCTCCCAAGACCAATGGCTCATGGAGACTATTATTGAGGGGAATCAAAGGCATAAAGTGAACATGTCAGAAGTCGCCTTGGAGAATGTTGTTAAGTATATCAGTATAACGATAAAACGTCTTCAGGACGGGCATGCTATCTTAGAGAAAGATGTTCCAGAGGAATTGATGAGTTCTGCTACTCAGCAAATAGTCGATGATTATAGTGATTTATTTGAACAGCAGTTTGGGCAACCTCTTTCTCTCCCTGAACGGCAATTTCTAGCCATTCATTATGGCTCTCGTTTATCTTCGGATTCTTATAGTCATTATGGACCAAATTTTGTCATTACAGGAGAGATTGATGAGCTTGTCTATAAAATGTTAACTAGAGTTCATGAAACCCTTGCACTTGATTTCAGGCAAAATTTAGAGCTACGCATGGCATTGAACCAGCACCTTGTTCCTATGGATATTCGCATGCGCTTTAATATTGCCATTCAAAATCCACTCCTAGACCTTATCAAGCAAGAATACCCTTACCCCTTTACGATCGCTTTAAATGCTTCAACCAGTCTCAAAGAACATTATGGCAAGGACATTCCTGAAGATGAAGTCGCCTATATTGCGATTATATTTGCTTTAGCGACAGAAAAACGCAATCGTTCCATTGAGCGTAAGAATATCGTTTTGGTCTGCATTTCTGGGAAAAGTAGCTCACAGCTCTTTAAGTTTAAATACCGACAAGCATTTGGGGATTACCTGAACAATATCTATGAATGTACGGTAGCAGACCTGGAACAATTTGATTTTAAAGGGAAGGAAATTGATTATATTTTTACGACGGTTCCTCTGAATCAGAAGTATCCTGTACCGATATATGAGATTAACCTTTTTATCGATGCCAACGAGATTTTAACCTACCGCCAAATGTTTGAGAGTGGGGATCGCTCGACAGTCTTAAATTATTATTCAACCAACCTTTTCCTTCCTAAACTAACAGCAAGCACCCGAGAAGAGGTGATTGCTCACATGTGTCAACATATTGATCACTACGGCCTTCTGCCAGAGGGGTTTGAAGAGGCGGTCTTGCGACGAGAAGAATTGGGTCAGACTGATTTTGGCAACCTCGTCGCGCTCCCACACCCTTATCAGGTCATGACAGAGCAGAGCTTTGTGACTGTTGCTATTTTAGAAGAACCGATTCTATGGAAAACTAATAAGGTACAAGTTGTCTTCTTATTGTCAATAGGATCTCAGGAAGATCCTCAGCTCGAAGATTTTTACCAAAAGACCAGTAATCTCTTTTTTGATGAAAAAGCCATCCAAAACCTTATCACGACGCCAACCTTTGAAACCTTAGTCCATATTCTTAGCTAGCCTTAGGCTGGCTTTTTTTGTAAGACAGCTGATTGAAGATTCCATATGCCGACATTAAGAAGTTTTAATCGGCAAAATAATCTTAAAAAGAACAAAAAAGAATTACTAAAATCATATCGAATGTATTACCGTTTTCAAAACGGCAGAAGAAGTGATGGAGTTTACAAGATAAAATCGTTATGATAAAGATGTCAGATAGAAGAAGAGAGGAAAACCTATGGAGAATGATCAAACACAAGTTATTATGGGATTAATTGTAAATGGTGGGAATGCTAGAAGCTTAGCCATGAAAGCTATTTACGCTGCCAAAAAAGGAGACTTTGAGGAAGCAGAAGCGCATTTAGCAGAGTGCAATGATTACCTTGTTCAAGCGCACCATGCCCAAACAGACTTATTAACCAAGGAAGCATCGGGAGAAACAACAGAAGTTTCTCTCTTGATGGTCCATGCCCAGGATCATCTCATGAATGCCATTACCGTTAAGGATATGGCCACTGAATTTGTAGAATTATATAAAACAAAATAAAAGGAGAATACTTATGGTAAACATTACACTAGTCTGTGCGGGAGGTATGTCGACATCTATGCTGATGCAAAAAATGAAAGAAGCAGCTAAAGCCAAAGGTGTTGAAATTGATGTTAGAGCGATGGCTGAGTCAGCTTTTGCTTCATATGATGGTCAAACTGATGTTCTTTTGATTGGTCCTCAACTAAGTTTTGTATATGAAAAATTAAGGGATCAATATGAACCTCAAGGAATGAGGGTGGCAGTAATCGATATGATCGATTACGGAATGATGAATGGTAGTAAGATATTAGATTTAGCTTTAGATCTTATGGAAGTAGGCTAGTATAGTTTTGAGTAATTTGTGAATAAAATTTTTTAATAAAAAGGAGAATGACATGAGTTTTGTAGAGTCTTTTACTAGAAAAGGACAAGAGATTGCTAATAAAATACAAAGTAATAGATATATATCCGCGATTTCAAATGGTTTAATGTCAACATTACCCATAATGATGATTGGGGCATTTAGTACCCTTTTATCTTCAATGCAAATTGAATTTTATCAAAATCTAATTGAGCCGATTAAGGGGATTATCGGTTTACCAGCTACTTTTACAACAAATGCGTTATCTCTTTATGCTGTTTTTGCTATAGCAAATGAATTAGCAAAATCATTTAAAAAAGATGGGACAAGTGCAGGATATATTGCACTCTTCAGTTTTTTAATTTTAACTCCAGTCTCGACTTTTGAACTTGAGGGTGCTCCAATGCCTATCTCAGCACTAACATTTGATTTCTTAGGTGCAAAAGGACTCTTTGCAGCAATGATAGTTGGGATACTAGCAACACGTATTTATGTATTTATTCTTGATAAGAATTGGACTATAAAAATGCCAGATGGTGTTCCACCATTTATTTCAAAAACATTTTCTGGATTAATTCCAGCTTTCATTGTAGCGATTATTTTTACTATAATTTCAGGATTTTTTGCACATACAAGTTTTGGTAGTTTCCATCAATTTATCTATACCGTATTACAAATTCCTTTGCAAGGTCTTGGTAGCAATATATGGTCAATGTTGATAGCTCTTCTAATTATGCAAATATTGTGGGTTTTCGGTATTCACGGTGCAATCGTCGTACTAGCTGTAATCCGACCTATTATGACTGCTCTTGATTTAGAGAATTTAGCTGCATATCAAGCTGGTGAAGCAATGCCAAACTTAGTTTCTGGATCATTTTGGGGTGTATATGCTAACCTTGCACCTATGCTTGGTCTAGTTGTCGTTTTAATGTTTTTTACAAAAAGTAAGCAATTCAAAATGTTAGGACGTCTTGGAGCACCCGGGGCACTCTTTGGAATCCATGAACCATTAATTTTTGGTTTACCAATTGTAATGAATCCTATTTTAGCGATTCCTTATATTCTTACACCTGTTATTTGTACTCTTATAGGTTACTTTCTAACTGTAGCTGGAATTTTACCAGTGACAATTGGTATGCAAGTACCATTTGGTGCTCCAATATTTATAGCAGGTTTATTACAGGGGAGCTGGGTGTTAGGACTAGCCCAGGTACTTATGATTCCATTGTCAGCGGCTATTTACTATCCTTTCGTTAAGATACTTGACAAACGAAACCTTGAGCAAGAGTATGTTTCGTCTGAGTTAGATAAGGAGTAATCTATGAAATATATAAGACGTGAAATTGGACAAAGGGGGGCTTACGCCAAATACTACTTTCAAGAACCTAATAAAGAGATAGATTTGAACCGGAAATATCCAACCATAGTTATCTGTCCAGGAGGTGCATATTATTGGACGTCATTTCGTGAGGACGAACAAGTAGCAATGCGTTTTCTGGCAGAAGGTTTTCATGTACTAGTTGTCCATTATGCTACAGAGGGAATTGAAGCTTATGCATCAGATGATTTGGCAGAATTACCAAAAAAACCTGTTTCAGTTTTTCCAAATCCTTTGATCGAACTTGCAACAGCAGTAGCGTTTCTTCGTGAAAATTCAAGAGAATATAGTGTTGATGAAGATTTTATCATAGTATCAGGATTTTCTGCAGGAGGAAATCTGGCTGGGCAATTAGCCACTCTATGGCATGAGGATTGGTTAGAAGAGAAAGTTGGAAAGAAAAAGGAACTTTACAAGCCTACCCATGCTATGCTAGGTTATGCTGCACTTGACTTTAATCTGTCTGGTAAAGAAAAAGAGAGCTTTAGCAAAATTGCTTTGGCTACAACAGGGTCTCTGTATGGAAATACAGAGATAGTAGAAAAAATGAATCCTATAAATCATGTATCTGATAATACCCCACCTTGTTTTATTTGGCATACTAGAGAAGATGTATTGGTAGCTCCTAATAATGCTTTACGTTTTGCGTTAGAACTGGATAAACATAACATTCCCTATGAGGTTCATGTTTTTGATAAAGGGAAACACGGCCTAGTACTAGGTGATTTGCGGACAGGAGTGAAAGAAAGTAATGAAAATGCTCAAGTTTATAAATGGGTAGATTTATTTTTAGAATGGTTATATCCTATCAAGACGAAACTTGGAGGTTTCTATAAACCAATTGATGTGAAACAAAGGAGTTAGTCTATGTTCCAGATTAGTAAAGGGAAACGCTATTTCTCAAAAAATGGAGAGCCTGTATTTTACTTGGCAGATACTTGTTGGAGTGCTTTTACTAATATTGAAGAGTCTGATTGGGAATATTATTTGGATGTACGACAAAAACAAGGTTTTAATGTTATACAAGTTAATATGCTCTGGCAATGGGACTCAAGTCAGACATTGCTAAACTACAAACCTTTTGCTGTTAATGAAGATGGGACTTTCAATTTTAATCAGTTTAATGATGTTTATTTTGAACGTGCAGAAAATATGATAAAAAGAGCCTATGAAAAGGGTATAACTATTGCTATTGTGTTATTATGGTGTAATTATTTACCAAATACATGGGCTAGTGATATGAATGTGCGTAAAGTAGGATTATTTCCTAAAACTCTTTTAATGACCTATATTGAGAAAGTTGTTTCACTATACAATAAATATAATCCGATATATATTATTAGTGGGGATACTGATTTTCAAACTGATGAAGTTATTGAGGAATATTACAATAACTCTCTAAATATAGTAAAACAGTTGGCACCAAATTCTTTAGCAACTCTTCACATTAGAGGTAGGGAATCGGATATTCCTGAAGTACTTAAAAATAATCAGAACTTGGATTTTTATATGTATCAGTCAGGCCATAATAGTGAATTTCAAGATATGGGTTACAAGCTTGCAACAGAGTTTTATAATATGAAACCAATTAGACCTGTATTAAACTCTGAACCATGTTATGAAATGATGGGGTATAGTAGACAGCGTTATGGACGGTTTACAAGAGAAGATATAAGAAAAGTTGCTTGGCAAAGTGTTTTATCAGGAGGTTTTGCTGGATTGTCGTATGGTGCTCATGGAATTTGGAGTTGGCATAATAATCAGATGATATTTGACACTACTGTTGGAGAAGCTTTTGAAACACCATATGATTGGCATGATGCGTTAAAATTTGAAGGAGCATGGGACTATGGTTTTTTACGAAAATTTGCCGAGAAACACAATTTTTCAAATATTACTCCGATTCAAGAATTAGTAGCAAATAATACGGAAGAAATTAGAGCTGCAAAAGTAGATGATGACTACTATATATACGTGCCTTTTAATATAAGATTGAAACTAAATGGCAGGTTAGATAACTATAATTTTACTTATCTAGATCTAGAAAGTAAAAAAGAAGTAACAGTTACTACTCAATACGATATAGACAATCAGGTAACTTTTGTAAATCTACATAACTTTATAAAAGATGCATTGTTAATTATTAAATGTAAAAAAGATTAGCTTAGAAAATTTCTAAATTATATTAACAATGAATATGTAAGCTAAGTTAATTGATTTTATCATAATGCTATTCTTGTTTCTTTACATGGTTTGTGTGGGTGAAATCTTTTAAAGAGAGTTTGCTGTCACTGGTCAATACTGATTTGTTAAAAAGAGTCTGGGGCAATTGTCCCAGACTCGTCGGCTGTAATGGGTGAAATCTCTATGGAGAATATGGAGCCTTTTAAAGGTAAAAAGACCTTGCCCTTTATTTGTGGACAAAGTCTTTCTTATTTTCGAATGTTTATTGAATGAGTTTTTATTGACCTGAGTAGGCTTCTAACATTAACGTATTGAACTCCTCTTCGGTTAGAATATCATCTGCTGTAGGGGCAATTGGCTCTTGGTAGTCTTTTTTCGTAAAGGTCATGCTGATTTGGACACTGTCTTCTTTGTTTTCAGCAGAGAACAGATCCATCAAGAGTTTTCCATTGTCCTTCTTATCCAATGTGATGTTAAAGATGGAATCAGGAGAGAAAGTTTCTGTTGCAGTCTCCAATTGTTCCTGGATATCTGCAGCTTGCTTTTTGGTTTCGTCATCTCCTTTTTCTGCAGCTTTTTCAACTAAAGCGATAAGGTCATTCAAGGTCAGGGTCAAGGTGACATCATCCCCATCCTTGGTAAATTTTTTTTCGTCCAATTCTTTGTAAAGAGCTGCATTAGCCTGATTATTTGGCGTGTAATCACTCAACTTTGGAATTTCCGGCATCGATTGTCCTAATAATTCTTGGACATCGATGTATTTTCCATCCAAAGCAGTTGTCGTGATACCGGAAAGAGATGTGAAAGTTGCAGCATTCATGTAGAGGTTATCACCTGCATAAATAACTTCCACTTGAGAAAGGGAAGGATTAACAGCAGATAAATCAAGCAAAATAGTAGCCAATCCCTTTTCCAGATCTTGGGAAATAGTGGCATCAATCTGTTTTCCAATAAAGGATTCGAACGATGTAGCGATACCAGTTGCATCACTAGAAGTCACATCATCCAGTTTTATTTTGTAATCATAAGAAGTCTGTTTTTGAGACTGTTGGGACTCCACTCGCGTAAGAAATTCATCCTTTGCCGTTTGGCCACAAGCTGCCAATACAAATAGCAAGGGGATATAAAAGAAAAGTAGCATCTTTTTCATATTTTTGCGCCTCCTTAAAGCGTTTTCTATATTATATCACAATTCTTTTACGATAGTGAATAAGAGCACAAAGAATGGTTCCGAAGAATTAACTAAAACCATTAAAAATCACTATTTACTAAAGGAGTAAATAGTGACGCTTCTGATTAAGCCTTTGTTCCCCATACCTCATCAATGACTTCTTTAACAAGGGCCAACTTCTTCCATTGGTCTTCATCTGCTATCAAGTTGCCTTCCTCAGTAGAAGCAAAGCCACATTGGGTCGCTAACCAGAGTTGCTCAAGCGGCAGAATTTCAGCCGCCTCACGAATCCGTTTGATGATGGTCTCCTTGTCTTCCAACTGGCCGTCCTTGGTCGTGATCAAGCCTAGAACCGCTACTTTGTTAGGGTCTTTGAATTCTGCTAGCGGCTCAAAGCCACCTGACCGTTCATTGTCATATTCCAAGAAATAGGCTGTAGCATTTTCACGGTCAAAAAGGGTTTCCGCAACGGCTGTGTAAGGGCCAACTGTTGCATAGGTTGACTGGTAGTTCCCACGGCAGATATGGGTGTTGATTTGCAGGTCTTCTGGCAGGTTTTCTACCGCCTTGTTGTTGACATAGAGGAAGTTTTCCCGAAGGAAGTCCTTTTCCACAGCACCTTTGATGACTGTTTTGTAAAACTCATCGTCCATAATGACGCCCCAAGTGCAGTCATCCAGCTGAATGGTGCGAGCACCTTCTTCATAAAAAGCGAGGATAGAATCACGGTAAGCAGTCGCTAAATCATCCAACAATTCCTTTTGATTTGGGTAGACTTCAAGGGCTTTTTGGATATTGGAACCTCGTTGCAACTCGACCAAGCACTGGGCTGGTGCTGGGATAGTGATTTTAGCTTCGACACCTCGCTCATCTGCTAATTTTTTGAGAAATTGGTAATGGCCAATAAAGGGATGGTTTTCCTTGGTAAAGCCAATTTTTCCAGTGACACGAGCAGAATCATCATTGGTTTCCACACCGTGAAAGGCTAAGCCTTGGCCAAACTGGTGGCGTTCAATCCCATCAAAGCCCCAGAAGTAATCAACATGCCAGTTAGCACGGCGGAACTCGCCATCTGTGACCTTCTCGAGTCCAGCAGCCACCTGTTTATCGACCAATTCTGTAATCAGGCGGTCTTCAATAGCTGTTAACTCTTCCTGAGAAAGATTGCCTGCGGCAAAGGCCTCGCGGGCTTCTTTTAATGCTTCCGGGCGTAAAAAACTCCCAACGTGTTCAAAATATTTTTTTGTCATCTGTTTCACCTCATGTTTGATAGCTTTATTGTAGCAGAGAAGTTATGATATGGAAAATTGCTTTTTTGTATGTTATGATATAGTTGTCTCCTATATGTATTGAGGAAGAAAGATTGATTAGACTTTCAAAGGCTAGACTTGACTATACTATTTAGAGAACAAAACCATCCCTTGCTAACGAGCGAGAGATGGTTTTACTTTACATTTCGGTTGGAGCATCGACGCCGAGGAGGCGGAGGCTCTCTTTGAGGATTAGGCCTGTTGCGTAAGCGAGGGCTAAGCGGCTGTCGCGTTCTGAACTGTCATCCAAAATACGGGTATGGGCGTAGAACTTGTTGAAGGCCTGAGCTAGGTTTATCGCATATTTAGCGATGATAGATGGCTCGAAGTTATTGGCTGCCCGCTGTACAGTTGCTCCGAATGCCTGAAGAAGCGTGAGGATATCCCAGCTTTCAGCATCATCCAGGCTATAGGCTTGGGTCGCATCTGGTGTAAAGTCTGCTTTTCTCAGGATAGATTGAATGCGGGCATGGGCATACTGAACGTAAGGGCCGGTCTCGCCTTCGAAGGAGACCATGGCTTCAAGGTCAAAGTCATAACCGTTATTGCGGTCCGTTTTAAGGTCGTAAAACTTAATGGCACCAACCCCAACGGCGTGAGCTACCGCTTCTTTGTCGGTTAAATTAGGGTTTTTGGCATCAATCTGGGCCTGAGCGCGGGTAATGGCTTCTTGGAGTGTGGGCTCAAGAAGAATGACATTGCCTTTGCGGGTCGAGAGTTTTGCACCACCCTTGGTCACAAGGCCAAAGGAGACGTGAGTGATGTCGTCGCTCCAATCATAACCCATTTCTTTTAAGACAGCCTTGAGCTGCTTAAAGTGGGCAGCTTGTTCTTGACCCACTACGTAGATGGATTTCGCGAAATCATAGTGACGTTTACGGTAGAGAGCAGCAGCGATGTCTCGAGTAATGTAAAGCGTCGCACCGTCAGATTTTTTGATGAGGGCAGGATGCTCGATGCCATACTTAGTCAAATCAACGACCTGAGCCCCTTTGGACTCGGTTAGGAGATTTTTTTCAGTCAACAACTCAACGACTTCATCCATCTTGTCGTTGTAGAAAGCTTCGCCATTTAGGCTGTCGAAGGTTACGTTCATTTGTTGGTAGATACGGTCAAACTCAACTAAACTTTCGTCACGGAACCATTGCCAAAGCTCAAGCGCCTCAGCATCCCCAGCTTCCAGTTTTCGAAACCAGGCACGCGCCTCGTCATCATATTCAGGATGGTCTTTAACCTCGTCATTAATGCGGACATATAACTTTAAGAGCTCACTGATTGGGTTGGCTTCTACGGCCGCCTTATCTCCCCAGAGCTTATAGGCCACAATCAAAAGACCAAACTGTTTGCCCCAGTCACCGAGATGGTTGACCTTGACGGTTTTGTAGCCAATTTTTTGAAAAATATTGGATAGGGCATCCCCGATAACGGTTGACCGTAAATGACCTACTGAGAAAGGCTTAGCGATATTAGGCGATGAAAGGTCGATGACCACGTTTTGCCCTTGACCAAGATCAGATTGACCAAAATCAGCTCCCAAAGTAATCACATCCTTTAGAATTTGGCCAGATACCGTCGTCTTATCAAGGAAAAAATTCACATAAGGTCCAGTAGCAACAACCTTACTAAAGCCTGTCGCATCAATCTTTTCAGCAATGTCGCTTGCGATAGCTTGAGGGGCTTTACGCTCGACCTTGGCCAGAGAAAAGGCAGGAAAGGCAATATCTCCAAGGTCGGCGGATTTTGGTTTTTCAAGTAAATTGAGGATAGCTGATTCGTCCAGGCTAGGAAGGATGGCAGCCAGACTTTTTGCAGCTTGTAACTTAGAATCCATGGTAGGTCTCCTTTTAAATGTCTTCCTTCCTATTCTAACACAAAATCAAGGGAATTCCGCTTGTAATGATGAAAAATTACCCTGTTTTTGGTATAATCTTGCATAAGAAAAGAAATTGGAGAAACCCATGAAAAAACGAGACCGGCATGAAACCATTAAGGAAATGGTCCGAACGCGTCACCTGTCAACGCAAAGAGAAATCCAAGAAGGCCTTGAAGAAAAAGGCTTTGAAGTGACTCAGACAACCCTATCGAGAGACTTGAGAGAACTGGGCTTGATTAAAACAAGAGACAGGGGAGAATCTTACTATATTTTACCAGAGCACCAAGAAGGGGATGACTTTATTCAATTATTGGCGACCTATGTGTTAAAAATTGAGCGGGCAAGCTTTACCCTTGTCATGCACACACGTTTAGGTGAAGCAGGAGTGACCTCTAATGTGATCGATGAGGCTCATCCTATTGAAATTTTAGGGACAGTCGCAGGAGCAGACACAGTCATTGCGATCTGCCGAGATGAGGCTGCTGCCCAAGCCATTGAATCAAAACTCAAGGCTTACCAAGTAATCTATGACCCAGCAGATGAGTAGACGCAACGAGGAGTTAAGTCATGACAACTGAAAAACTTTCCCCAGGCATGCAGCAGTATCTGGATATTAAAGCAGATTATCCAGATGCTTTTTTGCTGTTTCGCATGGGCGATTTTTACGAGCTATTTTACGATGATGCTGTAGAGGCGGCTCAGATTTTAGAGTTAACCTTAACCAGTCGCAATAAAAATGCGGAAAACCCCATTCCTATGGCAGGTGTGCCCTATCATTCGGCTCAGACTTATATTGATACCTTGGTGGAGCTCGGCCATAAGGTAGCCATTGCTGAGCAGATGGAAGACCCTAAGACCGCTGTGGGCGTTGTTAAACGGGCTGTAGTCCAAGTAATCACGCCTGGGACGGTTGCAGATTCTAGCAAGCTGGATAGCGATAACAACTTTTTGATTGCCCTTGATCAAGCAGGGAGTACCTATGGTTTAGCCTATATGGACGTGGTCACAGGAGATTTCTATGTGACGGAAATGGCTGATTTAGCGAGCGCAACGGGAGAAATTCGTAATCTTCGTGCTCGGGAAGTGGTCTTGGGCTTTGAGCTTGACGAAGAGACTCAACAAGTCCTCTCTGGCCAGATGAACTTGCTCTTGTCTCCTCAAAAAGACGCCCTTATAGAAAGTCCCTTAATCGACCAGCACTTGACAGTCCTCGAAAAACAAGTAGCCGGCAAGCTCCTTGCCTATGTGGCTAGGACTCAGTTGCGGGAGTTGAGCCACCTTAAGTCTGTTCGTCCTTATCAAGTCCGTGATGTCTTGCAGATGGATTACGCGACCAAGTCGAGCTTGGACCTCTTAGAAAACGCTCGGACCGGTAAAAAGCACGGTAGTCTCTTTTGGCTGATGGATGAAACGAAAACAGCTATGGGCATGCGCCTCCTGCGGGCTTGGCTGGACCGGCCTCTGATTGATCGCCAGCAGATAGAATACCGACAAGCTGTTATCCAGGTTCTGATGGATGCTTTTATTGAGCGGGCCGATTTGGTCGAAGCCTTAAAAGGGGTCTACGATATTGAGCGCTTGGCAAGCCGGGTGTCTTTTGGGAAGTCAACGCCTAAAGACCTCTTGCAACTCGGCCAGACCCTTGGACACGTCCCAGCCATTCGAACCATTTTAGAAGGATTAGGCCAACCTGTTCTAGACCAGCTCGTAGACCGTTTGGATGCTCTTCCTGAACTTCACGCCCTTATCACAGCGGCCATAGACCCTGATGTGCCAACAGTCATTACTGAAGGCGGGATTATCAAGACCGGCTTTGACGAGACCCTTGACAAGTACCGGGTCATCATGCGAGACGGTGCGGCTTGGATTGCGGAGCTTGAGGCCAAGGAGCGCGAAGCGACCGGGATTACCAACCTCAAGATTGATTACAACCGCAAGGATGGCTATTATTTCCACGTGACCAATTCCCAACTCGGCCATGTGCCTAGCCATTTCTTCCGCAAGGCGACGCTAAAAAACTCTGAGCGTTACGGGACAGAAGCTCTGACAAGTCTTGAGCGGGATATCCTAGAGGCGCGAGAGCAGTCTGCCTCTCTTGAATATGAAATTTTTATGCGCCTCCGCCAGGAGGTGGCTAAGTACATCCAACGCTTACAAGACCTGGCGCAGGCCATTGCGACGGTCGATGTTCTCCAAAGTCTAGCAGAGGTGGCCGAGCAACAACACTTGGTCAAGCCTACCTTCACAGACAGCCGAGTTATTGATATTGTTAATGGCCGGCATGCGGTGGTTGAGAAGGTCATGGGAGCCCAAAGCTATGTGCCCAACCATATCCAAATGGACGAGACGACAGCCCTTCAACTGATTACTGGGCCAAACATGAGCGGGAAGTCCACCTACATGCGCCAGTTAGCCATCATTGTCATTCTGGCCCAGATTGGTTCTTATGTGCCGGCTGAAACGGCCACTCTGCCTATTTTTGATGCCATCTTTACCCGCATCGGCGCAGCCGATGACTTGGTCAGCGGTCAGTCGACCTTTATGGTGGAGATGATGGAGGCTAATAAGGCCATCAGATTGGCGACAGAAAATTCCCTTATCCTCTTTGACGAGTTGGGTCGTGGGACAGCGACCTATGATGGCATGGCCTTGGCCCAAGCCATCATAGAGTATATCCATGACAAGGTCGGGGCCAAGACCCTCTTTGCGACCCACTACCATGAGTTGACCAGCCTCAGCGACCAGTTGGAGCATTTGGTCAATGTCCATGTGGCCACCCTGGAGAAGTCTGGTCAGGTGACCTTCCTCCATAAGATTGCTCAAGGGCCAGCAGATAAATCCTACGGGATTCATGTGGCCAAGATTGCCGGTTTACCGGACAATTTGCTCGCTAGAGCCGATCATATCCTGACCCAGTTAGAGCAGCATGCAGCCCAGATTGCGGTTCACCAGGACGGAGGTTTTGGAACTGTTCAGGACCCCCCAGCCCAGCTAGACCTCTTCACAGCAGTAGAGGACCATCCGGTTCTAACCCGTCTTAGTCAAATCAACCTCAATACCATGACGCCAATGGAGGCTATGATGGCCTTGGCCGAACTGCAGAAAGAGTTATAATATTATAAGAAAGACTGAACGCCTGTTCAGTCTTTTGCCATCTATCCTGACCTTCTGACCACATAGCACTCAAAACAGACCACATGGTCAAACCCTCTTGAAAACCTTTTGCGAATAAGGTTTAATAGACTTACGAAGGAGATCTCATTCGCAAACAGAAAGGGAGGATAACGTGAAACTACACCTTAACATCTCAGATCAGGTTCTGGAAGATTCGGTCACTATCGAAGCCCATAGCTACACCAGACAGATCGCCCAATTGACCGATTTTATTAAAACTCTAGACAATCCCATAGAGCGTCTCAAGGCCAAAAAAGGGGAGACTGTCCACCTGCTTGCTCCTCAAGATGTTTACCGTTTGGTCATCGAGGACAAGGTTGTTCATCTGAAAACTCTGGATCAGGATTTTACCACAGCATATCGGCTCTATCAGGTCAAGGACTTGTTGTCGACCGATTTTCTACAAATTTCGCAGTCGGAAATCATTAACCTCAAGCAGTTAGATCACTTGCAGGTCACCCCGAATGGTCTAGTCAAACTCATTCTTAAAAATGGGGATGTCACCTATTCATCCCGTCGCTATCTCAAAGCCATCAAGGAGGCCCTTAACTTATGAAAAAATACATCTTATCAGGCGCATTAGGCGTCACTATTGGAACCCTCATTTCACTCATGATGTCGGCCATCTTCTCAGAAGGGGACTATTTGCCGATTAATCCCTTTTCAACTGTTGGTGCTTATTATCAAGCGCACTTTAGCCCTGTGGCTGTGATGGCCATTGCAGTGACCATTTGGTTTGCTATTGGCCTACTGTTTCAGGCGGCTGATCGCGTCTTTGAAAAAGACTGGAGTCTCTTAAAAATGACGCTTACCCATTTTACCGTAACTGTCATCGGATTTACCCTGCTTGGCATCTTAGCTGGCTGGTTCCCGCTGGATTGGGCTAATCTCCTCTTTTTCTGGATCATCTATGTCCTTATTTACGCGGTCATCTACCTGATCAACTACCGTCAGATGAAGGCTATCGCTGCTACGATTAACCAAGGTATTTAGTCTTAAGTTCAGAGAGTGGGACAGAAGTCATGATTTCGAAGAAATTGACTTCCCCTCACTTTTCAGTTTTTAGGCTCAGGCTGAGAAAGTCTATCCCCAGACCTTCTCACTCCCACCTCCGAACAGTTTGATTAGGACGGCCTCTAACGATTGCGTAGCAAGCGTTTTAGGGCTTCCAATCAGCAGTGGCTCATTGGTGCTAAAGCACCTAATGACCTGTGCAGGGGTAACACTAAAACTGGCATAGCCAGTGAGTGTTACTCCCAACCACTGCGTCTTGTTTAACTGACGATAAATTATTAGAAGGCTAGGACTTTTTTCCAGCCTCTTTTTGAATGTCTTTTCGTTAGGTTTAATGGTATAATGGTACAACGAGAAAACCCGAAGATGAATGAGAACACTAGCGAAAGGAGCCCTATGAGCACTGTTTCTAAAATTATCGAATTACCTGAAATTCTAGCCAACCAGATCGCGGCCGGCGAAGTCATCGAACGGCCAGCCAGTGTGGTCAAGGAGTTGGTCGAAAATGCTATTGATGCGGGGTCCAGTCAGATCACAGTCACGATTGAGGAAGCTGGTCTCTCCTTGATCAAAATCACGGATAATGGTGAGGGGATGACGGCAGATGATGCTAAGCTCAGTATCCGTCGCCATGCGACCTCTAAAATCAAGTCACAGGTGGACCTCTTTCGCATCCGGACGCTGGGTTTTAGGGGTGAAGCCCTGCCGTCGATTGCCTCTGTCAGCCAGATGACCATCGAGACGGCGCCTGCCGGTGAGGGTCAGGGCACCCTTCTGGTTACTAAGGGTGGTAAGATCGAGCAGGAAGAAGCCATCAGTCGTCCCCAGGGGACGACCATTACTGTGGAAAACCTCTTTTTCAATACCCCGGCCCGACTCAAGTATGTTAAGAGCCAGCAATCGGAATTATCCCATATTGTGGATGTGATTAACCGTCTCAGCCTGGCCCATCCTGAAGTGGCCTTTACCCTAATCAATGATGGGAATGAGCTAACCAAAACAGCTGGATCAGGCCAACTTCGCCAAGCGATTGCTGGTGTTTACGGACTGGTTACTGCTAAAAAGATGGTTGAGATTGCCAAGTCTGACCTCGACTTTGAGGTGTCAGGCTATGTTTCTCTGCCAGAGCTGACGCGGGCCAACCGCAATTACATTACCCTTCTCATCAATGGCCGTTACATCAAAAATTTCCTTTTGAACCGTGCCATCATTGACGGTTATGGTTCTAAGCTCATGGTCGGACGTTTCCCCATTGCTGTCATAGACATTCAGATTGACCCTTACTTAGCCGATGTCAATGTCCACCCGACCAAGCAAGAGGTTCGGATTTCTAAGGAGCGGGAGCTAATGACCCTCATCACTGAGGCCATTGCTGAGGCGCTTAAGTCTCAGGATTTGATTCCGGATGCCCTTGAAAACCTAGCTAAGTCTGCAACTCGCAACCAGCCAAAACCAGAGCAGACGACCCTGCCGCTCAAAGAAACCAATCTCTACTATGATGCTGTCAAGCAGGACTTCTATGTCAAACCTGGTGCTGAAAGTTCTCAAGTCGCTGAGGAGAGAGCCCCTTTACAAGATCTTGACAGCCCTGACAAGAAGGAGTTGTCACCATCTGAAACACCAACTCCCCGGATTAAGTTTGCGCAGCGGTCTCAGCTGGATGAGGAGGATTATGACCATCCTGAACTGAGCCGAAAAGATTTGGAAAAGGCCCTTGTCAATTTGGAAAACGAAGAAACCTCGACTTTTCCTGAATTAGAATACTTTGGCCAGATGCACGGTACCTACCTCTTTGCTCAAGGCAATGGCGGGCTTTATATTATCGACCAGCATGCTGCTCAGGAGCGGGTCAAGTACGAGTACTATCGGGAAAAAATCGGGGAGGTTGACAGTTCCCAGCAACAGCTCTTAGTGCCTTATATCTTTGAATTTCCAGCTAACGACATGCTTCTCCTCAAGGAGCGGATGGCAAGTCTCAGAGAGATTGGGGTCCATTTAGAAGAATATGGTACCAATCAATTTATCCTGCGGGAGCACCCGATATGGTTCCAGGAAGAAGAGATTGAATCAGCGGTTTACGAGATGTGCGACATGCTTCTCTTGACCAAGGAGGTCTCCATCAAGCGCTACCGAGCAGAGCTAGCAATCATGATGTCTTGTAAACGCAGCATCAAGGCCAACCACCGTTTGGATGACTATTCAGCGCGTGACCTTTTAAAACAACTGGCCACCTGTGACAATCCCTACAACTGCCCGCACGGACGACCAGTCCTTGTCAACTTTACCAAGTCCGACATGGAAAAAATGTTCCGCCGGATCCAAGAAAACCATACGAGTTTGAGAGAACTAGGGAAATATTAGGAAGACGAGGGTGGGGCAAAAGTCATGATTTCGAAGAAATTAACTTCCCCTCCCTTTTTCAGTTTTTAGGTTCAGACTGAGAAGGTCTATCCCCAGACCTTGTCAGTCCCACCTCAGCATAGTTGAGTGGGACTGAAAAATCTGATAAAATCGGTGAATTAGAGGCCACTCAGCAGTGACTCATTGGTGCTAAAGCACCTAATGGCCTGTGCAGGGGTAACATGAAAACTGGCAAAGCCAGTGAGTGTTACTCCCAAACCCTGCGTCTTGCTTAACTGATGATAAATGATTAGAAGGCTAGGACTTTTTTCCTAGTCTTTTTGTGATAAAATGCCCCATTCCTTATTTTTCTTCTTTTTTCAGCTGAATCACTTTACGTAAGGCAACAGCACTAGCAATCAAAAGAAAAAATCCTATCCAGTCAAGCGGAGTAGCAAGCTGGTACATTTCACCAACCCACCAGTAGGCAAGAAAAGCGAAATTAATAATATAGACGATTTCCAAAAGGATAACTAAATGAACTCTTTTTTTGGTATCAGGTGTTTGGAACACCTTATCATCTGGATTAGTGTTCGCGCCCTCTTCTTTTAGAAGAAAATCCGTTGTAACGTTGAAAATCTGACTGAGTTTGACGATGTGATTTATTTCTGGTTGGCTTTGGCCAGATTCCCACTTGGAAATGCTTTGACGGGAGAGGTTAAGCCGTTCAGCTAATTGTTCTTGAGACAGGCCGGCCTCTTTTCTGAGGGTAAAAATCTTTTCTGCGAGAGTCATGAGCCGCTCCTTTGTCATGTATTGTACCCTTATTGTATCATAAGCTAAAATCCTATTCCAGCAAGCATAGTAGACAATTTGTTAACCCCTAGTTGCGTTTTAAGTGGAAAAAATGCTCTTCAAAATCGACGAACAGAAAAAGGTTTCGGTCTAAGTTATTCTTACTCGTCTTAAAAGCAAGAACCTGTGATATACTAGAACCATTACAAAAGGAGTTACCATGTACGATTATATTAAAGGACAATTAACCAAAATCACAGCCAAATACATCGTTGTAGAAGCGGGTGGGCTAGGCTATCTTATCAGTGTTGCCAACCCTTATGCCTATTCCGGCCAACTCAATCAGGACCTTAAAGTGTATCTGCATCAGGTTATCCGTGAGGATGCCCACAGCCTTTATGGTTTTAAAGATGAGGACGAAAAAGCCCTCTTTTTGAATCTGATTTCGGTTTCAGGAATTGGTCCAACCTCAGCCCTGGCTATTATCGCTGCCGATGACAATGCAGGGCTTGTCCGTGCCATTGATGAGAAAAATATTACCTACTTGACCAAGTTTCCAAAGATTGGTAAGAAAACAGCTCAACAGATGGTCTTGGACCTTGAAGGAAAAATTACTAGTGTTGGAAGCAAGGAACCAAGTCAACAAGCCCCACTTGCTTCATCAGACAACCATGCTTTGGATGAAGCGATGGAGGCCATGGAGGCCCTCGGCTACAAAGCCAAAGAACTCAAGAAAATCAAAACCTTCTTTGAAGGCACAAATGATACCGCTGAAAACTACATCAAACAAGCCCTTAAAATGTTGATGAAGTAAGCTGTGAGAGCGTTAAAAATCCATTTGAAAATAATCGGTTGCCGCCAGACGACTCGCGTCCTAGAAAACCGCTAATGTTCACAAGGATTTCAGCTCGAACTCAGTTCAGTAAGAGACAAAGACCCTTAAGCGAACAAAGTGACATTAGGTATTTTGATGCTGAGCGATTTGTTTCTATGAGAAATGGTCTATTTCACGCCGTTCGTAGCCCGTGTTCTGTTTTAGAGGGTTATCGCGGTATATATTTTCAAGAGAAATCTAGTCTGACTTCTATTCATCAGTCATCTAGTGTTACCCTATTGCCTATCATCAGTAAAGGAGATTTCATGACCAATCGTTGTTCCTGGGTTAAAGAAAGCAATCCCCTATACATCGCCTACCACGATGAGGAGTGGGGGAAACCCGTCTACCAAGACCAAGCCTTGTTTGAACTTCTCATGTTAGAAGGGTATCAGGCTGGCCTTTCTTGGGAAACCATTCTTAACAAAAGAGAGGCTTTTCGACAGGCCTTTCACCAGTATGAGATTACAAAAGTAGCTGACATGACTGATCAGGAACTGGAGGCCTTGTTGGCCAATCCTGCAATCGTTCGGCATCGTGGCAAGCTATGGGCGACTCGCGGCAATGCTCAGGCCTTTCTCAAGGTACAGGAAGAGTTTGGGTCGTTTAAAGAGTACTTGTGGGCTTTTGTGGGTGGTGAGCCTCAGGTCAATAGTGTCCCAGACTCCAAAGCTCTCCCAGCTAAGACAGCCTTGTCCGAGACCATTTCCAGGGATCTCAAAAAACGTGGGTTTAAGTTCACAGGGCCTGTCGCCATCTACTCTTATTTACAGGCAGCGGGCTTAATCAATGACCACGAAGAGAGCTGTGATTACAAGTACAGATAAACCAAACCTTATCAAAAAACCATGTCAAAGTAGCCTAATGGCTGTTTTTTTTGGTAAAATGATAGGAAAACTACGAATAAGAAAGTAGGTCAACTATGAAAGCGGAAGTAATCGCAGTAGGGACAGAGATTTTGACCGGTCAAATCGTCAATACCAATGCCCAATTTTTATCAGAAAAATTTGCCCAGATCGGGGTCGATGTTTTTTACCATGTGGCCGTTGGGGACAATGAAGGCCGTCTAATGGCGACCTTGGAAACCGCTAAAAAGCGTAGCGATTTAGTGGTCTTGTGCGGAGGATTGGGTCCCACAGACGATGACCTGACCAAGCAAATATTGGCCCAATTTTTAGGCAGAGACCTTGTTTTTGATCCTAAAGCGGTCGCTAAGTTGGATGCTTTTTTTGCGAGCCGACCGGCTAGTTCTAGGACCCCAAACAACGAACGCCAGGCTCAAATTGTCGAGGGGTCTACCCCGCTTTTTAACCATACGGGACTTGCAGTGGGAGGGCTCATCACCCAAGACGGTGTGACCTATGTGGTACTCCCTGGACCGCCGAGTGAGCTCAAACCCATGGTAACTAAGGAATTGTTGCCCTTGTTAGACAGTGAGGGCCAACAGCTCTATTCTCGTGTTCTTCGCTTTTTTGGCATTGGCGAAAGCCAGCTAGTGACCATCCTAGCCGATGTGATTGCCCAGCAGACAGACCCGACTTTGGCTCCCTACGCTAAGACTGGGGAGGTCACACTGCGCTTGTCGACCAAGGCGACTAGTCAAGAAAAAGCCGATGCCAAACTCGACCAACTGGAAGAGACCATCTTGTCTCATGGCCAGTTGAGCGATTACCTCTATGGCTATGGGGACGCTAACAGTTTGGAGCGCGTGACCTTTGACCTGCTAAAAACTCAGGGCAAAACCCTAACAGCAGCTGAAAGTTTAACGGCTGGACTCTTCCAAGCCACTTTAGCCAATTTTTCAGGGGCTTCTGAGGTCTTTAAAGGCGGCTTTGTTACCTACAGTCTGGACCAAAAAGCCCAGATGTTGCAGATTGCTCGCGAGGACCTTGAAAGGCATGGGGTGGTTTCTGAAGCTACGGCCTGTGCCATGGCTGAGCAGGCCAGAAAGCTGACAGGCAGTGACTACGGCGTATCACTGACAGGTGTTGCTGGTCCAGATAGTCTAGAGGGCCATCCAGTGGGTACCGTGTTTATCGGCTTATCCTCTGCTACAGAAACTAAGGCCTATCAGGTTCGAATCGGTGGACGTAGCCGGCAGGATATTCGGCAGATTGCCTGCATGAACGCCTTTAACCTAGTACGACAAACTTTGTTAACTAGCGAAAATTTGGTATAATAGAAAGATAGAAGTGTCCCAGAGACATTTAGAAATAGGAGATATATTTTGGCAAAAAAACCAGGAAAAAAATTAGACGAAATCACTAAAAAATTTGGTGACGAACGTAAAAAAGCCCTCGATGATGCTCTAAAAACCATTGAAAAAGACTTTGGTAAAGGAGCGATCATGCGCCTGGGTGAGCGCGCTGAACAAAAAGTGCAAGTCATGAGCTCAGGATCGCTGGCGCTTGACATCGCCCTCGGCGCAGGTGGTTATCCAAAAGGTCGTATCGTCGAAATCTACGGACCAGAATCATCTGGTAAGACAACCGTTGCCCTTCATGCCGTTGCCCAGTGTCAAAAAGAAGGCGGTATTGCAGCCTTTATCGATGCGGAGCACGCTCTTGATCCGCTTTATGCTCAAGCCTTGGGTGTTAACATCGATGAGTTGCTCTTGTCTCAGCCTGATTCAGGGGAGCAAGGCCTTGAAATTGCAGGGAAGCTGATTGACTCTGGTGCGGTGGACCTCGTAGTTATCGACTCGGTTGCAGCCCTTGTGCCACGTGCCGAAATCGATGGTGACATCGGTGACAGCCACGTTGGTTTGCAGGCGCGTATGATGAGCCAAGCTATGCGCAAACTCGGTGCCTCTATTAATAAAACCAAGACCATCGCTATCTTTATCAACCAATTACGTGAAAAAGTCGGCGTCATGTTTGGTAACCCTGAAACCACCCCAGGTGGACGTGCCCTTAAGTTCTATGCTTCTGTTCGTCTTGATGTTCGTGGAACAACTCAAATCAAGGGAACAGGCGATCAAAAAGACCAAAACGTTGGTAAGGAAACCAAGATTAAGGTCGTGAAAAACAAGGTGGCGCCACCGTTTAAAGAAGCCTTTGTCGAAATCATGTACGGTGAAGGGATTTCCCAAACCGGTGAGCTTGTGAAAATCGCTAGCGACCTTGACATCATCAAAAAATCTGGTGCGTGGTTCTCTTATAACGATGAAAAAATCGGGCAAGGGTCTGAAAACGCTAAGAAATTCCTCAAGGAAAATCCAGAAATTTTTGCAGAAATTGACAATAAGGTTCGGGTTCACTATGGTCTGATCGAAGGGGATAATCAGCCAGAAACCGCGCCAAATCAAGAAGAATCAGCTCTTGCAGAAGAAGTAACTCTTGATCTAGATGCTATCGAAATCGAAGAATAATTGAAAATAGGTCTTCCGACGGATGGCAAATTATGATATACTAGGTATAATACTAGTATCATACAGAGCAAAAGGAGCTACTACATGATCAAGATTTATACTGTATCAAGTTGCACCAGTTGTAAAAAAGCAAAAACTTGGTTAAACGCTCACCATCTCCCGTATAAAGAGCATAACCTTGGTAAAGAATCGATTACAAAAGCTGAAATTTTAGAAATTTTATCAAAAACGGAGAATGGTATCGCTTCGATTGTTTCTTCAAAAAACCGCTATGCCAAAGGCTTAGGGGTTGATATCGAAGACCTCAGCGTTAACGAAGTGATTGACATCATCACCGAAAATCCTAGAATTCTAAAAAGTCCTATCCTCATCGATACCAAGCGATTGCAAGTGGGATATAAAGAAGACGATATTCGTGCCTTTTTACCGCGCGCTGTGCGTAATGTTGAAAACGCCCAAGCCCGCCTAAGAGCTGCACTTTAAGGTGCTTACGATTTAAAAGAATTAACAGAGATCCTTTTGGGTCTCTTTTTTAGGCCTCGCTTTCAGACTCTCTTGTCAAAAAATAGGCAAAATGTTATACTAAGTGAAATAGGATGAGGTGATGAAATGGGCAAAATGAAAGGGATTGTGCTTCTGCTTGTGATGGTCTTGCTTGTTGGATGTAGCACCAAAAATGAGGCTAAAGAAACGACAACGACTAGCGAGGTGGCTGAAGAACAAGTGGTGAAAACCCAGTCTTTTGAACTTGAAATGGCCAATGGTCAGATTCAGGAGCAAACAGTTATTTATAAGGGCGAGAAACTTCAAAAAGTTATTTTAAGAAATGAGTTACAACCAACGCCAGAGATCACCGATGCGATCAATGACCTTGGCTTTGAAGAAACCAAGAAATTACTAGGCGAATCCATGGCTGAAGACCCTGCCTATCAAGAACTAGAACAAATTGAGGGGCTGGCTTATGAACTGCAAAGCACGGATGACAACCAATTGTTCTTACAGTTTACGCTGGAGGTTCCCAACCTTGATGCAAATGCCTTAGGCCGGTCAGAGATTTTTCAGGGATCGGGCCTCGCTGATCTGGATCATCTCAAAGCAGAAGAGTATTTAAAACGTCTAGAAGCCTACGGCGCAAAACCAGTAACGCCTTAGGAAAAAGAGGCGCAGAAAGCTGTGAAAATAGTGGCAAATAGTTGTGAAAATCGCCAAAATCAGTTAAAATAAAAGGAAGAGTTGAAGTAGAAAGAAGGTGTAACGATGGGATTTACTGATGAAACAGTTCGTTTTAATCTTGACGATACAAACAAGAAAGAGATTAGCGAAACCTTGACAACTGTCTATCGTTCCTTGGATGAGAAAGGCTATAACCCGATCAATCAAATCGTGGGTTATGTGTTGAGTGGCGATCCGGCCTATGTTCCACGTTACAATGACGCACGGAACCAGATTCGTAAATATGAGCGGGATGAAATCGTTGAGGAATTGGTTCGCTTCTACCTCAATGGACATGGAATCGATATCTAATGCGGATTATAGGATTAGATGTTGGCTCAAAGACGGTCGGTGTAGCAGTCTCTGATCCCTTGGGGTTTACCGCTCAGGGACTTGAAATTATCCCAATCGATGAAGCTAAGGGCGAGTTTGGCCTGGATCGGTTGGCTGAATTGCTGACAGAGTATCAGGTGACAAAGATTGTCATTGGCTTACCCAAAAATATGAATAACTCTGAAGGACCCCGCGTTGAAGCGTCTAGGGCCTATGGAGATTTAGTAACAGAACGGTTTGCTTTACCTGTGGCTTATCAGGATGAACGCTTGACCACCGTAGCCGCTGAACGGATGTTAGTCGAGCAGGCAGATCTTAGCCGAGGCAAACGCAAAAAAGTGATTGATAAATTGGCAGCCCAGTTGATTTTGCAAAATTACCTTGATCGCCATTTTTAACCACTACATATCAAAAAAGGAGAACTTTATGACACATAATCACGATCATGATCATAACCACGAAGAACGCGAATTAATTACACTTGTTGATGAAAATGGCAACGAAACCCTCTTTGAAATCTTGTTGACGATTGATGGCCAAGAAGAATTCGGAAAAAACTATGTCCTCTTGATTCCAGCATCTGCTGTTGAAGACGAAGATGGTGAAGTTGAAATTCAAGCCTACTCATTTACGGAAAACGAAGATGGAACAGAAGGTGACCTTCAACCAATCCCTGAAGACGCTACGGCTGAATGGGATATGATTGAGGAAGTCTTTAATAGTTTCTTAGACGAAGAATAACAAAAAAATCTCGAGGACAGGAGTTCTCGAGATTTTTTGACCATTTAAGATGGAAAACGAACCGTTTATGAAATTCGTCCCACGGCCCACTCAAAATCTCTTACAATACTCCTAACATTAAAAAAGGAGTATATGATGGAGTTTAAAGTGATTTATCAAAAGGTGGCCCCAATTGTCCACAGGACCCGTAAGGATTATTACATTCAACTTTGGGAACAAGAGGACTGGGACCAGGAAGGCATGCTGGTGTTATCCCAGCTTCTAGAAAGCTGTCCTGGAATTGAACATAATGATGGGGAATTGTTCCGCTTTTTCAAAACCAAGTTTCGCAATTACGTCCTTGACATGCTGCGCAAACAAGAAAGTGACAAACGCAAACTCAACCGCCAAAATTATGAAGAAGTCAGTGACGTGGCCCATAAACTCTATGTCCGTGAGATGGCCATGGCTGATCAGATTATCCTAAGGGATATGTTGGCTCAGTATAGAAAGCAATTAACGCTAGAAAAACAGGACCAATTTGACCGTCTGATGGGAGGAGAGACCTTCCGAGGGAAAAAAGAGATGCTAAGGGACTTGAAGAGCTACCTCAAGGACTTTGGCTAAGGTTACCTGTTCCTTTCCAAAGTTAAGGCAAAAGAGTAGACTATTCTTTAGGATAAATGGGTTTGTAACAGCTTTCCTTAAACTTTCGAAAGTTCTAAAATGGAGTTAGCCACTTTCTAGTTGAGAAAAAAGTATACAAAAACACCTCAGAGAGATATAATGTAGTTCACCACAAACACAC